>NZ_JBHLTS010000020.1:0-360911 GCF_042434235.1 Mucilaginibacter angelicae | reverse complement strand
GTATCATCCAGGCATCTACAAGCTTACCTGGATGAATTTACTTTCAAATACAATCATCGTGACAATCGATCTATTTTTGATTTGTTAATCAATAAAATTTCCGCTGTCTAATGATAGGCTATTACTCCCTTTAGGGGGCCGGGGGGCTTATCTCCAATAACCTCTCACCCACACATAACCACGGTTAGTTGGCTGCCAGTGGCCCTGTACATATACATGATTGTAGCGTGGCCTTGCATAAAAGCCCTGGCGGTAAACATAGCGGTTACCGCGCCAAACCCATTCGCCGGGTACCCAAACAGCGTTAGGATAGGGAGCTACCGGACGTATATAAACAGGTTCAACGGGACGTTCGGTTACATAAGCCTGGCCAGCGCATGATGCAAATAATGAGCCTGTTAAAGCAAGTACTATTCCTAATTTAGCAATGGTTTTCATTTTTAGATGTATTTTAGTTGTTCAGTATAATAACTATTGACAACTTCCAACATCAAAAGTTTAACCGTGTTTAGGTACTGAATTTATCGGCTATCACCAGATCTTTGCTACCTGCTGTATACTTGTAGAAACCGCTACCTGTTTTGGCTCCTAAATGGCCTGCTGTAACCATGTTTACCAGTAAAGGGCAAGGGGCATATTTAGGATTGCCAAAGCCATCGTGCAGTACTTTTAAAATGGCCAGGCAAACATCCAAACCAATAAAATCAGCCAGTTGCAGCGGACCCATCGGGTGGGCCATGCCCAGTTTCATAACCGTATCAATTTCCTGAACGCCGGCAACGCCTTCATATAAGGTATAAATGGCTTCGTTTATCATGGGCATTAAAATGCGGTTGGCTACAAAACCTGGGTAATCGTTTACTTCTACCGGGTCTTTACCTAATGTACGCGAAAGCTGCATGATGGTTTCGGTAACGGCATCAGTTGTGGCATAACCCCTGATCACCTCAACCAGTTTCATTACAGGTACCGGGTTCATGAAATGCATGCCTATCACGTTCCCCGGCTTTTTAGTGGCCGAAGCAATTTTGGTGATAGATATGGAGGATGTGTTGGATGCCAGTATTACAGCATCGCTGCAGATTTCGCTGAGTTGCTTAAACAGTTTAAGCTTTATCTCCTGGTTTTCGGTGGCGGCTTCAATTACAAGATCTGCATTTTGAGCGCCTTCGGCCAGATCGGTAAAAACGCGGATGCGGCTTAGGGTTTCGGTTTTTGTATCTTCGGTAATAGTGCCTTTTTTTACCTGTCTGTCCAGGTTATTGCTGATGGTTTGTAAGGCTTTACTCAGGGCATCATCGCTGATATCAACCAAAGATACCTCAAAACCATGCTGGGCAAAAGTGTGGGCAATGCCGTTACCCATGGTGCCGGAGCCAATTACAGTAATATTTTTCATAATATATGTTTACGAAACCGGCAAAATATCGGTTTATGAAAGCTGCCGGTATTACAAGGTAATAAACTTACCGGCCTCTTTAACAGTTTTTTTGTTGATAGTTTTATACTCGGGAATCTGCCCCAGATCAGGGACGTCTGAATATTCGAGGATATAACTTTTTGAATAGATATCCTTGTCGCCATTAAATATTATGCCCATAACCGGGATGCTATACTTTTTTAACGCGTGTATGGAAAGCAGGGTATGGTTGATGCTGCCTAAGTAGTGTTTGGTTACCAGTATTACCCGTGCGTTGAGCTGCTTAATCAGGTCGATGATCAGAAAGTTATCATTCAAGGGTACCATGAGGCCGCCTGCACCTTCTATAACCAACTGGTTATCTGTTTTGGGCAGAACTATGTTTTCCAGATCTATGGTAACTTTATCCAAAGCGGCCGACTTATGGGGCGAAAATGGCTGCGTAAGCGCATAAGCCTCCGCAAAAAAGTGGGTGACTTTATTTGAAATGAGGCTTTTAACTTTCAGGGTATCGCTGCTGTCAAGGTCGCCGGATTGTATTGGCTTCCAGTAGTCTGCGTTTAATTTCTCCGTTAAAATAGCCGAAACCAGGGTTTTACCTACGCCGGTATCAATACCGGTAATAAATATCGGTTGCTTATCAGGCATGTAATAGTGTAAATTTGTTAAGCGTTACAGCCAGCAAAGTTAAATCATTTTTAGTATTAAAACTATGCAGGCAAATCCTGATCCGTTCGGTACCCTGTGCAACCGTTGGACTTAGAATGGGCCTCACATCAAGGTTATTTATTTGCAATTGCTTAGCCGCTTCCCGGGCCATTTCGTTGCTTTTAAGTACGATACACTGGATAGGGCTATCACTGCTTATCAAAGTGAAATTTTCGCCTGTATTTACTTCCCGTTTAAACAGTTCAATGTTTCTTTTTAGGCTGATGATAGCTTCACCCGAGTTTTCCAATAGCTGATACGCCATTTTGATAGTTGCCAGCTGATGGAAAGATGCTGCGGTGGTATAAATAAAAGGGCGTGCAAAGTTGATGAGATAATTACGTAAATTATTGCTGCCAAGCACTATGGCCCCATGGCCACCCAATGCCTTGCCAAATGTTACCACACGGGCAAAAATCCTTTGCTGCAAGCCAAGCTCACAAACCAATCCTTTAGGATACAGACCCACGGCATGTGCTTCATCAATAATAAGCGCAGCGTTATATTTTTCGGTCAGGCTGAGGATTTCAGGAAGGGGCGGAGTATCGCCATCCATAGAATATACGCTTTCAATAACCACATAACAATTGCCTTTGGCTATTTTTAATTTAGCTTCCAGGCTTTCCAGATCATTGTGTTTGAAGCTGTAGCGGTTGGCATAGCTTAACCTTGCCCCGTCGATGATGGAGGCGTGCACCAGTTCATCTAAAATAATGGTATCGCCACGCTGGGCAAGGGACGAAAGCAGGCCCAGGTTGGCATCATAGCCCGAGTTAAAGAGCAGGCCGGCTTCGCTTTCATGATAGGCAGCTATTTGGTTTTCGAGGTCTTCGGCGTATTGGATGTTGCCTGATAACAGCCTTGACCCGGCAGAACCGTTAAGGCTAAGCGGGTGAGTATTTACTTCATGCGCAATGCTTTGTTTTAAAACAGCCGAACGGGCAAAGCCGAGGTAATCGTTTGAGCAAAAATCAACCAGCCCGTTTTCGGGCTTAAGCTGCCGGTATGTGCCCACTTGTTGCCGCTCATATAATTTGTTCTTTAAAAAATCTTCGGCCTGTTTCAATATGCTTTGTTTTGTGCAAAAATAAAAAAAGCGACCATTGGTCGCTTTTTTCTATGTGATAATGTTTTACTGGCCACCGCCGCCCTGGCGCATGCGGTCCATTCTTTCTTTCATTGCTTTGTCATAAGCTGCAGCCTGATCTGCTGTTAAAATAGCTTTGATTTTGGTGTTGGTTGCTTCCATCATTGGGCGCATTGCCGAACGCATTGCATCCCTGTCACCATTGGCAGCAGTACGTACGCTGTCCATTTTGGTTGCCTGCTCTTTGTAAACTGCAGTGATCTTGGTAGTTTGATCATCTGTTAATTTAAGCTGGGTTTGCAAATCTTTAGCTCTTTCTTCAGGGCTTTTCCTCATACCGCCTTGTGCATGGCTGGCTGCTGAAATTCCAATCAGGAAGCAGCACATTAACAATAATTTTTTCATCGCTTTTTAATTTAATTTACGTTTTAACAGTATGATAAAGATATATCGTAAAGGTTTAAAAAAGCCGATGTAACTTAATTGTTGCCTTGCTGTAAATTTGATATGGAGCGCTGCATCTGGGCCATCATGGCGCTTAAGGTTTCCATGGTTGGCTCTGGTGTTGGCTCGGGCAGCTGTGTGGAGATATAACCTTTAGCTTTCCATAGTTCCAGCACATCCTCGCCTGATATTTCATAGGGTTCATAAACCGGATTGTCAGAAACGAGCTTTAGTTTTTTGTTCTCTTTAAACTTATTGCCAATACGTTTATAAACTACGCCGTCGTTTTTTGATATTACCACGTAGGTTTCGCCGCTTTTTACATCGCCCCAGTTTTCTACGTATTCACCTATTATAATAGTACCTGATACAAGGGGCAGCATAGAATCGCCTTTAATTTCAAAGGCGCGGAAAGTACCCTGCTTAAACATAGGTAAATAAAACTTGGGCAATTGGGCTACATATTCAGGATCGGCATAGCCGTTAAGGTAGCCTGCACTGGCCTTTACAGGCACCATTTCTATATTTTCGTTTTCATCTTTATCAACAGAAATACTCAGGATCCGCAGGTTGGCCGGGTTGCCTTTTGGTTTTGGCTGCCACTTTTCGTTGATGGTTTCGTTAATAAAGTCATCAATAGTAACGTCAAAATAGGTTGCTAATGTTTTTAGTAGTTCGTATTTCGGATCGGCCCTGTCTTCTTCATATGCACCTACTAATGAACGTTTTATACCTAATTCATCCGCAAATTGCTGCTGCGTTAAACCCTTCTTTTTGCGGAGAAACTTAATATTTTGTGAAATTATTGACATAAAATTTGGATTTGCTAAATTTATTAGTAATTTTATGCTCATAAAGTTAGTAATAATTATCTGTTCACCAAATTTTTTATCATAAAATGAAACGTTTTGTTTATATCATTACCGACAGGAACCGCAAAAATCTGCATGTAGGCTTATGTTCAGACCTGATGAAAACCATCCAGTTTTACAGCGAAATGCCAACCTTGTTTTTTGACAACGCGCAGCAGCTTAACCGTTTGGTTTACTTTGAGGAGATCAATACCGAAGAGCAGGCTATGGAACGTTTTAAAGTGGTGAGCACTTTTACACGCCCGCAAAAAGAAAAAATGATCAGATCTGTTAATGCCGATTGGATAGACCTGACCATTGGGTTAAAATATGAGCAAGGTTTACGCGTAAGGCCGCAATTGCGCCCGTCGTTAAACGCAAACCGTAAGGTTATGGCTTTTTAATAAACTTTAAAGCCCCCGAGTTCATGCAATACCTTTTGCCGCCGCGGTCGGCAGGCCCATCGTCAAATACGTGGCCGAGGTGTAAGCCTGTACTTTTTTCGATAACCTCATCGCGGCTCATGCCGTAGCTGTTATCGGTAACTATTGCTACTTTTTTTGGGTCAACCGGTTTAACGAAACTTGGCCAGCCCGTACCGCTGTCAAACTTATCGTCAGAGCTAAACAGTATTTCGCCTGTTGCAGCGCTTACGTAAACACCTTTTTCGTGGTTGTCCCAGTATTCGTTATGATAAGGCGGTTCGGTACTGCTTTCAACCATAATGTGGTATTGGTTGGGGGTGAGTGTTTTTTTCCATTCGGCAGCCGGTTTGCTCAGTTTTCGCTTTGCATCCTGTCCGTTTGTGTTCTGGCATCCTAATGCTGTTAACACGCTGAATGCGATCAGCGCTAAGATTGATCTTTTCATAACATATTCTGTTTTGAGGTTAATAACTATACCAACCCATTTTAGTGAAGAAGGCTTTGTAATTTATACTATAACTCAAATACGTAATTATATTATATCGGGATTGTCATCTGGCAGTCCTGTTTATATCAGCTTCTTTTTAGGCACCAATACTTTACTCACCAGGTGTACTATACCATTATTTTGTTTAATATCAAACTGGCTGATCACACTTTTACCGCCGTTGCCATCAATCAAAACTATATTGTTGTTACTATCGATCTTAGCAAATAGCTTACCGCCCGAAAGCGTGGTGAACGTGGCCATACCTTTACCCCGGCTTATCTGTTTATGGATATCTTTTGCTTTTAGTTGCCCGGCAATGGCATGATAGGTAACCAGGTCGGTAAGCTCCCAGATATGTGCCGGTTTTGCAAGCGAATCAAACTTACCTGTAGGCATATCCGTGTAACCTTCATCAACCGGTACAAATATGGTGATAGGGCCCCGGCTGGTATAAGTACGGGAGAGGTGGGTTTCCTGAATGAAAATGTAAAACGTGTGTGTATTGGGAGCCAGGGATATGTTTTTTACAATATCATTGGTAGGAAGCATGGTTGGCTCCGTTGTAGCGTTACTGTTTTTGTTTACAGTTTGGGCCGACGATATTGCGGGGCAAAGTGCAGTAAATAAAAATATCAGTAACTTTTTCATAGTGTGTAGGTTATAAGCTAAACATACAAAATATAAATAGGTTTTTTAAATCGGAGCCGAACTGGGATTTAAATTCAATAAGGGTAAAATTGAGAAAATTTCCGTTCTGTAGATTATAACCTACCTTTGTTTACCTATGAATATCTTCCCTACACAATACTCAACCTTATCGTCAAAAGCACTCAATATAAAACTCCGGGAAAGCTATAGCTTAAGCGGCACTACCTGCAGGCTATTGATCCGTAATGTGAGCGATACCTATGTTATAGAAAATGCGACTGAAAAATACATCTTCAAAATCTACCGCGATGCGCACCGTAAATTGGAAGAGATTAAAGGCGAGGTGGAGTTGCTGAGCATCCTGTTTGAAAAAGGCGCTAAAGTATCAAGACCAATCGCTGATAAAAATGGCGAAATGTTACAGGCTTTCAATGCCGCCGAGGGAACCCGTTACGGTGTTCTGTTTTCATGGGCGCAGGGTAGCGTTGTTAATGCTATGACCAATGAACAGCTTGGAACAGCAGGCAGGGAGATGGGCGTTATACACAATATTACATCTTCAATTGAACTTAGCCATTACCGTAAAGAGTATTCCATAAATACTACGATCATTGATCCGATTAAGATCATTGAACCGGCATTTGCCGGACTTGAAGAAGAATATGCCTACCTGAAGGATACTGCCGTTGATGTGATTGCCCAATACAATCAGTTTAATGCTGATTTTAGCTACGGCTATTGCCATTATGATTTCTTCCCCAAAAACTTTCATTTTACAGCCACTGGTGAGATTACTTTTTTTGATTTCGATTTTGCAGGGAAAGGGTTGTTAGCTTACGATATTACATCGTTTTTTATTCATTACTTCATGGAGGTTACCTACGGAAAGATTACAGAAGAGCAGGGGCGCGATGCATTTAAGACCTTTGTTGCCGCTTATCGTAAAGTCAGGCCGCTATCAAACGAGGAAATTAATGCTATACCATATTTAGGTTTTGGTTTTTGGGTATTTTACTTAGGCTTTCAATATGAGAACTTTGATGACTGGTCGAACCTCTTTTTCGGCCCGAAGTTTTTGAGGGATAGGGTTGCGTTAATTAAGAAGTGGATGGAGACTGCTCATGTGTTACTGCCATAGTTTGTTTAAGCAAAGGTTGGATGATGTTAAAATCTGTTAAAGTAAATATCAGTTTTAATTTAAACCCGATATTGTTTACATAAACCATAACTAAATCACCTATGTACTCACCTAAATTTCTTTCGCTTTGCATTTGTTTTTCGGTTTTTGCCGGGGCTACCTTCTGTCAAACAGGCTACAGGGCACAATTGAAACAGGCCGAAGATATTTATCACAATGGCAGGTATACGAAAGCTGCGTTGACATATAGAGTAGCTTTTGCAGCCTATCCTGACTCGATCAAAGCAATGGATATTTACCGCTCGGCCCGGGCCTGGGCTTTAGCTGGTAAAACAGACTCGGCCATAATACAATTAAAAACTGCTGTACAAGTATATAAATTCAATAAATACGGTATGCTGATGGCCGATGGTGATTTTGTTGGTCTACCTCAACATAAAGACTGGGAGATTCTCACTATCGAAACCAATAAAAATATGAGGGCCGCCTATACACCCCTGCAACGCGAGTTACAGCAAATTAAAGATGACGACCAACGATACAGGCGACAGGATATTGTTAAAACAAAAGACACAATTTCTGCTGAGTTCAAGAAGCTTGGCAGGCAAATGTTTTTAGCTGATTCCATTAACCTTGTGAAAGTAAGAAATATACTGGATACCCGTGGCTGGCCCTCATATAGTGAAATAGGTGATTTGTATGCAGCATTGTTTTTAGTGATACAACACGCCGATTTAAATACCCAGGTAAAATATCTGCCTATGATCAGAGAAGCTCAGAAAAAAAATGATATTGACCCCGAAAGTGTTGCTATCTTAGAGGATAGGGTTGCCGTTAGGCAAGGAAGAAAACAGTTATATGGTAGCCAGTTAGAGTATGATCCTAAAAGCCATACTTACATAGTTTCTCCGATAGAAGATGAAGCTCATGTAAATGAGCGCCGTGCAAAAGTAGGGATGATCCCTTTGCAGGAATATCTTAAACAAATGGGGCTAAATTATTCGCCTGTTAAATAGAATAAAACAAGAAAAAGCGGCCGTTAAGCCGCTTTTTCTTGTTTTATACAATAAGTAACATTACCAGCCCGGTGTAAAGCCTAAGCCAAACAAAGGTTTTTTAACATCACTGCGATTAAACGGAACAGCAAGGTAAGGCTCCAGGATAAACGCCCCAAAAACGTTTATACGCAGGGAGATACCCGCGCTCAACGCTGGTACCCTGCCATAAAGATTTTGGGTGGTCACTTTGCCGGTATTATCTACAAAATCCTGTTGACCAATTACCGGCGGATCTTTCTGGAAATAAATATGATCACCTGAATTCCACGCTAAGCCTGCATCAAAAAATAAGTTAAGATCGGTAAACAGGAATTTTGATTTTATAGCAGCCAATTTTTCGGGGCCTGTAAATGGCAGGCGGACCTCAAAGTTAAACACAGCTAAACGACTGCCCGATAACTGGTCGATAGTGAAACCATTGGTTGTAGCCTTTCCGTTATTATAAAATGTTTGACCTTCGTAACCCCTGATGTAAAAAGGATAGCCCACAAATAATGGATAAAGCCCTTTATCATCACCAAAACGACCGGTTGCAAAGAACCTCGCTGCAAAGGTAACCGGTGCTGTACGTACATATTTCCTTACATCAATTGTTGGCGAAAAGAACCGGTAAGTACCAAAGTTATAACCGGCTTCTAACCTGTACCTGAAACCGTTTAACGGTGCTGTAACACCAAAAAATGAGTTATCGCCAATTAAAGCGGTTGATACAGTTAAAATAGAGTACGACTTTAAGTTGTAAAAATAGGTTGAGCCGTAGTTTTGATTAAGGGTTGCCGATTCTTCATCGTTCGGGATCTTTTTCCTGTCGGAATTGATATAGTTGCCTACACCAACCTGTTGTTTGCCGTTTACTACCGTAGTATCAAGCAGGTAGTAATCGCTATAACGGTCAACACGGTAATAGTTGTGTGAGGCAGCGCCGCTTACTTCAAAACGTGTGGTTTTTGAAATAGGGTAGGAGGTGAATACCCTGCCCGCATCTTCAAAGTTGCGGATAATGTCGATATTGTCGGAATAAACCGTTTGATTTTTGCCGCCCACATTTTTTACCGGATAAGTGGTAGTATTAAAGCCAAACTGGTAAGGGATGTGCGAAACACCTACACCAAGGTTCCAGCGGCCGGTTTGGTTTACATAGGTTACTGCAGCGCCAGAATCATAGATCTGCCCGTTTACCGAAGCAGCCGCAAAGATCTGGTTACGGCCTAAAATATCACTAAATACGCCCTGGATGCCGCTTGAAAGGCTTGTGCCATAAAAGTTACTTACACCAACACCAATACCACTGCCCGAAAGATAATCAAGCTTAAATTTTGAACGGAAAGGAATGGCTTTTACTGAATCGGTTGGGATTTTGCGGTAGGCCAGGAAATTGTTCAGGTTGGAGTTGATTAGATCTACACCTACCGAACGGTTTGGCGGCAGCGTACCTGCTGCAAAGTTAATGTCGCCGGGCTGTACTACAACAGGGGTAAAGTCGGATGCTTTGGCGTTATAGATGGAATATTTTTGTGCGCGGTAGTATGAATAAACTACATCATCATGATTGGAAATACTTAAAGCCGGCGAGTACTCGGTAATCCCCGAAATACCGGTGAATAGGTTTGTCATTTGTTCTATCTGACCTGAGGCAATGGTATAGCGGTAAAGATTACGGAAACCGTCGCGGTTTGACAGGAAATAGATCTGCTTGCCATCTGCCGAGTATTGCGGGTTCAGGTTGTTGGCGCCGTTAAAGATCTTGATGTCGGTTACTTTGCCGGTTGTCAGATCAAGTTCGGCCAGGTTAAAAGGAATATCCTGCTCAAGCGACTGATCATAAGTACTCCTGTCGCTCGAAAAGATGATCTTTTTACCATCCGGCGAGTAGCTTGGCTGATAATCAGAATATTTATCGTTGGTAAGCTGGGTGATCTTTTTGGTATCGAAGTTATAAGAATACAAATCGCCCTGCCCTTCAACCAATCCCTGGAAAACAATATCCTTACCATTTGGCGACCAAGACAGGTTACTGAACTGACCTACCTGCTCCATCGAGATGTCATCAACCACATTGCCACTTTTCAGATCAACCACATCAAGCCTGTTACGCCCTTTGCTGAATACGCTGAACGCAAATTTGCTTCCATCCGGTGACCATGCACCTGCCGATTCGATGAAGTTAAATTCATCGATATGTGTGTTTGATACTTTACTCGTGAGCTTTCGTAATATGCGGCCCGTTTTGGCATCGGCCAAATAGAGATCAATACTGAACAAACTTTTGGCAGATAGGAAAGCTACATATTTACCATCCGGACTAACAGAAGGTGCAACAACAAGATCGCCTCCGTTTTTACTGTCAATCAATTTGATACCTTTTGGTGTTTGGGTAGTATCCTTTAAAAATGGCTTGTAGGTAGCCTCGATAGAGTTTTTCCAAAGGCGGGAGAGGGTGCGGTCGTCATACCCAAACGTACGCCTGATGCCGTATTCCAATCCATATTTGGCCGCGTTTTTAAAGAAGGGAACTATAACAGTATCGCCATAAGTTGAGCCAATAAACGACCAAAAAGCCTCGCCATAACGGTATGGGAAGTATTTGCTGCTTTCGGTAAGATCGCGAACGGTAGGAATATCGTGGTTCAGATAAGCATCCCGCATCCACATGGCGGTATAGGTATCTTTTTTACCTAAGGACAGGTATTCGGCCATACCCTCTATCATCCAAAGCGGAATGTTATTTATATTTTCATATTCGGCTGAATCATGTCCCATCAGTAAACGATACTGGAAGGCATGCACCAGTTCGTGCCCGATAACGTGCCTGGTAGTTTGATTGGTTTCCATTACCGGCATTACCACGCGGTTTTTAAGGCCTTCGGTAACACCGCCTGTACCTACGCTGATTTCGCCATCAATAGCTGTAGTTTGCTGAAAATCGGGGTGATTGGCGTATAGAATTATCGGGTTGGCATGTTTAAAAGTATCCCTGAAAACCTGTTGGTGCAGGGTATACCAAAGCTCACTTTCCTGGGCAAAGCGTTTCACCATACTATCATTTTTCAGGTAATAGTAAATCTCGAAGTGAGGGGTTTTGTAAACGTTAAACTTGAGGTTTTTGTACCTTACTTTGTTTTGGCCAAAATACTGTGCCTGTACATTGGTGCTAATCAACAGCGAGCCAACAAAACAAATAAATATAATGGTGTGCTTTTTAACTCTATTGAAAAGTGAGTAAACTTTATTCATATATTATTTAACTAAATAGATATGGCTAATTTAATAAAATAAGGTTGTTCTTAATTTAAAAAACAACCTTATTCATTTTCTCTTCACTTATGAAAAATAGCGCCTCTATCCGTTTATCGCTGGTTAGGCGGCGTGCTTTCCGGGTTTTCCGGATTGTTTTCCTGTACAGGTGTTACGCCCGTTGTATCAATAGGGTTGCTTAAGCTATCTGTCGACGTTGTATCTTCTTCAATATGCGGCGATGGACAATTGTAACTTTTGGTGATCTTGCTCCATGGTTTAGGGAACGGACCGTAAGTATATCCCAGCGATTTATCGGCATAAACCCTTTCCATAAAGCTACCGAAGATAGGCAGCGCAGTATGTGAGCCTTCGCCTGTTTCAGATGTAGTGAAGTGTACCGAGCGGTCATCGGCACCAACCCAAACACCGGTTACCAGATCCTTGGTGATACCCATATACCAGCCATCTACATAATCAGATGATGTGCCTGTTTTGCCGCCTATCTGGTTGTCTTTTTTCCAAAGACCATTGTATTCCCAAAGGGCCTGTGAGGTACCACCCGGTTCTTCCATACCACCGCGGAACATGTAAAGCATCAGCCATGCGGTTTCTTCGCTCAATACCTTTTCGGTTTTTAGCTTAAATTCCTGTATTACGTTGCCCTGCTGATCGGTAATTTTAGTTACCAGCAAGGGATCAAGTTTTTCGCCTTTATTAAGGAAAGTACTGTACGCCCTAACCATTTCATAAACCGAAACATCATTTGAACCCAACGATACGGATGGAACTGATTTTAAAGGACTTTCGATACCGCAGCGGTGGGCATATTCCACAATTTTATCCCAGCCTACTTTTTCGGTTAACTGCGCAGTAATGGAGTTTACAGATTTACCCATAGCCCAGCGCAGTGACATTTCGCGATATGAAAAATGGAAATCGGCATTGTTGGGTTCCCAAACTTTATCTTCTCCGTTGTCTTTGTATTTAATGGATACCGGTTTGTCGGTAAACTTATCGCAAGGGGTAAAGCCATTGTCAAGTGCAGTAAGGTAAGCGAAAGGCTTGAAGGTTGAACCTGCCTGCCTGCGGCTTTGATTTACGTGATCGTAGTTAAAGAAACGGTGATCGATACCGCCTATCCAAACCTTTATTTTGCCGGTTGATGGTTCAAGTGTCATCATGCCGGTGTTCAGAATTTTAGCGTAGTATTTAATGGAATCGATAGTTGAAAAAGTGGTATCCTGTTCGCCATGCCAGGTGAACACGGTCATCCGTTTTTTCGTCTTAAAGTAATCCTGGATCTTTACGGTATCGCTGCCGTATTTTTTTTCCAGCAGCTTGTAAATAGGTAACCTTTGTTCGTTTTTGAGAATGAAATCTTTGATCTCCACACCTTTTGAATCGCGCCATGGGTTTTTGTTGCCCCAAAGGTTGTTGAAGCGCTTTTGCAGCATCTTCATTTTTTCGGCAACGGCCTCTTCGGCATATTGCTGCATCTTTGAGTCGATGGTGGTGTAGATCTTTAAACCATCCTCATAAAGGTTATAATCGTTGTCCTTACACCACTTATCCAGCCATTTTTCAACCGCGCGGCGCAGGTATGAATCACCGTGGGAGTCATCCTCAACATAGCTCAGGTCGAGGTTAAGCGGCATGGCTATACTTGAAGTGTACTGATCTTTAGTGATGTAATGATATTTTTCCATCTGCCCCAAAACGGTATTACGCCTTTCGGTAGCCCGCTGCGGATTTTTAATAGGATTATAGTTCGACGTAGCTTTAAGCATGCCGATAAGTAATGCCGATTCGGCCGGGTTTAAAGCGCCGGGTTGTTTATTAAAATATTTCAACGATGCCGTTTTTATACCGTACGTATTATTACCGAACGGAACGGTGTTGAAATACAGCGTTAGTATTTGCTGCTTGCTGTAAACGTGTTCAATTTTAAAGGCGGTAAGCCATTCCTTACACTTATAAACAACGGTGCGCAGCAAGGGGATATGTTTGATAAAACCCTGCGATTTCTTTTTACGCGTTTCGAACAGGTTTTTGGCCAGCTGCTGGGTGATGGTACTGGCACCGCGCCTGTCGCCTTTGGCCGTTGAAAGCACGCTGGTAAAAAAGGAGTAAAAATCCACACCGCCGTGGCTATAAAAGCGTGCATCCTCGGTAGCTACAAGGGCATTTACAAGGTTGGGAGAAATCTCTTTAAATTCGATAGGGGAACGGTTTTCCTTGTAATACTGACCTATCAGTTTACCATCGGCCGTGTAAACTTCTGATCCTACCGAAAGTACGGGGCTTTTAATGTCCTGCATGTCAGGAGAATATCCGAACAGCCCAAGGAAGTTAAGTTCTATCGAACAAAAAAAGATTATTACGAAGTATATTAATATGACGAAGTATCTTAAAAAGCGGTTGCGTATACGTCTGAACATTGGGTAAAGATGAAAAATTATGGCACTATATCATAGTGCGTTTAACAAATATAAACAACGTAAAATATGCAGGTAAATTTTAGGTTAACACTGGCATTATACATATTTATGATGTGCAAAGTACACAATAAATAAATTAAAAGCTGTTTGGAGATAAAAAATCAATGTTGCTGATTACAGCGCATGTTTCAAATAAGGTTGCTAAAACTTTATCGTGTTTTTTGTACTTTGTACAGATATCTATTCATATGAAAAGTTTGACAGAGCAATTCAAAGTAAAAAGTAACACCAAATTTTCCCTGGGCGATTATGATCCCGCATTTAGCGATGGCAGTAAAAAAGAAGATGCTGAAGGCGTGCTGGCAGGGCTAATTGCAGAAACCTCCAAATTGCAGGCGCAGCTTTATGCCGCAAACAGCTATTCATTGCTGATTATTTTTCAGGCTATGGATGCTGCGGGGAAAGACGGCGCCATAGCGCACACCATGTCGGGCTTAAACCCACAGGGCTGCCAGGTATACAGTTTTAAGCAACCCAGCTCTGAGGATTATGACCACGATTTTTTATGGCGGCACTATAAAGCATTGCCTGAGAGAGGGCGTATCGGTATCCATAACCGGTCGCACTATGAAAATGTGCTGATAGTTAAAGTTCACCCTGAACTTGTTTTAAAGGAGAATAATCCGGATATAAAGCAGGTAAAGGATATCGGCAAAAAGTTTTGGGAGCAGCGGTACGAGAGCATCCGTAATTTTGAAAAGCACATCCATACCAACGGCACTGTTGTGATCAAGTTTTTTCTTAACCTTTCAAAGCAGGAACAAAAGGAGCGTTTTTTAAAGAGAATAGATAACCCCGAAAAGAACTGGAAATTCCAGGCCAGCGATATATCAGAGCGCGAACATTGGGATGAATATATGAGCGCCTATGAAAAGGCCATCAGTGAAACCTCCACAGATGAAAGTCCGTGGTACGTTATCCCCGCGGATAAGAAGTGGTTTACGCGCATCGCTATCTCAACTATAATCCGGGATACTTTAAAAGGATTAAAGCTGGAGTTTCCTGTTTTACCCAAGGAGGAAATGGACAAATTACAGGAAGCTAAGCAGCTGTTGGAGAAGCAATAATTATTGAAGTTCTGGTGAAGGCGAAAACGCAAAAGTTAAATGGTAATTAACAGATGTTAGCCCTTGTATAGAGGTATCCATCCTAATTATCTTAACTTTACCCTTTAATCCTTATCATGAAACTAAAATATACTCTTCCAATCATTCTGGCTATTGCATTTTGTGGCTGTAAACAAAACAATGAAAGTGTACTGCTTCGGTTAAAATATAAAAAGGGCGAAGAAAAGACCTTCACTTTAGATCAAAATGCTTCAAGAGCGGGCGCTATGGAAATGCATAATCAAATAGTGATAGCGTTTTTAGTAGATTCAGTAACGAGCGACGGCAATTATATAATGACAGCTCGTTTAAAAGGTATAAAAATGGATTCAAAGGCGGGGGAGCTTGTGGAGCATTATGATTCGCACGATAAATCTACGGACATGGATGAGAATGCCCAGGCTATGGATAAAACACTCGAACCCGCATTTAGCGCTTATTATGATATTTCTGTTAACGATCGAGGTAACGTAGTGTCGCCATTTAAAACGAGCGTTATTGGCGCCGATGCCCCGATTGACATGAGCGAGATCCAATTGATTTACCCCGAACATAAGGTAAAGGTGGGTGATCATTGGACAGGCTCACGAAAAAATAAACTTTTATCAACAGTTAACCAATATACCTATACTATAAGCGATATAACGCCTGAAAGAGTTATTATTAAAGTTAATGCCGATATTAAAGGTATTAAGGCATTAACCGGCGATATGAAAGCCGAAGGCGAATATGTGATAGATAAAGCCAACGGCCAGCTAATCAGCTCGCGTATAGATGTGCCTGCAAAAATGGATTTGCGGGCAGTGCTTTCTGTGTCTGTTGAATAGTGCTTAAAGAGGATATTATAAGTACTCGTTATTAGATCCCCGAAAATATGGATTGCGCCCTTTCTCCGATAAAAGGGATAGGTTTCCTTTCACCATTAACAGCACCAATGAACCCGACGATCCATAAAATGATCAAAGCTGTACGTACTATCCAAATGAGGACAACGCCTATAAAAACCCCCGAGGTGAAGAAAATAGCCCCGGCCAATGCCCCTATGGCATAGTAAATTACCATGGCTACCAAATGGAAAAGCAGCGTTTGCCTTAACTGGTAACTGGCCAGTGCGGTTTTGTTGTTAATGTAAATACCAAAGTAGGCGATAAGCCATCCCAAAATAAAAAAATAACTGATGATGCTTGCAGTTTTGCCGTCATCGGCAGGTGAATAATTGTTCATGTGGTAAAGATTTTTGTATAATGCTAACCGTTTAAAAATGAAATAGTTTTATTCATTTTTAAATGATGGATTATAGTTGCATTTTTCATTTGCACATCTGAAATCTGCACATCAAAACCTTACTCCACCGTTATCTCATCAGTAAAAATGTAAGACTGGCTGCCTTTGTTCTCATGCCAATCAGGCAACGGGCCGTATTGTTTTGCTATCAGTTTAATGTAACGGGCATTCGTGTTCAGTGGCGCTATAAAGTCCTGGGTTTGTACGTTGGTATCTTTGATATCAACTTTGGTGTTAACTGTGGCTGCCAGCTTGTAGGTTTTACCATCATTTGATGTCCAGAATTGTACGTATTTGGGGAACACTATCCAGGCGCGACTATCCTGCAATGTGCTGATGCTGATTTGTTTGATGGGCTTAACAGCACTCATGTCAACAATGGCAATAAAATCTTTCCCCTGGTAGCCCTGCCAGTTGCCTAAGCGCCAGTTGGTAGTGCCATGCTGCCCATCAATCAGCGATTCATCTCCTTTAGCTGCATAGCTCGGCAGGTATTTGTTCAATATAGTTAGCTTGATATCATTACGGAGCTTGATGAAACTGGCCTCATCAACAAAGCTGCTTTTGCCATCTTTTATAGCGATGGCTTTCACCGTAATATTATCGCTGATATTTACAGGCTGGGTGTATGGGGTTGAAGCTGCGGTAGGAGCAGAACCATCAAGGGTGTAATAGATCTTTGCATCGGCTTCCTGGTCTTTTATCTGGATGCTGAAAGGCTGTTTGAATGACTTGGCCGGTGCTATGATGTACGGGTTAGGTACAATAAGACTTTCGGTGATCTTTGAAACGGGCTTTTCCAAATCCTGGGTAAAAATCTTATTAGCCAACCGACCTGTAAATACTTCAAAATCGCCGCCTTTGGTAATGTCATCGTAATTGATAAAAAGCTTACTGTAAACTTTTTTATCAAGGTTCATGCCCTGCAAATAGATATTGCTGCGGGTAATGCCTGCACCAGGGTTAATAATGTTGAATTTTTTGCCGTTTTCCAGGTTGATCACCGCTTTATCAAACTGCGGAATCCCGATCTGAAAGTCCTGCTGACCGGGGGCAATGTTATAGAGCCCTAATGAACTCATTACATACCAGGCCGACATTTGTCCGCAATCCTCATTACCTGCTAAACCATCAGGTTTGTTGCTGTATTCCTCGCGTAAAATGCGACTTACATAAAACTGTGTTTTATCCGGCGAGTCGGTAAAGTTGTACAGGTAGGCCATGTGGTGGCTTGGCTCGTTGCCATGAGCATACTGGCCTATCAGGCCGCTTACATCGGGGATATCGCTACCACTTAGTTTTGATTGCGTACTAAACAGTTCATCAAGCTTGTTTTCAAATGATTGCCTGCCGCCCATTTTATCAATCAGGGTTTCTACGTCATGCGGTACTAAAAATGAATATTGCCATGAGTTACCTTCGGTATAATTGCCATTGATCTCTGTTGGGTCGAAAGGTTCCAGCCAGCCACCGTTGGCACGGGCCTGCATAAAGGTGTTCTGATTATTGAAAACGTTTTTCCAATATTGAGCCCGTTGAATGTATTGGGTATGGTCATCAGTTTTGTTTAGCATTTTTGCCATTTGCGCTATGCACCAATCATCGTAGGCATATTCCAATGTTTTGGAGACAGAAGCATCTTCCACATCTGATTGTACCGCTCCATTTTTGCGGTAATTATCCAGCCCAAACTGGTTACGGTTTACAGCTGCCTTCATGGCGGTGAAAGCTTTTTCGGCGTCGAAATCGCGGATACCTTTAGCGTACGCATCTACAATAATCGGGATGGAATGATTGCCGATCATGCAATAAGTTTCGGTAGTGGCAAGCGGCCATATCGGTAATAAACCTCCCTGATCATACATCGCCAAAAAGCTTTTAATAAAATCGAGCGTGCGTTTATGGTCTATCAGGGTAAGAAGCGGGTGCTCGGCCCTAAAGGTATCCCACAATGAAAATACAGTATAATAATCAAATCCCTGAGATGTGTGAACCTGCTGATCCATGCCGCGGTATTGCCCATCCACATCGCTGTAAATACTGGGGGCTACCATGCTGTGGTATAGGGCGGTGTAAAATATCGTTTGCTTTATCTTAGCGTAATCGGGTTGGACTACTTTTTTTGCCGGAGGGGCATAGCTGTAAGGGCCGGTACCACCTACTGGCTGGGTTTGTGAAGACGGGGCTGGTGCGCCACCCTCAACCTGAATTTTATTGAGCTCATGGTTCCAGGCAATCTTAGCATCCTTCTGAATTTTTTTAAAGTCGAAATCAGGAACTTCCGTATCAAGATTTTTTAAAGCTCCTTCTGTACTTACAGATGAGATGCCCACCTTGCTGATCACCTCGCCCGGGTTATCGAACTGCAAAAATAGCTTCACGTTTTTACCCTGAACTTTGCTTTGTCCATTTTGTACTTCGTTGTTTAATGCAATACCATAGGTTTTAAATGGTTTTGAAAATTTAGCATAAAAGTAAACCTGCTGCTTATCGGCCCATGACTTTGACATGCGGAAACCCCGCACCTCATGATCATTTACCACTTCTATCCATGAGTCCAACACTTCATCACGATGTTGGAGATCGATAATAATGTTTGCTTTGTCAGTTGATGGATAAGTATAGCGATGTATGCCTGCACGGGTGGTTGCAGTTAGTTCAACACCGATGTTGTATTTATCGAGCAGGGTTTTATAATAGCCCGGCGTAGCACTCTCATTTTTTTTGCTGAAGTGGGAGCGGTATTCGGTGTTCTTAAATTTAGGGTCGCCGGTAGTGGGCATAAATAATACATCGCAATAATCGGGTACACCAGTACCGCTCAGGTGAGTATGCGAAAAGCCGTAAACCAAACTATCGGTATAATGATAACCCGAACAACCGTCCCAACCTTCCAACCTTGTATCGGGGCTAAGCTGCACCATGCCGAAGGGCATTACCGGGCCCGGGTAGGTGTGCCCATGCCCGCCGGTACCAATAAAAGGATCAACCAGCTGAGCATAGTCTTTATCCTTTTCTTTTTTCTTTTGTGCCGATGAAAGGAAAGGGACAGTTAATAAAAAGGCGAACGGTAAAGCCGCGCGAAAAAAGGGTTTTATATATGGCATGTTTATTAAAAAGCTATCCGGGTATATCCTGCAAATTAAAGTTTTAATATCGTATTAAAATAAAAAAAGTCGCCACTGTTTAAACAGTGACGACTTTGGGTTTATCCGTTAGGATATTTATTCATAGGTAGTTGATTATCCTTTTATCATACCTACTTTTTTCAGCAGCTTACGATTTTCACGACGGTGAATTAAACGGTAAACTATAGCGTAGATAATAGGCAATATCAGTAAGGTTAGTATGGTTGAAGTTACCAAACCGCCTATTACTACAATAGCCAATGGCTTTTGAGTTTCAGAACCAATACCTGTTGAGATAGCTGCCGGCATCAAACCAATAGCAGCCATCAAGGCAGTCATTACTACGGGGCGTACACGTGATATTACACCCTGCATAATAGCCTCATCAAGATGCATTTTTTCCTCAATGTTTTTCTTGAACACCGAGATCAGGATCACACCGTTCTGGATACAGACACCAAACAAGGCTATGAAACCAATACCTGCCGAGATACTGAAGTTGGTGCCTGTAATATGCAGTGCTAAAATACCACCGATAAGTGCGAACGGCACGTTAAGAATAACCAACACTGCATCTTTAGCGTTACCGAAGGTGATGAACAAAATCAGGAATATCACCAGTAAACATACAGGCACAACGTGCGCTAATGTATTTGATGCCCTGATCTGGTTTTCAAACTCACCATTCCAGGTAAAGGAGTAGCCTTGGTCAAGTTTTACGGCAGCGCCAACTTTTTCCTGTGCTTCGGCAATGGTACTACCTAAATCGCGGCCACGCACCGAGAATTTTACAGCGATATAGCGCATGTTGTTGTCGCGGTAAATAAACGCCGGACCGGTTAGCGTAGTGATCTTGGAGATCTCTTTAATGGCAATTTTTGAACCGTTTAACGTAGGCACCATCAGGTTCTCAATTTTACTTTGAGTGTCCCTGAATTGTTTCTGATAACGGATGCGGATATCAAACTTACGTTCGCCTTCATAAAGTTGTGAGGCCGCTTTACCGCCAATAGCCATTTCAATAACTGAGTTAGCATCGGCAGTTGATACGCCGTAAAGCGCCATTTTACGCTGATCAAGCTCAATACGGAACTCCGGCTGACCAAGGTTGCGCAAGATGCCAAGGTCTTCCACACCCTGGATCTTTTTAAGCACGGCCATTACCGAATCAGCCTTCTGATCGAGCACCTGGAAATCGGGGCCGAATATTTTAACAGCCATGGAGGCTGGTACACCTGCAACCGCTTCGGCTACGTTATCAATGATAGGCTGCGAGTAGTTGAATACGATACCCGGGAACTGGCTTAATTTCTTGTCCATCTCTGCTATCAGCTCTTCCTGGGTAATATCGCGTTTCCATTCCTTTTTAGGTAAAAGGTCAACCTGGATCTGTACGTTAAAGAAGCCTTTAGGGTCGGTACCGTCATTGGTACGGCCAACCTGCGACAGGGTTTGTTTCACCTCCGGAAAGGTTGACAATATCTGCCTCATTTTATCAGTAACCTTAACCGAGCTTTCCAGCGATGTACTCATCGGCAGCTGCGCAGTTACCCAAAGGGCACCCTCGTTAAGCTGCGGAAGGAATTCCGAGCCTAAAAACTTGGCCGAGAAGAAGGTTACCGACATAAAGGCAACCGCTACAATGAGGCTCAGTTTTTGGTTACGGTAAGTATAGCTGAACATACGGCGGATACCGTTTTCAAAGAATATTACAACCGGGTTATGTTTTTCTCTTACGTTTTTATTAAGCAAAATACTTGAAAGGGCGGGTACCAGGGTAAGCGTGAAAATCAATGCACCCAGCAGCGCAAAACCTAAAGTGTAAGCCAGTGGAGAGAACATTTTACCTTCAACCTTCTGAAAAGCGAAGATTGGCACCAAGCAGGTAAGAATGATGAGCTTGGAGAAGAAGATAGCTTTACCCATTTCGGCGCCTACATTCTTGAACAAGCCAAGCTTAGCCAGCCCGTTGAATTTTTGCATGCCTACTTCCTTAGCCCGGTGATCGAGCGCCACAAAGATTCCCTCGACCATCACCACTGCGCCATCTATAATGATACCAAAGTCGACCGCACCCATGGAGAGCAGGTTGGCGCTCATGCCCTTTAATCGTAAACAGATAAAGGCAAACAACAAAGCCAATGGTATAATGATGGCTACAATAAGTGTTGTACGCCAATCGGCCATGAACAGGAACACGATAACAGTTACCAGGATAATACCTTCGCAAAGGTTGTGGATCACAGTTTCGGTACAAAAATCCATCAGGTTAGTACGATCGTAAAAAGTGGAGATCTTTACATCCGCAGGCAATACGCTTTTATTAAGGTCAACAACTTTTTGGTTGATAAGCTTTAATACCTCGGCAGGGTTTTCACCTTTACGCATTACCACAATGCCTTCAATAACATCGTTGTTTTTATCGCGGCCAACCTGGCCTAAACGCGGTAAACCGCCTTCTTTAATTTCGGCAATATCGCGGGCCAGGATAGGTACGTTATTTACATTTTTAATGATGATATTCTGGATCTCTTCAATATTATTGATCAAACCGATACCACGTACAACATAAGCCTGGTCGTTTTTTTCAATAATATCGCCACCCACATTAATGTTACTGCGGTTAAGGGCAGTGTAAACATCAAGCGAGGTAAGGCCGTATTTTTGTAATAACGAAGGGTTTACGCTCACTTCGTAAGTTTTTTCCTCGCCGCCAAAGCTGTTAACGTCGGCTACCCCCGGAATTGATTTAAACTGGCGGTCAAGTACCCAATCTTGTATGGCTGTAAGGTCATGTAATGATTTGGTATGGCTTTTTAAGGTATAGCGGAAAATTTCACCTGTCGGGCCGTACGGCGGCTCAACCTCGGGTTTTACTCCATCGGGTAAATCGGCATTGCCCAAGCGGCTTAATACCTGCTGGCGTGCAAACGCGTCATCAACGTCATCATCAAAAATAATACGGATATATGAAAGCCCGAACGATGATGTAGTACGGAGATTAGCCTTTTTCTGTACCGAGTTCAAAACGGTTTCCATAGGTATGGTGACCATTTTTTCCATCTCTTCGGCACTGCGGCCCGGCCATTGGGCTATGATAATGATCTGCGTGTTGGTAACGTCAGGAAAGGTCTCGATGGGGGTGTTGGTATAGCTCCACACACCTAAAACAACCAATACCAGTGTCATAAAAAACACGAAGTAGCGGTGCTTAAGCGAGAAGTATATTATATTTTTGATGAACTTGTTCATTGTAGTCTTTGTATTTTTAAAACGTAAATGCCCGGTTTTAAAGCCCGGCAATTTTTAGTTTACCCGCCTGTTAGTTGTTGCCGGCAATGGCATCATAAAAAAGCAGCTGGTTTTTTGATATGATCTTATCGCCGGCCTGCAAGCCAGATGATATGTAGGTGGTATCTTCAACTGTTTTTATAACGTTTACCTGGCGTACTTTCAAATCGTCTTTACTGTTGTACACTACTACGAAGTTTTTGCTGTTGTCATAAACAACGGCTTTGGCCGGTATAGCAACCGACTGTGCTTTTTCGCTGTTTGCTATGATTACGCTGGTGAACATCTCAGGTTTAAGCAGCATGCCATCATTAGGCAATATTATTTTGATCTTCAATACCTTGTTGTCCGGGTCAAGCACCGAGCTAACAGCATCAACCTTACCGGTAAAAACTTTATCGGGATAGGCAATGGTGGTAACTTTTGCAGTATAACCTACCTTAACGCGGCTAATGTCTGATTCAAATACGTTAGCCCAGATCCATACATCTTTCATGTTGGAGATAGTGAACATGCTGTTATTATTATCCGGACGGATATAACCGCCTGCTGTGATATTTTTTTCAACTACGAAACCGCTTTCAGGGGCTTTGATCACTAATGTACCGCCCGGGCTGGTATTACCACCACCATTGATAGCAATTTGGTCTTTAACCTTGCTGTAAGCAGCTTCGGCTTTATTATAGTTTTCTTTAGCTTCGGTATAATCGCGCTCGCTTGAGATGCCGTTCTTATACAGGTATTCGGCCTGTTCAAGCTGGCGTTTATAAATAGCAAGGTCGGATTTTGATGAGCTCAGGTCGGTATAGTTACCTGCAACATCGGCACTGCGCACAATGGCAAGGGTTTGGCCTTTACTTACTTTATCGCCCAACGAAACTTTTACATCCAATACCTGCCCGCTCGAAAAAGGGAATACTTTAACAACCGTGTTGTCATCGTATGAAACCTCGCCCGAAAGGGTAAGCTCATTTTTTATGGTAGCGATCTTGGCAGTATCGATAGTGATAATTTTTGCCATTGAATCGCTCACAGTTACCTGTTTGTTTTCAACAGCAGGAGGGGTTTTGCCTTTGCAAGCGGCAAGCAATAGTAAAGCTGAGATGCCGGAAAACAGCGTTTCTCTTTTCATCATAGTAAGTCTTAAAATGTTAGTCAGGATTTTATTACAGTTGTGCCAACAGCAAAGTTGAGGTCGGCGATAGCTTTTTGCAGGTTAAATTGCTGCTGCAATATTTTTAGTTTAGTATCCTTATAGGTGTCAAAAAAGTCAACAAACTCTACAAGGCTTATCTGGCGTTGCTGGAAGCTTTTAAGCATAGCGCCGAACAGTTTGTCATATTGTTCGTTAAAGGCGATTTGCTGGGTGGAGAACAGCTGCACGTTCAGTTTATATTGATTAACGGCGGCTACAACATCATTTTTAAGCTGAAATTCATTTTGTTTTAAAGTGCTTTCCTGGCTTTTAATGTTGTATTGAGCCGATTTGATATTGCCCTGATTGCGGTTGAACAAAGGGATTGGAAAACCAATCTGCAAGCCATAGTAATGCGGGGCATAGCTGCTGTTCTGATCGTATGAAACACCTAATGTAACGTCAGGCACAGCAAGCGCTTTTTGATAAGCAAGGTTATGGGTAGCCGAACTTAACTGGTACTGGCTCGACAGGTAATCGGGCCTGTTGGTCATGGCCTGGGTTATAAGCGACTGCACATCAAGATCAACCGTTTCAGTTGGTTTGGCATTTATAATTGGTTGTACAAACGTAGTTTCTTTAGTTTGCAGCAACGTTTTAAGCTCTGTTTGCAGATCATTGATCTGGCGGTTATTCTCAACCATGTCATTCTGCAAGCCAAATAGCAGGGCTTTCAAACGGATGAGGTCCTTTGCGGAAGTGTTACCTACATCAAATGATTTTTGAATGGCGTTAACCAGTTCGGTGGCCGCTTTGATCTCGTTTTGGTAAACCGCCTGTTGCGCGTTCAACGAACCCAGCTGGCTAAAATCAAGCTGCAGGTTGTAACGCAGGTTACGCATCAGGTCGTTAAAAGCAGCTTCCTGAACTTTGGCATCGTCTTCGGCCACTTTTACCTGTTTGCCGCGTTTGCCCGCAGTGGTAAACACCTGGTTTAGCTGAACAAATATTTGTCCGCCGCCATTGGAGTGGTTGAAAAATTTATTAGTGCTGCCGTCATGAATGTTCTGATCGGTGCTTAGGGTTGGGTTATCCCAAAGTTTAGCTTGTTGAATGAGTGCTTTTGAGGCATCAACATTATACTTTTGGGCAAGCAGGCTAAGGTTATTTTCAATAAACTGTTTTTCAGCGTCAGGGAAGGTGATCTTTAAAGTATCTGTTTGTGCTTCGGCCTTTTGTGTTAGTAAACTAAAAAATAACGGTGATATAAATAGCAGGGATTTTATAGTACGCATGTTTCCTTCATCAATTCTACATTACAAAAATTCAAAACACTTATGAATTTTGTATGAAGTGAGGAAAAACTAATGGTAGGGGAAAAAGGATCTGAACCTTGATTAATAGGATTTGAGGATTATCCTGATAATAAGCGGCGTCATTAAATCAAGCAATCCATAAATCCTAAAAATCAGGGTTCCTTCAGATATTTATCTCAAAATCATCTGCATCTTTCAAAAATGGCAGTGCAGTGCGTACTTTTTCAACTTCATCACCTATGATGCTAAAAGTATAAAGGTCTTCTTCATCGCGTTTGTAATAAACTACCTTGCCGTTAGGGTCAATACAGGTAGAATCACCGCTATGATAAACTTCGTTACCATCATGGCCTACACGATTCACCGCTATTACGTACGACTGGTTTTCAACCGCGCGTGCCGGTATCAGGGTGCGCCAGTGAGCAGCCCTGCGCTCGGGCCAGTTGGCCACTACAATGAGCAGATCGTAAGCGTTTTCTTCAATATTGCGCAGCCACACGGGGAAACGCAGATCGTAACAGATCACCGAGCAAATTTTCCAGCCATTAAGTTCAACAAAAAGTTTTTTGGTCCCGGCAGTGTAGGTATTATGTTCGTTGCCAAGAGCAAAAAGATGGCGCTTATCGTAGTGCTCGTGGGTGCCATCGGGACGCATCCAAATTAACCGGTTGTAGTATTTACTTCCCTCTTTAATAATGATGCTTCCGGTTATCACGCAATCATACTGTTTGGCTGTTTTTTCCATCCATTGCATGGTTTTGCCATTCATGGGTTCGGCCAGTTCGGCAGCATTCATGGTGAAGCCTGTAGTAAACATTTCGGGCAGTATAATAAGGTCTGTTTTCTCGCGGATCCCGCCCGAGAGCCTGAGCGTAATATTCTGAAGATTTTTATCGGTATTTTCCCAAAAAAGGTAGCCTTGAAAAACAGTAATTTTAAGATTTTCCATAATAGTGGTTCATAGTTAATGGATCATGGTTCATGGCAAAAAATGCATGACAATTGGTTGATCCATACTGATAAAACTTATACAATTTGGCTATGATCCATGAACTATGAACCATGATCCAAAATCAAACTTCAATGACCTGGCTATGATCCATTAACTACGAACCATGAACCAAAAATCAAATGCGAATTAACCTATCAACGGCTTTATCTAAAGTTTCTTGCCTTTTGGCGAAACAAAACCTTAACACATGGTGATCAATCCCCTTGCTATAAAAGGCCGAAACAGGTATGGATGCCACCCCAAATTCCTTTGCTACGCGGATAGAAAAGTCGGCGTCTTTTTCATCGCTGATAGCACGGTAACGCACTGATTGAAAGTATGATCCGCTACATGGTAAAAGCTCGAACCTGGTTTGTTCAAGCCCCTTACGGAAATAGTCGCGTTTCTCCCTGAAAAAATCGGCCAGACTGAGATAGGTTTCTTCATTTTTTAAATGCTCAGCAATGGCATATTGGATAGGCGTATTCACCGCGAACACCAAAAACTGGTGGATCTTCCTGAATTCGTTCATGAGATAGGCAGGCGCCATGCAATAGCCAACCTTCCAGCCCGTGGCATGAAAAGGTTTGCCGAAGGAGGCCACAATGAAACTGCGTTGCTGCAGATCAGGGTAGCGGGCCATGCTATGGTGGGTTTCACCATCGTAAATCAGGTGCTCGTATACTTCATCGCTTAAAATCAATATATCCTGGTTTTTTACCAGTGCGCTCAACTCGTCAATATCTTCCTTATGTAAAATGGTTGCCGTTGGGTTATGCGGCGAGTTAAGGATGATCATTTTAGTTTTTTGGTTGATCAGGCGCTTAACCATGTCCCATGCGATGCGGTAATTGGGAGGTTCAAGAGCAAGCGATTTCACAACGCCGCCCATCAGTTTAATAGCGGGGGCGTAGCAATCAAATGCGGGCTCGAAAATGATAACTTCATCATTAGGGTGTATTACGGCGCTAATAGCCGTAAATATAGCTTGTGTGCCGCCGGCAGTGATGGTGATCTCTGTTTCGGGATTATATACAGCGCCGTAAAGTTTTTCGGTTTTTTCGGCAATACGCTCTCTTAAAGCCATAACACCTGCCATGGGCGCATATTGATTATGCCCCTCTTTCATGGCTTTATTTACAAGCTCAATAAGCCCGGGCGAACAATCGTAATCAGGAAAACCCTGCGATAGATTTATTGCACCCAGCTCGTTGGCCAGGGCCGACATGACGGTGAATATGGTGGTTCCGGTTTGGGGTAATTTTGAAACTACGGGTATCATCAATGGCTAAAGTAGGGAAAAATCATCATGAACCTATCCACATAAATGGGTATTTTTTGTATTTAGAAATATTTTAATTTAAAGGTTTAAACATGTTTGGGATATTTTAGCAGGGGATTTTGGCTGGAAAACGTTTTACTTCTCATTGGAAATAGAACCTTTAAAAAAAATGGGGACGATTATTATCGCTAATAAAAATGCCGCAATAACGGATACTACTACGTTGGCAATAACCCGGTAATCGGGCATTACCCAAAACCTCAAAGCAATTATAATTGCGGTAAAAATGGTCACAAGGATCCAGTATTTTGAACTGGGTTGATTGTCATAATGGACAACAGGCATTCTTCGGAAGTAATAAATTATGTATACCGCACTGATGAGCGTAAACGAATGTTGCAGGATTTTATAAAGGGGTACAGCTGCTATAATGGTTCGGTTAAACATCCCCGGAAATAAATTGACGAAGTATCCTGCAGGATGCGTAAAAGCATCTAAAAACAAATGAGAGCACGCACCAATAAAAACCGAAAGCAAAACTACAGGCCAGTGCTTTTTAAAATAACCGTTCCAGTTAAAGGTTTTGTATAGGGATAAGCGCTTGCTTAAAACCGGTGGCAGGTTATCGAACAGGTTATTACGGACAATGTTGTGGAATAAAAATGCCAGCAGTACACCCAACGGAATATCGAACCAAAACAATCCCTCTATAGTGTGACTGTAAATGCTGGATATGTGCATCCTGATAAAGTATTCAAAATCAGGAACAACAGCGCCTGCTATTAAACCGGTTAAAGAAAACCGCCGGGTTTTAAGGTTGTCGAGTGGTAAAACGATAGCAGGGTGCGCAAAAGTAAAAGGCATAGGTTAGCTTGTAAAGGTTAAAATTACTAAAACGAAACTAACAGGCAACGCTTATTTAAGCCAGGTGCTTACCCTGCGTTCGTAATACCGGTAGCTGATTGTGGCGAAACCTATAAACAGCAAGGTTACTAAAAAAGGGGAGAGGGAATTCAGGCTTCCAAGATAAGAACCATAACTGTTAATGAGCGATATGCCAATCACTTCGTGGATCAGGTAAATGCTGTAAGAGATTTTGCCAATATGGGTGAGCAGCTTGTTTTCGAGCATGGTTAGCATGGTTTTTTTGTATATCATCAACAAAAATAAAATGCTCATTACCGGGATCCCCAAAAGCAAAACAGTTGAATTGCTGTAATATGCAAGGGTATCCGTTACCTGGCAAATTAGGATAACCACAAAACCATATGTGCTTAAATTGCGGAAACCAAACCTGGTACCTTTAAATAACTGGAAAAAGAAAACACCGAAGCAAAACCAGCCTATGTTAAACGTGAGGTTAAATATTTCGCTGATCCTGCGCCAGTTGCTGAAAAAAATGCCCGGATGGTTGTGCCCCAAGTAGTTTGGGACCTCTTTAAAAATACTGACTAATATTGCTGCCAATACAAAGTTTCGGAGGAAGTTTCGCTTATTAATAAAGTAGACAACCGCTGCCAGTACATAAAATTGAAGTTCAACCCATAGGGTCCAATAACTGCCATTGATCCATTGGATAGGCCTGCCCAAGGCTTCTGACCATAAAGCCGGATGAGCGAAAGTTAAACCGGGCAATAAATTGATTGCCTCATGTGCGCCTGGAAAATGATGCACCTTATCCAGCAAGGGAGCAGTTAAGAAAGTTAACAGCGAACACAAGAGCATTGCCGGAAAAAGACGGATAAACCGGTTTTTGAAAAAAGAAGAAATATTACTGGTGTTCTCTAAGGTATAGTTAATTACAAAACCGGAGATCATGAAGAAAAAATTAACACCCAGGTAGCCGAAGCTGAAAATCTGTACAACAAAACCTGCATGCGGGTAGTGCACCACATAAGGGTTGGTTAAATGATACAGCACCACACCAATAAGCGCGATAAACCGAAAGCCATCTATAATCAGGATCCGTTGTGCTGGCATTTAATCAGGATAATCTGCCAGCAACACGTTTAGGAATAGCTAATGGTTGCCTGTCAGTACTTTTAACTATAATTCTGATCGGTAAAATTGTTAATCAGTCAATATATTATCCGTGATCTTTGCAATATCGTAGCTGATCTTATTGATAAAACCCAATTGTTCTTTTAATAAGGCATCCTCTGCCTGGGCTACAGGTTTCTGTACTTCCGGGTTAACCGGTGGGATTTTACCTATATTAAACTCAATATTGGGGGCCTGCAGTTTTTGACCGGTATCATTTAACACGGTTATACTTTTTTTGATCAGCTTCATAGCCTCAGGGTGGGCAACCGGGATTTCCTTTTTGCTTTGTGCCGATGCAATGGTAGCGATGTATGATGAAAGGATATGGTTAAGCACCACGAATTTATGTACTTCCTTTATTTTGCGCTGTTTGCTTTTGGGCTCTGATGTCATCCGCTCAAACATGGCCGAAAGGTTGGCCGATTTTACATAAACTTCCTTGCGTGCCAGTTTATAAGTGGTAATGCTGGTTATTTTACCCGAGATGCTTTCGGCAATGGTAACCAGGTAATTGATATTGGCTACAATCACATCCCTAAGGGTTTCCTGGATCTGTTCAAACTCCCAGGTCGGGAATATTAAATAGCTGGCCACGAGGGCTATGGTGGAACCTATGATGGTATCCAGGATCCTTTCCTGTGCTACGTTGAGCAACCCTACCCCTAAAAACTTGAACAGGATAAGCACATACGGGGTCATGAAAATAACGCTTACTACATAGTTAAGGCGTTGAAAGCTGTATGCACCCATCATAAATATGATTAGAAAAATAAACTGTGCGGTGGCATTAGGGATAAAGGTAAGTATGGCTATGCCTATAACGCCGCCGCCAATGGTGCCTATTAAACGTTGATAGTTTCGCTGCTTGGAGAGGCTGAAACCCGGTTTCAATATCACGATGATGGTAAGCAGCACCCAATAACTGTGGTGGCCTAATGATACAAGTTTGGCCGTAATAAAGCCCACCAAACAAACCAATGCTACCCGCAAAGCATGTTTGAATGCGCCCGATGCCAGTGTGAAATTGTCGAAGAAAATATGCGGTGCAAAATCCTGGTGACTAACAAATGCGGTGTACTCAACATCACCTTTAGGGTCGTTCAATGATTCGGCTGCTTTGGAGCTGTAATATTTATAAATGTTATTGATGCCCTCGCTAAGTGAACGCAGGTTTACCAGGATCTTTTTAAGTACCAGGTTACTGGTTTCCTGGTTGTTTTTGCCGATAGAATCGATTTTGACTTTGAGTTTCTCCAGCTCAATTGTAAAATCGGTTAGGTGACGACGGCGTGTGTTTGATAATACAATATAAGCAATATCGTCAAGCTCATCGGCCATGTTATGGATAATGCGGGCTATCTCGGTAAGTACGCCGGTATCTTTAAATTTTTCGCGGATGTGGTTGTAATCATAGTGCGTTGCCATGATCTGCTCGTAAATATCAACCAGGTCAACAAAAGTAAGCACCAGGATCCGGCTTGGCGCTGTTGATTCGCGGGCCATGATACGGCTTTTAAAAAGCAATTCACGCACGGCATCCTGGTGCTGGCTTACCTGGATCTGTTTGGAAACCAGCTTGCGGTAGTTTTCGTCGATATCGGTATCTGATAAATAAAAATCAGCTTTGATGCGTAAAAAGCGTGCTATATCGGTTACGTTTTCGCCAAGGGCCTGTTGTGCAGCACGGTATGGGCGAATGCCGAAAAATAGCAGACTGAAGATCATATACCAGACACCGCCTGCTAAAATGGTAGCGCTGTAACCCAATACCTCGGGCGCTGCCAATGCCTTATCCATCATGAAAATCATGATCAGTAACGAGCAGGTACCCACAGATGCCGCCCTGTTACCATAAACGGTAAACATGGAAAACAGAAAGGCGAAGAAGGTGATCTCAAAACCAAGGGTAAATACATTAAGCCGGGCAAAACCGGTAATAACCGCCACTAAAAACAGGCAGAGGTTACCGGCTGCCATAGCGTTACGCTTGTGTGATACAGGGCCGGGGGTATCAATAACGCAGATACACAATGCGCCCAGTGAAAGCGTAAGGCCAAGGTCGAACTTATCAAACTGCATGAGCAGCAGTGAGGGGAGTAAAATGCCTATGCAAATGCGAATGCCATCAGAAAAATATTGACTGTAAAAGAAACTTTTTATTTCCCTGATGTTTATAGACATGGTAGTAGCAGCTTTATAAATAACAGAACTATTATAAGCAATTTTGTTTGTTCGGCCTGTTTTTATTAAATATAATTTATAGCCCCAAAAATGACGTTTCAAATTTACATAATTTTAATTTTAGTGCCTTTTTTTAATAAAAATGGCATAAATTAAAGTTTTGTGTTAATAAATATTTACTTTTTGATGAAATTAAATTAAAGATCAGTAAATTCACCCCCCGGAAAAAGGCTGAAAGCTAAACCAATCAATTTTACCTCAATTTAATTTTTTACTATGTCGCCAACGTTAAAACTCAGCCAAAGAGAAGCAGCTTTTAATAATGAAGTTGTTACCCGATTTGAGTTATATAACAGTTTGTTTCAAACGCTTCCGTTTTACCAGGTAAAGGATACCGGGATCTTATTGCCGTTCTTCAGTTCGCATTGCGAAAAGGGCGCTATAACACATGATTCGCCGACAGATATTATCGAGTCGTTTTTTGAAAAGTACGTACCGGATATCGATCACCGCGAACAGATCAACCGCATGTTCAGGTTTATTCAGTACATTGAACGCCAGGTTGTTTTGTTTGATGCTATTGAAGATTCATCTTTTAGTAAAATAGGTAAATTTGATGATAGTGGTACTCTGCAGAGCTTATTACAGCATGCAGCCATCAGCGACGAAGCCCGCCAGGATATCAGCGAAAAATTAAAGGATTTTTCCCTTCGCCTGGTGCTTACTGCTCACCCAACACAGTTTTACCCCGGCACGGTGCTGGGCATCATGACCGATTTAATTGAGGCTGTAAAAACCAACGATATCAATAATATTGATGTGTTATTGCAGCAATTGGGTAAAACACCTTTCTTTAATAAAACATCACCAACGCCTGTTGATGAGGCCGTTAGCCTTTCATGGTTTTTGGAAAATATATTTTACCATGCCGTATCAGGCATCCAGTCAAAACTGGAAGAGGAATTTGATATTAATGCCGCAAGCCGCCAGATATTAGAGCTTGGCTTTTGGCCGGGTGGCGACCGTGATGGTAACCCTAACGTAACCACTCAAACTACTAAAGAAGTTGCCAGCTTTTTAAGGCAGCGCCTGTTCAGGTGTTATTACCGCGATTTCAGGACACTGAAACGCCGTATTACTTTCCGTGGTGTTGAAGAGGCCATGACCAAGCTGGAAACCTTGTTTTACAAAAACGCAAACGAGCAGTTAACGCCGGTTGACCTGCAGGGTGAGCTATTGGGCCTGCTGCTTTCTATAAAAGAAGTGATCCTTAAAGATCATGATGGCCTGTTTGTGGATATTGTTGAGGATATGATCCAAAAGGTACGCCTTTTTGGATGTTATTTCGCAACGATTGATATAAGGCAGGACAGCCGCATTTTACGCAAGGTTTTTGAATACGGTACCCAAAACATCGATACTGGTGTAGCCGAAGATTATTCAGAATTAAGTGAAGATGAAAAAGTAAAAAGCATCACCTTTAAAGAGGCCGATTTTGTTTGCCCTGATGAGGAAAAGGATGCCATGATCCATGATACACTGGATACCATCAGGCTGGTTAAACAGATCCAGGAAGGTAACGGCGAAAAGGCCTGTCAGCGTTTTATCATCAGTAATTGCCAGCGTGCATCTGATATCCTGCAATTGATTGACCTGTTTTTATGGAGCGGTTGGAAAAAAGATAGCCTGAGCATTGATTTTATGCCGCTGTTTGAAACCGTGAACGATCTGGAGCATGCTGCTGCCATTATGGAGCAACTGTACACCCATCCGTTTTATGCCGAGCACCTGAAAAACAGGGGCAGCCAGCAAACTATTATGCTTGGTTTTTCGGATAGTACTAAAGATGGCGGTTACCTGATGGCTAACTGGTCGATATATAAAGCTAAAGTTGAGCTTACCGCTATGGCCCGTAAGTATGGCATTCAACTGGCATTTTTTGATGGCAGGGGAGGCCCGCCGGCACGCGGAGGTGGTAAAACCCACCGTTTTTATGCATCGATGGGTAAAGAGATTGCCAATGAGCATATCCAGTTAACTATACAAGGCCAAACCGTAAGCTCACAATATGGCTCGGTTGAAACTGCAAGGTTTAACATGGAGCAACTGATTAATGCAGGTGTTATTTCGGCCCTGCACCCTAACCGTAACGATTTGTTGGATAGCCGCCACAAAGATTTGATTCAGCAAATGGCTGATGTAAGCTATAAGCTGTTTATCGATCTGCGTGCGCATCCTTTGTTTGTTGAATACCTGGAGAAATTCAGTCCGCTGAAGTTATTGTCAAGGATCAATATCAGCAGCCGCCCAACCAAGCGTAATGCCGGCGCGCAATTGAAACTGGAAGATTTGAGGGCTATCAGCTTTGTAACCTCATGGAGCCAGCTTAAACAAAGCATCCCAGGCTTTTATGGTGTAGGCACAGCGCTTAAACAAGTTAAGGAAACCGGCGGTTGGGACGAGATCAAAGAGCTTTACCAAACTTCAGGTTTCTTTAAAACCATGCTGGATAACTGTATGATGTCCATGTCAAAATCAGATTTCAGGGTTACGGCTTATTTAGAGCAGGATGAAAAATTTGGCACCTTCTGGAAAATGCTGAAAGATGAGTTTGTACTCACCCGCGAAATGCTGCTTGAACTAACCGGCAGTACTGTACTAATGGAAGAGTACCCGGTTGAACGCCGTTCTATCGCCATTCGCGAAAAGATCGTGTTGCCGCTGGTAATCATTCAGCATTATGCCCTGCAGTGTATCAATTATGAAAAGGACACCGAGCTTAACGATGTTTATAACAAGCTGGTGATCCGTACGGTTTACGGTATTGTAAATGCCGGCCGTAATTTGGCTTAGAGTTTATTGTTTTAATTTATATCCCCCGTCCACCTGTTAGCAATAGCAGGTGGATTTTTTTGTTGGGGTGAGGTGAGTGGTTGATTAGATGAGTGGTTGTGAATAGAAGAAACTTGATAGTTCAATATTTAAGCACGCGAAGGCGCTAAGCCGCAAAGTTTTTTAGTGGCTTATGCCATCTATAGGGCTCAAGCGGCGTCGAAATAAAAGTGGGAAAAGTGCGATCCCCCCGGGGTGGGTGTAGGGAGGGGGGGCATACTTATTGTCACTATTTGTGGTAACTAATTCAAAATGAATGCTTTATTCAATTTCGAGGGGTTAACGTGTTGTTTGTATTAAGTTATTGATTGCTAACTATATAGATTGAAAATAGTCGGATTTTTGTTAACCCTGTTAACCCCTTTGACCCGTCCGTAGGCGCAAGCTTAATTCGTGCACCTGTAATAAAATATTAAAAAAACAAAAAGCCCCCTCTTTACGTGCAACGTAGAGAGGGGTGACGAGCGAAGCAAAGTCGGGGTGAGTAAATATGGGATTGATTTTACACCCTATTGCCTTTCCCATTTCTTAAACCTAACTTTAAAAGGTTCAGTACTTTAAACCTTTTATCCGATGAAAAAAATCATTATTCCGGTAAGTATTTTGATCTTTGCCGCTTCGTGCAAACAAAAAACAGAAACTACTATGTATAAATGGCCCGATGTAAAACCTCCCGTTGCCGAAGTTAAACCGCATATCCGTACCATCCATAATGACACCGTTACCGATAATTATTACTGGATGATAGATTACTTTAAGAAAGGCCCTGACAGCACCAAAGCGGTGGATTATCTGAAAGCAGAAAATGCTTACCAGGACACCATGATGAGCGGTACCAAAAACTTTCAAAAGGTATTGTTTGATGAGATGAAGGCGAGAATAAAGGAAAAGGACGAATCTGTACCGGTATTTAAAAATGGTTACTATTACTATTCGCGTACCGATGAGGGGAAGGAATATTACAAATATTGCCGCAAAAAGGGCAGCCTTGACGCTAAAGAGGAGGTATTGCTTGATGTAGATGAAATGGCCAAGGGGCATAGTTACTATTCGGCTAATGGTTTTAATATCAGTCCGGATAACAAGCTGCTGGCTTATGGTGTTGATATGGTTTCGCGGAGACAGTACACCATTCACATCAAAGATCTGGAAACAGGTGAGGTTTATGCTGATGCCATCACTAACGCGACAGGCGGTTCGGTTTGGGCCAATGATAATAAAACACTATTCTATACCGCTAAAAATGCCGAAACATTATTAACGGAAAAGATCAAACGGCATTTGTTAGGCACCAAAGAGGCTAATGATGTTGTTGTTTATGAGGAGAAGGATAAATCGAACTATATAGGTGTGGATAAATCTAAGTCAGGCAGCTTTATCTTTATCCAGTCGAGTGCTACTTTATCGTCGGAGTTCAGGTATCTGGACGCCAATAAACCTAACGATGCATTTAAAGTGTTTCAGCCACGTATTAAAGATGTGTTATACAGCGTTACCGCTCTTGCCGATAAATTTTTAATAGTAACCAACCAAAATGCCATTAATTTTAAGCTGATGGAATGCCCGCTTGATAAAACCGAAAGCAGCAACTGGAAAGAAGTACTGCCGCATCGTAAAGATGTATTGCTGGAAGGTGTTGAAGAGTTTAAGGACTATATCGTGATCACCGAGCGCAAAAGCGGACTGAACCAGTTCAGGGTGCGCAATCTTGCATCAGGTGCGGAGCATTATGTTGATTTTAAGGAAGCTGCTTATGCTATTTATGTAGGTGCCAATCCCGATTATAACAGTAAAGTATTAAGGTATGGTTATACATCGCTTACCACGCCCTCATCTACTTTCGATTATAACATGGATACCAAAGCATCCAAGCTGATGAAACAGCAGGAGGTATTGGGCGGTTACAAGGCCGATGATTATGTAACCGAGCGCGTTTACGCCACAGCAACCGACGGAACTAAGGTTCCGGTATCGCTGGTGTACAAAAAAGGCTTTGAAAAAAACGGCAAGACGCCTTTGCTGCTTTATGGTTATGGATCATACGGCTATACCAACGATGTTTATTTTTCGAGTGCCCGACTGAGTTTGCTTGACAGGGGATTTGTTTTCGCGATGGCCGGGATCCGCGGCGGACAGGAGATGGGCCGTCAATGGTATCTGGATGGTAAGCTGATGAAAAAGAAAAACACCTTTACCGATTTTATTGACTGCGGTAAATACCTTGTTGACCAAAAATATACCAGTAAAGAGCACTTGTATGCCGAAGGCGGCAGCGCCGGTGGCCTGCTGATGGGTGCGGTTGCCAACATGGCTCCCGACTTGTGGCATGGCATCATCGCCGAAGTCCCTTTTGTTGATGTAGTGAACACCATGCTTGATGAAAGTATTCCGTTAACTACCAATGAATTTGACGAATGGGGCAATCCCAAAAATGAAGATGCTTACAAATACATGAAAAGCTATTCGCCTTATGAAAACGTGGAGAAGAAAGCCTATCCAAATATGTTGGTGGTAACCGGTCTGCATGACAGCCAGGTACAATATTTTGAACCAGCCAAATGGGTAGCCAAGCTACGGGCCAATAAAACTGATAACAATGTATTGATGCTGCATACCAATATGGATTATGGCCATGGCGGCGCGTCAGGCAGGTTCGATTATTTAAAGGAAGAAGCTTTGAATTATGCGTTTTTGTTTGCCCTGGAGGGGGTGGAGAAGTAGGCGCTTGGTGAGTGGTAGAAGATATATTCATTTCGTCATTGCGAGGCACGAAGCAATCCCAAACTATACAGAGAGGACCTGCTAAGTGGGGATTGCTTCGTGCCTCGCAATGACGACTTTTATATTAAACGTTGAAAATTACACCCGTCATAAATTTTATCCCCTAAAATACATAGCTGTATCTTTCCTGTTAATTTTCGGTGAGTGGCACAATAAATAAATCGCCGTTTATTATATTCGGCAAAACCCAAGCAGATAATGAAATTACTCTCTAAGTTAACACTCGCGTTTTGCCTGTTTTTGAGCACCGGGGCTTTGGCTCAGCAACCTGTTAATATGCAATATTCAGTGTCGATGGAAAAGGCGGCCGAACATTTATATCACGTTGAGCTCAGCAATAAAACCCACCTTAAAACGCTCGATTTTAAAATGTGCGTTTGGACGCCCGGGTATTACCAGCTGATTAATTTTGCGGGTGCCGTACAAAATTTTACGGTTACCGATGCAAAAGGAAATGCGCTTAAATTTGAGAAGCCTACTAAAGATACCTGGAAGGTTACTAATCCTACATCCGGAGATGTAAAGATCGCTTATGATGTAAAAGCCGTTGTGCCTTTTGTGGGCAATGTTTACCTTGATGAAACAAGAGCTTACATTACCCCCGGAGGCTTGTTCATGTATCTCGACGAGGAATTACGCCACCCTGTTACTATCCAAATGAAGCCTTACAGCAAATGGAATAACCTGGTAGCTACGGGCCTGGACACTTTGAAAGGACAATACCATGTTTACAAAGCAGCCGATTTTGATGTGCTTTATGACAGTCCGTTTTTAATGGGCGAGCTGGAAGTACTGCCGCCATTTACCGTGCAAAACAAACCGCATAATTTTATCGGTTATAAGTTACCCGCTTTTGACAGGCAGGCTTTTATGGATGATCTGAAAAAGATCGTAGTGACCGGCAGTAACATCATAGGAGAGATCCCTTATACACATTATACCTTTCTATCAATAGGTGCAGGGGGAGGCGGTATCGAACATTTAAACTCAACTTCATTGAGCTTTAGCGGCGGCGAAGGGTTTAATACCCCCGAAGCCCGTAAAAGGCTTTACAATTTTATAGCGCACGAATATTTTCACCATTACAATGTTAAACGCATCAGACCGGTTGAGCTTGGTCCGTTTGATTATTCGAAAGAGAACCATACCAATATGCTTTGGGTATCGGAAGGGTTTACGGTTTATTATGAGTACATGATTACAAGGCATGCCGGTTTGATGAGCAATGAAGATATGTTTGGTGATTTTCAGAACAACCTGCGCAACTACGAAAACCAGCCGGGCCATTTATATCAATCCGCAACGCAAGCCAGCTATAACACCTGGGATGACGGTCCTAACGGCAGGCAGGGAGATGATTTTAATAAAACCATCTCTTATTATGATAAAGGCCCTATCCTTGGTTTGATGCTTGATTTCAGCATCCGGCAGGCTACCCAAAACAAAAAAACGCTTGATGATGTAATGCGCCTGCTTTATTATAAATATTACAAAAAGCTGAACCGTGGTTTTACCGAGCAGGAATTTAGGAACGAATGCGAAAAAATGGCAGGCATACCATTAATCGAAGTTTTTGAATATGCATCAACAGTTAAACCGCCCAATTATCCTAAGTACTTTGCTTATGGTGGATTGGCTGTTGATACAGTAACAAGGGTGGTTTCCCAATCATGGGCTGGCCTTAACGTACGGCAGCAGGGAGATACCCTGAGGATCAATACTGTTGATTACAAATCGCCGGCCTGGGATAAAGGCATCCGGGGGCGTACCGCAATATTGTCGGTAGATGGCACACCTGCAACAATTGAAGTGCTTTTTAAAGCGTTTGCAACAAAAAACTCAGGAGATAGCTTAACGCTGAGTTTAATAAAGAACGGAGAAAAGCGGGATGTTACCATTGTTTTGGGCACACTGCGGCAAAAGACATTTAAAATAACGCCATTGCCTAATCCCGATAAACTGCAGGCAGCTATTTTTAAAAGCTGGACGGAAGGGCATTGAGAAAATAACGTTTGCTATTGTATGAGGTGCTTCGTAAAATTACCCACAATTTAAACGTCTATGAAAATCATCGAAAAAGCAGAAAGACTGGTCGCCTTAGGTGTTGATCCTGTTGTTTTAGACAGATATCGCGAAGTCCATCGGTTTTACCACACCCTTGAGCATTTGGATGATCTATGGCAACAATTAGAAAACCAGGGTTACGGTAATAATGATGTATTGCTGCTGGCCACTATTTTCCATGATATTATTTATGATCCGCGATCGGGTACAAACGAAGAGGACTCGGCGCAGTATTTTAACGAAGTTTTTACTGGGGATGGAGCGCTTAAATCTCTCGTAACAGATATTATATTAGATACTAAACATCACAAGCCGGGTTCGGCATTATCAGCAATATTCAGTGCTGCCGATCTTAATGTCCTAAAGCAGCCTTTTGATAAGCTGCTGGTTTACGAACAGCAGATCTTTAAGGAGTTTCAGTTTGTTGACCACAAAATTTACAGGGAGAAACGGGTAGAAGTATTAAAGAACCTGCAGGAAGGCGTTGATAACCCTGCCCTGGATTATTTGATAACCTACGTAGAAAATTTTAAACCTCGTATTGCTGTATATCCGGGAAGTTTTAATCCTTTCCATAAAGGGCATTACAACATACTGCAAAAAGCCGAACGTATTTTTGATAAGGTGATCATAGTAAGGGGCGTTAATCCCGGTAAGGATACGGCTACTTATGAATTGCCTGAGGCTTTAAGGTACCGGCAAATTGAAACTTACGAAGGATTGCTTACCGAATTTATAGATAACCTTGGTTATGATGTCACCGTTATCCGCGGGCTCAGAAACGGCTCCGACCTGCAATACGAACTGAACCAATACCGCTACCTGCAGGAACTTGGCGGTAAAAATATTAGTGTAACTGCTATTTTTTGTGATATGGAGTTCGAGCACATCTCAAGCACCGGCATCAGGCAGCTGGAAAAATATGGTAAAGCAGAGGAGTATTTGTTGTGAAGTTAGGTGAGTGGTTGATTGGGTTGATTAGGTGAGTGGTTGGTTTAATGTTTACGAAAACTGCGTTAGCGATAGTAGCGGATACCGGCCTTGTGGCTAATGCTTGTGCAGTATAAGCGGATAGCGCGGGCCGCAGGTAACGCCATAATTCGGATGGCAGTTTGGATTAGGCAGTATGATAATAATATATAACTCAAAACCATTCACCTAATCCAACTTAATCAACTACTTACCTTAAATCCAACCATTCACCATCACCCCAAAAACAAATCAACCCGCCCCTTGCTTTTGCATAATAAATCACTATCTTTGCACCCACAATTAATAAAATAGTTAACGCTTTAATATTATTCAAGTAATGTATTTAGGTAAAGAAGCAAAGGCAGAGATCTTTGCAAAACATGGTAAGTCAGCAACTGACACTGGTTCGACCGAAGGACAGGTAGCTTTATTCACCACTCGTATCGCGCACTTAACCGGTCACCTGAAAAAAAACAAACATGATTTTTCAACCCAGTTATCACTGCAAAAATTAGTAGGTAAACGTCGCGCGTTACTTGCATACTTATACAAAAAAGACATTGAAAGATATCGTGCTATCATCAAGGCTTTACAGCTAAGGGATATCATTAAGTAATTCTCTCCTTTTTTATTTAAAAGCCATCCCCATTTTAGGATGGCTTTTTTACTTTTGAAACATATATTTACACACATAAAATCCGATGCGCTCCCGAAGATGAAAAGTGCATCACAAACAAAAAAAGATGAGTTTAAACGTAATTAAAAAAGTTATTGATCTGGGCGACGGACGCACCATTGAGATCGAAACAGGTAAACTGGCCAAACAAGCGGATGGTTCGGTAGTGGTAAAAATGGGTGACACCATGTTGCTGGCTACTGTTGTATCGTCGCCTGAAGCTAAAGAAGGAGTTGACTTCTTGCCATTATCTGTTGACTACCAGGAAAAATATGCTGCCACAGGCCGTATCCCAGGTGGTTTTTTACGCCGCGAGGCTCGTTTATCAGACTATGAGGTATTGATCTCCCGTTTGGTTGACCGTGCTTTGCGTCCATTATTCCCTGATGATTATCACGCTGATACACAAGTGATGATCTCTTTGATATCTGCTGATAAAGATATCATGCCTGATGCATTAGCCGGTTTGGCAGCATCTGCAGCTTTATCTGTATCTAACATTCCTTTTAACGGTCCTATCTCTGAAGTACGTGTTGCTAAAATTGATGGTCAGTTGGTAATCAACCCTACTTTAAGCCAGCTTGAGCGTGCTACTTTAGAATTTATTGTGGCCGGTAGCGAGCATGATATCAACATGGTTGAAGGCGAATCAAAAGAGATCCAGGAAGCTGAATTGGTTGAAGCCATCAAATTTGCCCATACCGCTATCAAATTACAATGTTTAGCTCAAAAAGAACTGACCATTGAAGTTGGTAAAACTGAAAAACGCGTTTACAGCCATGAGCACAGCAACGAGGAATTGAAAAAAGCCATCTATGCTGCTACTTACGACCAGGTTTACGCCATTGCTTCTGCTGCATCAGCAAAAGAAGAACGTGGTGCTAAATTTAAAGAAGTACGTGATGCTTATATCGAAACCTTAGGTGAGATAGATGAAATCACTAAAGGCCTTGCTAAAAAATATTACCATGATGTGGAGTATGATGCTATCCGTAACCTTGTATTAGACGAAGGCAAACGTTTAGACGGCCGTACCACTACCCAGATCCGCCCGATATGGAGCGAAGTTGGTTATTTGCCATCTGCTCACGGTTCGGCGGTATTTACCCGCGGTGAAACCCAATCATTAACTACTGTTACCTTAGGTGCTAAGGATGATGAGCAAATGATTGATGGTGCTTTCATTAACGGATACCAAAAATTCCTGCTGCACTACAATTTCCCGGGTTTCTCAACCGGTGAGGTTAGGCCTAACAGGGGTGCTGGTCGCCGTGAAATTGGTCACGGTAACCTGGCTATGCGTTCATTGAAACAAGTATTGCCGTCTGAAGATGAAAACCCATACACTATCCGTATCGTTTCTGATATTTTAGAATCAAACGGTTCGTCATCAATGGCTACAGTTTGCGCCGGTACATTGGCGCTGATGGACGCAGGTGTTAAAATCAAAGAGCCTGTATCAGGTATTGCAATGGGTTTGATCACCAACGAAATGGGTACCAAATATGCTATCCTTTCTGATATCCTTGGTGATGAAGACCATTTAGGTGATATGGACTTTAAAGTAACCGGTACTAAAAATGGTATCGTTGCTGTACAAATGGACTTGAAAATCAACGGCCTTTCATACGAAGTATTAACCAATGCTTTGAACCAGGCTAAAGATGGTCGTTTACATATCCTTGGCGAAATGGCTAAAACCATTACCGAGGCACGTGCCGATTACAAACCACATGCACCGCGTATTGTTACCATTAAAATTGATAAAGAATTTATTGGTGCAGTTATCGGGCCCGGTGGTAAAATCATCCAGGAAATGCAGCGTGAAACAGGCGCAACCATTTCTATCGAAGAAAAAGACAACCAGGGTATTGTTCAGATCTTTGCCGATAACAAGGCTTCTATCGATGCCGCTTTATCACGCATCCGCGCTATCGCTTCAAAACCTGAAGTTGGCGAAATTTACGAAGGTAAAGTAAAATCAATCATGCCTTTCGGTGCATTTGTTGAGATCATGCCTGGTAAAGATGGCTTGCTGCACATATCTGAAATTGATCACCGCCGTATCGAAACTATGGATGGGATCTTCCAGATAGGCGACGAAGTAAGGGTAAAATTACTTGATGTAGATAAGCAAGGTAAACTGAAGCTGTCGCGCAAGGTTTTATTACCTAAACCAGAGCCAAAGCAAAGTAACTAAGCAATTTTTTATAATAACAAAACCCTCTTTATGAGGGTTTTGTTATTATGTTTCAAATTTTTTTTATTTTTTTAAAACAAAAAGCGGATGTTTAAACTTACTAACTGTTAACACGTTGTTGATAGAACCATAATTCCGATCCTGTTTGATAAAAAAATGACCCCTGCTACTAACGATCCTTTAGATTTTCTGAATAACAATTCGGCTGGAATGCAGACGGGCACACAAACCGATCTGGTTCAGCAGTTATTGTATGAAATAATCAGGGTTAAAGAAATTATTTTGTATTACGACTCCATCCCAAACGGAGGCGGGCAGCTGGGTTCATCCATCCTCAATGAGCTTGTTTCAGAGGCTTATCAGTCGCTGGTTAATTATGATACCGTGCTGATGAGGAAATACTATGATCTTTTGTTGAATTGCGATTAGCCTGCCTCAAATAAGCCATGGCATTGCAAGGAATGAAGCAATCGTACCGAAGCATGGCCACCCTGTATAGTATGCGATTGCCGCGCTGCGCTCGCAATGACATATTTACCAGTTTCAAAGCCTGAGTCTTCCTAACCTCTAATCTCCAACCTCCAATCACTAACTCACAACAACAATATATCTATCTGGTGTGCATGCACCATTCCTACAACCGGCGACCACGCAAATACTGTAAACCTGCCATCCTGAGAAGCTACTAATGCCAAAGCATCCTTTTGATCGTAAACAAATTGAGCTGCTGCTAAATGCCTTGTACCTCCATTTTGTGCAGGGTGGATCACCCGGGTTGAGCAGCCTACAATTGGTTCGGTCACTACGATCTCTTCGATAGGCGAACTTTTTTCTGAGCGGCCTATTTTGGCACCGAAAGCCAGCAGCTCGTGTTTATCATTTATTAGCGTAGCGCCGTCTATCGAAGTTAATCCGCCTATGGTATCAACCGCACGGCGCATTTTTTCCTGCCATGAGGTGTGATAACGGTCGATGCCTTCGTGAATCATCAGATCGGTAAGCCCTGAAAACGGAGGGTCGACGGGGTAGGAGATCGGGGTGATGATGGATTCGCGCCATTCTTCACTTCCGGAGGGGACAACCAATAATATGCCGCCGCGCTTGTGGGCTTGCATGGAGGTAGCCAGTTGAACTAATACGTTTACCGGATCATTCCATAGGGATGGCAAAGTAAAATCAAGCATGGCCGAAAGTACATTAGGGCAATCAGAAATGCTGGAGCCGTGCTCGTCAACTACTTTAATATCGTCGCCTTTTAATATGGCTATGTTTACAAATTTGCCAAAACCCTCTATACGGCGGTGTTTGATCACTAATAATCCGGGTTCAATTACTTCCAGCACAAAACAGTAAGCCGGAATAGCCAGGGTAGTTCCCCAGATGTATAGTTCATCATCTTCTATCCAGATGCCTAAATGGATGCCCGGCTGTTGTACTGCCGAAGCAAATTTAGTCAGGATATTAGGTGCGAGTTTAATTTTGCCACCAAACAGCAACGGCTGACCGGCGGCTTCGGGCGGCAAAAAAGCCAGGGTGAATTTTGGTGAAAATCCCTCTTCCCGGCGCAAGCTTGCCCAAAATGAGATATCGATAAGTGATTCGATAGTGGTACAACTGGGGGTAGGAGCAAGATCTATCTCATCGTTATCAGCGAGGGCTTTGGTGTGAAAATGCCTGAAATGCCTTTCGATAATGGTTGCCACTTTACCGGCTGCTTTATATGTAGGTCCTGAACTCAAAGTTTTGGTGGTGTCTTTCATTTAAATACTTATCTCAAAAGTAAAGCTAAATAAACAGGCTTACAAACAAACGCCTCAATATTGCAATTGGCGGATAATTGGTTTAAACAGCTAATTTTAAAACTTGTTTAAACAATACATTGTCAAGTGTTTATCATACTTGCGTGCAATTATCTGCCTAAAGTCAGTTGTTAATGTACGTCAATTTTTTTTCTGATTTATTGTAGCACTTTTGCAGCCGGAAACGATAATGTAATCATGAAACTTCTATCTCACATCATATCACTTACACTGCCTGATACTACTCCATTGCAGGTATCAGCGCTTTTAAACTTAGGCTTAACTTATGTACAACGGGGCTTCAACAAGGTTTTCCATAAAGAACAAAAAATCGAAAACCCTTGTGAACAATTGCAGCCTTGTATGTAAGCAGCATTAAATTAAAGTAACACGATCTATACATGCAATTTATCTATAAATTTGCGGTATGGATCAGTTAACGGCTGCGGGCAAATCAAAAATGCGGATTGCCAACAGTATTTTCTTCTTCGTTTCGGGCTTCGGTTACTCTTCATGGGCCTCGCGTATTCCATCCATAAAACATCAGCTTAATTTAAATGAAGCCCAGTTAGGGCTTGTGTTGTTTGCCATGCCTGTTGGCCTGATGCTTACTATGCCTTTAACGGCCAAAATGATCAAACATTTCAGCAGCCGTACAATGATGCTGATAGGGGCGCTGGCTTTTAGTTTGGTGCTTTGCCTGCCCGGCTTTATGGCTTATATGTGGCAGCTGATAATAGTTTTATTCTTTGTAGGCTCAACCCGCAATATATTAGGTTTATCTATGAACTCGCAGGCTGTGGGGATCCAGGCTTTGTACGATAAATCAATCATGGTAACATTTCACGGCATATGGAGCCTGGCCGGTTTTGGTGGGGCTGCTGTTGGTTACCTGATGGTATTGTTTAACGTAGCGCCCTCATACCATTTATTGGGTGTAGGGATTGCTATGCTGATCCTTTCTGCAATATTTTATCCTTCTACATATGATTATCAGCCAGCCGAAACACCTGATAAATCGGTATTTTCTATGCCCGATAAACACCTGCTTAAATTTTCGTTAATCTGCTTTGCTTCTATGGCCTGCGAAAACACGCTGTATGACTGGAGCGGCGTTTATTTTGAAAAGGTAGTACACGCTACCAAATCATTTGCCGAAGCCGGCTTTGTAGTTTACATGGTTACCATGACCATTGGCCGTTTCGCGGGCGATAGGGTGGTATCAGCTATTGGCATCAAAAAGGTTTTAACTTATAGCAGTATGCTGGTTTTGGCCGGCCTGCTGGTATCGGTATTTTTACCGTATACTTTAACCGTTTATTTAGGCTATGCTATGATAGGCATGGGGGTATCATGCATAGTACCGCTGATATTTAGCATGGCAGGTAAATCAAAAACTATGAACAGCAGCCAGGCATTGGCCGCGATATCAACAGTGGGGTACCTTGGCTTTGTTATAGTACCTCCGATAGTTGGTTTTATTGCCCAGGCAGCCAACCTGCAAATAGCTTTCTTTGTTGTTGCCGCCTTTGCTGCCATGATGATATGGATGGTAAGTAAAATAGAGGATGTGCCCGTGGTATCATAGTTTTGTCAAATAAGTCAGTCTCTGTTTCTGTCGATTGTGTTTTAGCTTATAATTGTAACATCAAATCGAACGGTTTGATGTTACATCTGCAAAAAATGAGCACAAACATTACCGAAATCAGCACACAGCCGTCAACAGAATTATTTATCAAGATGGTAGTCTCCAACTGGGAGCTGCAAAACAGCCGCTTAAACGGTTTGCTTGATAAACTGACCGACGAAGCCCTTGCTGCCGAAACAGCTCCCGGCCGGAATAGCGGTGTTTACCTGCTGGGCCATCTTACTGCTGTTAGCGACGGATTGTTTACTTTCTTAGGTTTGGGTGAAAGGCTCTATCCCCAACTTGATGCTCTTTTTGTTAAGAGCCCTGAAAATTCCGGTTTGGAGAAACCTTCGTTGACCGAGCTTAAGCAATACTGGGCCAAAGTAAACGAGGTTTTGACCGAAAAGATGAATGCGATGCAACCCGAAGATTGGTTTAAGCCGCATAGTGCCATAACTGCCGATGATTTTGCAAAAGAGCCACACCGTAACAGATTAAATATCCTGATTAATCGTACTATACACCAGGGCTATCATATTGGGCAATTGGTTTACCTGGTAAAGAAATAAGCGTTCACCGACCGGATTTGCCTCAAAAGGTTTAATCCGTGACAATTGGATGAAACGTTTTTTACAAAGGGATGGTAAATAATCCCTGAAACCGTTATACTTTTGCTTAACACTGTTAAATGATTTAATAGTGTAATCAAAATGGCAAGTAAAGAACGTATACAGCGCTTAAAAGAGGAAACCAGGGTCAATATTCTGGATGCCGCGCTCCACATAGTTAAGCATGAAGGCTGGCAGGCTTTAAGCATGCGTAAGATTGCCGATGTAATTGAATACACCGCGCCCATTATATATGAATACTTTGCAAATAAGGATGCTATATTAATGGAACTTACACGCAAAGGCTATTTGATCTTATCAAAGGATATGGAGGTAGCAAAGGAAAACTATCGCCTGCCCGAAGAGCAACTGGAAGCCATGTGGCTTGCTTACTGGAACTTTGCTTTTGAAAATAAAGAACTTTACCAGGTCATGTTTGGCGTACAGATGAACTGTTGCTGTGAAATGATAAAGGCAATGCCGGAAGCCCAGCGCTTTACTGCTTTAGTTAGCGAAGCAATCATGCAGCTGATGCAAATAAAGGATATCAACGACGAAATGATTTGTACAAAATACTATACTTTTTGGTCGGTAGTACACGGATTGGTATCCATCAACTTACTAAGCAGGGGATTCTCTGACGAAGTTAACCGCCAGGTTTTGAAAGATACCATAGGCGGGATCATCAGGTCAATGAAAGATTAGGTCTTTCTGTGATCAGAAAGCTACACTGTTAAATCATCTTACAGTGTTAGGTAATTGTTAAGCACTTTTTAAAACAAACTCTTAATACAATGGAAAAGCTCACTCACAACCCACAAAATCTATTTAACAGTGTTAAACGATTTAACGGTGTTGTAACATCTAATTTATGCAGTTGCTGTAATTAGCGTGCATCGTTTTGTTATATCGTGATCGAAAATCGTGAATATCACGATATAAGGTATTTTAAATTAAATCTTATTATTATAAATGGTTGATATGCAGTTAAATATAAAACTGGCATTTCAATTGAAAAACAGTCGGCAACAGTAAAACAATGAAAACAATCAATTCATCATATATCACAAGCCCAGGGGCTTATTCTAATCCTATCCATTCACCACTCTTAAAATCATCACTCATGAAAACACTCATTTTAGCAGCAGTTGCAGCTTTAACATTATACGGATGTTCATCTGCACCTCAAGCTCCAACAGCACCACCGCCGCCGGCCTTACCGGTTGCCACTATAGTAACAGGTACCGAAACTACTTACCAGGAATACCCTGCTTCAATTGAAGGTACTGTTAACGTAGAGATCAGGCCACAGGTAAGCGGCACTTTAGATAAAGTATTTGTTGACGAAGGCGCTTTTGTATCTGCCGGTCAGCCAATATTTAAAATTAACGAACAACCTTACCGCGCGGCTTTAAATAATGCTTTAGCAAGCTTACATGCAGCCGAAGCGGCTCAGGTAAACGCGCAATTGGAAGTTGAAAAATTAACACCGCTGGTTGCAAATAAAGTAGTTTCTGACTACCAGTTAAAAACTGCTAAAGCAGCAGCTGATGTAGCTAAAGCCAATATCGAATCGGCTAAAGCTAATGTAGCTACTGCGCAGATTAATGTAGGTTATACCTTAATAAAAGCTCCTGTAAGCGGCTATATCGGCAGGCTTGAAAAGAAACAAGGTAGCCTGGTTGCCCCGGCAGATGTTGCAGCACTTACCCAATTATCAGATGTTCATGATGTACACGTTTACTTTTCATTAGGCGAAAAAGATTTTGTTGCCTTTAAAGAACAATATCCTGGTATAAGCCTGAAAGATAAATTGAAAAATGTGCCATCAGTATCATTATTACTTGCTGATAATACAGAATACGCTAAACAAGGTAAAATAGATATCATCGACGGTCAGTTTGATAAAAACACCGGCGCTATTACCCTAAGGGCAAATTTCTCAAACCCCGACGGTCTTTTACGTTCAGGTAACACTGGCAAGATCCGTTTAAGCCTGAACCATAAAGATGCTTTGATCGTGCCTGAAGCATCAACTATTGAAATGCAGGATAAAGTATTTGTATTTATCGTTGGCGATAGCAGCAAAGTTAAAAAACAAGCCATCGACATAATTGGTAAATCAGGCGATCACTACCTGGTTAAAGACAAAGAGGCTATTAAAGCTGGCGACCAGATTGTGTTAGAGGGCATAGATAAACTACAGGAAGGTATGGTTATACAGCCTCAGCCTCAAAAAGCGGCAGACAAAGTAGCCGCTGTAGTAAAAAAATAATACATACACTTAAACTTTAAAGTCATGTTTCAGAAATTCATAGAAAGACCGGTACTCTCAACTGTTATCTCCATATTGTTGGTGATAGTGGGCGTGCTTGGTTTAACAAAATTGCCCTTAGAGCGGTTCCCTAATATTGCCCCTCCGGCAGTATTGGTATCTGCAGTATATCCGGGCGCCAATGCCGAGACTATTTTACGTTCCGTTACGCCTTCATTGGAAGAAGCGATCAACGGTGTGGAAAATATGACCTATATGACCTCTACTGCCAGTAACGACGGTACATTAGGTATCACCGTTTACTTTAAACAGGGTACTAACCCCGATCAGGCTGCTGTAAACGTTCAAAACCGTGTTTCACAGGCTTCAAGCCAGTTACCTGCCGAGGTTTTACAATATGGTATAACCACCACCAAACAGCAAAACAGCTTTATTGGTGCTATGGCTATCTATTCTGAGGATCCTAAAAAATACGATCAAACATTTGTAGCCAACTATGCACAGATCAATATCGTTCCGGAAATTAAACGTATTCCGGGTGTGGGTTCTGCCAGTATCTTTGGTGGTATCAAGGATTATTCTATGCGTATTTGGTTAAACCCTACCCAAATGGCAGCTTACAATGTTACTCCTGCCGAAGTAACTGCCGCTATACAGGACAAAAACCTGGAAGCAGCACCAGGTAGATTTGGCGAACGCAGTAACGAAGCATTTGAATATGTAATTAAATATAAAGGTAAACTTACCAAACCGGAAGAATATCAGAATATCGCCATCCGTGCAAATGCAGATGGTTCGGTATTACGTTTAAAAGACGTAGCACGTGTTGAATTGGGTGCTTATTCATATAACAGCGTAAGTAACCTGAACGGGCACGATGGTATCATTATCGGTATTATACAGTTATCCGGTTCAAACGCCAACGAAATTCAGATTGCGATTGACAAGCTGATGGAAAAAGCATCGAAAGATTTTCCTGTCGGCATTAAATACAATCAGTTCTATCGTACAAAAACCGACCTTGACGAGTCAATTAACCAGGTTGAGCATACATTGGTAGAAGCCTTTATATTGGTATTCCTTGTAGTATTTGTATTCCTGCAGGATTTCAGGTCGACACTGATCCCGGCTATAGCGGTTCCGGTTGCTATTATAGGTACGTTCTTCTTCATGAACCTGTTCGGTTTCTCTGTAAACCTTTTAACGCTGTTTGCATTGGTACTGGCCATCGGTATTGTGGTGGATGATGCCATTGTGGTGGTGGAGGCGGTGCATGCCAAAATGGAGCATGACCCAAGCCTTAGCCCTAAAGCGGCAACCACCGAGGCTATGCACGAGATTACCGGTGCAATTATATCAATTACGCTGGTTATGGCGGCGGTATTTTTACCGGTGAGTTTCATGACCGGTTCAACAGGGATCTTTTACCGGCAGTTTGCGTTAACCATGGCCATATCTATTGTTATATCGGCTGTTAACGCTTTAACTTTAAGTCCTGCTTTGGCTGCTTTGTTCTTAAAGAATAAACATACCCAGGATGGTCACGCTGCGCCGAAGCAAAGTTTTGTAGATAAATTTTACGCAGGCTTTAACGGCGGGTTCAATTATATGACCAACAGGTACGTTGGGGGCCTGAAAGTTCTGATCCGTAATAAATGGATCAGCATGGCCGGCCTTGCCTTAATAATTGTTGCTACCGTTTATATGGTAAACAAAACAAAAACAGGCTTTATTCCTACTGAGGATCAGGGCTTCGTGGCCATAGCCGTTAATACACCATCAGGTACTTCATTAGCAGGAACTAACAAGACCTTTAAACAGGCCGAAGATCAGTTGAAAACTTTACCATCAGCAAGGTTTGTTACCGCGCTGTCTGGTTTCAACTTCTTAACCCAATCCAGCAGTCCGTCAGCAGGTGTAATCTTCCTGTTGTTAAAACCTACAGACGAGAGGGGTGAGGTTAAAAATATCGATGCCATTCAAAATATAGTTAGGGGCAGGTTAGCAGGCATACCGGGCGGTACTTTCTTCGTGTTCAGTTTCCCAACTGTTCCGGGATTTAGTAACGTGGAAGCCTTGGACGTGATGCTGCAGGATAAAACCAACGGCAGGTTGGATAAATTTAGCGGCGTTGCCAATAACTTTATCGGCAAGCTGATGGCGAAACCGGCAATTGCTTACGCCTTTACTTCTTATAAAGCAGATTATCCTCAATTACAATTAGAAGTTGATGATGAAAAAGCTAATCAGTTGGGTGTAAGTGTTAAAGATATTTTGTCAACAATGCAGGCTTACTTTGGTACTGCACAGGCATCAGATTTCAACCGTTTCGGTAAATACTACCGTGTGGTTGTTCAGGCTGATATTGCCGACAGGACCGACCCTTCAGCTATCGACAGGGTATTTGTTAAAAACAAGGCAGGCGAAAATGTGCCAATCAATACCCTGGTTAAATTAACCCGTGTTTATGGCTCAGAAACAGCTTCACGTTATAACCTGTTTAACTCTATTGAAGTAAACGCAATCCCTAAACCGGGTTACAGCTCTGGTGATGCGATCAAAGCTATCCAGGAAACGGCTAAAGAGCAATTGCCAGCCGGTTTTGCTTATGAGTTCTCTGGCCAAACCCGTGAGGAAATTGCTTCAGGTGGTCAGTCAGCTATAATCTTCCTGCTTTGTTTGATATTTGTGTACTTCTTATTATCAGCACAGTATGAAAGTTATATCCTGCCATTGGCGGTAATACTTTCAATCCCTACAGGTTTATTTGGTGTGTTTATCGTATTAGGTTTAACCGGTATCGAAAACAACATCTATGTACAGGTAGCGCTGATCATGCTTATCGGCTTGCTGGCTAAGAACGCCATCCTTATTGTGGAGTTCGCGGTGCAAAGGCGCAGGGCAGGGCATGGCTTGGTTCAGTCGGCTATTGAAGCTGCCCAGCTCAGGATCCGTCCAATCATCATGACCTCAATGGCCTTCGTGTTCGGTTTGTTCCCGATGAGTATCGCAACCGGCCCATCTGCACAGGGTAACCACTCTATCAGTATTGGTGCCGCAGGCGGGATGGTTTCAGGCGTACTGTTTGGCTTATTCATTATCCCGGTATTGTATGTAATATTCCAGGGATTACAGGAAAGGATAAGCGGCAAACCAATACCTGCTAATCACGGCGATGCGCATGGTAATAAAGTAGCTGTATTAGAAACCGAAGTTTCAGCTTAATCAATTAAACATCAACAAAAGCTATCATGGGTTTTAAACCCGTGATAGTTTAAAAAGATAAAACAATGAAAAATATCATAGGCAGTTTAGCCATTGCACTGGTGGTGCTGGCAGGCTGTAAAGTTTCAAAAGATGTTGCTACACCTAAGGATGGCTTGCCTGAGAATTTCAGGAACGCGGTTACTACAGGCGATACCAGCAGCATTGCCGACTTGCAATGGAAAAACTTTTTTACCGATGCCGCCCTTCAGAAACTGATTGACAGCGCCATCGTTAAAAATTACGATATGCAGGTTGCGGTTAAAAATATCGAAGCCGCACAATTGCAGTTTAAACAGGTGAAATGGAATTATGTACCTACCGTTGGCTTAAATGTTACAGCAAGTACCAACCGTCCGTCTGATAACAGCGTTACCGGCTTAAGTATTTCACAGTATAATCTTGGTACCAAACATATCGAAGATTATTCGGCTAATTTGGCCCTTTCTTGGGAGGCTGATATCTGGGGTAAAATCCGCAGCCAAAATCGTGAAGCTTTAGCGCAGTACCTGCAAACTAATGAAGCAAAAAGAGCTGTTCAAACCAACATTGTATCAAGTGTATCGCAAGGTTATTATAACCTGCTGATGCTTGATGAACAACTGAATATTGCTAAGAAAAACGTAAAACTGAATGACAGTACCCTACGCATTATCAAATTGCAATACGATGCCGGACAGGTAACCCTTTTGGGCGTACAGCAGGCGCAGGCTCAGTTGGAGGCCGCTGCACAACTGGTGCCTCAGTTTGAGCGTGATATCACAGTTCAGGAAAATGGCCTGAGTATATTGGCCGGCAAGTTGCCTGATGCTATTGAACGTAATGTTACCCTGAATGATATTACCTTCCCTGAAACCCTTTCAACAGGCATCCCATCAGCTATGGTAAGCCGCAGGCCCGATGTACGGAGTTCTGAACTGGCGTTGAACATTGCCAACGCAAGGGTAGGCATTGCCAAAGCGCAGCTTTATCCTTCGTTAACCATCACCGGGCAGGGAGGTTTAAACTCATTTAAATCAAGTAATTGGTTTAATATTCCGGCTTCATTGTTTGGTACAGTTGCAGGTGGTATAGCACAACCATTGTTACAACACAAACAATTACGTACCCAATACGAAGTTGCTAAGGTTGATCGTGAAAAATCAGTGATCCAGTTCCGCCAGTCGGTACTGAATGCTGTAGGTGAGGTGTCTGATGCTTTGGTAAGGCTTCAAAAGCTTAAAGAGCAGCAGGCTATAGCCGCAAACCGTGTTAAAACATTGCAACAGGCTACAAGCAATGCCAGCATGTTATTTAAAAACGGCCTTGCCAACTACCTTGAAGTGATAACCGCACAGGGTAATGTATTACAAGGTGAGCTTGAGCTGGCTTCCATAAAAATGGCACAACTTAGCGCCAATGCTGAGCTTTACCGTTCATTAGGCGGCGGCTGGAAATAATCTTTATCTACCCCTATGAAAACGAAAACGGCTGATCATAATTTATGATCAGCCGTTTTGCATGTAATGGGTAATACGCTTCTTTGCATCTATTATGCCGCCTTTTTTTTTGTCGATGTTATATATTCATTTATAGTCAGCAATAAAACAGGTAACAGCAAACCTGCCAATAACGAAAAAAAATATACTGACAACGATTTATAAATCATTGATCCCCGTATGTTGGACTTTTCAGTTATAGTAATCCCCGGGTGAGGGTTCTGTGTGCCTGATCCATGTAATAACCTGTTGTACTGTTGTTGTTTGCCCTTAATTGCGGCATTTATTTGAGCCAGCGAATCATTTAGCTGCAATGATAAAAATGATGCTATTGATTTTGAATTTTTTGGTTGTTCCACATTTTTTGGCTGCTCAATATCTTTAGGTTGCTCAATATCCCTGGGTTGGCGGGCATCTCTAAGTTGACGAGCATCCCTGATTTTTTGTTCCTTTAGCGTTATGCTGTTAACGAGTGCTTCCTTTATGGAGTTAATTTCGAGTTTGAAAGCGTAAACGCTTGCTTCGGCATTGTCTGAGTCCTGCTGTACCCGCTGTTTAGCAAGCTGTGCTTTATTAAAATCCTGTATGAGTGCTTCGATACGGTTGTCGTTAACATGATAATCGTCTGGTATTAAAACAAAAGGGTCATTAGGTTTTAATGCATATGACTTAACGGCAGTAAGTGTATTTAAGCCGGCTCTTTCTTTTTCAGTAAACTCAGCCTGCACCGGTACGGGCCTCGGCTTTGGTTTCGGCAATGGCCTTGGCTTTTTGATGTTATTCAGTATGGCTTGCTGTTCGCGGTATTTATCGGCCATTGCTTTATAGTATGTTATACTGTCATTTAATTTAGTAAGCAATGAGCTGTCAACAACCGCCGGTTTGCCGGGTAAATCTGTTTTGGTATATTGGGCGTTAACAACTTCTACAAGCTTATTCAAAAAATCCTGTCCCTTTTGAGCATTATCTGCATTTAAGCTCAATTCAAAACTGTTACCGCTCAAAATTTTTGCATCCAAAATTTTACTGAAATGTTCAGTTAAGTTGGCAGAGGTAGTGAGTTTTACTGTTAACGGTGGTTGCACAGGCTTAAAGGCAGGCCCTTTTACTATCATATAATCTAAAGAGCCGTATTTAACCGGGTGGTATAAAGGTATATCAGTGAGTACGTTGTTTTGATCGATCCTGCAGACACTGCCATTGATTAAATTAATAGTGATTTCAGTTGGTGAATTATAGGTGCTTCCCTTTCCAAGCATGAATTTAATGGGCAACGAATCGCCGTAAATCTCTGTTGTTGTAAAAGTTCCCTTGCGATAGTAGCTCACCTGAAACCCTAACTCATTTACCGCTTTTTCTATCGCGGCTTCAGAACGCAATTCATTAATTGCAGTTATTGGTAATTGCCAATCGCCGGCAGTGGCCAACTCCATCTTCACTTTGTATTTGGGGGATGAAAAAAGTAAATAAACTGAAGCTGCTGCAACAAAAATTACTACCGAGGTAATAATTAAATATTTGTTGCGGAATAACAGGCCTGAAATATTCCTTCCCGCCTCTTTGATGCGAGCCTGGTTCATAGAATATAGTGGTTGTGTTTGATGTAAATTGCTGTAATTTAGTAATTTGCATCTGATTTAGAACGCTCGTTTTGCGGTTTGTTCTTTTGTGTTTTGGTAATTTTAGTGATTTTCGTAACGCTTCACATACTGATATAGCTAAACTTCACAATCATATCTCAAAAATTGTAAAGAAATGTATACAACTCTCAGTATGCATTGATAGATGATTTCGTGAGGGATTGATGATCTTACGAATAACAGACGGCCTGGTTTGTGATTTAAACACTTTGTTACAAACAAATTACCCTGTTTTTGAAAGAAAATTCATATCATAGCAGCCCCAAACTATTTGAGTTGTTGTTGAATGAAATTTAAAATCGCACTTGTATTCCTTTTGTTTTCCGGCTACTTGCGGGCGCAAAATGTCAATATAATTCCTCAGCCTAAGTCTGTTATTAACGGTACCGGGCAGTTCACTTTTAGTAATCACAGCACCGTTGGCGTAAATGATGCTTCGTTATTGCCTATAGCACGCTATTTTCAAAAGCAGGTAAGCCAGTCGGCCGGTTTTACGCTTGCGGTTGATAATAAAGATGCAGGCAGTGTTATTCATTTGCTTTTAACCAATGGCGATCCTACCGCCGGTGCATATTCCCTTAAAATTGTTGCCAATGAAATTACCATCTCCTCATCAAACCGCGACGGGGTATTTTATGGGGTGATCTCCTTGCTGCAAATGATCAAAGATCAGCCTCGTGGCGAAACTATCAACCTCACATCTTTAACCATTACCGATACCCCGCGTTATCAATGGAGGGGATTAATGCTGGATGAATCGCGTCACTTTTTTGGGATGGAAAAGGTTAAGCAGATCCTTGACTGGATGGCCTATTACAAACTGAACAAATTTCACTGGCATTTAACCGATGCACAGGGCTGGCGTTTGGAAATCAAAAAATATCCTAAACTAACGCTAATTGGTGGAATAGGTAATTACAGTGATTCATCTGCCGATCCGCAATATTATACCCAGGCTCAGATCAAAGAGATCATTGCTTATGCTGCTGAAAGGTATATAACCGTGATACCTGAAATTGATATGCCGGGCCATGCTACGGCAGCCAACAAGGCATACCCGCAATTTAGCGGCGGCAGTGTTGAAGGTTATCCTAATTTTACTTTTAACCCCGCAATCGATAGCACCTACCAGTACCTTGGTAATATCATCAAAGAAACTAACGCATTGTTTCCGGCTAAGATGGTGCACCTGGGTGGTGATGAGGTAGTATTGGGCGTGAAAGCCTGGTCACTTAACCCTTCAATTGCCGGATTTATGCAGAAGAATAATTTTGCTGATGTGGCCGAGCTGGAGCGTTATTTCTTTAAACGGGTGGCTGATACCGTTACCAGCTTAGGCAGTAAAATACTGGCATGGGATGAGGCTACAGGCACAAACCTGCCTGCCGATAAAACCATTATTTTTTGGTGGAGACAAAATTTACCCGGGCAGCTGCATTTAGCTATCCAAAAAGGCTACCAGGTGGTGCTTTGCCCGCGTTTGCCAATGTATTTTGATTTTGTGCAGGATGCCGATCATATCTCCGGCCGTAGGTGGAAAGGTGTATACAACACTGTAGGCAGTGTTTATGGCTTCCCCGAAAAACAATTGCAAGCTAATGAAGACCTGCAATCCAAACAGATCATAGGGGTACAAGCCAATATCTGGACAGAGATGATAGGTTCTGAAAAGCGCCTTGATTTTATGCTGTTCCCGCGTATAGCCGGTTTGGCTGAGGCTGGCTGGACAGCCCCCGAACTTAAGGACGAAGAGGCTTTCAATAACCGTTTAAAAGCGAGCATCAAGATCTACGATGCAGCCGGTGTTTATTATTTTAACCCTTTTGATAAGTTTTTCCATGATGAGGCTATTGATTTTGGCCCCAAAATCAGAAAAATGGAAAGACCGGCAGATCAGAATATTGATGATGAAGGTTACCGTCCAAGAAGAAGGCATGGACGGTCGTCTAAAAAGAGCAGTCATTCGTCAAAACATTCGTCTTCATCATCGAAACATTCATCGTCTAAAAAATCATCGTCTTCAAAAAAATCGTCATCATCGGGCAAAAGCCAAAAATCTTCACATAAAAAAAGGAAATAGCCATTAACAGGTTATTTCCTTTTTGAAATTACTTCCGGATCTTATTATCTGTAAGTAGATAAGTGAGTGGTTTTAATGCTCAGGACAAACGACTTGCCAACACTTATTTTTACATTTTTTTCTTTTAAAAGCGCTTTGATGGCTTCGTCAGCTTTAAGGAGTTCGTACAGGTCACGCGCCACTGCCGATCCGCTGATGTTGTTGGTAACCTTGCCATTTTCCATATTAATGTTAAAGGTATAACCAGATTTGCCCCTGCTGCCGGCCGCTTCAAAATCAGTTATGTTTAACTTAAACTGCTGCTCTTCCTGCAGGCTTCTTTTCAAGTGCAGGCGTATTACAGGCATGTACTTTTGCCATGTGCTCAAATAATTTCTTTCGTCCATATTGTGTTTGTAAAAAGCGAAAGCCCTCGTAAAATACAGATACAAGGGCTTCGGTTATCGGGTTAAGGAGCTTGTTAAATCTCCCGGCATAAATGCGTTGTAATTAATTAGCTTATTATAACGGCTAATTTTTATGAGTTTCAAAGTTACCTAAATAAAACGGGTAAAACAGGATGTATCTGATAGTTTGTTTTTACGCGCACCAATAAACAATAAAAGCCTGTTTGAATACATTGTAGTGGTGAATTAGGGGTAAGGCTTAATGCTTTTTAAAGGCAATTGATATCTCCCGATTTGTAAATACCGTAAATTGCAACCATCATTAAACCGCATTTACATGAGCCTTTTTAACCGCTGCCGGATTATCCTTTCTGTTTTTTTTACACTGTTTTGCTGCCTTTGCAAGGCCGAACCTGTTTTTTACATGAACCAGGTGGCTTATGATGCCCGGGGGGCAAAAACTGTTGTTGTGCGTAACGATACCAAATTTGTGCCTGGCATACTTTTCGCATTACAAAACCTGAAAGGTAAGGTTGTATATATTGCCCAGTTAAAAGGGCCATTAAAGCTGGAGGAATGGGATAAGAATGGATATTTTTACCAGGCCGACTTTTCGGAGTTTAAAGCAGAGGGGAAATATAAGGTTTACATTGGTACCAAAGACTTTCATTTCCAGTCCGATTGGTTTGAGATAAAAGAGAATGCACTGGCGGTAACCACTATTCCGTCGGTATTGAGTTACTACAACAGGCAACGCGCCAACACACCAACCGAATGGCAGGCTGATTCGGTTGTTAAACTTTACGGCAGTGAGAAGACAGTTGACCTGCGTGGCGGCTGGTGTGATGCCTCGGGCGATGTAAGTAAGTACTTTTCGCATTTGGCTTATGCCAATTTCGTATCGCCGCAGCAAATACCGCTGGTAACATGGTCAATGATCAATACAGTACAAACCGCGCCGCGTTTACTAAATAAACTGGGTAGCTATGACGGCATGGTGAACGAGGCGCTTTGGGGTGCCGATTACATGATGCGGGCCTTATCAAAGGACGATTATTTTTACATGATCGTATTCAGTTACTTTAATAAAGATCCCAAAGCAAGGCGTGTTGTGGGGCTGAAAGCAAATAGCGTTACTACCGATGAATACCAGGCTGCTTTTCGTGAGGGTGGGGGCATGGCCATTGCTTCACTGGCGCGGATCTCGCAGTTGAAAAAGGACGGCGATTTTAAATCTTCCGAATACCTGGCCGCTGCCAAACGGGCCTTTGCGCATTTATTGGCTAACAATACCAAATATGATGACGACGGCAAAGAAAATATCATTGATGATTACTGTGCCCTGATGGCAGCTGCCGAATTATGGATAGCTACCGATAGTACCCTGTACCGCGATGAAGCCCGCAAACGTGCGCAAAACCTTAACAAGCGAATGAGCCCTGCCGGTTATTTTATAGCCGATGATGGTGACAGGCCTTTCTGGCACGCGGCCGACGCCGGCTTACCTGTTATTGCCTTGTGCAGGTACTTGGATAAGGAAAAAGAAGCTGCTGATCGCACAGCGGCATTATCAACCATAAAAAGGGCTTTGGATTATAATCTGACGGTAACGGATAATGTAGATAACCCATTTGGATATGCGCGGCAGTCGTTTAAATTCAGGGGCGCTGTTAAAGATGGCTTTTTTATCCCGCATGAAAATGAAACCGGCTGGTGGTGGCAGGGCGAAAATGCCCGCCTGGGTTCGCTGGCTACGGCGGCATTGGTAGGCGGACGGCTGGTATATCCTGAAAAAGGAGGCTGGGGCGTAAAAAAAGAACTGGCCGAATACGCATCACACCAAATAGCCTGGGTTTTGGGATGTAACCCATATCAAATGTGTTTTATGTACCAGTATGGTAAAAACAATGTGCCATACATGAGCTCGAACTTTGGGCATGGATCGGGCAAAGGCGGTATTTCTAACGGCATCACCGGAAAAAAAGAAAACCCCGACGGCAGCGGCATCGATTTTAAAATGAAAGATGATGGCAACGAATGGCGCTGGACAGAGCAATGGTTACCGCATGCCGCCTGGTATTTACAGGCGGTTACGGCAATGGCTGCGCAACAGTAATCAGGGGCTGGCATTTTTTATACCTCAATTTGTCATATTCGCTACCCGGTTCCTTATCTTCATTCAATTAAGTTTGTATTGAAATTAAAACCAATGCAGATGACACAGACAGATATTGTTGGCCAGTACGCCACCGTTAACGGCCTGAAAATGTATTATGAAATTCATGGCAGCGGTTTCCCGTTGGTGTTGATCCACGGCGGCGGTTCGGATATCGGCGTCACATTTGGAAGGGTGCTACCTATATTGGCTCAAAGCCACCGGGTTATCGGGATAGATATGCAGGCCCATGGACGTACGCCAGACAGGGGCGTACCTACTTCATTTGAACAGGACGCAGACGATGTTGCAGCTTTACTGAAAAGCCTGGGTATTAACCAGGCCGATATTTTCGGTTTCAGCAACGGTGGTAATACCGCTATGCAGGTAGCTATAAGGCACCCTCACCTGGTACATAAAATAGTGATCGCCTCTTCCTTTTACAAGCGTGATGGCTTCGACGCCTGGTTTTGGGACTTTATGCCTAATGCGAGTCTTGATAATATGCCCAAGCCTTTGCAGGAGGCTTTCCTTGCCATAAACAACGACCCTGCCGCTTTGGAAATAATGCATAACCGCGACCGTGACCGAATGCTGGCTTTTGAAGATTGGAGTGATGACACCATTCGTTCAATCACGATGCCAGCTTTGGTTATAGCCGGGGATAATGATGTGATCAGGCCTGAGCACACCCTTCAGTTATACCGTACGCTCCCTAACGCCCAACTCTGTATATTGCCTGCCGGGCATGGCGATTATATAGGTGAGATAGAAGAGATCCGCGAAAATGAAAACTATCCTGCTGTAACTATTATTGAAGAATTTTTGACTAAGGCAAAAGCTTAAGCTTTTGCCCTGGTTTCTTTGCGTATAACAGGGGCCACTTTTGTACCGTAAAGCTCAATAGCTTTTAAAATATCCTTGTGTTTGGTAAAGCCAGTAACCAGCTGTGCTACAAAGCGGGTATTGCCAAATAACTCGTATTGCTGCATGATCTTATCAATAGCCTGCTGCACATCGCCAACTACCAATGGGCCAAAATCGCGAAGGTATTCAAATTGTTCCCGGGTCATGGGCGACCAGCCCCTGTCGCGGCCAACGCGGGTCATCAGTGCTTCGTAACTTGGATAAAATTCGTCGGCTGCCTGCTGTGAATTCTCGGCAACGTAAAACTGCGAGCTGATAGCCAATTGCAGCTTGCTTACATCGTGCCCGGCCTTGGCCGCCGACTCGCGGTAAAGCTCAACAAAAGGTATAAAATGTTTTGGAGCACTGCCTAATATGGCGATGATCAGGGGCAGGTTAAGTGAACCGGCCCTTTTAGCAGAGGCAGGTGTACCGCCAACACCAATCCAAACCGGGATTTCCTGCTGCAGCGGGCGAGGGTATACGCCCTGGTTCCTAACCGGTGCCCGGAAATTGCCTTTCCACGAAACAATTTCCTGCTTGTTGATCTGCAGAAACATTTCAAGTTTTTCGGTGAACAACGCATCGTAATCATTCAGGTCGAAACCAAAAAGCGGAAATGATTCAATGAACGAACCGCGGCCGGCTATCATTTCAACACGGCCGCCCGATACCAGATCGGCAGTAGCGAAATTTTGAAATGTACGCACCGGGTCTACTGAGCTCAATACAGTAACCGAGCTTGACAGTCGGATGTTTTTGGTGATAGCTGCCGCCGCGGAAATCAATATTTCGGGTGCCGAGATCACAAAATCAGGCCGGTGATGCTCGCCGAAGGCATATACATCTAAACCAACCTCATCGGCCAGCTTTACTTCTTCCAATAATTCCTGCACCCGTTTGTGGGCGTTTACGGCGTTGCCGCTTGTTCCGTCGGGGTGTACCTCACCAAAGGTGCTTATACCTAATTCCATTTTTAATTATAAAGATCGGCTGCGTTAAGCTCTTTCTTTTCAAAACTTCCGGGCGCGGTAACATATACTTTAAGCGGCGCTGCACGTTGCCGGTACCTGCCGGTTGGCGGCGGCGGTGCGTTGTATATATACTTTACCTTTATTTGATGAAAACCTTTTGCCAGCGGCAGCGCGTATTCAGCTTCAGTTAGTTGCACACCATCAATAAATAGCTGGCTGGCGGCATAGTTTGCAAGGGTAAAGTTATAAGTACCGTCGGCTAAAACGTTCACATAACCGTCATAAACCACGCCAAAGTTAGGGTTGTCTTTTTTCAGAGGCTCGGCATCCGGTATATTGCTGATTGATGAATCCTGTGAGGTAACATAGTTAAGCTGATCGGGCGAAGTGAACGTGTTTTTTGCCCATTTATATTTAAGCCCCTGTTTGTTGGCTGTGTAATTTACCGCAGGGAATGGCGCTTTATTATACATTAAAGTGCGGGTAGCTATGCTCCGGCGGCCGGATGGGGTGATCACCCTTGTCCGCAATTCGCGTTTTTCGTTTTGTGGGATGGAGAACGTGATAGGGCCATCATATTGCAGGTCAGTATCCAGCGGGTCGCGGCCGTTTAAGGTATAATAGATCTTAGCGCCGGGTACAACCGATTTTAATGTGTAAACAAAATGAGGGCCTACAACCATGGTATCGATAGTAGTTAAGGCAATTGGTACTCGGTAATTGTAGTTCATAGCATCAAGCCTTGCAAAATGTTTGGCCAGCCTTACTTCAGAGAAATTGGTATAGTCTTTATTAGCAGGCTGGGTCCAGGCTACTTCAGATAGGGCGAAAACCCTTGGCATAATCTGGTATTGAAGCTTGGCTACTGTAGGTACATATTCTGTCCACAGGTTGCCTTGCGTGCCGATCACGTATTTCTGCTCATCAGGAGTCAACTGTTTTGAAACCGGATCATAATTATAAGTTTCCTGCAAAGTGGCGTAACGGCCAAATGATACCGGCTCCTGCGGCGAGCTGCTTTGATAATGGTCAAAGTAGTTACCAGTAGTTTGCGGGGTCATGATCACGTTATGTTTTTGGCGGGCGGCGTTAATGCCACCTTCTTCGCCCTGCCAGCTCATTACGGTGGCGTTGGGGGCAAGGCCGCCTTCTAAGATCTCATCCCAGCCAATAATACTGCGGCCTTTTGAATTGATGAATTTTTCTATCCGTTGTATAAAATAGCTTTGAAGCTCTTTCTCATCTTTCAACCCCTTTTCCTTCATTAAAGCCTGGCAAAATGCCGATTGCTTCCAGGGTTCTTTACCGGCCTCATCGCCACCTATGTGGATGTATTTGCTTGGGAAAAGCGCCATTACTTCGGTAAGTACATCCTCCAAAAAGGTAAATGTTTGCTCGGTAGGGCAGTACAGGTTATTGATATCGCGAGGTGCTTTCTGGCCAACTACAGTATCACATTTAAACTCGGGATAAGCACGCAAAGCAGCTTCAGAGTGAGCAGGCATCTCAATCTCGGGAATAACGTTGATGTAACGATCGGCTGCGAATTTTACCACATCTTTAATTTGATCCTGGGTGTAAAAGCCGCCATAGCTAAGCGAATCGGGCCAGTCGCGGTTGTTACCAAACATGGTTTGCTGGCGGAAAGCGCCTATTTGGGTTAGTTTAGGATATTTTTTGATTTCGATACGCCATCCTTGGCCATCAACCAAATGCCAGTGGAAAGTATTGAGTTTATAGGAGGCAATAAGCTCGATCACTTTTTTTACCTGCGGAATTGTGAAAAAATGACGCGATACATCCAGCATCATACCCCGGTAACCAAAGCGCGGTGAATCTTCAATTACGGCGCAAGGTAATTGGTAAGCGGTCGCGTTTTCAACCGGGAAAAGCTGCAGCAAGGTTTGGATACCATAAAACAAGCCCGCATCCTTACCAACAATAATGATATTGCGCGGCGTAATGGTAAGCTTATAGCCTTCCTTTGGTAGTTTATTTGCTCCTTTTGCGGTTAGGATCAAGCCCTTGCTTTTTGTCGCCTTAAGTTTTGAATTGTATTTGGCTATTTTAATATTCAGGTGCCGGTTCTCCTGCAGATAGTCCTTCAACCATAAAACAGCTTTATCTTTTGGATTGTCGGCTTTAATTGATGTAAGCGGAGTAAAGGTGAATGTGCCGCTGCTTTTAGTGATTGAGGCAGGAGCAGGGATGATACCTAAATGCGGGTCATCTGTATTGGCTTGGGCCGACACTTTGTTGGCTTGAATTAAAAAAATGAAAACGCTTATAAAAGCAACGAGTTTGGGCAGGTACTGCGGTTTAAAATTCATACGAGCGTGGATGATGAGGTGAAAGGATAAATTTAACCATTATCCTAAGCTGTAATAGTGTTAAAGCTTATGTAACAAACAATTGACGTTTAATCGTACCCCACATAATCCCAGGCGCTTTGATAACCGTTCAGTTGTTCGGCATAGCTGATCATATCTGCATAAAAAGCCGAAGACGCCAGGGTGGAGCTATCCCCGATCATCACCAGTTTTTTGCGGGCGCGGGTCATGGCCACATTCATACGGCGAATGTCATTCAAAAAGCCGATCTCGCCTTCGGTATTACTGCGGGTAAGGCTGATGTAAACCACATCACGTTCCTGCCCCTGGAAACTGTCGATGGTATTGACCGCAATTTTATCAGCATAAATCAGCAAATCCGGCGACTCCAATAGCAATTGGTTTAAAACCCTGATCTGTTCCTTGTATGGGGAAATAACTGCAATAGTTGGGAAGTTTTCTGCCTGATAATACCCGGAGAGTTCACTAACCAGTTTGTGAAGGTGTTTGAACAGAAAGGCTGCCTCTTCAGGATTTGCCGTGCTGGTGCCTTCTTGTTTTTCATCGTAACCACAGCCTGCAGTATCAACAAAACTAAGCGCGACATCCCCCGGAAACAGTAAGCACTTTGCTACCGATTCATGAGCTTTTAACCTGTTACTATAAAACTCTTTTGACGAAAAGCCCATAATAGCCTCATTCATGCGGTATTGTTCTTCAAGCAATACAACTGCTTCAGGATACAGCGCAGCGCATTTTTCGAGCAGGGTAGTGCTCAGCCCATCTTTAGCTGCCTGTTGCGATTTGATAGTAGGAGGGAGCTGCAAATGATCGCCGGCAAGGATCACTTTTTGCGCTTTCGATATCGGGATCCAGCAGGCGGGTTCAAGGGCCTGCCCGGCTTCGTCAATAACTACTGTGTGGAATTTTAAATTGCGGATGGTATAGTGGTTGGCGCCTACAAGTGTGGCCGTAATAATTTGTGCTTTGCTGATCAGGTCTTCGGTAATAAATTGTTCGGTTTTATCCACTTCTTTAATGAGCTGGTGCGCTGCATCAAAAAGCGCCTTGCGCTGGTCGCGCTCGGCTTTGCCAAAGTTGCGCTTGTATTTGTGCGCCATGTTCTTGTATTCGGAAGCTTGCTTTTTAAGCTTTTTGATCTCCTTCATATCGGCATGGGTGCTCACCTTACTATCTAAAGTTAAGGCCATCAGCTTTTCGGATACCCTTGCCGGGTTACCTATACGCAGTACATTTAAACCCTCGGTGCTTAGCTTTTCGCTCAGGAGATCGACAGCGGTATTGCTTGGCGCTACCACCAGGATTTGCTGCTTGTTTTGCTTTATAAGTGCTTTAACAGCCTGTACAAGGGTGGTTGTTTTACCCGTACCCGGAGGCCCGTGAACAACGGCAAGCTCCTGCGCATCAACTATTTTTTGAACGGCCTGTTGCTGTGACGCATTTAAGCCATTAAGGGGGTAATGAATTGTTTCGGGGATAAAAGCTGGTGCAGTTTGCCCGGTAAGTACGCGGGTAAGGTGGCCTTCTTTATTATCGTCAATGAGTTTAGCAGCCAGTTTGAGCGCCTTTTGCATTTCATCATAGCTGTTATCATCAAACAGCAGGTCGATGCCGAGCTTGCCGTTGCGGCTCCAGTCGGGTAGCTCATCGGTATTAAGGGTTAGTTTGAGCCTGTTACCACCCTGGTAAGTTACAGTGCCATTTACACGGTCGGTTTTGGCATCATGGTTTGAAAACAATGCCGCCGAAGCCCCAAACCTAAACTGGTGACTAAGATCCTGGTGCGAAGGCCGCTCAACCTCCACAGTGAGGTAATCGCCCCTGCCTATTTCGGTACCCTTTATAGCTATGGGATACCATGTTAGCCCCGCTGCCCTGCGTTCGGAGGCTGAAGATGTTTCAGTTAGTTTAAGATAGGCCTGGCGGTCTTCATTCTGCTCAGTTTGTAACAGGTTAAGCAGCTTTTTAAAATAGTCCATTTGCAAAGGTAAAGTTTAACCCCGGCTTTTAGATAATACCATAAAACAGAAAAGGGAACCCGCAGGTTCCCTTTTCTGTTTTATTAGTAATTTATTGTTACCAGTTAGAAGCCGATTTTAACTCAATACCGGCTGCATTCCTGGAAAGTTCTTCATTTATCTTACCTAAAAAATGCCTTGTTAATGGTTTGGAGATAAAGCTTTTAACAAATGGGTATGATTTGATCCGCTTCTGATCAGCAGGATCAACAGAGTTTGAAATAATATAAACCGAAACCGGTTTTACCAGCGAACGGTAGATGTTATTGAACAAATCTAAGAACTCCCAGCCATCCATTACGGGCATATCAAGGTCAAGGAAAATAATATTAGGGATCTCTGCATTTTTATTACGGTTGATGTATAGTGCTTTATAAACAGGCTCAGGGTCCATATAAAAGCTTGCATTTAACCAGTTATCCTTCAATATGCTTTTAACCGTTTCATGAAAAATGATGTCATCATCAATAATAGCTACCGAACGGTTCTGGTCGTCTTTAATAAGGTTGAGGATATCTTTTTTGATCTCTATAAGCAACGGTGATAAAAGTTCCGCGCCGCATTCAATGCAATTCAGTGTACGTGATAATGCTACTTCGAGAGGTACTTGTATTGACAGGCAGGTAGAATCGTTATATATAGAGGCAGCACAATCTTTATTAAAGCAATAACATGTGATTTTTTCGGTGTTGGTCATAGTGAAGGTCGTATTTATCTTGTTCATTTTAAATTGCCTCAACATTGATGCCCTTTTGTTTGTTTGTAATTAAATAATTACAAAATGTTTCCTTTTCTTGCGGGGATTGATAAGGTATTGTGTTGTAATTTATTGATATTGAGCGTCTTAAACTGTAAAACGAGATGCGTCGTTTTTTGCATTTCGATAAAAGATACTTGCATCAGCAATTATTTTAAATATAAAGAAGATTGACTATAGATGCAAGTGTGTTTTTTTATACCTCATATGTACATTTAAAATAACAACTTACTCAGTTATTTCGCAGGTTAGTATGAAAAAAATTGTTTTAAACAGTATTTGAACTCCGAATGTATATCGAACGCAGGGAAATCGCTTTTAAAACACGTGGCACCTAACGGAGCCAATATATTGGGGGCAAAATGTCTATAAGCACAATGCTCCTCCGGAGTGTCCTATCAATTGCTTAAAACTCCGGAGGAGTATCGTGTTTATAGGAAATGAATGGAAACTTTAAGGCCCCGTGCTTGCTATTGATTTTAAAAGCGATTTCTCTGATATCGAACGAAGATGAAAACCACAGCGACTTTTTTTTGTTATATTGGTACAATAAACTATTAACATGAGCCGATCAACCAGCATTTTATTTTGCATGTTTCTTTTATTGGTGTTACAGGCTTGTCAAAGTAACCGGCAGGCAAATAACTACAATAAAGCACTGGTAGATGATAACGGTTTACTGTTTCTCAAAAGCGGTGAAGAATCAACCCTTGCATCTGTAAAAGCATCGGGTTTGGCCATTGCAAATTCAAAGAACCAGCGGGTTATCCAGTTTGCCAAACTGATGATTGATGACCATACCATGCTGGCCGATGATTTCAAGAAACTCAAAACTGATAATCAGATTGCCGATTCGGTTGTTATCAGCCCAATCCATCAGCAAATGATCAATGATCTTGATATAAAGAAAGCAGGGGCGTTCGACAGGGCCTATATACAAATGGTTATTAATGATCATACCGATCAGATAGCTTTATATAAAACAGTAGGGCAAGATAAGAAAAATGCCTCCCTGGCCGATTTTGCCAACAAAATGCTGCCCGCTTTACAGGCACATTTAGATACTGCAAAATTTATCAGTACAACCTTAAAATAGTTTTAACTGTTGCTGAACAGGCGGCTGCGCTTTACCAAAAACCGTACGACCGCCATATTTCCATGAATCGTTGCGCTCCTTTTCAATAACCTTATCAAAATTGGCATTAGGGATGAAATCCTTCTCGGCGTTTTCGGCTATTTGGGATAAGCGTTTAATGGCTTCATTTTTATCATTGTTGCCCATTTTGGCTTTATGGATAGCCGTTTGCAGGGTATTTAATGTTTCGTCGTAAACTTTGGTAGGTACAGGGAAAGGGGCACCATCCTTACCACCATGTGCAAATGAAAACCTTGCCGGGTCTTTAAAACGCGATGGTGTACCATGGATCACTTCGCTTACCAAAGCCAATGATTGCAGCGTGCGCGGTCCTAAGCCTTGCAGCAATAACAAATCTTCAAAATCTTTGGGTTGCTTTTCGTGAGCCAGCCATAGTACAGCACCAAGGCGTTTCAGGTCGACGTCCTTGGCATACACTTCATGATGGTTGGGCATTACCAGCTTGCTGATCTCCCTGATCATGATGCCGGGGTTTTCAGCAGCAATCTGCATAACGCCATTGCGTGAACTATCGGCTTCCTTGTCTGTCATGTTCAGGATATAGCCGTTATTTTTCCCGTAGATAAAAGTATGCGGATCATCAACAAAAGAACTTAATTGTTCCGAATGCCAATGGTAACGGCGGGCGGTACTGCTGGCATCGCTCATACCTTGCTGCACTACGGCCCATTTGCCGGTATCGCTTAAAATAAAATTATGGGTATAAAGCTGGAAGCCATCCTGAATGGCAGTATTATCAACCTTGGCGCTCAGCTTGCTGCATTTTACCAGGTAATTACCATCGAGCCCGGTTGTTTCGCCAATCTTTAAAAGTTCGGCAGGGGTTTGTTTGGAGTGTTTGCCTTTACCACCGCAAATATAAATACCCAGGTCGCGGCTATGCGGGTTAATGGATTTTTTCAAAGCCCCCATCACAGATGTGGTTATACCTGATGAGTGCCAGTCCATCCCCATAACAGCCCCCAGGCTCTGAAACCAAAATGGGTCACTTAACCGCCGAAGTACTTCATCCTTCCCGTAATCCATCACAATGGTTTCCACCACAGCAAGGCCAAGCTTAGCCATCCGTTCGGCAAGCCATTGTGGTACATAGCCATAATGTAAAGGTAAGTCAGCACTGCCTGATCGCTTCATGCTAACAAAGTTAGTAATAAAAGCGAAACCCTGATGCGCTTGATTAAAGGATTATTTGATAATAAAAGAACCTTGATTTGCTTGATTGAAAGATTTCCGGATAAAACTGACGTTATCTATCAAGTAATCCTTTAATCCTAAAAATCATGGTTCTGTTTAATCTTCCTCAGCCTCACCAACGTACAGCTCATCAATGTCTGCGGCGTATTTCTTTTCTATTACTTTGCGTTTGGCTTTCATGGTAGGGGTGATCTCGCCGTCTTCCATACTGAAAGGGTTACGTTTTACTTTGAATGATTTGATGCGTTCAAACTTAGCCAGTTCATGGCTGTATTTGCGGATGTCGGCACCAATCCAGTCTACTATTTCTTTATCCTCAACAAATACTTCCGGGCGTTCAAAAAAATCATTCTGGAGGTTAAAGGCTTCCTGCAGGGTTTCGCGGGCGGGAACAATGATGGCGGCTATATATTCACGTTTATCGCCTACTAAAAATACTTGTTCAATTTTAGGGCTTTTGAGGTAAGTATTTTCCACCGGAGTTGGGTAGATATTTTTACCGTAAGCGTTAACCAGCATGTTTTTAAGGCGGTCGGTGATCTGGAGGTTTCCGCGAAAGAAACGGCCGATATCGCCGGTATGGAACCAGCCGTCATTATCAATAACTGTAGCGGTTTCTTCAGGCTTGTTCCAGTAGCCTTTCATTACACAATGACCGCGTACAATAATTTCGCCTTCTTCGGTAAGGGTATCTCCTTTAAAATTATCGTGTGTTTGGATGGAGTAGATCTGTTTGGTATCCACGTTTTGGATGGCCACTTCAATGCCGGGAATAATACGGCCTACGGTACCGTATATCACCCTGTGGCGCTCAGTAACAGCCATTACCGGCGAAGTTTCGGTTAAGCCAAAGCCCTCTAAAATCACAATACCCAGATCGCCAAAGAACTCGCCGATGTTTTTCGGCAAGGCCCCACCGCCTGATACCATGAATTTCAGCTGCCCGCCTGTTTTATCCTTGATTTTGCTGAATACCAGTTTTTCGGCAATGCCGTGCTGTGCTTTCAGGATCACGCCCGGCGATTTGCCGGCCTCTTGTACAAGGCGTACTTTTTTACCAATCTCAAATGCCCAAAGGAAGATCTTTGTCTTTAGCCCGCCTGCCGATGTTCCGCTTTTGATGGCCTTGTCGTGAATGCGTTCCAGTAATCGGGGTACGCAACAAAGTATGGTAGGCTTTACCTCGGCCATGTTCTTAGCCAATAGCTCCAAACTTTGAGCAAAGGCAATTTGCGAACCCTTGTAAATAGCTATATGATAAATAGTACGCTCAAATACGTGCGACAAAGGAAGGAACGACAGGAACCTGTCTGTTTTTTCAACAAACGGGATCTGGATGAGGCTGTTGATCGCATTTTGCGTAAGGTTATGATGGGTTAGCACTACCCCTTTAGGCACACCTGTAGTGCCCGAGGTATATATGAGGCATGAAGTATCGGTTGTTAAGATGGCTTCGCGCGCTGCGTTAATAGCGTGGCGATATTGCTCAACCAGGACTTTACCTTCGGCAATTACCTGATCAAAGCCAACAACACCGGCATTTAAGTTTACCTTATCGCTGAATTTTTCAAAATCATCAAAAGCAGGGATCAGGCGGATTAATTCGGGGCAGTTGTTTGCCACTTTTAATACCTTTCTGAACAGGAAGGGGTTACCGCAAATGATGGTGCGGGCGCCCGAATCGTTCAGGATATACTCAATCTCGTTTTCGGTAAGGGTAGGGTATATAGATGTATTAACCGCGCCTATCTGCTGCAGGGCCTGGTCGTAATAAACATAGTTTGGGCCGTTTTCGATAATGAGCGAAAGCCTGTCGCCTTTTTTGATGCCGATATGCAGGAACCAGGCCGAAATAGCATCTACTTTTTCTAAAACTTCACCGTAGCTGATCTCAACCCAGGTATCGTTAACTTTATGAAGCAGGAAGGTATGATCTAAGGAGTGGATATTAGCAACGGTATTTCGAATGAAACCCGGAACGGTTGAAAGCTCGGTATTGTTAGTCATTTATATAATCGGATATTGTAAGCAAATCTAATCCTATTTTTTATAAATAAAACAATGACACAGCTATTTGACAAAAGCTCTTGTTTACTTTTTGCTGATGTAAGTTTATGATGGAAGTTACTAACTTGGGCTAAAACACACACCATGAAAATAATTATTATAGGTGCTTCAGGTACCATTGGTAAAAAGGTTACTGAGGCATTACAAGGAAATCACGAGATTATCACCGCCGGTTCAAAAAGCGGCGATTTTCAGTTGGATATTAACTCCCCCGAATCTATTGAAGCATTTTACAAACAGGTTGGTTCGTTCGATGCATTAGTAAGCACTACCGGGTCGGGACATTTCGGTCCGTTAACAAGTACAACGCCTGCTGATTTTAAAAAAGGTATTGAAAGCAAGTTGCTTGGGCAGGTAAACTTAGTACTGATCGGTCAGCATTATATTAATACCAAAGGTTCGTTTACGCTTACATCGGGTATCCTGTCCGAAGACCCGGTGATCAACGGCGCTAACCTTGGTACAATTAACGGAGGGTTAAACGCTTTTGTGCTTGCTGCGTCTATTGAACTTGAAAAAGGGATCAGGATCAATGCCATAAGCCCTGGCGTTGTAGAAGATTCGCCTGGCTACTTTGAATATTTTCCCGGTCATATCCCCGTTACCATGGATAAGGTAGCTAATGCTTACGTTAAAAGTGTACTTGGCGCTGTTACAGGACAGGTGATCAGGATTTTTTGAGAAAGCTGGAAAAGACTTACGAAGTTTTTAAAACTTCGTAAGTCTGACATTTTGGTAGTGTCTCAGATTAAATAATTTATTTACTGGCTTTTAAATATCTTTACCTTTGTTATATGAGCAAACAAGTGAGAAGAAGAAGTAAAGATATAAACCAGGTAGCTAAGTCAGTACTGGATAAAGTTATAGCTATAACAGAATCTGAGCACCCAAAAGGGAAGGTTGAAATAAAAGTCAGTAAAGAAGAAGGCAAGAAATAAGAAACTATCGATTTAATTGTGATTGATTTTCCAATCCAAGTGGGTCCCTAAATGCTGTATCGCTTGGCGTTTTTATAGTGTCTACTGCTTGATCAGAAATATTGTTTTCTACTACGTTAGCAGGTTTGTTCTCCCAGAAATTTCCTATTAAGCCAAAATATCGTTTTGTACCGGCTTTATATATACTAAAAAAGAAGAAATTATATTCTCTTCCACAGCGTATATCTGGATAATGAATTTTTGATTTTTCAAAAGATAGGAATTCTGATCTCCCCGGATTGGTTAAAAGGAGAAATGTGGCGGATACTAATAAACTCCTTTTTAGATATGATCTATAGGTATAATTCTTATAAAATCTTAGTTTAAATTTTATAAGTCTTTTAGCATAATCAGCTGTTGTTTCATCTGGGGATTTAGTGGGTTTCTTTAAATCATATTGCTGGATTGCATGATATCTGGTGCCTATGATCCATCCAAATACTTCATTTAGCCAGTTCGTGAATTCGTACCACATTAGCCAATAAGGTTAAGCTGCCATAAGCCCCTACCTGGCGTTTTAAAATAAATAAGCGTGGGGCCTCACCAGTCACCACGCCCGACCAAGAGCGTACATACGAAAGTGATAATCCCCACGCCGTAGCGTAAGCACATCATTCCCTCGTACGTTTAGTTGAATTTGGTCGGTTCGGTGACTAAAACGAGTTCGCTAATAAATAATTACAACAAATATACAGCTATAGCCGCCGGCAAAAAATAAATTGAAAAATTATTTTTCAATCAAGTTGTGAACTTGATTGAATCAATTACCTATCTCATAATAAATTAAGGTTTTGTGAATATGAATTAATGAATCCGGCGGCGGATTTTGACCAAACGCCATGTTTTTGATTGATGTTTTAGTATTTATATTAGCTTAAATATCAGATAATTGATCACAAAAATGTCATTATGAATATGTAAAGAAGACATAAAAAAAGCACAACTACTTTTCGACGAGACGTTGTGCCTTTTAAAATATTAGATGGGTAAACTGGCTTTAGGGCCTTGATAGTCGGGGTAATGATTCGAGTCTGAGTCCCCGGCCTCCCATTTTTTGCTTACGTCAAATGTAAGCAAAAGGAATCCTATTGTCCAAATAAAAGCTTACAAAATGAATGTACTACCTCTCGCAAAGAGAGTTCAAATAATAAATCTGCTTGTAGAGGGCAATAGCCTCAGAGGAACATCCAGAATAGCAGAGGTCAGCATAAATACCGTAACCAAAGTGCTTGTAACAGTCGGCAGGGCCTGCCAGATATTTCATGATCAGAAAATTAGGAATATCAAATCAGAGCGTGTTCAATGCGATGAGATATGGTCATTTGTCTATTCCAAAGAAAAGAATACCGCAGAAGAAGACAGAGGCACCGGCGTAGGTGATGTATGGACATGGGTTGGTATAGATGCAGATACAAAGCTGGTAATCTCGTGGTATGTTGGAAACAGATCAGCGGAAGACGCATACATATTTATGAAAGATGTAAAGCGCAGGTTGCGCAACAGAGTTCAGCTGACTACGGATGGATACAAGGCCTATTTAAACGCGGTACCTGACGCTTTTGGATCACGAATAGATTACGCTCAACTCATAAAGCTTTACGATGACAATGGCAGGTATAAAGGAGCAGAAAGAAGAACTATCCTTGGGAAACCTGACAAAAAGAAAATAACTACTGCTCACGTAGAGCGACAGAATCTAACTATGAGAATGCATATGCGAAGGTTTGCCAGAAAAACGAATGCATTCTCAAAGAAAGTAGAAAATCATTGTTATGCTCAAGCCATACACTTTGTTTATTATAACTTTGTAAGAATACATAAAACATTGAGGGTAACTCCAGCCATGCAGGCTGGTATTGTCAAAGAACCGATGGAGTTAATCGACTTAGCGCAACTAATTGAATAAAAATTATTTAATTTGAGACACTACCGACATTTTAAACAATTGGATATTTCCAAACTTTCCCTATCTTCACTGCATAATTACTATCTCCACATATAAAACAAGGGTCGCTTAAGGCCCGGCCTGTTGATACAGGTTCGGTAACACGCTGCTATTCGCGGTAGTGTTTAGTATTGTCTGAAAATTTCTGATCAATTTTATTTAACAGGTAATGAAAATTACTCCAATATTAGCTTTGGGCATGTGCTGCATTTTGATGTGCACCGCCAAGGCTGCAAAATCACGTACCTATATGGATACTATAAGTAATAAACAAAAAGTACTGTCTTTTTATAAACAGATAGTGGGACAGCGTAAAGCTGAACTGATCCCCGAATTTATAGTTGAAGATTATAAGCAGCATAACCCCGCTGTTAAACAGGGGAGGGCAGGTATAACCGAAATGATAAGCTATTTGAAAACTTTACCGCCCCCGCCCGAAGGCGCAAAATCGCCCATTGTCAGGGCTATACAGGAGGGCGACTTTGTGGTAACCCATCTTGATATTCAGTTTATGGGGAAACGGATGGCAGTGATCGATCTCTTTAAGTTAAAGAATGGTAAGCTGACCGAGCATTGGGATGCTATCCAGGCCCTGCCTGATGAAAGCGGAAAGGCCGTAACAGCAACCAATGGCACAACCGATATTGATAATACTGCCCCGGCCGAAAATAGTAAGCGTATTGTTAGTTTGTTTTATGATGCTGCGATCAATAAAACATCAGCCCTGCAATTCATCAGTACTGGTTATGTTGAGCATGACCTTTCGATTATAGAAAGCGGCAAAACCTTAGTTGATCATATTGCTGAAAGAAAGGAAGTAAAGCTTTGCAAAGTGATTGGCGAAGGCGATTTTGTTGTAGTTCAATCGCAATTTAATAAATCAGAGAAAGCGTTTGTACTGTACGAGATATTCAGGGTTGCCAATGATAAAATCGCTGAGCATTGGAGTGTGGAACAGGCTGTTCCTGATGGTATTAAAGCAGAAGATATGTTTTGAGAGCAGTTTCAGCTGAAAGCTGAAACCATGCTTAACCACGGGTTGGAAACCCGTGGTAGATTTAATTGTAAAACAAAAAGAGGCGCTCATCGCGCCTCTTTTTGTTTTATTTTCAGGTAAATTTTTATACCGAAAAACTTTCGCCGCAACCGCAGGTACGGCTGGCGTTAGGATTGTGGAAATTGAATCCCTTACCGTTAAGGCCGTCTGAAAAATCAAGTTCGGTACCGGCAAGGTACAGGAACGATTTCATATCAAGCGCCATGCGGACGCCCTGGTCTTCAAAAAACTGATCGCCTTTTTTTTCCTCGTTATCAAAATCAAGATTGTATGATAAACCTGAGCAACCACCTCCCTGAACAGACACCCGCAGAAAGTAGGATGCATCAAGCCCCGAATCCTGCATCAGGTTTTCTATTTTGCTTTTTGCTTTATCAGTTACAGTTACCATATTGTTAGTGAATAGTGAAAGGTGAGTAGTGAATAGTTGTCATCGGGAGTTAACTACTCACCTTTCACAACTCACCACTCACTTAATAATTAGTGGTGTACTTTTTCGCTTTCAATTGGCGCTAAGCCGTTTTTAACGCGGAAATCATTGATCGCTGCTTTGATAGCGTCTTCGGCTAATACCGAGCAGTGAATTTTTACCGGTGGAAGGGCAAGTTCTTCAACGATATCCATGTTGTCGATTTTCATAGCATCATCAATGCTTTTGCCTTTAAGCCACTCGGTAGCTAATGATGAAGAAGCGATTGCCGAACCGCAACCGAAAGTTTTAAATTTTGCATCGGTGATAACATTGTTATCATCAACCTGGATCTGCAGGCGCATTACGTCGCCGCATTCAGGTGCACCAACTAAGCCGGTACCTACTTTGTGGCTGCTTTTATCCAAAGTGCCCACATTGCGGGGGTTAGTGTAGTGATCGATTACTTTATCTGAATATGCCATTTTCTTAAAATTGTAAGTAGTAAGTTATAAGTTCTGAGTCTGAAAAGACCCTGCTTTTTAATTTTTATGTATCAAATCGTAAATGGTAAATCCGAAATTGAAAATCCCAAATCCGAAATCAAATTAATGTTCAGCCCACTCAATTGAGTTAAGGTCGATACCTTCTTTAAACATTTCCCAAAGCGGTGAAAGTTCGCGCAGGTGGGTAACCGATTTTTTAGTTACTTCAATAGCGTAATCAACTTCCTCTTCGGTAGTGAAACGGCCTAAGCCAAAACGGATAGAAGAGTGTGCCAGATCATCAGACAGGCCTAAGCTTTTCAATACGTATGATGGCTCCAATGAAGCAGAAGTACAGGCCGAACCTGATGATACAGCCAGATCTTTCATGGCCATCATCAAGCCTTCGCCTTCAACATATTTAAATGAAATGTTAGCTACATGTGGTAAGCGGTGTTCAACGTTACCGTTTACATAGCTTTCTTCCAGTACAGTTAAAGCCGACTGCAGTTTATCACGTAATGCTGAAAGGCGTTTTGCTTCGCTTTCCATTTCCTGGCCGCAAAGTTCGCAGGCTTTGCCTAAACCAACAATACCCGGTACGTTAAGGGTACCAGAACGCATACCGCGCTCGTGGCCGCCACCGTCCATTTGAGCGGTAACCTTAACCCTTGGACCTTTACGGCGTACGTATAATGCGCCAACACCTTTAGGTCCGTATATTTTGTGTGCCGATAATGCTAAAAGATCAATACCATCAGCATTAACATCAACCGGGATCTTGCCAACTGCCTGTACCGCATCGGTCATAAATAATGCACCATGTTTGTGGGCAATGGCCGATATTTCTTTGATAGGCTGGATAACGCCGATTTCGTTGTTGCCATACATGATTGATACCAGGATGGTTTCGGGGGTCATTGATGCCTCTAAAACTGCGAGGTCAACCAGGCCGTCTTCTTTAACCGGTAAGTAAGTTACTTTACCGCCCATTTTTTCAACGTGTTTACAGGCGTCAAGTACAGCTTTGTGCTCGGTAACGGTAGTTATGATGTGGTTACCTTTGTCTTTGTACATTTCAAACACCCCTTTAATAGCAAGGTTATCTGATTCTGTAGCACCAGAGGTAAAGATGATCTCTTTTTCAGATGCGCCGATCAATTTGGCTACCTGTTCACGTGCGTAATCAACCGCCTCCTCTGCAACCCAGCCAAACGCATGGTTACGGCTTGCTGCATTACCAAATTTTTCGTTAAAATAAGGTAACATAGCCTCCAGTACCCTTGGGTCCATCGGTGTAGTTGCATTGTTATCTAAATAAATTGGGATATTCATAGTCCTTTTGAAATATATTAACAAAACAAAGATACGCAAGTTTTTATCTAAATTCAGCTAAAATACTTCGCAATTAATCAAAGCTGACCAATAATTTACAATATTTGGACATGAACAAAGTGGCACACACTGGCATAGGGGTTAACAGTGTTAAATTGGCCGGCCAACGTGTGTTAATAGTATTTTTTACAAAGTGGTTCCAATAAGATGGATAGAACCCCTTGAGTTATGCCGTGGGAGTAAATAATGTACACTATGGATATTGAAGAACAATTTGAAGTGTTTGAGCAAAAGCATGGTTTATTTATCCCGGAAGATCTGAAATCATATTTCGCTACCTGTAGTGCTTCTGACTATGACCGGGATATGTTTGCTTTTTATGGGTTTGACGGTTTTAAAACGGTCAAAGATGAAGTAGGGGATTTTGGAGGAATTCCAGACTACAGAAATATTGTAAACATACTTTCAGACCATCAAAACTGTTTTGTGTTCATGGAGTATTGTATCCATCTTTGTGTATATGCTATAAGACTTTATAAAGAGCCGGTAGATGTAAATGAGGTTTATGTTATATTGGGAGATAATTTTAAAGTCATAGCTAATTCATTTAGCGGCTTTTTGAAACTATATTTCAATGATGACGATAGTATTTTAATTTAGCACAAACACTTATTATTGTATTTATTGGAGATTTTACGATTTTTCTGAACAGGAATTTTCAGGGTTAAGAAATTAGTCGAATTGAAGACACCTAATTCTGAAAATTCTTCAATTCGATAAATTTTGGTTCAGAGATATAGCAGGATTTTAGCTGCTTGTTTATTTCCTAAAGTGTTCCTGTTCAGTTTCTTTACCCCGTTTTTCATTCAGGAAATGAATCCTGAACTATGATCTGTGAACAACAAACCAATACCCCATAAACTATTTTTATTTTGAGTTTCTGAATTTCACTTTTATTATTACATTTGCACCTCTTTTAAGTAAAGTACAGAAGGTAAGTTTATATATTATAATGAAAAAAGATCTGCATCCATCAAACTATAGGTTAGTTGTATTTAAAGACATGTCAAACGACTATTCTTTTATCACTAAATCTTGCATCGATACCCGCGAAACCGTTAAATGGGAAGATGGTAACGAATATCCATTGGTTAAATTAGAGATTTCTCACACTTCGCACCCGTTCTACACCGGTAAAATGAAACTGGTTGATACTGCAGGTCGTATTGACAAATTCCGCACACGTTACAGCAAAAAGTAATTTTTGTTTAATTAATATTTACAAGTCCCGGCTTTGCAGTCGGGACTTTTTTTATTTTTGCCCCATGGCAATTATCCTTTTTGACGATAACGCACACCAGTCGCTGCTTCCCCTTACCTATACCCGGCCCGTGGCCGATCTTCGTATCGGGATCCTTACCATAGCCGAAAAATGGGCTAAGCATTTAAACAGCGCTTATTCATTTCATACGCTGGATTATCTTAAGGTAAAGTTTCCGGCAAATATTGAGGCTGATAACATTTTTATTAATGGTGCCACATGCCCCGACGAAAACCTGTTAGAAGCAATTGGCACGCTGCAAACCGGGCAGGCGTTAAAATATAATGAGCAGCTGATTGCTGTTAAGCTTAACGCGGCAGGTGCCGAAAGCTTTGATCCCGGTGCCGATTTTGACGACGTTATAAATTATCCTAACCTTTTTGTATCGATCAAATACCCTGAGGATATTTTCAGGAAAAATGATATTGAGCTTCGTAAGGATTTTCAGCTGCTTACCAAAGGGCGCGAAAGCGCAGCTATCAGCACAACTAATACCGTTATAGGTAATGATTTTTTTGCTGAGGAAGGCGCGATAGCCGAATGCTCAACATTTAACACCACCAACGGACCTATCTATCTTTCGGCCAATACCGAAGTTTGGGAGGGCACGCATATCCGCGGGCCGTTCGCTATTTGCGAACACTCACAGGTGAAAATGGGGACTAAAATTTATGGAGCTACCACTGTTGGGCCATATTGCCGGGTTGGCGGCGAAATTAACAACTCGGTGATCTGGGGATATTCGTCAAAAGGGCATGAAGGTTACCTTGGTAACTCGGTACTGGGCGAATGGTGTAATATTGGTGCCGATACCAATAACTCCAACCTGAAAAATAATTATGCCGAAGTAAAGCTTTGGGATTACAGTACACAGCGTTTCCGTAAAACAGGTTTGCAGTTTTGCGGGCTGATCATGGCCGATCATGCTAAATGCGGGATCAACACCATGTTTAATACAGGTACGGTAGTAGGCGTAGGTGCCAATGTTTTTGGGGCCGGTTTTCCACGTAACTTTGTTGCTGATTTTTCATGGGGGGGCGCACAGGGCTTTGAGGTTTACGCCATCAATAAAATGTTTGAAACAGCACAGAAAGTGTTTGACCGTCGTGATCACCGTGATTTTGACGAAACCGAACAAAATATATTAACAGCCATATTTGAACAAACCGAGGAGTATCGTCGGTTTTGATTTGGCGAGTGGTTTATTGGGTGAGTAGTTAAATACATCATTTAATAAACGCAGCAAACCATTCACCTAATCAACCCGATCAACCACTCACTAACATTCAACCATTCACTAATAAATAAAATAAAAATCATGAGAAAGAAAATCGTTGCCGGAAACTGGAAAATGAACCTTGATTATAATGAAGGTTTAGCTTTATTTTCAGAGATCATCAACATGGTGAAAGATGAGGCTACCGGCACGCAGGAAGCAGTTATCTGCAGTCCGTTTATTCATATTCATAGCCTGGTGCAACTGGCAAAAGGTTACAGCAAAGTTGCTGTTGGTGCACAAAACGCACACCAGGAAGAAAAAGGCGCTTATACAGGGGAGATCTCTGCTAAGATGATCAAATCGACAGGTGCTGCTTACGTGATTCTTGGCCACTCAGAGCGCCGCCAGTATTTTGGCGAAACTAATGCGCTGCTTGCAAAAAAGACAGATACTGCTTTGAAAAATGATCTTCGTCCTATTTTTTGCATTGGCGAAACTTTGCAGGAGCGTGAAACAGAAGTTCATTTTGATGTCATTAAAACACAATTAGCTGAAGGTGTTTTTCATTTGGATGCTGAAGCTTTTGCTAAGCTGGTTATTGCTTATGAGCCAGTTTGGGCTATTGGTACAGGTGTAACTGCAACATCGGCACAGGCACAGGAGATCCACGAGTTTATCCGTAAGGAAATTGCTGCTAAATACAGCCAGGAAGTTGCTGACAGCACTACTATTTTGTATGGTGGCAGCTGTAACCCAACCAATGCTGCTGAGCTGTTTGCGCAGGGAGATATTGATGGCGGCCTTATTGGTGGTGCTTCCCTGAAATCGCGCGATTTTGTGGATATCGTTAAAACGTTTAATTAATATTATTTAGATATGAGATGTGAGATTTGAGACAATCTCAGGTTTAGTTTCAAACATAAAGAGCGTATGTGATGTTTATTGAAAAAATAAAATCTCATATCTCAAATCTCACGTCTCAAATCTAAAAAAGCATGAAGCTTTTAAAAGTTCTTTTACCGGTTTTGGTCGACTTTGGGGTCTTTTGGGTGGTGGTGTATTTCAACATGCCTGATCATCCCATGCGCATTGGCGAAATTGGTAACGGAAATTTATATAGCCTCATGGCTTACTTTCACCTTTTTTGGGGCTTGCTGCTTGCCGATGGCATTTTGACCCAATACCTGATCATTATCCCGCTTTGGAATTTGGTTAAACATAAAGGTGCTTCGGCCCGCTTTATTGCCGGGGCTTGCATTGCATTGGTTTGCATATTATTTGCCGGGGCGCTTAGCTACATTATATGGTTGCCCGAAGAAGGTTATAGGCCCTTACTAAGCTTTTGGTGGTATATGACCGAAATACAGGCTGTTTACTGGATGGTTAACTTTGTTGTACTGTATTTACTCGACAGGAAAAGAACAAGCACCGAGAGCGAGCAGATTGAACCTGAAGTTGCCGGTTAAAGCCCGTTAATGACGAAAAAATCAAAATGAATTATTACGAACTGTTTTTTACAACCATCACCACCGAGGATTACCAGCAAGACCTGCTGATCAATGCTTTGGGCGAGATTGGTTTTGATACTTTTGAAGAGCTTGAGCTTGGCTTTAAAGCTTATATTCCCGAAGATCTTTTTGATCAGCAGGTGCTTGATGAGCAGTTATTGCCTTATAAAGATCTGTTCACTTTTAGCTATGAGATAACCCTTATTCAGCAAAAAAACTGGAATGAGGTATGGGAAAGTAATTTTGAGCCGATAGAAATAGGGGATAAGATTTATGTGAGGGCAACTTTTCATGATCCTAAACCTCTATTTGAGTATGAGATTGTGATTGATCCTAAAATGGCATTTGGTACCGGTCATCATCAAACTACGGCAATGATGCTGGGCCTCATGCTGGAAAATGAATTTGCCGGTAAAAAAGTGCTTGATATGGGCTGTGGTACAGGCATCCTGGCTATTATGGCTGCCAAATTAGGTGCCGGTGATATCACCGCTATTGATTACGACCCTGTTTGCTACGAAAGCACCATCGAAAATTCGGCTTTGAATAATGTGGACAACATCAAACCACTTTGCGGTTCAAAAGAAGTTATCCCCGATGAACAGTATGATACCATCCTGGCCAATATCAACCGCAATATCCTGATTGACCAGATGCAGCGTTATGCCGAAGTGTTAAAAACCGATGGTGAAATTTACTTTAGCGGTTTTTATGAATCGCCCGATCTGGACATCATTACCGACGAGGCCCGTAAATATGGTTTGAAATATATCACCCATAGAAAAGATAAAGAATGGGTGGCTGCTAAGTTTATTAAGTAACCTTGATTAATAGGATTTAAGGATGACTTGATGAAAGGAAACTTACGAAGTTTTTTAAAACTTCGTAAGTTTTAACAGGCCTCACCCAACTCAGGGCAATCCTAAAATCCTACAAATCATGGTTCAGTGTTTTAATACCCCACAGTAAACCTTCTCTTTACAAACTGGTTATTCTCCAGCTCATCCAATATAGCAACTGCCAAATCTTCAACCGAAATTTCGTGCTCGTGTTTGTCATTAAATACAGGTTCGTCTGTACCTGTGCGGTATACACCTGTGCGGGTGCCGGGATGCAGGTGAATGGCAGGGCTTAGAAATGTCCAGTCTAATTCTTCTTCTTTTTTAATAATGTTCAGGTAATCACGGGCTGCGGTAGCGCCAGCTTTCCACTCGGCAGGGAATTGCGGGCTGTCAACCAATTGTATGCCAGGGGCAATAAAAAGACTACCTGCGCCACCAATAACCAATAAGCGTTTTACACCGGCTTGTTTGGTTGCCTGTTGTATGGCTTCAGAGCCTTTTATAAAATCGTTATACAAATCAGGGTTTGCCCAGCCTGCATTAAACGCATTTACTACCGCATCATGACCTTTTAAGGCTTCGGTTAGTTCATCAACGTTGTATACATCGGCAGTTTTGAGCGTTAGTTTTGGATTTTCAACGTCGGCTTTTGGCTGACGGGCAATAGCGGTTACTTCATATCCTCGTTGTAATGCTTCGGCTAATACTGCTTTTCCTACAAAGCCTGTGGCTCCAATTAATGCTATTTTCATTGTTTTTTATTTTTTATATTGTAATTAAATTTGTTACAGTTTGTTTTAAATTTTTTTTAATCGAATTGATTTACAAAATCAAAAATGGTTATGGTGCTTAGTCTTTTGATAATAGCTGCTTCAACCTCATCAGCCAGATGATCAAGGTGCGCACCAATTTGCTTACCAACAGGGCAGGCGGGGTTTGGCTTGTTTTTAGCCTGGCCTAAAGCGGGTGGCAGTTTTACCGCTTTATAAACATCGGCAAGGGTGATTTTTTGCGGTGGCAGGGCAAGACTGTAGCCACCGGTTTTACCTTCCTTACTTTCAATAAGGCCACAGGCACGCAATTTGCGCATCTCTTTACGTACCAGAACGGGGTTCACATTCATACTACCGGCTACATAGTCGGATGATAATAGCTCGCCGGGCTGCTTGCAAAGCAGGGTTAATACATGGGTTGCTATTTGAAATTGTCCGTTCATTTATCTGTAATAAAAAATATTACAGTACAAAAATGGAATATAAATTTTAAAAAGAAGAATTTTTTACGCTTTTTTGCGCACTAAATTACAATGGGATGAAAATCCTAACCTGAATTATTCGGAAAAATACCATGTTGTAGGTATGTTTTAGAACGATTTATTTGCTTTAATTTAAAGGATTTGCCAATCGCAACAATTAACTACACTTTTAAATAATTTTTTACGCAAATTAGTTGATAATTAGCGTGATAATAAATATTATTGTAAAGTAATTAACTTTTGCGAAACCTACACTATTAATTTAACCACATGAAAACTCTCGGAAAAAAAATCAGATTATTACGTCATCAAAAGGGGTGGAGCCAGGAGGATGTTGCAAAGAGATTGGATATTTCAATTCCAGCTTTCTCAAAGATTGAAACAGGGATCACAGATATAAACTTGTCAAGACTTGAGCAGATAGCAAATCTGTTTGAAATGTCGGTAGTTCAGCTGCTTACATTTAACGATACCGAGCAGGATCAGAAATTTGTTAACGAACTGGAAACTGTTAACAAACGTTTAATGGACCGCGAGACTGAAGTAATTGATTTGCAGAAAAAAGTAATTGAACTATTTGAGGAACTTCGACATTCAAAAGTAACCGCATAATTTTTGAGGCCCGGTTGTGCCGGGCTAATCAAAAATGTAACGCATTGTTAAATGCCTTTTGCCAAATGTAGCGCCAACCGCTTCATGAATGGCAATCATTTTGTCGTTAAAATCGCCTACCCACGATAATTCAAGTTCGTCATAACGCTTGAGGGGCAATACATATTCCTTTAATTTTATAAACATTGCCGATTCGAGGCCGTGCTTTTGGTACTTTTGTTTAGTGCCCATCACAATAGCCCGCATGCGGGATACACCTTTCCAGCGGTAGTATAAAAATTTAAGCTTACCTATCAGGTTCAGCTTACCGTTAAGCGGTTTAAGCATTTGGTTTGCATCGGGCAATATGATCATGAACGACGCCGGTTCATCGTCAACGTAAGCAAACCAGATCAGATTTTCGTCCATCAGGGGCTTCATTTTTTCAAAGCTTTCCATAATGGTGTTATATGTAATGGGAACAAAGTTTTCAAAATCCTTCCATCCATCGTTATAAACCTCAATGAAATCGGCTGCGAATTTTTCTATTCTTTTTGTTTCGAAGTGCCTGAAATCATACCCGGGTTTCTTAGCCACCCAGTTGGCTATCTTGGTAAACCGCTCGGGGAAAGGTTTATGCGCGTCAACATGATTGGTAATCTGCGCGTACTGGGTTTTAAAGCCGTACTCATCAAAAAAAGCCTGGTAATACGGGTAATTATAGTTCATGCCGTAGGAGGGCGGTGTAAACCCTTCAACCAGTAAGCCCCAAAAATTATCGTTTTCGCCAAAGTTGATGGGGCCGTCCATGGCTTTCATGCCATTTTCTTTAAGCCAGTTTTTTGCGGTGTCAAATAACAGGAAAGCCGCCTCCTTGTTGTTGATACACTCAAAAAATCCCATGCCGCCTGTTGGCTGCTCGTAATTATATGCCTTTTTTTCATTAATAAAAGCAGCAACACGGCCAATTAACAGACCATTATCATCGGTCAGGATCCAGCGGGTGCATTTACCATGCTGATGAAAGTTATTTTTGGCTGGATTAAATACAGCCTCAATATCATTATCAAGCGGGCAAACCCAGTTATTATCATCTTTATAAATGATACGTGCTACGTCTAAAAACGCCTTTTTTGATGCTTTGTCCTTTACTTCTGTTACTTTCATTTATTGTAAGCTACCGGTAGATAATAAAAAAAGCATCCAGAGGCATAGTCTGAATGCTTTACAAAATGTTATTGTATTAAGAATTAATAATCGTCTTCTTCGTCGTCATCGAATGACTCATAACCTCTGCCCAGATCATCATCTAACGGCCCGTCAAAATCATCCTCATCTTCGTCAACTGACTTCTTTTTCACTTGTGGGTCAAACTCATCATCATCAGGATCATTATCTGAGTTTTCGATCTTTTTGGTGTTCGGTTTCTTTGGCGCTCCCATTGTAATGGATTTTATAAATTAAACTTTGTCAATAATAATAATTAAAATCAGATAAAGAAAAGCGTTTTTAAATCTTTTGCCCTCTTGATTCAATAGTAAAAATAATGAAAAATGATTTTTTTTAAAACAGAAATTAAAATTATTCTGATTGTTCGCCAATTGTGGCGGTATTGTTTGTAAAGTCCTTAAGTTGAGGTAATTCCTCAATACTGTTAATGCCAAAATAATCCATAAATAAATTGCTTGTGCCATAAAGAATGGGTTTTCCAAGCCCTTCCGATTTTCCAACTATAGCTATCAGCTCTTTTTCCAGTAATTTTTGGATCGAATAATCGCAGTTTACACCCCTGATCTGCTCAATATCGGGCTTGGTTACGGGTTGCTTGTAAGCGATAATAGCAAGGGTTTCCAAAGCGGCCTGGCTCAGTTTTTTCTTTGATCGCTGAAGCTGCAACAAGTTAATAACCGCGTGATATTCTTTTTTAGTAAGAAATTGATAGCCATTACCAATTTTTACCAATTCAATAGCCAGGCTATGGTGCTGGTATTTTTCATGGATCCTGCCGATAGCATCGGTTACTTCTTCGTTGGTGAAATCACGTTCAAAGGCCGCCTGGAGGCAGTACATGATCTCTTCCATGCGGATTGCCTGCTCAGATGCAAAAATTAAGGCCTCTATGTATTGTTCCATGTTGTTCAGTTGGCAGTTTGCCGTGAGCAGTATGCGGTTGCTTTGTTTGTAAACTGTCGGCAGCGTACGGCTTTCAATATATAGTATGCAGTTGTTAGGTTTTCTAACTGCCAACCGGACACTGCCAACCGCAAACTAATAATTTATAACCTGTTCTTCAATTTCAACGGGGATGTCGCGCCACTCGTATCGCTGGGTACGAAGCTGAGGCTCAAAGCCGGCTTCTTTTATTGATTCCTGAATCCCTTTGGCTGTAAACCTGTGTGGTGCACCAGCGGCGGATACTACGTTTTCTTCAATCATGATCGAACCAAAATCGTTGGCGCCTGCATGTAAACAAATTTGAGCAACCTGCTTACCTACTGTAAGCCATGATGCCTGGATGTTTTTAACATTTGGCAGCATAATGCGGCTCAAAGCAATCATACGGATATATTCATCGCCGGTTACATTATTGGTGATGCCGCGTACTTTACGTAAAAGGGTACCGTCATCCTGGAAAGGCCATGGTATAAATGCTATAAAGCCATAGTTGCCTTCCGGTTTTTCGGCCTGCACCTCGCGGATCCAAACCAAATGCTCAAAACGCTCTTCAATGGTTTCGATATGACCAAACATCATAGTTGCCGATGTTGGCAGGTTAAGCTGGTGAGCCGCACGCATTACATCGAGCCATTCTTTACCGCCGCATTTACCTTTTGATATCAGGCGGCGCACACGGTCGTTCAGGATCTCGGCACCGGCACCCGGTAATGAGTCCAAACCGGCCTCCTTCATCGCCCTTAGTACTTCAATATGGGGCATACCCTCCAGTTTGGCTACGTGAGCAATTTCCGGCGGACCTAATGAATGCAGCTTTAATTTAGGATAAAGCTGTTTCAGTTCCCGGAACAGATCGGTATAAAATTTCAACCCAAGATCGGGGTGGTGACCGCCCTGCAACAGCAACTGATCGCCGCCGTAACGGAATGTTTCCTCAATCTTCTTTTTATATGTTTCAATGTCAGTTATATAACTGTCCTCATGGCCGGGACGGCGGAAAAAATTACAAAACTTGCAATTGGCTATACAAACATTGGTGGTATTAACATTACGGTCTATTTGCCAAGTAACCTTGCCATGCGGAACCTGTATTTTACGAAGTTCGTTGGCAGTGTACATCAACTCGGCAGTAGAGGCGTTGTTATACAGGTAAACGCCTTCTTCAAGCGTTAAAAAATCAAACCGCAACGCGCGTTGCAACAGATCGGCTGTATTCATATCAGGCAAATATACGTAAGTTGATAATTTGATTTTGTGCGCTGTTAAATAATTGACAAAAAAGATAGAAAAGCAGAAAGCTCAAAGCAGAAAGCCCAAAGCTTATTATTCCTTCAGCTTTCAACTTTGAGCTTTTGGCTTTCTGCCTCAAGAAACCACCTTCCCCTTATCCAACCTTAATACCTTATCAACGCTGTTGGGTATTTCATGCTGATAGTGGGTTACATAAATAAGGGTAACATTACCGAGGCTGCAAATGGTATCAACCAGGTTTTTAAAATGGAGCTGCTGATGATCGTCCATTCCCTGGCCTGGCTCATCAAAAATTAATAGTGCCGGATTTTTGATCAACGCACGGGCCAGCAGGCAGAGACGCTGCGCACTTGCCGGGATATTTTTGAGCAGTACACGGGCATACTTTTCAATCTCTAAGGCCTTCATCCACCTCAGTGCAATTTCGGCGCGCTCTTTATTGCTTGGCCTGAACAGGCCAAGGGTGTCATAATAGCCAGATTCGATCACCTGTAAGCAGCTGTTATCGGTAGGGAAGTACTGGTGTAATTCGGGCGATACAAAGCCGATCTTCTTTTTGATATCCCAGATGCTTTCGCCGGTTCCGCGTTTTTTATCAAATAAAATAATATTGTTAGCGTAGGCCTGCGGGTTATCACCATTAATTAAACTTAATAATGTTGACTTGCCGGCACCGTTAGGTCCCAGTAAAGCCCAATGCTCTCCGGGGTTGATCTGCCAGTTTACATTATCCAGTATCACTTTATCATCATACTGAATATGTACATCTTCCATTTTTACAATCTGGTTGTAAACAGCAGGGTTTTTATCAATATTGAGTAATGCGCTAAGTTCACCGGTATCAATGGTGTCGGTAGTATCCTGTTCAAAAAGTTCAGTTTTAAAATCCTGTTTGGTGCTTTCATGAATAATAACTCCCTTGCTTAACACGGCAACATGGGTAATAGCTGCAGGGATTTCATGAATTGAAGTAGCAATTATAACATTAATGCCGGATGCTGTGATCTGCTCAATAATACCGTTAAAATCTTCACGGGTTTTTACATCCAGCCCGGTTAATGGACTGTCGAGCATTAATAATACCGGGTTTTTAAGCAGCGCAGCTGCCAGCATCAGGCGTTTGGTTTCGCCGTTTGATAGTTTGATGATCTGTTTATTAAGCAGTGCTTCGAGCCTTAATAATGAAATCACCTTGTCAAATGTCCAGGATGTATTGGTACCTGGAAAGTGCGGTATTGTATTAAGATAGTCAACAACTGTAAGCGCATCTTCTGAATCGGATGAGTTATAGCGTTGCTGGTAATAAAAATCAGTAGTGTTTGACAGGTTGCGAAAATGATGTTTTGGCTCAACCAGGGCTATGAGCTTATGTGGTGTTGCAACATCGTTGGCATTGAAAAGTTTAGCGTAATCGTTCCAGAAATGATAATTTATTTCACCCCCGGTAACATTAAAGCGCCCTGCTATGGTTTGTAGCAAAGCGCTTTTTCCTGATCCGCTTTCGCCGATGAGAGCCCAGCTTTCGCCTTTATTTATAGTAAAGCTTAGGCCGGTGAATAATGTTGTATTTAAAAAACGTACGGTTGCTTTATTTATTGATAGAAGTGCATTTGTCATAGCTTAACAAGTAGAGTAGCGCGTAAATGTACTCATCTGGGTTAAAGCCCTGAAATTTTTGTGGATTTATAGTTCCAGCTGTCCTGCCCCTAATAGTTTTAAGCGGTACGTTTTAATGTTTCGGTTGTGGCCGGTATCTCATTAGTCTTTTTGTTAAGCCTGTTCCAGGTGGCAAAGTCGACAATAAGTGATTTTACCGAATTTTTGCAGCTTTTGTTGGGGCATGTTAGTATCCAGAAGTTTTTATGTTGTTCAACATGAGGTCTTCTGCCGCATTTAATGCAGTTTTCACATTGAATGTTTGGTTGTACCTGTACTATCATAGTTGGTGGAAAATAAATTGTGTAACAAATAATTTTATAAAATAAACCCGTATCTCAGGCGGTAAACAGCCATGAGTTAAACTATAACCTCCAATAAATTATTAATATACCTTTGGTTTATAACGTATAGTAGTAACATTCAAGTACAGTGTTTGTTTTTTGATTTCAGAATTATTTTTGAAATATTTTGGTAATTAAATTCAGGCAAGTGTCAATTTATTTTATTGGCAAAGGGGATAATTGTATACATCCCTGTACAATAATTATCAACTGTTTAATCCAATAAGCCTGATTTTAAAAAGGCCTGATTATTGCACCTCTGTTGACACAATAATGACCGGTATAAACCATTCATTAAACTTTATCTATTAAAACATTAACCATGAAAAACTTACATTTTTTATTATTCGCATTTGTGCTGTTTACTTTAAGCAGCTGCTCGGTTATAACCGGCATATTTAAAGCGGGAGCTATTGCCGGCATCATTGCTGTTGTCGTAGTTATCGCTATTATTATCTGGATCATATCACTTTTTCGCGGTAAAAGTTAATTTCATTTTGAGATATTTTTTATATAATTAATTAAACAATTTAATTTAAAATAGGTTAGTCTTTATATAAAAACATCTAATCATGGAAAATACACAAGCAACCGTACAGATTTTGAATGATCTGATTCAGATTAACAATGACAGGATTGAGGGTTATCAGCATGCTTCAAAAGATTTGAAGGATGGCGATACCGAACTAAAATCAATTTTTACAAGGCTTATAGGCCAAAGCCAGGGGTATAAACTTGCTTTGGGTACCGAAGTCAGCGCATTTGGGAAGGATATGGAAACCGGCACAACTACAAGCGGCAAAATACACCGGGTTTGGCTTGATGTAAAAGCTGCATTTACCGGGCATGATACACATGATGTACTGGAAGAATGTGAATTTGGTGAAGATGCCATTTTAAAGGCTTACCGTACCGCACTTGAAGATGAAAACTTACCGGCCTACCTGCGCGAAACCATCAGCCAACAGGAAAGTGAGCTGCTTGAGGCACATGACGAGATCAAAGCCCTGCGTGATAGTGTTCACTAAATAAAGGGCTATTTATTATTGGTTAACAGAAGGGGCAGTTTTATAACTGCTCCTTTTTTTGTAATTGCTAATCGGATTATTTTTATGGTTGAGGAATGAGGCTGATTTCTTTAAGCTGCCAGCTGTTTTTTTCGGACCAGTCGCCATCTGTATATTGCATTTTAACTTCCCATACCGACTGTTCCATCTTACCGCCATCGTTCTCAACTTTTACTGTTGATTGTACCTGGTAGTTATTGGCTGCTGTATCAATGGATGATTTATAACCTGCGTCGGGGAAAACTGCTTTTTCGGGCTGCTTTAGTTTTTCTTTCACAAATTGTTTGGCCATGGCAAAAGCTTCCTTTGCTGTTGGCTTGCGGTTAAGATGTACTGTGCTGTTTTTGCTTATACCCATTACTACAATAATAAACGTTATTGCAAAAGCTATGGTGAAAAGGGTAGCGGTGCGGATGTGCGGATGGCGGTGCCAGTTAATATTTTTACGCTCGTCGGTACTAAGCGTTTTCCATTCAGAATATTTCATATTTTATTGCTTATCACATTAAGCAATACCAACAGAAATTGTTTCGCGGTTATGGAGCAAAAAAAACGCCCCGGAAAACCAGGGCGTTTTTTTAACATAAAAAGTTAAATTACTTTTTAGTAGTGTCTTTTTTAGTAGTGTCTTTTTTTGCAGTGTCAGCAGCCATTTTAGAAGTGTCAGCTTTAGTAGTGTCAGCAGCCATTTTAGAAGAATCAGCTTTAGTTGAATCAGCAGAAGAAGCTGAAGAAGAACCTTTACAAGCAGCGAAAGAAACAGCGATAGCTAAAGCTAAAAAGCCTAATTTGAAATTTTTCATGTTTAATTTTTTTAATAAGTGATTTAATAGTTTACAGCTTAATACCAGAAACAAAAAAAGGTAACCCATAATTTTGAAAAAAAATTACAAGTCACCTTTTTTATTGATGGATAACTAAAAAATCAATAGAAAAAGATTAAAAATGATATTTAACTGCTTTCTATTTTATCAGAAATAATTATTTCTTGGTGGTATCTTTTTTAGTGGTATCAGCAACTACTTTAGTAGTGTCGGTTTTAGTTGAATCAGTAACAACTTTAGTTGAGTCAACTACAGTAGTTTTAGTAGTATCGCCATCAGTTTTTTTAGCGTTACCGCCACAAGCTGAAAAAGAAGCTGCAAGTACTAAAGCTACGAAACCTAATTTGAATGAGTTTTTCATTTTTTGAAGTTTTAAAATGTTAATGTTTTGTGATCGTTTGGTAGTTAATACACATTAGTGGAAAAGGTAACCCATAAAAATTAAAATCTTTGTAAATTCTATAGAATTAGTAGTTTAATGTACCTGTTTTAGCAAGCGGTTTTTTTATTGCAGATTTGCCTGCATAGTTTTTAACATTGGGTTACCTTGTTTACCTGCAGGTATTAAACATAAACTTTAAAGCAGCATACAATTGTTACAGGCAATGAAATGTAATGCGAATGTTATTAATTTATTTTAGTTTGATTTTTTTTGATAATAGTGGGTTACAATTTGGCCTAAATAGTATTAAGAGTGAATAAAGACTTAAAAGCTTCGGCTCCAACAGATAGTGAAATAGTTCTTGGGATACTTAACAACTCGGAAATAGTGCTGAAGAGGCTCTATACAACCTATTTCCCGATGATATTACAGTTGATCATTAACAACAATGGCGATGAAGACGATGCCAAAGATATTTACCAGGAAGCCATTATAGTTCTTTACAATAAGATTAAAGCGGGCGATTTTGAGCTTAACAGTAAGCTTAAAACTTATATATACTCGGTTTGCAGACGGCTTTGGCTTAAAAGGCTAAGCCAGATGAACAGGTACGGCGGCGATATCAGGGATTTTGAGGAGCACCTGCCCGTTGAAGAAGAAATAGACAGCCATAGTGACAGGGATATCCAGTTTGGTAAAATGGAGAGTGCACTCCAGTTATTGGGCGAACCCTGTAAAACCATTATGGAAGATTTTTATATTAAAAACAGATCGATGCAGGAGATCTGTGAGCGGTTTGGCTATACCAATGCGGATAATGCCAAAACCCAAAAGTACAAATGCCTGCAAAGGCTGAAGAAATTATTTTTTCAGCAGAAATAAGGAGATCAAGAGATGAGTGATAACCAAATGACAGAATTTATTGAACGGTACTTTGACGGCAGCATGACCGCCGAAGAACGGGTTCAATTTGACCTGCTTCGTAAAAACGATGCGGCTGTTGAAAGTAAAGTTACCGAACACCTTCAGTTTATAGGTTTATTGAAGCAATACGGCGAACGCCTTGAGCTTGAAAACCGCCTGAACGCTATTCATGCCGAGATTGATGTTCACGCACTGAAAGAAGAAGTGATGATCCATCCTGTATGGATTGTGCGCATGTGGCGTAATCATCATTCAAAAATATCGGTAGCGGCATCGGTAATGATATTTGCCGTGTTGAGCATATTGATTGTTACGGGTAAGCTGAACAACGATAAATCAAAATATCAGGAACTTATAGGCAAGATCAATATAATTGATAATAAAGTTAAAATTATTGGTGCCGGAGCTCACACGCCTTCAAAGCCGAAAGCAGTTACGCCGCCTGCCAATTTCAGAGGTACTGGTTTTGCGCTTACTTCAAACGGTTACCTGGCTACGGATTACCATGTGATCAAAAATGCTGATTCGGTTTATGTCCAGAATGCTGCAGGAGAATCGTTTCATGCTAAGGTTATTTATATTGAGCCTAAGTATGATTTGGCAATATTACAGATCAACGATCCCGCATTTAAAAATCTTGGCCCTATACCATATAATCTTAAAAGGTCTGAAAGCGATCTTGGGGAAGGTGTCTATACGCTTGGTTATCCGGCAGATAATATGGTTTATGGCGGAGGCTATTTAGCTTCGGCTGCAAATTACTCGGGAGACACTACCGAATATCAAATCTCTGTTCCGGTAAATCCAGGTAATTCAGGAGGTCCGTTGCTGGACGAAAAAGGGAATGTAATAGGTGTTATTACAGCACGTCAAACTCAGGTTGCAGGTGCATATTTTGCCAAAAAATCAACCTACCTGTTAAAAGCGATAGAGAATATCCCAACGGATTCATTATCGAAAACACTTAATTTGAACACCAAGAATAAATTAGCTGGTTTAAGCCGTACCCAACAGAGTAATAAGCTTAAAAACTATGTTTTTATGGTTAAAGTGTATAACCAATAATCATTAGCCCATCCAATAAAAATTAATATATTAAAATGAGAAGAGATGCCGAGAGGTGTCTCTTTTTTTGTTTTGCGATATTTTTATCCGTCGTCATTGCGAGGCACGAAGCAATCCCCGATTTACAGAGTCGCTCTGTATTGTTCGCGATTGCTTCGTGCCTCGCAATGACGTGATGGAGATATTTGTGGTTACGGTTACCTATCCACCTCGCCCAAAACAAAGTCGATAGAGCCTACTATAGCTATCAAATCGGCAATCAATACGCCTTTAGATAGTTCGGGCAATACAGAAAGGTTATTGAAACTTGGTCCACGGGATTTTACACGGGTAGGGATCTCCGATTTGCCATCCGTAATAAAATAGAAGCCAAGCTCGCCTTTTGCACCTTCGCAGCGTACATAGTAATCTTGCGCCTTGGGAATAGTTTTGCGGGGCATTTTAGCACGGGGATCAAAATCAGGTGTGCGTTTGAGTTCTTTTTGCAAACGGTCAAGGCATTGCTCAACAATCCGTATTGATTGTTCAATTTCATCAACACGTACTTTATACCTGTCCCAGCAGTCACCAACTTTACCCATAAGGCCTGTGCCAATGGGAATTTCAAAATCAATTTCGGGGTAGGCCGAATAATTATCAATACGGCGTAAATCCCACTTTAAGCCCGATGCACGTAACATTGGGCCGGAGCAACCATAGTTGATAGCCACATCAAGCGGTAAAACGCCCACATTGGCCGTACGGGATATAAATACCTGGTTATCGGTAAGCAGCTGGTTAAGCTCAACCATTTTGGGTTTAAAGTATTCTACAAAATCGCGGCAGCGTTCTTCAAAACCAACCGGTAAATCATAAAACAAGCCGCCCACCCAAATGTAATTGTATAACATACGCGAGCCCGAAGCCCATTCCAGCATCCCCATAATATGCTCCCTGTCCCTGAAACACCACAGGAAAGGGGTAAAGGCGCCTATATCGATACCGTAAGTGCCGATGGCTATCAGGTGCGATGCTATGCGGTTTAATTCGCAAACCAGTACACGGATGTACTCAACCCGTTTTGGAATGTCCTTGTCAATACCCATCATGCGTTCAACTCCCATTACAAAGGCGTGGCTATTGTTCATGGAAGCCAGGTAATCCATCCTGTCGGTAAAAGGAATGGTTTGCTGGTAAGTTAACGATTCGGCATGTTTTTCGAAGCAGCGGTGCAGGTAGCCGATGTGGGGGATCACATCTTTTACTATCTCGCCATCGGTAATTAACTCAAGCCTTAAAACACCGTGAGTTGAGGGATGCTGTGGACCCACATTAAGGATCATATCCTCAACGCTGGCATCGGCTATCTTTTTATTGTACCTGAGTAGGGCTTCTTCGTATTTGGGATTTGTAATGACCAATTTTATATCCGGTTAAATTAAGACCCGGATGTAGAATATATTACCACATCCGGATATCAAAAATCAGCTTTTTTTTTCATTTATGGGCTGATACTCCGTCAAAATTGATTAAAAAGGAGATAATTATTTTACCGTTGATTTGTCGGTCATTTTGCTAAGTTGGGTTGCAACCCATGCATAGCTGTACATGGCCACAGCTTTTGCCTTGCTGTCGCGGCTTTTGAAGGTCCATACATCCTTCATAAATTCTTTGTGGTTTTTGTTATTGAGCGTATCAAAAGCCACCGATATGGTTGGTGTTAATGAATATGCCGAATGCCAGGTGCCAAAGGGGATAAATAAGGTCTCGCCCGGGCCTACAACAAAATGTATTGGGGTAGCATCTTTAAATTTGGGATATTTTTCATAATCCGGTTCAAAAATATTCAGTTCTGAACGCCACGGATCATCTGGTCGCGGATAAAGCAGGTCTTCCTGGCCGCGGGGGAATACGGTAAAGCGTTTTTCGCCGTAAAGCTGGGTAATCCAGGCATTAAGGTGATAGTAGTCAATATGCATATAAGGGAACCTGCCGCCGGGGCCGCCAACAAACATTTCAATAGCACCGCCCCATTTGCCTATGTTGAACATTTTATTACGTAACCAGTTTGGTGATGCGTAATTCAAATCCAGCGGATCCAAAAGCGGCATCAATTCCGGAATGGTTGAGGGGATATCAAAGATCATCGGATAGGGGGCCGGTTTATCTTCCGTACTGGCCTCAACCATATCCATCACCTGTTTTATGGTATAAGTAGTACCCCTTACATCGGTTTTGCGGTCTGGATAATTTTCACGGAACCAATCGGGGCTGAAGAGGCCGTTTGCCTTCCAAACTTTAGCAGCTTTAGTAAAAACCAGCGGAATGCCGGGTTTATAATGCTCCTCAATAAATTCCTCGTAAGTGATGTTATCTCTCCTTATAATATCCATGGTTTAATAAATAGGGTTATACAATCTTACTAAAAAGATTTAATTAAACTATGGACATTATACGGGATGGGCCTTAAATAGTTAAGCCTTACAGGGCAAAAATACGAGCCTTTGGATAAAGTACTAATCTATCCTGATACCTTTATAAAACTCGGCGTTTTGGTAGTCTTTTCTCAGAGGAAAGCCTTCCCAATCGTCGGGCAGTAAAATGCGTCGAAGGTCGGGATGGCCTTCAAAATAGATGCCCAGCATATCGTAAGCTTCGCGCTCGTGCCAGTCGGCCGTGCGGTAAACAGAAGTTACGCTTTTAAATTCGGGCAGTTCGGGGCTTTCTTTTTGGTGCGGCTTGCTTACTTTTAAAGTAAGCTGGGTTTTGTAAGGGATGGATGCCAGGTGATAAACCACACCATAACGGTTTGTTTCATCATTGTAATGCACCCCGCTCAGGCTCGACAGAAAATCGAAATAGGTTTTGGGGTTGTTGCGCAACTCCAGGCATACTGCTGTAATATCATCCGGGTTAATAAGAAGGGCGGCTTGCAAGCCGCCTGTTTCTTCGCCGGTAATTACGGTATCACCAAATTTTTCGGTGAGCAGCTGTTTAATATCATCAAAACTCATGGTGCAAGGCGTACTTTTTTCCAGGTTTTTTTATCAGTTTTTTTATACAGGATCCGGTCATGCATCCGGCTTGGGCGGCCCTGCCAAAACTCAATCATTTGCGGATTCAGGATATACCCACCCCAATACGATGGTTTAGGCACTTCCTTGTCAGCATATTCGGCTTCCAGTTCGTTCCATTTTTGCTCCAGCACTTCGCGGCTTTCAATTTCCTGGCTTTGGGGTGATACTACCGCACCAACCTGGCTTCCCTTAGGGCGCGAATGGAAATATCTTTCAGAATCCTCCTTGCTTACTTTTTCGATGGTGCCTTCAATACGAACCTGGCGCTCAAGGCCTCCCCAAAAAAATGTTAATGCTGCATGAGGGTTTTTTGCCATCTCTTTTCCTTTACGGCTTAAGTAGTTGGTAAAGAATATAAAACCACCTGCGTTAAAGCCTTTCAAAAGCACAATACGTGCCGAAGGTTTGCCGTTTACGGTAGCCGTTGAAAGCGTCATGGCGTTTGGCTCATGCAATTTTGCCTCCAATGCTTCGTTAAACCATTGTTCAAACTGTTTAATAGGATCGCCCTTGGTGCTGTTTTCTGACAGCGTAGAGGCACTATAATCCTGCCTTAAATTTTGTATTTCCTGCTGATTCATTTTAATGCAAACTTACAAATTAATTAAACCGTATATAATGATGTAAATCATTATTCATAATTGAACATATTTTTACTATGCTTGTTATGTATTTAAACAACTAAACTTTATGCTTAGTCCCATAGCGGCCGCGGCAGGCCATTTACTTATTTCGGAGCCCTTTATGATGGATCCGAATTTTAAAAGATCAGTAATAATTTTAACAGAATACTCTGAGGATGGAGCTATGGGCTTTATCCTTAACCATCAAAGCGAATATTTATTGGGCGATGTGCTGCCCGATGTTTCATACTCTGAAATGCCTGTTTATGAGGGTGGCCCGGTAGCAAAAAACACATTGCATTTTATCCACTGCGCTCCCGATAGAATAGATGGTGGTATTGAAATAGCCGATGGCCTTTACTGGGGAGGGGATTTTGACCAGGTGAAACACCTGGTATCCAACTATCTGTTAGGCCCCGATGAAATTAAATTTTTTGCCGGTTATTCGGGCTGGATCCCCCAGCAGCTTGATGAAGAAATAAAAGAAGACAGCTGGATTGTGACCAACAAATTTGATATAGAAGCGCTATTTACCCTCGATGAACAAAACCTATGGCGACAGGTAGTGATCAGTCTGGGCCAGCGTTACGCTCATATTGCTAATTTTCCGGAGAATCCGGCTTTGAATTGAGTTTGCAGTTGCCTGTGGGCAGTTTGCAGTAACTTTTACAAAACGACTAATGTTATCGTACCAAAAATTGGATTTGATTTTAGTCAAATCCAATTTTTTCACAAACAGCTAACTGCCTACAGGCAACTGCAAACTACTCCCCACCTTCCATTTCCCTTGCCGATTCTTCAACTTTCTTTTTAAGGTTTTCTTTAAAGTCGATGAGGTTTTTTACCAGGTATTCATCTGCTGTCGACAGGATCTGGGCAGCAAGAATGCCTGCGTTTTTGGCGGCATTTAAAGCTACCGTGGCTACGGGGATGCCGTTTGGCATTTGCAATATGGATAGGATAGAGTCCCAACCATCAATAGAGTTGCTTGATTTTACAGGTACGCCAATCACCGGCAAATGGGTTAATGAGGCTACCATGCCCGGCAAATGGGCTGCGCCGCCGGCGCCGGCAATGATCACCTTTATACCACGATCAGCAGCGGCACGCGCGTAGCTAAACATACGATCAGGCGTGCGGTGGGCCGATACTACAGTTATTTCGTATTCAACGCCTAATTCGGCTAAAACGTCGGCAGCATCCTGCATTACATTTAAATCGGATTTGCTGCCCATTATAATGGCGACTTTGGTAGTACTCATGGTTTTATTTATAAGCGTCATTGCGAGGTACGAAGCAATCCCCGATTAGCAGGTTCGCCTTGTATAGCTCGCGATTGCTTCGTGCCTCGCAATGACGGGTGGGTTACGTCTGTATTAACTTATTACTTTTAACGTCTTTTGTACGAATCTCGCTTTCTCAATTGCTTTTTCTCTATCAGCATCTACAATAGTGACGTGGCCCATTTTCCTGAAGGGTTTAGTTAAAGCTTTGCCGTAAAGGTGGATATACACTCCCGGAACTTTTAAAACCTTTTCAATGCCCTGGTAAATGGCAGGGCCTTCGTAGCCGGCTTCGCCTAAAACGTTTACCATAATGGCATTGTTAAGGCAGGCCGTATCGCCCAAGGGCTGATTAAATATCGCCCTTAGATGCTGCTCAAACTGTGATACCACATTGCCTTCAATTGTTTGATGACCGCTGTTATGCGGGCGGGGGGCCAGCTCATTAACCAGGATGCGGCCATGTTTATCTAAAAACATTTCAACCGCAAGCAGGCCTACAATTTTAAGGCTGTCGGCGATTTTCTTGGCTATTTGTTCGGCTTTTTGCTGTATAGCGAATGGGAGGGTGGATGGGGCTATCAAAAACTCTACGAGGTTGGCTTTAGGGTTAAATTCCATTTCAACCATCGGGAAAGTGCTGATTTCGCCGTTTTCATTACGGGCAACAATTACGGCAATCTCTTTTTCAAAATCGATCCATTTCTCAATAAGGCTCGGTTCTTTAAAAGCGCCGGCAAGATAGCTTTCATCAATTACTTTATATACGCCTTTGCCGTCATAACCATCTTTGCGCAGTTTTTGGATGTAAGGGAAAGGGATCAGGCTTTGCTGAAGTTGTTGCGGTGACGAGATGATCTGGAAATCGGCAGTAGGGATATCATTTTCCTTAAAAAACTGCTTCTGCAGGCCCTTATCCTGTATCAACCGGATAATACGGGATTGCGGGTAAACCAGTACGCCTTCTTTTTCCAGCTGTTCAAGGGCATCAACGTTAACCTTCTCTATTTCAATAGTAAGCAGGTCGACAGTTTTGCCGAAGTTATATACCGTTTCATAATCGCCGAGTGAACCTATAGTAAACTCATCGCAAAGTTTACGGCAAGGCGCTTCGCGGTCGGGATCAAGTATTTTAACAGTAACGTTATAATTTATGGCTTGCTGTATCAGCATGCGGCCTAACTGCCCGCCGCCTAAAATACCCAGTTTTAAATCTCCGTAAAATGCTTTCATATTTTGAAGATGCAAGTTTAGCCTAAATCTTTCAAAAAGCCTATAAATGCTTTAAACAACAATGGCTTAACGCCGTTTTTTGGTCATGAAGTAATAAAAAACGCTGTGTACTACTATAAAGCTGATGGCCGTAATAAAGTAAAACGCTTTGTTTTGCGGGCTTAATTGTAAACGGAAAGCCGTTATGGTAAATACCAGGGAGCCGGCAAAATAAAGCACCAGCCTCACAGATATGTTATTGTAGTAAGCCGGATTAGCTAAAAATAGCATAGGCAGCGTCATAATAAAAATAACGATGTTCAGGAACGCTAAGCTTTCGGCCAGTGACGGAAGTATCCCGTCCAGGTCCTGGCTAACGCCTTTATGCTGAACCGAGTAATATACGGCGCTAACTACTATGGATATAATTACCGAAAAAAGAAAAGTTTTGAAAAGTTGCCTGGCGAGTGCCTTCATAGTGATATTTATTGATATGGGTTACCGTTGATTATACGGTATGTAATTAATGCAAATTAACGCATCATCGGGCTAAATGCCCTAATCCCAATGTCACAAATTGGTAACGCTGCCCCACAGTAAGCCTCAAAAAGCCGTACCTTTGCCCCGTTTTTTACATTTTAACGTCTTTTTTAATGAAAACTAAAATAGCAGTAGCAAACGGCGACGGGATAGGTCCGGAGATTATGAGCGCCGTATTGAGCATTTTTGAAGCAAGCAATGTGCAGCTCGAATACGAATTTGTTGAAATGGGTAAGTCGTATTTTGATGCCGGGCATTCAACCGGGATGACTGCACTTGCCAAAGAGACCATCGAAAAATTGGGCATCCTTTTTAAAGGCCCAATGGAAACCCCAAAAGGTAAAGGTGTAAAAAGTATAAATGTAACCGCGCGCAAGGTTTGGAATACCTATGCTAATCAGCGCGATTTCAGAACGCTGAACGGGGTTGATACCGTGTTTTCAAAAGCAGGGATCCCGATTAACCTCACCATCATCCGCGAAAATATTGAAGATACTTACGGAGGCATCGAACACCTGTTAACTTATGATGTTGCCGTTGGCCGCCGTATCATTACCCGTCCGGGCTCCGAGCAGGTGATCCGTTATGCGTTTGAGATGGCACGCCGTAAAGGTTATACCAAACTGGCCTGCGGTCATAAAGCCAATATCATGAAACTGACCGACGGTATGTTTTTAGAGGTATTTTACGAGGTCGCTAAAGATTTTCCTGAAATTGAAGCATCTGATATCATTGTTGATGATTTGTGCATGAAGCTGGTATCCCGTCCGGAAATTTTCCAGTCTATCGTGTTAACCAATTTACAGGGCGATATCGTATCCGACTTGTGTGCCGGTTTAGTAGGTGGTTTAGGCTTTGCCCCATCAGCAAACATTGGCGATAACATTTCCATATTTGAAGCCGTGCATGGTACCGCACCTGATATTGCAGGTAAAGGCATCGCCAACCCAACCGCATTACTGCTTTCAGGTATTTCTATGCTGCGTTTCCTTGGCGATTCGGCAAATGCTGCCAGGATTGAAAACGCATTGTTATATACTTTGGAGCAGGGCATACACACCGGCGATTTTGGCGATAAATCGGTTCCTGCATCAAATACAACCGAATTTGCAAATGCTGTGATAGCTAACTTAGGGCAGATCCCTGCAAACGGAGCTGTTGTTGCTACACAGGGCTTTGAAGAAAAAGGCGAAATATTTAAGCCTAAAAAGAATAAGCTTACAGTTACTGCCGGTATAAAAGAAGAAATGATTGGTGTCGACGTATTTGTTGAAAGCAAATTACAACCAGCCGAACTTGCAGAACTGGCCCAGGTAGCACTTACAGATAACTTTAACCTGGTGATGATCTCTAACCGTGGTACACAGGTATGGCCAACGGGATCTATCTATACTGAACTGGTGAATGAGTACCGCGTACGTTTCGAAAAAAAGAACGGTAAAGAAATCAGCCAAAAGGAATTACTGCATATCGCTGCAGATTTTTCGACTAAAGTAAAGGTTTGCTCTGTGGAGTTCCTGATGAACTTTGATGGTAAAATTGGTTATACCCTGGCACAAGGCCAATAATCAATTTAACAATATGGTTTTGATAGCTCATGGATTATCCATGGGCTATTTTTTTGTATAATGATGGCTTGAATCTTGTATCCTGATTCTTGATTCTCTTGTTATCTTTACGCCCTTATTGTTGGTTTCAACACAGATGTTCGGACGATATTTATTCCCTCCCTTGGGAGGGGCGCGGTGGGATGCGTAGTGGTAGGGAGGGGTTTATAAGCTTTTCTAAAAATTAGGTAAAGGCTTAATAAACCCCTCCCTACACCCTCCCAGGGGAGGGAATCGCACAGCCCTGCGCTTTTTATTTCTTCCGGCCTCGTGGCGTTACCGATAAGTGAAACATCAAATCCAACTTATGAAAGTATCCGGTTTTACCTTTATCAGGAACGCTGTACGTAACGATTATCCCATTGTTGAGGCCATTACATCAATATTACCGCTTTGCGATGAATTTATTGTAGTGGCAGGCAATTCTGATGATGGCACCCGCGGACTGATAGAAGCCATTAACTCGCCAATTATCAAAATCATAGATTCTGTCTGGGACGAGTCATTGCGTGAAGGTGGAAAGGTTTTTGCGGCCGAAACGGATAAAGCATTTGCGGCCATATCGCCGGATGCCGACTGGTGCTTTTACATCCAGGGCGATGAGGCAGTGCATGAAAAATATCATCCACTTATAAAAAAGGAAATGCAGGAAGCATTAAATAAACCTGATATTGAAGGTTTGCTGTTTAAGTACCTGCATTTTTACGGCTCGTATGATTACTACGGACATTCAAGGCGTTGGTACCGCCGCGAAATTCGTTTGCTGAAAAATATAAAAGGAATTCATTCATACCGGGATGCGCAAGGTTTCAGACTTGATAACCGCAAAATCAATGTAAAGCTTATTGATGCCTATATTTATCATTACGGGTGGGCAAAGCCACCGCAAGGCTTAACCAGCAAGGTGCGCAACTTTAACAAGTTTTATCACGATGAAACCTGGTTTGCGGAGCACTTACCCGAAACCTACGAGTTTGATTACGGCAATGCCGACCGCCTAATCCGTTTTACCGGTACACACCCTGCTCCCATGCAAAAACGAATTGCCGCCACTAACTGGAATATCGATTTCGATTCTAAAAAACTGAGGGCAGGTATGGACTTCCGGCGCAAGGCATTACAAAAGATTGAAGATATTACAGGCTGGAGGGTTGGTGAGTATAGGAATTATAAGATAGTGGAGCGGTAGAGTTTTTTATTAAATTCGTCATTGCGAGGCACGAAGCAATCCCCTATTAGCAGAGTAAGTTATGCAGATCCGCTCTGTATAGTCGGGGATTGCTTCGTGCCTCGCAATGACGTGGTTGAGATGGGAGCCGAGCGTTGGCAAATAGGCTGTTGGATTACGTAATGGAGAATAGCATCAACGTAAGCAAAAAAATCGACGGTTATATATTCTGCGCAATAACGAAACCGCTTGCCCAGGCCCATTGAAAATTATAACCTCCAAGCCAGCCGGTAACATCCACACATTCTCCTCCAAAATACAAACCCGGTATTTTTTTAGCTTCCAGTGTTTTTGATGACAGTTCATCGGTAGCTACACCACCGCGCATTACTTCGGCTTTGTCATAACCTTTATCTCCGGCAGGTTTTACCTTAAAATCATGAATGAGGGCGCTGATATTTTCTATGTCTGTTTTAGTGAGCGATGCCATATTTTTCTCAGCCGGGAGCTTATCACTTAATGCTTCGGCAAACTTGCGGGTATATAAGGATGCTATATAGGCCAGCAGCATTTTTTTGCCATTGGTTTCCTTTTCCTGTTGAATAAGGTCGGCAATGTTATGGTTAGGGAGCAGATCGATGTTGATGGATTCGCCGGGTTTCCAGTAGGATGAGATCTGTAATATGGCTGGTCCGCTGAGGCCCCAGTGAGTAAACAGGATGTTTTCTTCAAAACTGGCCCGGTCATTCCAAACCCTGCAAAAAATACTGTTACCTGATAGTTGCTCATACCAGGGCTGGTCTTTGCCGGTAATGGTGAGCGGTACCAGGGCAGGGGCGGTATCCGTAACTTTTAAGCCAAAATTGCGGGCTGTGCGCAAACCAAAATCGGTGGCGCCCATTTTGGGGATAGGCAAACCGCCGGCTGCCATCACCACACTAACAGCGCTTATATACTCCTGTTTGCCATTTACTTCGGCGCGTACTGTAAAGCCATCGTCAGTTTTTTCAACTGTTTTAACCTCGGCATTGAGCCAGATCTCCTGCCCAAGGTCATCGCACAGGTTGGTAAAAACCTCAACCACATCCTTCGCTTTATCACTCACCGGGAAAAGCTGGCCAAGCGTTTTTTCTTTACCGTTGATGCCGTAGGTTTCAAAAAAGCTTACCGTATCATCAACTGTCCATTGCGAAAAGGCTGATTTACAGAAGTGTGGATTGTGAGAGATAAACTGCAGATCGGTAGAGTAGAGGTTGGTGTAGTTACAACGCCCGCCGCCACTGATGAGGATCTTGGCACCAACACGGTCGTTTTTTTCAAGTACCAATACCCGCTTGCCTAAAAAGCCTGCCTGTACGGCGCACATGAGGCCGCATGCGCCTCCGCCAATTATTATAGCGTCAAAATCTGTTTGTTTTACTAAATTTGTACTCATGACGGATGTTTCGCAAATATCAGAATTTGGAAAGATACTCATCTTTATTATTACGGGGATAATAATGGTGTGCGTGATATTTTTTATCAACAAACTTTTAGCCCCCAATAACCCCAATGCCGAAAAATTAAGCTCGTACGAATGCGGTGAAGAGCCAACGGGTAATGCCTGGTTGCCCTTTAATCCACGTTTTTATGTTATAGCACTGGTTTTTTTGCTGTTTGATGTAGAGATGGTATTTATTTTTCCATGGGCTACTGTATTTGGCAGTCATGAAATTGCCGCGCAGGATGCACGCTGGGGCTGGCTTTCGCTTACCGAAATGTTTGTGTTTTTAGGCATCCTGATTATAGGCCTGGCATACGTTTGGCGCAAAGGCGACCTGGACTGGATCAAACCTGCCCCGGTTGTGCCGCATACCGATGTACATATCCCGCCGTTATTGTACCAACAGTTAAACCAGGAACAAAGCCGGTTTACTGTAAAAGCCTTTGATGATGGTGCTATTGTTGCTACAACAACAGCCACTGCTGCTGCAACTCCCGCAACTGCCGAGCCTGCACGCAAACCCATGTTTAAACCAACCTTTAAAAAGCCTGCAAATGAGTAACGATATAACCAGCGAAAATGGTGGCGTGGTAATCACAAAGATGAACGACCTGCTCAATTGGGCACGTTTATCATCATTATGGCCGCTTAGCTTTGGAATAGCCTGCTGCGCCATTGAAATGATGGGCTCTATGGCTTCCACCTATGACCTCGATCGTTTTGGTGTATTCCCCCGCCCGTCAGCCCGCCAGGCTGATGTGATCATTATTGCAGGCACGGTTACTTTTAAAATGGCCGAACGCATTAAACGCCTTTACGAGCAGATGCCCGAGCCTAAATACGTGATCTCGATGGGCTCATGCTCCAACTGCGGTGGCCCTTACTGGCAGCATGGCTATCATGTTGTAAAAGGCGTTGACAGGGTAATTCCGGTTGATGTATATGTACAAGGCTGCCCGCCCCGCCCTGAAGCACTTATAGGTGCTATTTTGGAGCTGCAGAAAAAGATTGAGGGAGAGCAGTTGATAAAAGCTTAATAGCACTGTTATGTTTGGCTGGCAAAAAGAAAGAAAAATAAAAAGCCGGATATTGACACTGATAAACTTAGCCGGGCAATTGGGCTTAAATGAAAAGGATATAAAAGTTGCCGAAGAATATCTTGAATATTACGAATGGGGATTAAGCTTTGAGCATCTGATAACTCAAATCTTTGAGTATGATGTTGAGATTGACCAATTGTTCTACAAAATGGTTTCCGATATTGCCGTCGATCTGAAATTGCCCGACAGTGAATATAGTTTTTTACTGTCATTGATAAAACCGGAGATTTCTTAATAGAGAATTTAACTTAAATTTTATTCCTTATGAAAGTCCTGCTCGTGCTCATCATAAGTTTCGTTTTAACTACAATTATTTCCCGCTTATTTATTAGCGATTGGAACCTTATCCTGAGCGGTAACGTAGCCATGATGCTGATGCTTTGGTTTGCTTCATTGGGGCATTTCATGTTTACCAAAGGTATGGCCATGATGATGCCGTCATTTATCCCGTTTAAAGTGGGATTGGTTTATTTAACTGGTGTGATGGAGATAATTCTTGGGCTTTTGCTGGTTATTAACGCTACAAGGCATATTGCCGGAATTATTTTGCTCATCATGTTTGTAATAATGCTGCCCGCAAACATCAATGCTGCTATCAAACATGTTGATTTTGAAAAGGCAACTTACAATGGCAGCGGCACCGGCTATTTGTGGTTCCGCATTCCTTTGCAATTGTTATTTATAGCCTGGATATTGTATTTTTCGATTGGGATTTAATTGTTGATTTTTAAGGATATAAATTATCTTTAAGCAATTAACCAATTATGAAAAAGATAGCCCAAAATCTGCTGATCGCTCTGATCAGCGCTTTATCTGCATCAGCTTACGCGCAAACATCAAGCCCCAAACAGCCATTTTTCCCAAAGGGGACTATATTGTACGGGGATGTAAACTATGCCGGTGATACTTTAAAAAAGCACTTGCTGGATATTTATCTGCCGCCGGTTGCAAAGGAGAGCTACCCGGTTATTATCTGGATTCATGGTGGCGCCTGGATGCTGAACGATAAGTATGCTGATATGGGCTATATGCAGAAAACGGTTCAGGGATTTATTGACAATGGTTATGCTGTGGCTTCCATTGATTACCGCTGGAGCACTACCGCACCATTTCCGGCGCAGATTCAGGATTGTAACCAAGCCATCGAGTTTCTTTATCAAAATGCTTCAAAATATAAGCTCAATAAGGATAAGTTTGGGGTGATCGGTTTTTCGGCCGGAGGGCATTTGGCATCACTATTAGCTTTATCTAACAATAACAATATCAAACAATTTTACCCGGAAGGGAACAAACCTCATTTTAAAATAAAGCTGGCGCTTGATTTTTATGGCCCCTCAAACTTCCTGTCGCTCAAAGGCACCGATGTTAACGACCCCAAGAGCCCGGTTAGCCTGCTGCTTGGTGCTTATGCTATCGATCGGCCCGATCTGGCCAATATAGCCAGCCCGGTTACTTACGTTGATAAAAACGACCCGCCATTCCTTATTGTACAGGGCGAAAAGGACGAATCGGTAAATTACACGCAATCGGTTTTGCTGAGCTCATACCTTAAACTTGCCGGGGTTAAAAACGAGATTATTATTGTACCCAATGCACCGCATTACGGGGTAATGTTTGATGCCGAAGAGATCAGGAAGAGGGTGTTTTATTTTATGGATTCGTATCTGAAGTAGTTTCATTACCTGTACTTTGATATTCCTTCACAAGCGTTTTTAAAAGAGATTGCAATGCAAGCGCATTCCAGTCGTGCGCAAAGGTGTAGCTTTTTTGCTGGCTTTTATTTTGCTTGTTGTAAACCATAAAGTAGTTAACATAATTACCAAGACCAATTTGGGCATATGGCAGTATGTTTTTATTATCCCAGCTGATGCCGCCTTCCTTGAATGTCATCCCGCAAAATTCAAAACTCCCGCCATTTTTGTGCCTATAGTAATGATCGAGGTAATGGTTTGAAAAATGATAATTCCATAATTTATTCACGATGTCAACCCAGGCTTTTCTGTAGATCCTTTTTCGAAAGCGGTAATAGCTGCTGAACTTTATAACGATGCTTTTTTGCTGCAAGGTTTTAATTTCAATGAAGTAATGACAACCGATAGTGAATGCATATCCGCTAATACCCTTCAATCCATACCTGAAAGCAATTAATTCATCCTTAGGGATAGATACAGGACTTTCATTTTGAGCTGCCCCGATAGTAACACCGTCTTTAGCTATCAGAATCTTTCTGTAAAGCTCTGTGCTGAATAGTTTAGGTATTTCAACGGTGAAAGTATCGTGCATGCAGCTAAAATAAGCAATGTACGCTTATCGGTTCCATAAAAAGTTCATTACACAAATAGCTTTTTAAACAATAACTTTATGTTTGGATAAAATTTGCGCCAATGCTAAAAAAAGTGAATCCGAAGAAAAAAAGTAAACTTGTTAGTATCCTGTTCGCCGGGTTTATAACTGGTACGCTTGATGGCCTTGCAGCCATGATCCTGAATTATAAAGTTAATCCGGGCATTATTTTTAAGTTTATTGCCAGCGGCGCTTTTGGCCCTCCCGCTTTTGCAGGTGGTGCCGAAATTATAGTTGCCGGGGTGATTTTTCATTACGTTATTGCTTTTTTATTCAGCGCGGCGTTTTTCCTGCTTTACCCGTTCTTTTATAACGGGTTGCGTAATAAATACTTTGTCGCTCTTATTTATGGGATTGCGGCCTGGCTCATTATGAATTTAGGTGTTGTGCCCCTAAGTAAAATAACCATGAAGCCAGGATATCATATTCCGGTAAGCACTATCCTTATAGGGATGCTTACATTAGTGATCTGTATTGGCTTGCCCGTTGTTTTCATTGCCGAAAGGGAAAATAAGAAAATCGCATAATTATGAATGTGCCCGAAATGCCACTGCTTGGTACCGAACGCCTGTGTTTGCGAGGCTTACTTGATTCGGATGCCCGGCAAATCATGGCTATCCGCTCCAATGCCGAAGTGAATAAATACCTTGAGCGTTCCTATGATTGCTCCATAGATGAAGCGCTCTCGTTTATTAAAAAGATAGAAGGTATAGTGAACAGGGGCGAGGGTTTTTACTGGGCTATCACACTGGCAGATAAAGATGAACTGATCGGAACCATTTGTTACTGGAACCTTGAACCAGCCGATAAAAAAGCAGAAATAGGGTATGAGCTTTATCCTGATCAACAAGGGAAAGGCTTAATGCAGGAAGCATTATCGGCTGTGCTTAGCTACGGTTTTGAAACTGCTGGCTTTGAAGTGATAACCGCCTGCCCGCTTGAGGGAAATGAAAGCTCGGCTAAGCTGCTAACAAAAAGCGGTTTTACACTCGCCGGTAAATTCCCATCGGATAATGGTGAAAATACTTATCTTAATTATCAGCTCAGTAAAGGTTTATGGCTGTCGCGCGGCCATAAATGAAAGAACCCGGCTTTTCGACCGGGTTTTTCATGGATTTAAATTTAAACAAAGTGTTTTGTGATTAAGGCGTCATGACACCATTAATGCCGTGTACTACGCCGTTGCTTGCCTCGGTATCAAACGCGGTAACCAATACGGCGTTGCCTTTGGCATCGGTGATCTGCAGGTTGCTTTTATCATTTACAGATAAGTGTAATGTTTGCCCGTCGATGGTTTTCAGGTCTGCCTTGCCTTTACCTGCACCTAAGGCCTTAATGATATCGGCTTTGGTATATTTACCTGCAACTACGTGATATTTCAATATCGGGGCAAATTTGGCCGGATCTTTCATCAGGGCATCAAACTGTGCTTTTGGCAATTTGCTGAAAGCTACATCATTTGGTGCAAATATGGTGAACGGGCCTGGGGCCTGCAATGTTGGCTCAAGCTGGGCCGATTTTATTGCCAGCGCCATTGGCGCGTAATTAGTTGATGTTGCCATAACGCCAACCACATCGTTTGATGCAGCAGCTGTTGATGGTGTGGTTGCAGGAGCAGCAGTTGTTTTAGCAGTATCCTTTTTGGTTGTATCCTGTGTTTGAGCTATTGCCTGGTTTGATAAAAAACCAATGGCTATTGAAGCAAGGGCTATTAAAACTGACTTTTTCATGTTCATCTTTCTTTCTGTTTTTGTTAGTGAATTAAAATGTAATGAGTAGTCGTTTATATCGATATAATTAATTAAAAGTTATTTATTTGGTTAATTACTATAGTTTAATAACTTGTAATTACGTCAAATGGTTTTTAATTAATTAACATTTGTGGGTAAAGGCGTGGAGGAGAGGGGAATAAATTGCCGTTTACAAAGGGGGAATACAAAGACTGATTTCTAAATTTTAGATAAGGCTAAGTTATTATCTTTGAAAAAAAGAAGGGTGTTCTTACCATGAACCAACGGGAAAAAATAATCTGCTCCCTGCGGCACCGCTGAGCTAACTACATCTATTCCGCGGGCTTTAAATTTATGAAGATCAAAGTAAAATTCAATAGTCGGGTCGGTAAGTTGCTGGATGCTATCAGCCTTTTGTGTGTTTGTGATAGAAAGTGAAAGGAATTTCTCATCCTCCCGTAACAGTTTGTAATCTCCAGGTTTCAGGTAAACGGTATTATTGTTATCAAAAAAAACAAAATTACTAAGGACGTGCATCCTATTACTATCTGGCTTAAAGGCGATATTAAGACCTGCAAATGCAAGAAACATTAAAATAAACACCTTCAGTTTTTTCATTTAATACGATCTATTGCCTTGCTTTTTGCAATTCATTAAACTTTGCAATGAGCTTATCAATGCTCTTAAGCCCGAATTTATGCTCATGGATCTGATCTACCAGGTCAGGTTCATCGCCCATAATATCGCTCATGATATCTTCAAAATTTTCATCGGTAAGGCGTTTCATGCCCGCGGTACTTTCACCGTAGTAGTAGGTTGTTTTTGAACTGCCGCCCCGGCCGCCACCGCCGCCAAGGCTAATGCCTATGCCACCACCAATTCCCCCGCCATAACCACCGCTGCCATAGCCTGCCGATACACCGGGACTAATACCAAAGCCGCTGCCACCACCGCCCTTGCCTCCTTTAGCCATGAAAAGTTTCACGGGCTCATCAAGCACTACTTTTACAAAGTCGGTTTCTTCTTTTGTCCATGATTCATTTGCGGGGGCATGGGCTACTACAAAACTATCCTGACCGGCAACAAACGATTTTAAATCGCTGGCGCTTAATTTATATGGGTTGGTCTTTTCGTTTTCCCTGAATTCAATAAAGCCCTCATCTTTTAAAGGCCCCTTGCCCGGCGGATTAGTGCGGATCAGCCCGGTTTCGCGGTTGCCCTTTACATCGGTAAAGCTACCAGGTTGCCATTTTTGCGAATAAGCTGTTCCGAAGCACAGCACAAAGAATAATATGATTAAAATTGAGCGCATAATAAATTCAGATACCGATATAATCAACGCAAATTTAACATATTTAATATTGCTGTTTTTTTGCGGTGTGCATATTTAACATTTATTAGCTTTTACTTTGTTTTTTTAGGACTTGAATGAATTGTTAAACAAGTATAGGCAAATGTGCCGGCAACTGTATGGGGTTTATCGGCAATGATCCAGCTCAAAAGATAGTAACATTTAAAATACATAATAGCAGGAAAATAGTACGCCTAAGATTTAGATATTTGAGGCTAAAATCATAAAGAATTATTAAATGCAGATCACTGTTGATTTACGAAGCGATACCGTAACCAAACCAACTCCGGGTATGCTCGAAGCTATGTGGAGTGCCAAAGTAGGCGACGATGTTTTTGGCGAAGATGAAACCATAAATGACCTTGAAGCCAAAGCTGCTGCCATGTTTGGTATGGAAGCCGCTATCTTTTGTCCATCGGGTACCATGACCAACCAGATAGCCATTAAATGTTTTACCCAGCCACTTGACGAACTCATTGCTGATCAAACTGCACACGTTTATAGGTACGAGGGTGGGGGCATTGCCTTTAACTCGGGAGTTTCAACCCGGTTATTGAATGGTTACCGAGGCATCCTTACGCCCGAAATGATAGAACCAGAGATTAATGCCGAAAATATCCATTACCCGCATACCAGTTTGGTAGTACTTGAAAATACGGTTAACAAAGGCGGCGGCAGTTGCTACACGCTTGAACATATCAAACCCATTGCCGAATTGTGCCTGGAGAAAGGATTAAAGCTTCATCTCGACGGTGCCCGGATCTTTAACGCACTGACCCACACCGGAGATGCCGCGGTTGATTATGGAAAGTATTTTAATGGTATTTCAGTTTGCCTTTCGAAAGGATTAGGCGCGCCTGTGGGCTCGGTTTTATTAGCTGATAAGGAAACTATAAAATATGCACGCCGCATTCGTAAGGTGTTAGGTGGTGGGATGCGCCAGGCAGGCTTTTTGGCAGCTGCAGGGATCTATGCCCTTGACCATCATGTAGAACGTCTGAAGATAGATCATGCCCACGCACAAATTTTGGGTGAAGAACTGAGCCGCTTGCCTTGGGTAAGCAATGTAGTCCCGGTTGAAACCAATATTGTTTTGTTCGATACTGTTGAGCCGGCGGCTATTGTGCTTGCTAAGCTTGCTGATAAAGGGATCAAGGCCAGTGATACCGGTAAAAACCGGATCCGCTTTGTTACACACCTCGATGTGCATGCTGAGCAGGTGGAATATACAGTGGAGGTTTTGAAGGGATTGTAAAAAAACAAAAACGTCATTGCGAGGAGGAACGACGAAGCAATCGCGAACTGTGCAGATCGACTCTGTATAGTTCGCGATTGCCACGCTGCGCTCGCAATGACATGATTTTAACATTTTACCCTCTGTCGGCAGCTTGCCTCTCAACCATCCAGCCCGGATATTCTTTGGTCAGGGCGCTTACCTCATCAATTTTTTGAAGTTCATCTGCCGATAACTCCAGTTCGATGGATTTAAGGTTATCGTTTAATTGCTCGATGTTTTTAGCACCGATGATGGTACTGGTTACACCTTTTTGCAAACGGACCCAAGCCAGAGCCACCTGTGCAGCAGATACATTATGCTGCTGACCTATTTCGCTGATCACATCAATGATGTCATAAGCTTTGTCTTTATTCACAGGCGGAAAATCAAATATATCACGGCGGGAGTCGCCGGCCTTTTCGGTATTGCGGGTGTATTTGCCTGATAGGAAACCGCCAGCCAGCGGGCTCCATGGCATTACGGCCAGGTTAAGGTCTTCGGCAACAGGCAGTACCTCACGCTCAATATCACGACCGGCCAGCGAGTAATAATATTGTAAGCCTACAAACTTATTCCAGCCATTTTTTTCGGCTATGCCGGCGGCTTTCATTACCATCCAGGCAGGCCAGTTGCAGCAGGCTATGTAACGTACTTTGCCGGTTAAAATAATATCGTTAAGGGCGCGCATGGTTTCCTCAACAGGCGTGCGTTTATCTACACCGTGAACATAAAGTACGTCGATATGGTCAAGCTGTAAGCGTTTAAGGCTGGCATCAACCGAGTTGAAGATGTGGAACCGGGATAAACCGATATTGTTTACGCCTTCGCTCATTTTGCCGCGTACTTTGGTGGCTATCACCAGTTCATCACGGTTTAATCCTAAATCAATAATGGATTGGCCAAGCAGGGCTTCTGATTCACCGAAGGAGTAAACATTGGCGGTATCAATAAAGTTAATACCGGAGTCAACAACGGTTTTCATGAGTTCATTAACGCCGTCCTGTTTGATTTTGCCTATGGCCTCCCATATGCCGCCTGAGCCGCCAAAGGTCATGGTGCCAAAGCAAATTTCGGATACCAGCAAGCCGGTACCGCCTAAAAAATTGTATTTCATAAGTAGATGGATTTTGTGATGTGAAATTAGGTGTACTATTAACGAATGTCAACCATAAAAAGTCAGGGAAAGGTAAAGTTGGGGTTGGTAACAAGGGTGTTACGGTGACTTTACTTACCCTGACCGCGCGTCGCAGGTCAAGCCTGTCTATGGCTTTGACGTAACGATGCTTTTGATTTTATCCTTGTACTGTCAATATTTTGTCAGTGTTCAACTTTTAAAAGTGTGAACACCTGATACTTTTTTGAAAAATATTACTATTGATAATCAATTAGTTATAGATTTAATAAAGTTGATTTTTTGCTGATGTGAACGGTTGTGGTTTGATAATCAGTTTGTTATGAAAATGTGTTTTCGAAAGTTGAACACCCGTTTTTCAAAAATTGAACACTGGCAGACTTACTCTTGCGCTCGTCTGTGACGAGTGCTGAAACTGGCTTCGCGATTGCATCGCGGGTATTGCGTTATAAACGCAAACCCATATTAAGCACTCGTCACAGACGAGCGCAAGTAATCAATACTTTGAATAAAGCCATTTTTCTTTCCACGTTTATTTCTTAGGCTGATATAACTGGTTATAAAAGATACTCAACCCATACTTAGCCGATTTCCACTTTTCATCCAATGCTGCCGGGGCAGGGCCGGGGCTTTGGGCAAAGTTACCGGTGATGATATCCATGTCGCCATCACCGTCAACGTCGGCTTTTTCAAGGGTGAGGGTTTTGATAGGTACATCACTTTTTTGAATGTATGCTTTGAAGGTGAACTGGTCTTTGTTGATGTTTTCGAGATAAATGAACGATTCATCAACCAGTTTTCCAAATTCAGGAAAAAAGGAGGTTGCTACAAAATCAATATCACCGTCCTTGTCAAAGTCTTCGGCCAAAACCCGGGTTACACCGTATATCGGGTAAAAGAATTTCTCCTTAAAAACATCAGCTCCCTGGTTTATATGCAGCCTGATGCCGTGATATGCTTTCAGGATATTGGAATAATCGGCATTGTCGCCATGCACGGTTACGATATCGGTCAATCCGTCATTGTTATAATCAACCAAAACCATATCGGTGGTGCCGTAATCGGGCGGGAAACGTAATACCCGTTTGGCTTTAAAATTAAGGTTATCCTTCTGGTAAAAAATATAAACGCTTTCATCCCCCTGCGAAAACATAGCCACAATGTCTTTTTTGCCATCGCCATCCATATCTTTTATATAGCATTTGATGGCACCGGGCAGGGGCAGCAGCACATCTTCAATGTACTTGCCCGATTTGTTCTTTTTATATAGGGATAGGCCGCCTGTTTTATTGCCAAAGTTACAGACTACAATTTCGGGTACACCATCGTTGTTCAGGTCGTTAATTTCTGTACATACAGGTCGGTGCAGTTGCGTGAGCAGGGAAGTAGCTCCTGTATCAGCCAGTTGGGCGTATGAGCCCGTACTGAGTTCGGTAGGGTAAAGTTTGCCTATCTGGGTAAAGTAGGTATTGTTTTTATAAAAATTAAAATCAACAACAGGGCTTTGGCTTTTTATGGTTTTGGTCACCCCTTTACCATATTGCCAGTTTAAAACCTGGTTATAAAAATTACCAATCCACAAAGTCCGGGTAGTATTATCATACTCAAGGCCGGTAATGAGCGATGGTGTTTGATCATCAACCTGTACATCCTGTCTTACAAACTGTGTAAGCGGGCTATTCCGGCTGAAGCGGTTTTCATCAATAGCAACACTATCAGGTGCATTACCAATGATATAGTCCCTGATCTTAGCCCAATCAGCCTCATTACAAACCGGTTCTTCGGGGATAATATTATGCTTTTTTACGATAGCACGTTCTTCATCAGATAATCCCCTGAGCGGATCATAATTGGGATAAATGATCCCCATACGGGCCGCCATGATGGGCAGCACGTGCTTCGCCCAAATTTCCCTGGTAAGGCCTGCCGGATCGGGGGCTAAATGGCAAACAGTGCAGTGGCGTAAAAATAATACGCGCCCTTCCTCATCAGCCGCTGCGGCAGCAAGCTTAGTTTTTATAGTAAACGAGTTAAGACTCAGGAGCCCGGTAATGATGAAAAGTAATACTAAAACCGTTCTCCTGATGTGCATGGTTAAAAGCTGTTTGCTTTTAACTACGTTCTAATTGCCCAAATAGTTTACTCCGGCTGCTTTTAATTTTTTTATAACCGCAGCTGCAACATCACGCCCCTGCTGGTTTCCGTTAACAATGGCATCTTTAAAATGGATGCCACCATAAAAACGGGACAAAGAAGCTTCTTCTGCCGCCTGTTTAAATGATTTAAATTCGCGTGGCCCAACACCGTAGGGGATCTCCGAATCGTCGGTATAACTAAACTTATCGCCCAATAAATAGCTCAACACCCCGGCCGACGAATTTGAAAGCACGGCGTGGCCGCTCGGATACTCGGGAAAGGGCGGGGTTTGCAGCATTGGCACCCATTTAATATCAATGTATTTGTTAATATATGTTTCGGGGCGGATACCATTGCTGCGGTATTTTTCGTCCCAGCAACTGATAAAAGCATCCATTTCGGTCATGGCAACCAGGGTTGTTACTTCTATCGATTTATCAAAACTAAGCCCTGCTTTTTTTACGGCAATGCCGGTAATGTTCATCCAGTGCCCTCCTGGACTTATCTTTTTAAAGCCGATCATCATGTGGCCCGATGTGGTAACCGCAAAAGGGTTACAATCCCAAAAGTTGGCAATCATAATCTGCTCGGCCGACATGTTTTTGGATACTTTGTATACAGCGTAAGCCTCTTTATAAAAATCGCTGGTACTGTCGGTGCTGAAAGTGGTTGGCCTTACGGGTACAAACTGGCTGGCCGAGTCGATAAACATTGGGCGAATAGTTTTCCAGTTGGGCTCAACGGCCTCCATATACATTGGTGGGGTAGGGAACCAGTTTTTACCGCCTTTTATGGGCGAATACCGGAGCCTGCCGCTCAGTTTGTTGTAATTATCCGATTTGGAATATTTAATAACCTTAGCAGCCATTTCTGTCGCGGCCGCTATTGATTGTTTGATCACATCATCGCTAATGCTGTTCTCTTTAAGAAGAGCTACGTATTTATCTTCATCATCCTGCAGCATGAAACCCGATGGCAGCATCTGTTTGCCTGTTTCCAGTATGCAGTACATGGCAGCTATGCGGTAATCGTACTTATCGGCCGGGATGCTGATCTGGTTATCCTGGGTGTAGCTTTTGATGAAATTACCAATCGGTACCAGCTCTTTATTATTCAGGCAAACCAAATTATAAGCCCCAAGGGTTACGTATGTGTAATAACGTGAGGCGGCAGGAGGGTTTACCACATCATGGATCATAACCGCCGAAATAGCGTTCACTGCCTTATCAATGTGCAGGTACGGAAGGATGGGGTTTTTACTTTTTTGCGCGTAGGCAGTTGTGCCTATCAGCGCTAAAAACAATATGGATATTCGTTTGATCATTTTTTTAAATCTCTTTCTGAAAAATTACTTAAAAATAAAAAAGGCGTCATTGCGAGGTACGAAGCAATCCCAAACTATACAGAGCGGCTCTGCTAATCGGGGATTGCTTCGTATCTCGCAATGACATTTTTATATCATCAATCACCGTTTTGGTGCAAGTCTTGTGTGGTGGCAAATGAGGGGCTGACTTGTGACTCTGCTACAAATCACAAGTCAGCCCTCTCACCAGCAACCACACAAGACTTGCGCTAAAGCAGGGTCCTGTATAGTTTGGGATTGCTTCGTTCCTTATAATGATGTAATTGTAAGTTGTTGATCATTAAGTATGTTTTTCTATCATTTTTATAAACATGGGCGTTGCCTGCGGCCCGGGCTTTCCGTTGCAAGTCCTCGCCTTGCCTGCCCGCAAGCCCAACCCGCGCTGTGGGCTTTTCACTGCAATCCCTAACGCGGCCTGCGCACAACATCGCTAAAATATATTTAGCCTCTTTTGGCGCAAGTCTTGAGCGCTGGCCTGTGAAGGGCTGACTTGTGACTTTGCCTTAAATCACAAGTCGGCCCTCTACGCTGGCAACCACACAAGACTTGCGCTAAAGCAGGACTCTGCTACAAATCACAAGTCAGCCCTCTCACCAGCAACCACACAAGATTTGCGCTAAAGCAGGACTTGTTTAAAACGGATGTCACGCTGAGGTACGAAGCATCTTCTTCATTCTGTATTGCGGTTCTGTTTATCGAAGAAGATCCTTCGCTATCGCTCCGGATGACAATACTTAATACTTCCAACTCAATATTTATAAAACTGCAATGCCTGGCCTGATACACCTATCAGCACATAATTGGCACCGTTTATTTTTATTTCTGTAGCCGATTTAACATCGCCATTTACCGATAAGCCGGCAACCGGCTGAGTTTGGTATGTAAAATTGCCTTTGCCATCGCCATTAAGCAGGCAGCCATAGTTGGCATCAAAGCTGCCCAGTTTAAGGCGGTTATCGGAGTGATTGCCCAACAATAGCAAGTCTGTTTTGCCATCGTGGTTAAAATCACCGGTAATAATCTCTGATACTGATGAATATTGGGACTGTAAAGGCAGCTGACCTTTTACAAACTTACCATCCCGGTTCAGGAACAGACATGTTTCAACCTCATTAGCTGTAAGTTTAGTGGCTTTTGCAAGCTCTTCTGGCGTAAATACATCTTTCATGGTAGCATCGCAATAAGCTTTGTATGAGGTGAACCGTTTACGCATCGGGTAAATCTGGTCGTTCAGTTCATCACGGCTTACAAATGGATAGCTTACCCCCTGGATATAAAAGTTAAAGAACGGATCTATTGAGCCATTACCGTCAAAATCGGCAAAGTACATTTCGGCAGGTTCGGCTTGGCTGGCGTGGATCTGTGTGTTTTCGCCAAGGTTGCCTGCAATAATATCTGGCTTGCCATCGCCATCCACATCGGTAATGGTAAGCGTATTCCAAAAACCACTTACCGGATGCTCAAAGTATTTGGCGGTTTCATCAACAAAACCGGCTTTGGTATTAGTAAACACCATAATGGGCATAAACTCGCCGCAAATTACCAGGTCTTTACGGCCATCGCCATTCAAATCGGCCCATTGGGCATCTTTGATCATGCCTATACCGGTAAATGGCGCATCGGTAATTTCAAAATGACCGCCACCTGTATTGGTAAGCAGGTAGCTTTTTGGCGCCGTTGGGTAATAGCCCGGTGTAACGTTCGATCCTATAAAGAGGTCTGTTTTTCCATCACCGTTATAATCACAGGGGCGTACACATGATTTACTGCTTCCGGTTAGCACCGGGAGGGATGTGCTCGAAAAGCTGAAATTGCCTTTGCCATCGTTCAGATATAGTTTATCCTGAAGCTCGTTAGCTCCCGGCTCTAATAACGAATAGCCGCCTTTAGCTATATACAGATCGGGGGAACCATCGCCATTGGCATCAAAAAATACTGCTGCAGATGTGTTTTCCTTGTTAAGATCTGATATTTCCTGAATGGTGTAAGTGCCGCCTGCTTTCTGGATAAAAATCTTACCTGAGGTACTTTGGTCGCCGGCTATAAACAGGTCTTCCAGGCCATCCTTGTTAACATCAGCTTTGGCTATTACCGGGCCGGTTTTTGAGCTCATGAACAGCATCAAAGGCTGGCGTTTAAAATCGTTAATGGTATTTTCGGTATGGGTATAATCAATAGCCGGCTTAGCTAAATTAAAAACTGGTTTTACATTGCCTTTGCCATCGGTTTTAAATACCGGATTGCCTGTTTTGTAAGTGATGTTTAAGCGTTGATTGGCTTTAACACCGGTAAGCAATTGCGAGGTTTGATCGGGCCAGATGATCCTCACTGAATCAACCTGTTGCTGATCCCCCAAACCAAAATTTAAAACAGTGGATACGCATGAAAGATAGCCCCTGTTTGGGTTAACCTCCTGGTATTGTACTTGTTTGCCATTGTATACAAATACTTTTGAACCAATGGCGTTTGTATTGCCATCCGGTTGTTTAAGGTTTACCGCCAGGTAGTTCTTTTTGCCGGTTTCCATAGTCATATTCTGTAATATGGAAGCCTCGCTGTTGATGTTATTGGTAATCAGGTCAAGGTCACCATCGTTATCAAGGTCGGCATAAACTGATCCGCTGGAGATACCGCCTTTGGTGATCCCCCAATCCTGCTTTTTATCGGTAAAGGTGAGGTTATGATTATTTTGGAAAATATAGTTGGATAGGGTAGTAGAGGGCATGGCTTTAACCAGATCCATGAGCAGGAAGGGCTCGCGGTCCATAGCTTTTTTTAGCTTATAATCGCCCCAGTAACGTAGAAAATCCTTGTTGGTATAATCGCGGAAGTATCCGTTGGAGATAAAAATATCTTTATAGCCATCGTTGTCAAAATCGGCAATGAGGGGGCACCAGCTCCAGTCGGTATTGGAAACACCTGCCAGCTGGCCAATTTCGCTGAATGTGCCATCGCCATTATTAACCTGCAGCATGTTACGCATGTATTGCTTGTACAGGTTCTGGTTCAGCATCAGTTCAAACGATTCGTAGTTTTCCTGAAGCTGCAACAGCTTTTGGCGGCGGTTATCGGGCGGCAGCATGTCAAGCGTCATCATATCAGGCAGGCCATCGTTATTGATATCGGCAATATCAACCCCCATCGAAAACTGGGAGAGGTGCTTGAAGCATTTTTTACTATCCTCAGTAAAAGTGCCGTTTCCGTTATTTATGTATAGGTAGTCGGGTTCGTTATAATCGTTGGTTACATAAATATCCTGTAAACCATCTTTGTTGATATCGGCAATGGCAACGCCAAGGCCAAAAGTGAGGGGATTTTGAATGATGCCCGCTTTTTTGGATACATCAACAAAATGGCCGCCCTGGTTTTCAAAAAGTTTATTGCTGGCCAGTTCGTCGGTTTCGGCTTTGGCCTGTGCAAATTCAAGGTTGCTGATTTTTTTTACATTATGGTTAAGCAGGAACATATCCAGCTTGCCATCATTATTATAATCAAAAAATACAGCCTGGGTGCTGTAGCCCGGATCATCAAGGCCGTATTGTTTGGCCATTTCAACAAATTTATTGTTGCCTTTATTAATGAAGAGCTGGTTGCGGCGTTTGGCATTATCGCCAAGGCCCGAGTAGCATACATAAATATCTAACAGACCATCGCCGTTAACATCGGCCATGGTAACACCTGTTTTCCAGTCGCCGGGCCTGCCTGCAAGGCCGTCACCGGCTTGCTGGGTAATGTCTTTAAATTTGAGGTTGCCTAAGTTGAGATACAGTTTGTTTTGACCAAGGTTACTGGTAAAAAACAGGTCTTCGAGGCCGTCATTATTGATGTCGCCAACGGCAACACCACCGCCATTATACAGGTACTCGTACGAGAGTACGTTGAGCTTTTCATCCTCAACCAAATCATTGCGGAATTTAATGCTGGTTTCTTCGGGTGTGAGCAGCTTAAAAAGAGGCTGCTGTGCATTGCTGCGCATACTTTGTAACGTAAGCAGGGCAACAGTACAAAATGTAAAAGTGTTTAACCTTTTGAGTTTAAAATTAAAGAGAAGAGAAGAACAACACATCATCAACAGATTTTATTTTTCCGGACTGCAGGGGACTTAAAATTAATTATTTGTATTGATAATTGCCACCGGATTACTAATCCTTTTTGTTGTAAAAACTAAAAAACAAGGCTATGAAGCCATAGCCTTGTTTTTTTAAAGGAATTTATATAGGGGTATTATTTATCCCACCATACTCTTGCAGTAAATACGTCGCCGCCTGTAAGATTAGCAACTGCTGCGTTATAGTTAGCGCCGTTGGTAGTGATCAGGGTAAGCGGATATATAATGCGGCGCGGAATAGAGCCATCGGTGAACTGACCAACATATTTAACAGGTGTAAGTACAGGGATGCCTGTCCTTCTCCAGTTTGCCCATGTTTCATTATGGATAAAGGTTGAAGAAGTTTCAACATAATATTCCATATTGATTTGCTGTAATGCAGTAGCAGGCACAAGCGGGTGAGCAGCAGCGTAGGCCGTAGCAGTTGCGCTGGTGATTGATGCAGCTGCATTAAACTGTGCAAGCTCAAGCTGATCGGCTACAAGCGCGTTTGCATAATGTGTTGCAGCGCTACCAGTGGCCCAGCCTTTTGTTGCCGCTTCTGCTAATAATAATTCAGTTTCGCCGTAAGTTAAAAGCATATTGATGCCGCTTTTGTCAACAGGTGAAATAGAGGTGCTTGAAGTATAGTAAACCTGCAGCCTTGGGCGTGAGTATTTACCATCAGGAGCGGCAGCGTCATTGGCAACAGACGGATCTGCAGGTGAAGTGCCCGGATAACCAGGTGCCTTACTGATATCAGTGGCACCGCCATTAAGGTCATAGCCGTTTGGCATGCCGTGTTGAACAGCAGCATCGTTATTACCTGCTACCGTTTCATTTGAGTTAGCCGCTTTACCAGTGCCTGAAGCAATTTCAGCAATGGCTGAAATCCTTGGGTCGGCAGTTGTCTGCATGTAATCGATCAAAGTTTTCGACCAGCGCACTTCCCTAAAGTCATCAGGAACGGTCAACGCATTGATAGTGCTGTTTGCATTACCGTTAGCATTATCTGTTTTTACTTTAGCGTTGTCATCAATTGTAGCCATTGTGCCAGCTGCATAAGCTTTTTCAACATACTTTTGAGCTGTAGCAGCATCAACTTTAGTTAAACGCATAGCAACCCTTACCATTAATGAGTAACCTAACTTTTTCCATTTGGTGATATCGCCTGTGTAGAAAAGGTCAGAGCTTGGTTTATCTTTCGAAGCATCAAGACCGGCAGTAGCGCCGTCAAGATCAGAAAGCATTGCAGTGTAAATATCCTGCTGCTTGTCAAATTTAGGGGTAAAGATCCCCTGTTTTGCCATACCTGCTTCAGAATAAGGAACATCACCATAAGCATCTGTTACACGCTGTAAAATGAACACCTTCATGATGGTTGCAATTTTATTCAAATTGGCGTATTCCGCTTTACCATCAGTAAGGTTTTTCATTTCCTGCACAAGTGTTTCGGCCGAGTAGCCGCTATTGTAAACCCTTGCTTTGTAATCATTAAATGAACCTTTATAGATGTACTTATCACCGTTACCGTAATAATCGTAAGTTGAAGCTAACGATTGTGACCACATGCTTTGGTAAAGCAACTGATCGTACCCAGTTTGCGAATACTGGATCTGAGCTTGTGCCAAAAGGAAATTAGGGTTAAACACAGCTGCCGATGTAGCGTTTGGGTTTGTGTTTATCTTGGTGAAATCTTTTGTACAACCCGAAACAAGAGCCGCGGCTAAACAAAAGCCGCTATATATGAGTCGTTTTTTCATCTCTCTGTTATTTTTTAAGTTTAAAGTTAACATTTATACCGTAGGTACGTGTGCTTGGTAAGCTTGTACCCTCAATACCTGCGTAGGCTACGCTGTTAGCAAAGCCCGATTCAGGATCGATGTTGTTGGTATGTTTCATGATTGTCCAAAGGTTACGGCCAACAGCTGATACAGTTACACCACTAAATGGTGTACCGGTAAGGAAGCCTCTTGTAAAGGTATAACCTAAAGTAACCTGGCGTAATTTGATGAAGCTGCCGTCAAGCACGTTAAGTGCCGATACCTTTTGAGCTAAACCCTGGTAGTAAACTTCTGCCTCAACCGATTTGGTATTTTTTTGGCCGTCTTCAGTTACACCATCACCTACAACACCGCCATCACGACCAGCTAAGGTCAATTTGTTTAAACCGCGGTAAATGCTATAGTAGTTAGTTGCTGATAACACTTTATTGCCAAACCTGTAATCAACAAGGAATGATAAGTTAACGTGTTTGTAGCTGAAATCGTTGTTAAAACCACCATAGATCTTGGGAACAGTAGTGCCCTGAGGTCTACGGATACCATCTGATTCTGGTAAGCCGTTTGAATCAAAAATGATCTGACCGGAAGCATTACGTTTGTAATCAGTTGCCATAACCTGCGGCCCCGGTAAACCTACCACAAATGCAAGGTTAGCATTTAATGGCCTGTAAGTACCTAAGCCTTGCGTAGTTGCAAGATTGTCAGTTTTTAATACCTTATTTTTAACATAGGTAAAGTTGAATGATGGTGACCATGAGAATGATGGAGTTTGAACCGGTGTACCTTTTAACTCAACCTCAATACCATTATTCTGGAAGGATTGGGTACCGATGTAACGGGTGCTATAACCCGCTGCAACGTCTATTGAACCTTTAAGGATCTCGTTTTTGGTTTTGCGGTGGAAATAAGCAACGTCTAATCCGGCACGGCCGTTTAAGAATTTCATTTCGGTACCAATTTCAGTTTCTGATAAAGTAAATGGTTTCAGGAAGTAGTTTGGAAGGTCGCCTGAGAAACCACCAGTTACTACACCGTTAACCGGGTTATTGATGTTGTAATACTGTTGAGTAATGTACTTATCAGTTGGCTCACCTGCGGTTTGCGCATATGAAACACGGATTTTACCAAAATCAAGTGCCGACCAATGCGTAAACTCAGAGAAGATAAAACTTGCTGATGCAGACGGTGCAAATAAACCACCGTTACCTTTTACAACCACCGGATACAGGGTTGTGTAAGTATCATAACGACCAGAAGTACTTAACACCAGGTAATTTTTAAGCGAAAAATCAGCAGTGTAGTAAGCTGAGTGAACTTCTGATTGATTGAAGGTATAGTTTGCTGCATTTTTAGTTTGCAGGTTTGAAAAACTATAGAAGTAAGGCAAAATGAAAGGGCCGCCGCTTAAGCTTGTATAAGTATAGCTGTTTTTGCGGATGTTACCACCACCTGTAAAATCAAATGATAACAGGTTTTTCACAATGTCATGTTTCACGCCAATTAATGCGTCATAGTTCAGCTCATATTGTTGTGCAGTTGATTGCTCATCTAAACCACCTGCCGCATTACTTGAGTAAGCAGTACCGGTAGGGGTTACTTTAAAGCGGCTATCGTTGATGTTGTCATAACCAATACGGGCCTGAGCATAAATCCATTTGGTAATGTCATAATGGGCAGTAATTGAGGTTATTAAACGTTTCCTGCCGGTGTTGTTAATAAAGTTGTTTGCAGCAAAGTAAGGGTTGGTAACATAAATGTCATTGTTCCATTGTTGCTCCGCACCTGTTGCTGTGGTACCAGGACTTAAAGAAGCCTGATCTTCGTTGGCAGCCAGGAACAATATGTTGTTAGGGTTACCCGGACCATCACTTAAGCTTGGTCTGTTTTTTGAGTTTTCAACCAAATAATTGGCAACAACAGTAACGTTTAACTTGTCGGTAACGTTTTGATTAGCGTTTAAGTTAAACGTTTTCCTGTCTAAGTTGCTGTTTGGTACAATTGAATTAGCATGTGCGTCAGATACTGATAACCTGAAAGCACCTGTTTCATTACCACCGTCAAAAGCAACAGTATTAGTGAAAGTGTTACCTGTACGGTAAAAATCAAGGTAGTTGTTTTTGTTTGAGTATGGGTACATTTTACCATCAAACTGAATTGTAGGTTTACCATCCAGTTTCTCGCCCCAGCCTAAGTTACCGGTTGATATAGCGCCGGCCACGTTAGCTGGCCTTACACCATGTTCACCCTGGCCATATTGGGTCTGGAAATCTTCATAATTAACAGGTTTATCTGCCTGGTAGTTACTGTTAACTTCAACACCAAAGCCTGAATTTTTTTTACCGCTTTTGGTTGTGATCAATATAACGCCGTTGGCTGCACGTGCACCGTATAATGCTGAAGCCGACTGGCCTTTCAGCACGGTCATGGTTTCAACGTCATCCGGGTTAATGTTGGCGATACCATCGCCGTAATCTGCACCGCCCCACTCGCCTGATGTACCGCGGGATGAGTTATCCATTGGTACGCCGTTGATAACGAATAATGGTGAACTGGCCGAACCGCTGGTTACACCGCGCAGTAAGATACGCGCTGATGAGCCCGGGCCACCGTTTACACCGCTGATGCTTACACCGGCTACACGGCCTTCCAATGAGTAAGCGATGTTTGATTCTTTAGCTTTGTCAAGCAGGTCGCCTTTAACGGTTGTAACTGCGTAACCTAACTTTTTCTCTTCTTTTTTGATACCTAATGCCGTTACCACTACCTCATTCAGGTTATTGTTTGAGGTTAAAGTAATGGTTATTGATGATTTACCTCCCACTGTAACTTCTTTGGTGGTATAACCAATGTAGCTAACAATTAATACGGCGTTTGGCTGTACATCAAGTGTAAAGTTACCGCTGGCATCGGTTTGTGTACCTGTATTGGTGCCTTTAACCCTAACGCTAACGCCTATAAGGGGTTCGCCTTTTTCGTCAACTACCTTACCGGTAAGTTTAGCGAAGTTTAAGTTAAAATTAATGTTTGATTTGGCTTTTGCTTTTGGCGCTTCAGCAGCCGAAGCCTGCATGTTCAAGAGCACCATACCTGCAAGGGCAAATTTACACAGGTTGAGGGATTTTGATACCCATGGCCTGTGTACACCCACCGGGTGTTTGAAAAATTTCATATTTTATTGAATTTAAAGGGAGTTAATAGCGAAGTACCCTGGAAGCACTGCGCAGTTATAAACATTCAAAAATCTTTTTCGGGGCAGTAATTCCCTCCGGGTAATTATTGCCTGTAGCGGGGAGAGTAAGCTTTTTTTACATAGGCATCAGTTTTCCTGGGTTTATTAATAATGTCATATAGTTTGGTTAATGATCACTGTGCTAAGGGAAATTATACCCTTATAGGGGGCACTATGGTGATTTAAAGGGAGGACAATTAAATTTTAGCGATTGCCTACAAACCCGTAAAAAATATTTTACAATTATTAATTACCAGTATTTTAAACTGCTGTAAGAAGAAAAGGGGGGAGATGATGGAGATTTAGTACTGTCCGCTGCCCGACATGATCATGGATGCAAGCTGGTCATCGCGGTCGTAAATGTCTTTGCGGAAGTTGAGAAGGTTATTCCTGTCGGTAAATGCAGTAAAATAGGCTATAAATACAGGCATTTTTTGTTTCAGCGTAACCTGTTGTTCTTTACCAAGGTGCATAGCCTTATTAATGCGCTGCGCTGTCCAGGTACTATCGTATTTTAAAAGAAATGAAGCCAGTTGGGCTGGTTTGCCCACACGGATGCAGCCATGGCTGAATGCCCTTGATGATTCGCCGAATAAGGAGCGTGAAGGGGTATCATGCAGATAGATGCTGTAGCTGTTAGGGAACAGGAATTTAACCAACCCTAAGGAGTTGGCCGGTCCCGGTTTTTGCTGGATTATCGGGAGCCCGTTTTCCCGGCCGGTAATAACCATATTATGTTCGTTAAGGTAATTGCGGTTGCTGCGCATGGCCGGCAGCACCTCATTGCGTACAATACTTTCGGGCAGGTTCCAGTAAGGGCTGAATACCACGTATTGCATTTCACCGTAAAATATAACCGTTTGATGTATTTTTTGGCCAACTACCACATTGCAGCTCCATAATAAGCTATCGGCATGGTAAACGTGCAGCTTAAATTCGGGAATGTTAACAGCAAGGTAATCTGTATTTAAGCTTACCGGCAGCCAGCGGCAGCGCTCCATATTTACAATGATCTGTTTGATCCTCGATTTGAGCGGTACATTCATTTCGGCCATAGTAGCGGGACCGGGCAAGCTATCGGCGCCAAGGCCATGCCTGAGCTGAAACCGGGCTATTGCTGCTTTAAGCTCATCGTCAAAATTGTTGTTGAGCGTATCACCTTTAAAATCTTCCAGCTTATATAACCGGGTTTTTATGCGGGAAACTATGGCTGATGAGTCGCCTGGTTTTAGTTTTTTACTGAGTTTGATGGGTTCCCAATTTTCAAGGGTATCAAGCCGGCGGTATTTTGCGAGGAAGCTTTTCAACAGGTCATACTGGCGGTATACCGGCTCATTTATGGCAGAGGCTTGTTTCGACGGCTTTTTCAGGAGCGTATCCAGGTAGTCGTCATAAGCTATCTTTTTACGGGGAAGAAACCAGTTTACCGAGCGGCTAACCGAGTCGCTCATACCCCGGAAGGCTACTTTTGAAAACGCGAAATACTGGGCCGTGAGCATTAATTCGGTACCGATATCAGGTTTTTTAACCTTTGTTTTTGAATGGCTGTCAAATATCAGTGAGTCCAGATCTTTTTGATAGGGGATACCTTTATATATGCCTTCATTCTGGAGGTTCATCAGCCTGTCGTTCAAGTTGCCGGCCTGTTCAATCAAGGTACCTTTTTCGTACCAGGCATAAGCAAATTTACGCTTTCGGTAAAAATTACGCAGGTCCTGTTCATAAGGAACCAAAGCAGGATGGTTTTGCAGAAATGCGGCGATACGGGTACTGTCAAATACAAGCTCGGTTTGATTGCTGAAATTACCCGGAATGGTTTTGGTCCACTCCTTAACTATTTTCTTTTTAAGCGAATCGGCTTTGGATAGCCGGTGTTTTTTACTGTTGTTTTTGCAGTTGGACAGGGCTAAAACACTTAAAATAAATAAGATGATATATTGTGGTTTCAGCCTGTTTAGCATAGTTAATTTGTTGGTTATACGGAACGCACGGAACAATTTATTGTTTTTACCAGCGCCACATTCGCAATATAAATCATTTAAATTAAGCAGCCAGCCGCAGGAAAGTTGACTGTAAAAAAGGATGGATATATTTTTTTAATAAATTCTACTAAGTTTATAGATATTATAGTATATTTGTCATGTAGCATTCAAAAACAAATGACGGGCAATAATTCAATAATCGGCAATAAGTATACATCAGCTCAAAACAGGGGCGGAGTATATATGCCCATGTGTTGCTGTTGTTGAAACTCTCCTCCCGGACCCGCTGTTAATCACGTTTAAATTTACTGACCTCATTATTAATATACTTTTATGAACACATCCCACAAAAAACAAATCAGCAATGCCAATGCGCAGGGCCCGCTAATGCGTTACAGGGTGATTTATGGACTATGCCGTTGTTGTTGAATAGCTAAAATTCAACCGCAATTACCTTAAAACATTATCCATAACATCATAAATATATTTTAAAATGCAAACCACAAATAACAATAAATATCCTTTTTTCGATCTGCTTGAAGTTGTTGCCGAACCTGATCTTAACTTTCGTAAGCTGAAAGCATTGCACCCTGTAAAAGCAGGCAACCTGGTTCCTGAATTTAAGTTAAGTAACGATTATAGCCGCTGGCAGCAATTTTTCAATGGCGCCGAAACGCATGGCCCAATTTCGCAGAGGAATTTATTAAGTAAACCGCTGGTTATTTCTTTTTATTCGCGCCATTGGGGACAGCAAGGCCTGGCACAGCTTAAACAACTGAATAATCTTCAGCATGAAGTTAAAGCAAGCGGTGGCAACCTGCTTATCATCAGTGATGAGCGTACTGAGGAACTTGAAAAATGGGCCTGGGAGCAAAGCCTCACCCTTAATTTTTATCACGACACTGATAAAGAAATAGCACAACAGTTCAGGGTGTATTCGGACGATTACCCGGTATGGGACAGGTTTTCGGGTATTGACGAAAACGCGCCATTATTGGCTACCTATATTATTGAACCATCAAAACAGGTAATATACAGTCATATCGACTGGGATTTCCTGGGCACCTTCTCTGCCGGAGATATCATTAGTGCGGTTTATGAATCTGCGCTGATCAGCAATAGCCGTAAATCAGCTTAAAACCCACTTAACCTCATACCACGCTCAATTCCCATTCGTATTCGTCGAAATGACAATTTTAATAAAATCTTACCATAAAAACGGCCGGGCAATTTGCCCGGCCGTTTGCTTTCTTAGGAGAAAGGGTTTTATTTCAATTCAAGTGTTACTATTGATTTTGCAGGCAGGCTGACTACCAGTTTGTCGCCGTCTTTTTTAGCACCGGCGAAAGCGTTCAGGTGGATCTTGTTGGCATCTTTAAATGCATTAACATCAGTTAAGTTAGCCGAGGTTAATACCTGTCCGCTAACGGTTTGCCATTTTACATCGTTCAGGCTGGTTGTAATGGTGATGGTATTATGCGGATCAAGGTTCACTAAGGAGATATGCACCTTGCCGGTAGCATCCTGCGAGGCAGAGGCATTTACTGCTTCTATCTTTTTACCATCAACTTCATAATCGGGTACGCTTAACTTAATGGGCAGATATTTGGCATCCTGGTGCACCTTATACATATCAAACACGTGGTAAGTAGGGGTAAGCACCATTTTTTCTTTGTCGGTTAAAATTAATGCCTGCAATACGTTAATGGTTTGTGCAAGGGCGGCCATTTTAACACGGTCGCTGTGGTTGTTGAATATGTTCAGGGTTGTGCCTGCTATTAAAGCATCGCGAAGGCTGTTTTGCTGAAAAAGAAAACCCGGGTTTGTGCCTGGTTCAGCATCGGTCCAAACACCCCACTCATCAACAACAAGGGCTACTTTTTTCTCCGGGTCATATTTATCCATAATGGCCGAATGTTTGGTAACCAGCTCTTCCATTTTAAGACAGTTAACCATAGTGCCAAAGTATTCCTTCTCACTAAAATCAGTTGCCGAACCTTTTTTGCCCCAGTTACCTGTTGGTATGGTGTAATAATGTAACGACAAGCCTGACATCATCCCGCTTGAAATATTTTTCATACAAACCTCCGTCCAGTGATAATCGTCAGCATTTGGTCCGCTGGCTATTTTTTTAAGTTGGGCACCCGGATAATCTTTAGCAAATGAAGCATAGCGTTTAAACTGATCGGCATAAAATTCAGGTGTCATATTGCCACCACAGCCCCAGCTTTCGTTACCTACACCCCAAAACGTTACTTTATAAGGAGCGGGGTGACCATTCTTTTTACGCAGCTGCACAACGGTGCTTGTGCTGTTGGAGTTGAGGTATTCAATCCATTTCGACATTTCATCAACCGTACCGCTGCCTACGTTGCCGGCAATGTAAGGCTCGCAACCCAGCAGGTCGCAAAGTTCCAGGAACTCGTGTGTGCCAAAGCTGTTATCCTCGGTAATGCCGCCCCAGTTGGTGTTTACCATGCGCGGGCGTTCTGCAGCCGGGCCAATGCCGTCGCGCCAGTGATATTCGTCGGCAAAGCAGCCGCCGGGCCAGCGTAGGTTAGGGATCTTTATCTTTTTAAGGGCATCAACAATATCAAGCCTGATACGGTCCTGTTTTTTTACGGGCAGGGTTTTATCAACCCAAAAACCGCCGTAAATGCCGTGACCCAGGTGCTCGGCAAATTGACCGTAAATGTGCTTGCTAATAGTGGTTTTTGAATCGGTACTGATATTAAGTGTACCTGTTTGCCCGAAGGATGCCGAGCTCAATAAAGACAAAGCGATAACGCCGAGGTGTAAAAACGGGTTCTTTTTCATTAAAACTTAAGTTTGCTAATTGTACAGTAAAGAAAAGAAAAATTTGTTAATAAGTGTTAAAATAACAATAAAAAATTATGAACCATGATTTGCTGGATTTGAGGATTACCTTGAGTTTATAAGCAAGACGTAATTAAAATGCAGGGTCAACCAATATCAGGAAATCCTTTAATCAGGCTAATCAAGGTTCTTTTTAATAAACGCTTCAAACTTTTCACTGCTATAATCAGCGGCACCGGAGTGTTTGTAAATGAGCTTGCCATCTTTACCAAATACCAGGGTGGTAGGGATGGTGCCATCAAGCAAAGTTTCGGGCACGTTGCTTATTTGGGTATATAACGGCAGATCGTAGCCGTTTTTGAGCATAAAAGCTTTGGCTTTGGGCTGGTTGTTATCTACATCAACCAAAAGGAAAGCTACTTTTGGGTCGTTCCTGAACTTTTTGTAAAGCTCGTTCACTTTAGGCATTTCGGCTATGCAGGGTGGGCACCAGGTAGCCCAGTAGTTTATAAATACTACCTTGGATTTCAATAAACTTAATGATGTGGTATTGCCACTGGCATCTTTAAACTGAATATCCGGAATATTGGTCAAATTTTCGTGATGATCTGTATACCCTTCTGTATCTGGCTGAAAAAAGCCCAACGACATCAATCCCCTGATCAGATAGCCTTTAGCATTGGGGTTAAAAATAACAAGCAGCGCCAATGCCATAATCAACATACTGAAAATGTTTGAAACCGATATCTTTTTCCGTTGGATCATTGTATGCTATTTAAGAAGCTGTTTAAAAATGCAAAATATTCATTGCCGTTGGTTTTAACCAACGGTAAAAAAGTTAAAAGTCTTGGCTTTAGCCTAATTATGCAAGCGGATTTGGGCTGAAGCCCTCTTATTGCTACTCATTATTCCGTTGGTTAAAACCAACGGCAATGAAGTTTTATCAGTTTTAAATGTAGAGACGCATCACATGCGTCTCCCGCGTGCAATTTCCGACGGAATTAGAAGCCTTTTAAATCGGCCTGTTCGCCGGAGACGCATGTGATGCGTCTCTACAAAAACTTTTCATTCGTTTTACAACAGTCTCTTAAGAACTTCAAAAATCTTTGCGGCTTAGCGCCTTTGAGGGAAAAAAATCACTGAGGTAATTTATCCCTTACCGCTCCATAAACCCAGGTACCCAAAATAGCGCTTAAAAGCGTAACCGAAGTAACCAAAAAGCCACTCCCGATCTGCGCAAACAGCGGGCCGGGGCAGGCGCCTGTAATTGCCCAGCCTAAACCAAATATCAGCCCGCCATATACGTTGCCCCAGCTAAATTTTTTGTCGGGGATAACAATAGCCTCGCCATGAATTGTTTTGATATTAAAACGTTTGATAATCAAAACGGAGATCATCCCAACAATAATTGCACTGCCGATGATGCCGTACATATGAAACGATTGCAGCCTGAACATTTCCTGGATCCTGAACCAGGAGATCACCTCTGACTTTACCAGCACGATGCCAAAAAGCAAGCCTGCAAACAGGTATTTGATGTTACGCATATTATAAATGTAAAAGGTAAGGTAAAATAAACCAGGTCATGACAAAACCGCCTGCCATAAAGCAGCAGGTAGCCAACAGCGATGGCCATTGCAGGCTTGAAATGCCCATAATAGCATGACCTGATGTACAGCCGCCTGCATACCTGGTTCCAAAGCCTACCAAAAAGCCGCCAATCACCATAAAAATGAAACCTCTTAAAGTAAGCAGCTGATCAAAGCTGAAAATATCCTTAGGTAGTAAACCATTGAAATCTTTAACACCCTGTTGTTGCAGCGCAGAATGGGTTTGCGGGTTGATATTAACCGGGTGATTGGCCGAAAGGCATTGCGCAGCAATGAGGCCACCTAAAACAATACCGGCAACAAAAAACAGGTTCCAGCTTTCTTTTTTCCAGTCGTATTTAAAAAATGAAATATTGGCCGGAATACATGCCGCGCAGATATGCCTTAGCGATGATGAGATACCAAAAGTTTTATTGCCGATGATGAGCAGGGCAGGTACAACGAGGCCTATCAGCGGGCCGGCCACGTACCAGGGCCAGGGTTGGGTTATCAGATCCATAGTTTACAGATTGCTTACCCTGCAAATATATCTAATGTAAATTGGCAAAATATGAATAATGAACGGGTACAATTGTGATTTATACAATTTTACTTTTTATTTGTTTTAACAATATTGTTACATATATTTACTGTCAATTATATACCCTGACGATATTTTATTTTGGTGAAAAAGCTTATAGCGATACTACTATTAAATGTACATCTGTTCAATTTGGGCGGATACAATTTAGTATTCCAGTATTTTATTCACCAGTCTGAAGTACAAATTGTAAAGGAGATCTATGAAAACAAGGTTGATGCTACCAAGCTTGTCGAGATTAAGATCCCAGTACATCTTCCCCAAATTCACAATTGGAATGGCTATGTGCACGATCAGGGGCAGCTGCAGTTAAAAGGCGTTTATTATAATTACCTGCGTTATAAGGTTACACAGGATACCATGTCATTTATTTGTATAGCCAACAGCGTTAAAACCCGTTTGGTTAATGCAAACCTTATTATTGCCAAAGAAATAAGCGATGTGCCCCTGAGTAAAAAGGGAGCGCATGACTCATCGCAAAAGAAAATAAACACCGGGGGCGAATACAGCTTCCAGGTTATGCACTACCAATTCTTATCTTACGGAAGGACGTTAAAGGTAAAACCAAACCCTATAGCCTACCATTTGAATTCACCCTTCATCGAGTCACCCGGCAAACCGCCAAACTCTGCCTGCTGATTATTGCCTGTAAATTATGAGTTAAATTGATTTGTGTGCCTGTATTTTAAGGATACAAACCGTTTTTTATCATTTAGCTGTTTGAACCGGTACATTATCTGTGTTGCCGGGTTCTGTTAAAACAGCTCCTTTTTACGGCTTTGATCATGCTCCTTAATGCTGATGTATTGTCAATCACCGGTTAAACCGAAGTTGATGATACTGAACCGGCTTGTTTACCCATTTTTATTATTAGTTATTACCCTTATTATTTAAACGTAATGAAATTTATGTCGCTGTATTTTTACAGATGTTTTATTGTTGTTGCTTTTTTATTAGCTGTAACACAATGTGCCAAAGCTCAAACCGATGCTGATGCATTGATGATCCCTAAAAATTATTTTTGTGCTGCCGCAGTATACACCCATGGGAGTTGGGACCATTATTGGGAAGGCACTTTTAAACGGGATAATCAAAATTTAGGTACCGTGAGCACCAATGTTTACAGCCTGGGTGGTAACTATGGTCTTTCAAACCGGATCAACCTGCTGTTTATGGTGCCTTATATAACTACCAATGCTTCGGCAGGTACTTTACGTGGCGAAAAGTCATTTCAGGACCTTACCGTTTCGGTTAAATGGATGGCTGTAAAAGAGGAGATAGGCCGTGGCTTATTCAGCGTTCATGCTATTGCTACCGGTACTTTGCCTTTGGCCAATTATGAAGCCGATTTTCTACCTTTATCTGTAGGTTTACATAGTAAAAGCGTAGCCTTACGCGCATTGCTTAACTACCAAACGGGCAGGTTCTTCGTAGCGGGTTCGGGCCAGTACATCCGCCGTGACAACATTACTATCGACAGAAATTCATACTACACTACCGAAATGCATTATACCAACGAGGTGCAGTTACCAAACGCTACCAACTTTATGTTTAGCAGCGGTTACCGCAGCCTTAAGTTTAATGCCGAAGCCACGGTTACTAAAATTACAAGCACAAGCGGCTTTGATATCCGTAAAAACGATATGCCTTTCCCAAGTAACCGCATGAATACTACTGCTGTTGGGTTAATCCTTAAATACAGCTTCCAGTCTATCAGCGGGCTTGAGTTTACGGCGGGTGGCAATTATGTTGTAGACGGACGTAACGTAGGGCAAACCCGGTCGGGATTTGCGGGAGTGTATTATGTGTTTAGCACAAAAAAGGAGAAGTAATTAGAGGTTGGACAATCAATGATCAAGGAAATGAAAAAAACTATACTTAATATATTTACAGTTACAGCACTGGCGGCAGTAACTTTTAGTTCGTGCAGGAAAGATATTTTAGACCGTACCGCACTATATCCCGCGCTTAAACCCTCAAATCTGGACCTTACTGCCGATACCTGGAAACCGGTGCTGGTTACAGATTTCAGTGTGTTGAACGTGGCTGCGCCGGATGCGCTTACATCGCCTGCTTATGTGGCCGATTTGAACGAGATCAAGGCATTGCAGAAAAACATGAGCAGCGATCAGCAGGCAAAAATTCAATACTGGAGTGCTGGTTCGGTGTTAAGATGGAACGAGATTTTGCGCGAGCTGGTAGCTAAACATAACGTACCGCCATACCAAAACCCTGATGGTACTTATCCGGCGCCAAATTCGGCCAATCCGTTCAGTTACCCGGAGTTTCCATTCTCCAACCCGCCTTATGCTGCCCGTGCTTACGCTTATGTAAGTGCCGCGCAATATGATGCGCTGGTGGCTGCGTGGCATTTTAAAAACACGTACAAACGTACAGCGCCTTATAAAAATGATTCGGGCATTAAAGCATTAATCCCGGCAACTGATTTGCCAACTTACCCAAGTGAGGACGCTGTTGTATCAGGTGCTACATCCGAGATCATGAAATTATTGTTCCCAACCGAAATTGCTTACATACAGAGCAAAGTTGACGAAGAACGGTTATACAGGATCTCGGCAGGGGTTAACACCCGTGGCGAATTTACAGCAGGCGAATCATTAGGCAGGCAGGTTGCTGCCATATTTGCAACCCGTGCCCGTGCCGACCGTGCAGGTAAAGCTATTGGCACACCTGCTATCTGGAAGAGCTTTGAAACCGTTACCGCAGCAAAAGGCGAACAATTTTGGGTGAGCCTGGAAACCCCCAAAAGGCCGCCGATGCTGCCATTGTTTTCAAAGGTTATTCCTTTCCTGTTTGATACGCTTACTGTAGTTGCCATCAGGCCTCCGGCTCCATATGCAACTAACTCGGCCGAATTTAAAAAGGAAACAGAAGAGGTGCTTTCATTTAGCCAGAACCGCAGCCGCGATCACGAGGAACTGGTTGCCTTTTGGGCTGATGGGGTTGGTACTTATACGCCTCCCGGCCACTGGAATGCAATTGCAGCCGATGAATTTGTAAAACAAAACTACAGCGAAGTACGCTGGGCACGTAACTTTGCATTATTGAACATGGCCGAAATGGATGCCGCTATTGTATGCTGGGATACCAAATATTTTTACTTTAACCAGCGTCCGTCGCAGGCTAATCCTAACATCAAAACCTTAACCGGGGTGCCAAACTTTCCGGCTTATACATCAGGTCACTCTAACTTTAGCGGTGCGGCTGCTACGGTGTTAACCTATTTACTGCCGGATAGGGGCAGTAAGTTTAATGATATGGCGCATGCAGCTGCCATGTCAAGGTTATACGGAGCTATTCACTACCGCAGTGATTGTGAAGTTGGTTTAACAACCGGCAATAAAGTTGGTCAGTACGCAGTTAACAGGGGCAAGGCTGATGGTGCCGACGCAAAATAACAGGATGTTGAATTGAGGACGAATAAACAATGCGCAGCTTAACAAACGATCAAAAAATATATTATACGCTTCGCCTTGCAGTAGCTATGTGTTTCATAGGGCATGGTTGCTTCGGTATTATCACCAAGCAGATCTGGTGCAACTACTTTGGTGTTTTTGGTATAGGCAAAGAAATGGCCTATACCCTGATGCCTGTTGTAGGTACTGTTGATATATTGATGGGGATTTCCATGCTGGTTTATCCCACCCGGGCCGTAGCCGCGTGGCTGGTGATCTGGGGACTGGCAACTGCATCTATGCGCCCATTATCGGGCGAGCCTTTTGCCGAGTTCATTGAACGGGCCGGCAATTATGGAGCTCCGTTTGTGTTGCTGCTGTTGCAGGGCGGTTTCATGATTGGGAAAAAGCAGTGGTTTGCCCGTATGGATGATAACGTTAGTATCAATGCCGATACCCTGGCTAAAGTTATTACCTGGTTAAGGGTATTTGCTTTTATGCTGCTGACAGGGCATGGCTGGCTTAACCTCATCCAAAAGCAAGGTTTATTGAATCAGTACCATGCACTCGGTTTTGCCGATCCGGCTAAAACAGCGCAGCTTGTTGGCTTGTTTGAGGTGTTGGCTGCTGCAATGGTGCTTATTCGTCCTTTTAAAAATATACTCCTCGTTTTTATCATATGGAAAATATCCAGCGAGCTCTTTTATCCCAAATACGAAATGTTTGAATGGATAGAACGCGGCGGGAGCTATGGTGTACTGCTGGCCTTGTGGTTTGCGGTTAAAAAAGCACCGGCTGGTTATATACTTTGGCCTTTTAAACAAACATCGTATTTAAAAGTAGGCTAAATCATCAAAACATATAAAACCTTATTGTGCAGGGCAAAAAATCACCCTGTCTTGTAAATCTATTATCTAAACAATTGAAAATGCATCCAAATACTACTAAAACTATGAAAAGACTTATACTGAAACTTATTTGCGCTACAGCTATCATCATATGTACAACCTATGCAAAAGTAAATGCACAAGGCTGTGTTGCTATCAGGAGCACGGGGGGCTTATGCACTATGGATGAGCATCCCGATAGTATTACAAACAGCGGCAGCTGGTTGCTGAACAGCAATAACCGCTACTTCCGGTCATACAAACACTTTGTCGGTACTAAAGAACAAAAACAACGTATTGAACAGGGTACCAATGTTATTAATCATTCTTACACCCAGGACTTAACTTTAACCCGTATTTTTAATAACCGCTGGTCGTTTGCTGTTGATTTGCCGATACTTGATAACAGCCGCTCATCACTGTATGAGCATGGCGGTAAAGAGCGTTTACAAACCCATTCATTTGGCTTGGGCGATATACGCCTAACCACCTATGCATGGTTGTTAAACCCTGCAAAAGCCCGCCGCGGAAATATCCAGGTTGGTTTGGGTATCAAGCTGGCAACCGGAACCTACAACTACCAGGATTATTTTTATCATACAGCCGCTAACGATGCCAGAACGCTCGGGCCTGTTGATCAGTCTATTCAGTTGGGTGATGGCGGTACAGGTATCACTACCGAGATCAATACCTATTACAATTTTACACATCGGTTTGGTTTGTATGGCGGCTTTTACTATCTCATCAGCCCGAGGGAGCAAAATGGTGTGTCATCGGCCCGCGGCAGCGTGCCAAGCACCAAAGCGGTTGCTAACGGCAGCGATGTGATGAGCGTGCCCGATCAGGTAATGATCCGCGGCGGTGCAAGCTACGGCATCAGCAAGTTTGATTTTTCGGCAGGGGTACGTTACGAATGCTTGCCGGTGCATGACCTTGTAGGTGGCAGTAACGGTTTCCGCAGGCCTGGATATATTATCTCGGCCGAGCCCGGTGTTACTTATCGTGTTAAATCATTTTCAATTTATGCCTTTGTACCCGTAGCACTGAAACGCGACCGTACGCAAAGTGTTCCGGATAAAATTTCGACCACTTTAACCGGTGTTTACACCCAGGGCGATGCCGCATTTGCTGATTACGCCATTAACGTAGGAATAACTTTTAGAATTAAATAGTGAATTGGTTTTGTTGAATTAAAGCCGGGAGTGAGATCCCCGGCTTTATTTAACCGGTTATTTACAAATTACAATTACACATAACAACGTATTATGAAACATACTTTACAATTTCTTTTTTTCACAGCAATGTGCCTGTTATTAACTTATACCGGTGTACATGCACAAGGCTGCGTTGCCATCAAAGCCGATGGCCCGTTCAGCAACATGGAACATACCACGCAGGATACTTCATACAAAGGCTGGGAGCTTACCGCTTCATGGCGCTATTTTAAATCGTTCCGTCACTTTAAAGGTACCGACGAGCAGAAGCAGCGCCAGGTGATAGGTAACGAAGTGATCAATCATCAGCATACTATTGATATCAACCTTACACGTAATTTTAACCAGTACTGGTCAGTTTCGGTTGGTATCCCATACCTGGTAAACACCCGCTCGTCATTATACGAGCATGGGGGTAAAGAGCGTCATAAATCATACTCGGATGGTATCGGCGATTCACGGATTATTGTTAACAGGTGGTTGTTTGACAGCCGTAAAAGCAATGGTAATATCCAGGTTGGTTTAGGTATCAAGCTGCCTACCGGCGATTTTAATTACAAATCACATTTCTACAATGTTATTCCGTCCGAACGGCCTGTTGATCAGTCGATCCAGTTAGGCGATGGCGGTGTTGGTATCATTGCTGAAGCAAATGGTTACCTGGGTTTTGGCAGTGGCTTTAGTGGTTATAGCAACTTATACTACATGAGTAACCCACGTAACATGAACGGCACACGTACTTACCGTGAAACACTGAGCGCTACATTAGCCAACGAGGCAATTTCAAGTGTGCCCGATCAATATCTTGCCCGCTTAGGGGTTAATTATACCATAGCACATGTATTCACAATCTCTGCCGGTGGCCGTATTGAAGGGATCCCTGTTCATGACCTTATTGGCAAAAGTGATGGCTTCCGTCGCCCGGGATATATCATTTCTGCCGAGCCTTCGCTTAGCTACGCGTTTAAAAGGGTGAATATTTTTGCCAGCGTGCCAATCGCCCTGAAACGCGACCGCACACAAAGCGTTACTGATAAAGAAAACTCGATAGCTACCGGTACATACGTTATCGGCGACGCGGCATTTGCCGATTATGCTATCAATTTTGGAGTGTCGTTTAAATTTTGAGATTATATATTCTACTTAGTTGATTGTGGTAAAGCCGGGAGTGAGATCCCCGGCTTTTTTGTATTTTATGATACTTTTTTATTTAAAAACGATAGTTTTATGCCCATGAACACTCCCGAAGAAAACTTTGCAGCGCTGGGTTTGAACCTGCCGCCTGCCCCAAAGCCACTTGGCGTTTATAAACCATGTTTAGTTGATGGCAAATACCTTTACCTGTCGGGTCACGGCCCTGTGCAGGATGATGCATCTTTGATCATCGGCCGCGTAGGCGATACCGTAAGCCAGGAAGATGGCAAACTTGCAGCACAACAGGTTGCTTTAACTATGTTAGCCACCATAAAAGCCAACATCGGCAGTTTTAATAAAATAAAGCGTGTTATAAAAGTGCTGGGTATGGTTAACTGTACACCCGAATTTGAAAAACACCCTTTTATCATTAACGGAGCCAGCGAACTTTTTGCCAAAATTTGGGGCGAAGAGAACGGCATTGGCGTACGCAGTGCGGTTGGTATGGGGTCATTACCCGATAATATCCCCGTTGAAATTGAAGCCCTGTTTGAATTAGAATAAAATCTGCAATTCCCATTTTGTAGAGACACATAATTGCGTGTCCCGTTTGCAGGGGCACCATGCAGGCGGCTTTGTATGTTCGGAGACGCAATTATGCGTCTCTACACAAAAAAAATATATAAACCATGACCCCTAACTGGTATAATATACAGGATATTGATAAGCTGGATACCCCGGCGCTGGTAGTTTATCCCGACAGGGTTAAAGCAAACATAGCCACACTTACGGGCATGATTGATGATATTGCCCGCTTGCGCCCGCATGTTAAAACCTATAAAAATGCCGAGGTTACCGCTTTACTGCTGGCTGCCGGCATCACTAAGTTTAAATGCGCTACCATTGCCGAGGCCGAACTGCTGGCAATGAGCAAAGCGCCTGATGTTTTGCTGGCTTATCAGCCCGAAGGGCCAAAGCTGCACCGTTTCATCAGGTTGATCCATGCTTATCCGCAAACACATTTTTCGTGTTTGGTAGATAACTCGGCGTCTGCAACGGAGATCTCTGATGCCGCGGTGAGGTTTAAAACCAATATCGATGTGTATTTGGATCTGAATGTGGGCATGAACCGTACCGGTATAGTGCCGGGCTTTGAAGCACTGCAGCTTTATATGGATTGCGGCGTACTGCCTGGCATTAATCCTGTAGGTTTGCACGCTTATGATGGCCACATTCATGATGTTGATTTACAAAAGCGGGCAGAACGTTGTGATTTCGCGTTTAGCCCTGTGCTTAAGCTGCAGCAAACTATAAAAAGCAAGGGTTATCCCGAGCCTGTAATTGTGGCCGGTGGTTCGCCTACTTTTCCTATCCACGCCAAACGTGAATATATTGAGTGCAGTCCCGGTACGTTTGTTTACTGGGATAAAGGTTACCAGCTGGGAATGCCCGAACAGGACTTTTTACCCGCAGCGCTGGTTATTACCCGGGTAATTTCTCTGCCAGGCCCAACAAAGCTTTGTTTGGATGTGGGGCATAAGTCGATTTCGGCTGAAAACGAACTGAGCAAGCGCATTTACTTTTTAAATGCACCTGAGCTTTACCCGGTAAGCCAAAGCGAAGAGCATTTAGTAGTTGAGGCGGGAGATGATCATCAATACCATATAGGTGATGTACTTTATGGCATCCCGCATCATGTTTGCCCTACTGTTGCGCTGTACGAGCGCGTTTATACTATCGAGAACGAAAATATTAGCGGCGAGTGGCTCAACAAGGCCCGCGACCGCAAGATCACCATTTAAATCTCCCAACACATGTTTGTTATAGATGCCCATTTGGATTTAAGCATGAACGCTCTGGAATGGAACCGCGACCTTACGCGCCCCCTTGCTGAGGTAAATCAGCGCGAAGAAGGCTTAACTGATAAACCCGACCGCGCCAAAGCTGTTGTTACGCTGCCCGAGTTACGTAAAGGCAATATCGGCCTGGTAGTAGCCACCCAGATAGGGCGCTACGTTGCACCCGATAATCCTTTACCGGGCTGGCATTCTCCTGAGCAGGCCTGGGCACAAACGCAAGGACAGGTAGCCTGGTACAAAGCCATGGAAGATGCCGGTGAAATGGTTCAGGTGAACGATTTGTCTTCACTTGAAAAGCATTTACAACTTTGGAATGACGGTACACCAACGGGAAAAAAGCCGGTTGGCTATATTTTAAGTTTGGAGGGGGCTGATTCCATAGTGACTATCAAACATCTGGAGCGGGCTTATAACTATGGCTTGAGGGCTGTTGGCCCGGCGCACTATGGCCCGGGAAGGTATGCACAGGGAACCGATGCTACAGGATATATGGGCCCTAAAGGCCATGAGCTGCTGAAAGAAATGGAGCGCCTGAATATTATTTTGGATGCTACCCATCTTTGCGATGACAGCTTTTGGGAAGCGCTCGATCATTTTAACGGTCACGTTTGGGCCAGCCATAACAATTGCCGCGCATTGGTGAACCACAACCGCCAGTACAGCGACGAAATGATTAAAGCACTTATCGACCGCGGTGCTGTAATAGGTGCAGCCCTTGATGCCTGGATGATGGTGCCGGGTTGGGTGAGGGGCGTATCCACACCCAAAGGCATGAACTGCAATATGGAAGTTATGGTTGACCATATCGATCATATTTGCCAGATAGCCGGTAACGCGCTGCATGTAGGCATGGGTACTGATCTTGATGGTGCTTTCGGCAGGGAGCAATGCCCTTATGATCTGGAAACCATTGCCGATCTGCAAAAGGTTCCTGGTCTGTTAAAAAAGCGCGGTTACACTGACGGGGATATTCAAAATATGATGCACGGCAACTGGCTGCGGTTTTTAAGGAATGCCTGGGCGTAGGTTCGGTTTGCAGTATCTTCTTAAACCACGTCATTGCGAAGAACGAAGCAATCCCAAACTATACAGGGTGGACCTGCTAATCGGGGATTGCTTCGTACCTCGCAATGACGGGTTTTAACAAATATATTTTTCTTCCATTGTTCGAAGTTTAACGATAGTGCAACTTCGAACAGAAAGTGATTTTAAAAAAGCACAATCCCTAAATCCGCCGCTTTCTTCATTAAACAGTAAAACCTGCCTTTTATATCTGTAACTTTCCTTAATTAAATCTACTTTGCAAAACGCTTACCTTAAATTGGGGATAGTGTAAATTGCCATCTATACTATGAATGCTGAACAATCAAGGTTAAAAGATACAGGCTGGAAAAAGTGGGGGCCCTACGTGAGCGATCGCCAGTGGGGAACGGTGCGTGAGGATTACAGTGCAAACGGAGATGCCTGGAATTACATTACCCATGATATGGCCCGCAGCAAAGCTTATCGCTGGGGCGAGGAAGGCATAGCCGGCATTTGCGACAGGCAGCAATACCTTTGCTTCGCTATTGCGTTGTGGAACAAAAAAGACCCTATTATTAAAGAGCGTTACTTCGGTCTCAGTAATCCCGAAGGTAACCATGGCGAGGATGTGAAAGAAATGTATTATTATCTGGATAGTACGCCTACGCACTCGTACATGAAAACGCTGTATAAATACCCTCAAAACGAATTCCCTTACAGTTGGCTGGTGAATGAAAATAAACGCCGGGGCAGGCAGGACCCTGAGTTTGAGCTGATGGACACCGGGATCTTTGATCAAAACGAATACTTTGATGTTTTTACCGAATACGCCAAAAGCGCCCAGGAAGATATCCTTATCAAAATAACCATTCACAACCGCAGTGGTAAAGATGCACCGCTTAACGTAATGCCCACTTTATGGTTCCGCAACACCTGGGGCTGGGGCTATGATTCGCGCAAGCCTGATCTTTCAGCTTCTTCCAAAAATGTGATCAGTGTTTTTCATAAAGACCTTGGCCAGATGTGGCTGCATACCGAGGGCAATGGGCAACTGTTATTCTGCGACAATGAAACCAACTCGCGCAAACTTTATAATTATGATGATGGCCGCTCGTATTATAAGGATGGCATAAACGATTATATTGTTCAGGGGGCCGATACCATAAACCCAAGAAATATGGGCACCAAGGCGGCTGTGAATTATGATTTGAAGATCCCAGCCGGGCAAAGCGTAACGTTGCGCCTGCGCCTGTCTGAAGATGCCAATTATAGTTTCGAGGATTTTGACGAACTTTTTGCCGTTCGCCAAACTGAGACCGATCAGTTTTATAACGATGTTCACGGTGCCACCATGAACCCCGACCGCCGCCTTATTCAGCGGCAGGCTTTTGCGGGCATGTTGTGGAACAAGCAATTTTTTTATACTGATGTGCGTCACTGGCTTAGCGGCGATAAAGGGATGCCACGCCCGCCGGCACAAAGACTAAACGCCCGAAACAGCAAGTGGAAACACCTCAATACAAGAGATATTGTTTCGATGCCCGATAAATGGGAATATCCCTGGTTTGCTGCCTGGGACCTGGCCTTTCACTGTCTGCCGCTGGCAACCATTGATATGGCCTTTGCCAAGAACCAATTGATTTTACTTACCCGCGATTGGTACATGCACCCTAACGGGCAGTTGCCTGCCTATGAATGGGATTTTGGCGATGTAAACCCTCCGGTACATGCCATGGCTGTATGGAACGTTTATAAAACCGATAAGGAAAACAATAACGGCAAGGGGGATACCTATTTCCTGGAGCGGGTTTTTCATAAACTGATGCTCAATTTTACCTGGTGGGTTAACCGTAAAGACCAATCGGGGAATAATATTTTCGAAGGCGGTTTCCTGGGGATGGATAACATCGGTGTTTTTGACCGTAATATGCATCTGCCTTCCGGTCAGCATTTGGAACAGGCCGATGGTACCAGCTGGATGGCCATGTATTCGCTTAATCTGCTGCGCATTGCAACTGAGCTTACCGAAACTGACAGTGCCTATGCCGATATCGCTTCCAAGTTTTTTGAACACTTCATTTACATTGTGGATGCAATGTCGAACCTGGGAGAGAATAACGAAGGGCTTTGGGATGATGAAGACGGCTTTTTTTATGATCAGATCCGTTTTCCGGATAATGGTTCGGTAAAAATGCGGGTAAGGAGCATTGTGGGATTGATCCCCCTGTTTGCTACCGAAGTGCTGGACGAAAAAGATATTATGGAAAGCCCGGTATTTAAAGACCGCATGAAATGGTTTTCCGAAAACCGGCCCGACCTGGCATCGCTGGTTTCGCGCTGGAACGAGAAGGGAAGCAATGGCAAACACCTTATTAGTTTGCTGCGCGGATACAGGATGAAATCGCTGCTTAAATATATGCTTGATGAAAACGAGTTTTTAAGCGATTACGGGATTCGTTCACTATCTAAATATCATCTCAAGCATCCTTATCATGTTTCGGTAAATGGCGTTGAATTTGGCATCTCGTACGTGCCGGGTGAAAGCGATAGCGGGCTTTTTGGAGGTAACAGCAACTGGCGAGGCCCTATCTGGATGCCCATCAATTATCTGATCATTGATAGCTTACACCGTTTTTATATGTTTTATGGTGATGAGTTTAAAATAGAATGCCCAACCGGCTCGGGCAATTTTATGAACCTGAAGGAGGTTGCTAACGAACTTTATGCCAGAGTTTCTAAGTTGTTTATGAGAAACGAAAATGGCGAGCGACCTGTATACGGTAAAAATTCAAAGCTGCAATCCGATCCACATTTTAAAGATCATATCCTGTTTTACGAGTTTTTTGACGGTGATACCGGCCTGGGACTGGGCGCAGCCCATCAAACCGGCTGGACAGGCTTGATAGCTAACTGTTTGTACCTGGAGTAGCGTGTATATGCCCCTGGTAAACCTGTATTATCAACATCCCCAAAAAACGCTTAAATTTATCAGGATAAAATGAAAACAATGACAGACCAGGAAACAATACCGCAAAAAGCTACAGAGGTATCAGATATAGATTTAGGTATTGAAACCCTGCTGAAGGTTACCGCCAGTACCGATCAGCGCCTGAGCGATATGGCCGATAACAAGGCGCAGATCCTGATCACGGTTAATTCCATTATCATTTCGGCCATTATCAGCTTGTTGTTGCGAAAGCTTAAGGACAACTCGTTTTTGGTATTGCCATCGTATTTGCTGCTTACGGTTAGCCTGGCTACCATGATCCTTGCCATTTTATCAACCCGGCCATCGATACCAAGAGGGAAATTCAGTACTAAGGATATTAACGATAAAAAAGTTAACCTGCTGTTTTTCGGCAATTTTTACCGTATGAAACTGGATGACTTTGCAGCCGGGATGAAAAACGTACTGCACGATAAAGAATACTTATACGATAGCCTTATTAAAGATATTCATACCCAGGGCGTAGTTCTTGGCCGCAAATACCGCCTGCTCAGGGCTGCCTATAATGTTTTTATGTTCGGACTGATCATTGCCATTATAACTTTTATTGTATCATCGATGGTGCATAACAGCTTGCCTGAAATTGTTTGATGCATTTTTTCCGTTAGGGACTATGGTGTTCGGAAGATGAAATTATCTCTAAAAAAATATGTCATTGCGAGCGTAGCGCGGCAATCTCGTAGCCAATGCATGTCCGATCTGTATAGCTACGAGATTGCTTTGTCGTGCCTCCATATAATGACGAGATTGTAAGTTATTGATTATTAGGTATGTTTTTTTTTGATTGGTTTATAAAATAAGGGCGTTGCCTGCGGCCCGTGCTATCCGCTCATACTGCACAAGGCATTAGCCACAAGGCCGGTATCCGCTCCTATCACTAACGCGCCCCCCGCACACCATCGCTAAAATATATTTTATACGTCATTACGTTTTTTTTCCAGGATTTCCCTGATGCCTCCTCGCAATGACATGGGGATATTTATCTCATAACCTTTACTATAAAATATCCTACCTCCATATCCTAAATTCTTTAAAAAAAACTATTGTGTAAAAAAGACACAATAAAATTTCTTTGCTCATTATTAATTAATTAGCTTTACTGTACCAGTTAATTATTAACCATTATCAAGCATGATTTACAGCAGAAGAAATTTTATTAAAGGCACCGGCGCATTGGTGCTTGGCGGCATGGCCTTATCGGGTAAAGCGGCAAGTTTTTTGAGTAACATGGAGCATCATCCTGTAGGGCTGCAGTTGTTTACTTTTTTCGGCATTATCGACGAAGATGTTAAAGGTACGCTGAGCAAAATTGCAGCTATCGGATACAAGGAAATGGAATCGGCCTTTAGTAAAAAGGGCGGTTATTATGGCATGAAGCCCAAAGAGTTTAAAGCCACAGTAAACGACCTGGGTATGAGCTGGACATCGCATCACGTACTTGGCGCTCCATTTAAACTGCCTCCGGGAGCAAAAATGCCTGTTGGCGCTGATGGCAAACCCATGGTGCTGCCTCCTGTATTGAACCTGCGCGATAATATGCAGCAGGTAATTGATGAGGTTGCCGAGGGTGGTGTTAAATACCTGGTTTGCGCTAATTCGCCTACGGCTACGCTCGACGAAATAAAAGCAACCATCGAGGTGCTGAACAAAACTGGAGAGGCCGCAAAAAAGGTAGGCATCCAGTTTGCATACCATAACCACGATATGGAATTTCATGCGGTTGATGGTAAAGTTCCTTATGATTTGTTGTTAAGCGAAACCGATGCGAATAATGTAAAAATGGAGCTTGATTTGGCCTGGGCTGTTAAAGCAGGTAAAAACCCGGTTGAAATGTTTAAGCAACATCCCGGTCGTTTCCCCCTATGGCATGTGAAAGATTTGGATGCCAGCCGGGAGAATATTCAACCTGTGGGTGGTGGCACTATTGATTTTAAGCCAATTTTTGCAGCAGCAAAATCAGCTGGGATGCAGCACTTTTTTGTAGAACATGATATGCCTAAAGATGCTTTTGCAAGTATAACAGCAAGTATGGGTTATTTGAAGGATAAGTTGATGGTGTAAGTGATGGATAACAATCTTTCAAAAAAGCGTCATTGCGAGGTACGAAGCAATCCCCGATTGACAGAGCAGCTAAGTAGGTTTGCTCTGCATAGTTTGGGATTGCTTCGTACCTCGCAATGACGTTTTTTATTATACATCATTCCTCTTAACAATTCCATAACATTCGTCAATTTTGATTTAACCCCGTGTTTAAGTAATTTAAGGGGCAAATCATTTTCCTTAACGGAGGCGTATGGCGGAAACATCTACAGAACATTTAAAAAGGGTTTTAAAACCTATCCATTTATGGGCCATAGCCGTAGGGCTGGTTATCTCGGGCGAATATTTTGGGTGGAATTTGGGTTGGGCCGTTTCTGGCACAATAGGTTTACTGATAGCCACCCTGGTTATCACGCTGATGTATATTACATTTATTTTTAGCTATACCGAGCTTACCGCTTCCATACCTCATGCCGGTGGTGCTTTTGCTTATGCATACCGGGCAATGGGCCCTTTTGGCGGCTTAATTGCCGGTTACGCTACCCTTGTGGATTTCCTGGTGGCTACACCTGCTGTAGCCGTTTCTTTAGGGAGTTATTTACATTTTTTATATCCGGCCATTCCTATAACCGAAGCCGCAATGGGTTTTAATATCCTTTTCATTCTGCTTAATATGCTGGGGGTAAAGGAATCAGCAACTTTTTCAGTATTTATTACCATACTTGCCGTGGTTGAGCTGATGCTTTACCTGGGGATTGTTTCCCCGCATTTTAAAATGGTAAATTACCTCACCAACCCGATGCCTTTTGGCTGGGCGGGCGTATTTGCAGCATTGCCTTTTGCCGTTTGGTTTTACCTGGCCATTGAAGGAGTTGCCATGGTGGCCGAAGAAGTGGAGAACCCCAAAAGAAATATTCCACGGGGCTATATTTCGGCTATTATTACCCTGGTAGTACTGGCCCTGGGGGTAATGATCATAACCGGCGGGCTTACCGACTGGCGCATTTTAAGTAAGCTGGATTACCCTCTTCCCGAAGCCATTGGGATAGTGTTGGGCAAGGGTAGCGGTTTAACCAAAATATTTGCCAGCATAGGCTTGTTTGGGCTGATTGCATCGCTGCACGGTATTATCCTGGCCTCATCGCGGCAGGTATTTGCCATGGCACGCAGCGGTTATTTACCCCGGATGCTGTCTGATATTAACCACAAATTTAAAACACCGCACTGGGCGCTTGTGGTTAGCGGGGTAGTGAGTTCCATCTTTATTTATAAATTTAAAACAGACCAGATCATCATGTTATCGGTGCTTGGCGCAGTGGTAATGTACATTATGAGCATGGTAAGTCTTTTTATACTACGCAAAAAGGAGCCCCGCTTAAGCCGGCCGTTTTCGGCCCCGTTATACCCGGTTTTTCCGGCAATAGCTTTGGTGATTTGTGTGGTATGTTTAATAGCAACAATATATTTTAACCCGGACATGAGCCTCATTTTTGCAGGCGGATTGGCAATTGTATTGCTGATTTTTGTAGCAATGGGCAAGCACAAAGTTGCTTTAACCGAAGATATGATGAATGCCCCAAGTGAGGAGGTCATTAATCATTAAGTCATTTGGTCATTGGTTTGACCACTTTACAACAATGACATAATGACCCAATGAAATAATGATATAAATTATGTACCGTCACAATATACATCACCGGGTTTATAAGTTTCCCGACTTGAAAACATTGCTGGGCAAGGCTTCGCCTTATCGCTCGGGCGATGAACTGGCCGGGCTTTGTGCCGCTGGGTATGAGGAACGTGTGGCTGCGCAAATTACCCTGGCCGACGTGCCGCTCAAAAACTTTTTGAACGAAGTGGTGATCCCATATGAAAACGATGAAATTACCCGCCTCATTATTGACGATCATGACCTTGCAGCCTTTAGCCACATCAGCCATTTAACCGTTGGTGAACTGCGCGATTGGTTATTAAGCGATGAAACCGACTGTGCCACTTTAACAACTATTGCTCCCGGCTTAACACCCGAAATGGTGGCGGCAGTATCCAAACTGATGCGCAACCAGGATTTGATTGCTATGGCCAATAAATGCCAGGTGATTACCCGCTTTCGCAATACCATTGGTTTAAAAGGTCATTTCAGTACCCGTTTACAGCCCAATCATCCAACGGATGATCCGCGGGGTGTGGCGGCCAGTATTATCGATGGCCTATTGTTTGGCAGCGGCGATGCCGTTATCGGTATTAACCCGGCAACTGATAGTCCGGCGGCGGTAAGCAGCCTGCTCACGTTGATGGACGAGTTGCGCCACAGGTTCGAGATCCCGACACAAACCTGTGTACTGAGCCATATTACTACTACACTGCAATTAGTTAATGAGGGTGCGCCTGTTGATCTTTGCTTTCAATCCATAGCAGGCACCGAAAAGGCTAACGCGAGTTTTGGGGTTAATCTGAGCCTGATTGAGGAAGCCTACCAGGCTACCTTGTCGTTAAAGCGGGGTACTGTAGGTAATAACGTAATGTACTTTGAAACAGGGCAGGGCAGCGCGTTATCGGCCAATGCCAATTTCGGGGTAGATCAGCAAACCTGCGAGGTACGGGCATATGCTGTTGCGCGTAAGTTTAGCCCTTTACTGGTAAATACCGTAGTGGGCTTTATTGGTCCCGAATATTTGTACGATGGCAAACAGATCATCCGTGCCGCGCTCGAAGATCATTTTTGCGGAAAACTTTTAGGATTGCCCATGGGCGTTGATGTTTGCTACACCAACCATGCCGAAGCCGACCAGGACGATATGGATAACCTGCTTACCCTGCTTGGCGTGGCGGGTTGTACCTTTGTAATGGGCATTCCCGGTTCGGATGATATTATGCTTAATTACCAGTCGACCTCCTTTCATGATGCCTTATACCTGCGTAAAGTGCTGGGATTGAAACCTGCCCCCGAGTTTGAAGCTTGGCTGATAAAGCAGGGGATAGTTGATGATAAGGGGAATATGCTGCCGGTGAGTGAGCATGGATTGTTGGGGGGATTTTATTAGGATGATTAGGAGGTGAAAGGATAAAGGCGAAAGGCAAAAGGTTTTTTGAACTCCCGCCGTCGCTCGGCTCCAGCCGAGTGTCAGCTATTCCACGGCCTCTGGCCGACGAAGCTGCCCACATGGTACGCAGGCCAGAAGCCTGTGAATAATGGTCACTCGGCTGGAGCCGAGCGACGGCAGTGGAAATAAAAACCATGGTATTGTAAATACTGAAATAACAAATGAAACGAAACATCCCACATGAAATTGAGCCATTGAAGGCCTTGCAGGAGTTTACTGCTGCGCGGATAGCTATTGGCCGGGTGGGGACGAGTATCCCGCTGAAGCAGTCGCTTGAGTTTAAGCTGGCGCATGCACATGCAAGGGATGCTGTTTATTCCGAACTGAATTTGGTTAAACTTATGGAAGCCCTTAAGCATTTTGAGCAGCCGGTTTTGCACCTGCACAGTCGCGTAACCGACCGGCGGCAATACCTGCAGCGGCCCGACCTTGGACGAAGGCTTAACGAAGCCTCGTTAAATGAATTAAATGGTTACAGTACTGAAAGCGATGTAGCTATTATGATAGTTGATGGCCTTTCGGCAACTGCCGTAAATGAAAATACCATCGGTTTGCTTGACGCGCTTATTCCGTTGCTGATAGCTAATGGCTTAAAGCTGGCGCCAATAAGCCTGGTTGAGCAGGGTAGGGTGGCTATCGGTGATGATATTGGTTACGGATTAAATGCTAAACTCTCGCTGATCCTTATCGGCGAGCGTCCTGGTTTAAGCTCGGCCGATAGTTTGGGGGCTTATCTTACTTATAATCCTAAACCCGGCTTAACCGATGAATCACGTAATTGCGTTTCCAATATCCGGCATAAGGGCCTTACCTATAAAAAGGCTGCAAAAAAGATTTTTTATTTAATTAGCGAAGCGTTTAAACGCAAGCTTTCGGGTGTGGAATTGAAAGATAATGCGGGGTTGATCGCTGAAGGCTGAAAGCAAAAAGCCCAAAGCTTTATGCTCAGGGCTTATGTTTCTTTTGCTCTTTATTTTAAGTTTTCCACCATTGGCTTATTTTGCTTTCGGCCTTTAGCCTTCCGCTTTAAGCTTTTCCCAACTTATTTCCTCCTCGCTTCAACATAACCGTTAAACGATATCGGGTCGCGGTTGCTGCTGGTTACCTGTAGTGAGCCGTAACCATCCGGTGAAATATTAAGATTAAAGGTTTGTACATCACGCCAGTCGGCAAGGTTTCTTTCCTTTGGTTTGATCATGATCACCCAATTACCGCTTTTTTTAGTGGTTAACGAATAGCCGAATTTAGTTGTGTTGATTTTGATGCCGCCATCACTTGACCCAATGTTAGGTGCCACATATGACCGGCCAAAATAAGGAAGAAACGAAATGATGGTATCCTTAGTGATTACCAAATCATAATCAGATGTTAAAGGGCGGCTGCCTCCCCGCATCGGCAGGGCGTAGTTTGCTTTAAATACAAAGTTTTGATCTTCAATCATCTTTTTAATCTCAGCCTGCCTGGCCGCTTTTTTCTCGGCCTTGGTTTGAGCGTTGGTTACGTTAACTCCAATAAATATAAATGCAGCCACCAGGGCTATTTTGTTCAATATTTTCATGATATAAATGTTTAAGTGTTTAGACGATAATGGCTTGCTTAGGTTTAATTACACTCAAATTTAAACAATCTTTTAAACAAAATTATGCGTAATTGCATAGCTTTAAATACCAAAATTCGATTGTAAAAGTATGTTCGGAATATTCAAAAAAAAGAAGTTTAAGCGCCCTGTACAGGATTGGGAATTGATGCTCATGTATAAAACTCTTGAGAAATTGCCCAATGAGTTTAAGCCTCTTAAAGAGCAAATAGAATCCGGGTTATTTACTTCATCGCTGGTTGGTTACAGTACTTCCGATCCTGATTATGTTGCATTTTCTTTTTCTGATCAGATCAGAGACTTTGAGCGTAAACGCGAACGGGGGTATAAAATTACAAATATAAAAGTACGGGATGTTAGCGGGAATAAGATATTCATGTACACGATATACGTATCTGACGCGGTTATCGCGGGGTATGCAATACAGGGATTCGATAAACATGTTATAGATATAATTAGTGCTGATACAGATACTTTTATCAGGAAGTTTTATGATAATAACAATGCTGATTACGAAAATTTGAAAAAGTTAATAAGTGAAGAAGCATTGAAATTGATTAAGCCGGAGAATGTTTACGAGGTAAACTTAAAAGGCAGGGTGTTTTATCATATAGAAGATCTGGAAGACGGCGACTTTATAGGAATTGAAAGCCATGGTCAAATTTGCAAAATAACACACGATCCCTTTGAAATTATTCCCCTTGACCAAAGTTTAACAGCGTTTCTTTCAAAGTAGGATAAGGTTTGGCCCGCATAAGAAAAACAAATGATAAAAATCAAAAGGCCATCCTAAACGGATGGCCTTAAAAATATTATAGGTTAATTTCCTTAATATTATATCAAGCTAACACTGCGTTTTACAAACTCAGTAAGCTCAGCGCCTGTTAATAAACCTTGCGATAACAGGGCCAGATCAAAGGCTTGTTTTGAAAGCTGGGCCTGTACGGTTTCGTCTTCTTCCTGTAAAATGCGGCTTACCAGTTTGTGGTTACCGTTTACAATTACCTTGTAATTATCAGGCATATTACCATAAAAACTCATACCACCGCCCATAGCTGCCATATCCTTCATGCGGCGCATAAATTCGTCCATTGTTACGGTAACCGGTAACTCATCGGGGTTAAGGCTTTCAATTTGAACGCTGTATGCAGGTTTGTTAATGGCTTTATCAAAAATGCCTTTTACTTTGGTTGTTTGCTCTTCTGTCAATACTATTTCAGGAGCATCATCTTTTTTGATCAGCTTATCGGCAACATCAGCGTCAACACGTTTTAATGATGTTTTCTCCAGTTTTTGTTCCAACTGGCTGATAAAGTGGTTATCAATAGGTGAGTTCATCACCAGCACATCATAACCCTTTTTATTGGCCGACTGGATAAACGAATCCTGCTTAGCCGGATCATTGGTGTAAATGTAAACCAGCTGACCGTCTTTATCTGTTTGGTTGGCTTCTACTTTATCCCTGTATTCGGGCAGGGTAAAGTTTTCCTTTTCGGTATTGGTAACCAAAACAAAATCTTTGGCTTTGTCATAAAACTTGTCTTCGCTCACCATTCCGTATTTAACAAACAGACCAATGTCTGTCCATTTTTCTTCATAAGCTTTACGGTCGGCTTTGAAAAGGTCTGCCAATTTATCAGCTACTTTTTTGGTGATGTAGCTGTTGATCTTTTTAACGTTGCTGTCGGCCTGTAAAAAGCTTCTTGATACGTTAAGCGGAATGTCTGGTGAATCGATAACGCCATGTAACAGCATCAGGAATTCAGGAACAATGTCTTTTACTTCGTCGGTAATAAATACCTGGCGGCTGAATAATTTGATCTTGTTTTTCTGAAACTCGAAATCGTTTTTCAGCTTAGGGAAGTATAGTACACCGGTAAGGTTGAAAGGATAATCAACATTAAGGTGGATCCAGAACAATGGATCTTCGCTGAAAGGGTAAAGCTGTTTGTAAAAGTCGAGGTAATCCTCATCCTTTAATTCAGATGGTGATTTTGTCCAGATAGGGTTGGTGGTATTGATGATGTTATCAACCTCAACCGAAGTGTATTTTGGTTTGCCCTCTTCATCAACGCCATCCTCTTCAGACTCAGTTTTGGTGCCGAATTTGATAGGTACGGGTAAGAATTTGCAATATTTATCCAGAATTTCCTGAAGTCTGTGCTCACTTAAAAACTCGGCCGATTCATCGTTTATGTACAGGGTAATTTCGGTACCGCGCTCTTCTAAAATGCCTTCGCCAATTTCAAATTCTGTACTGCCGTCGCAAACCCAGAAAGCTGGTTCTGCACCTTCCTGGTACGATAGGGTCTGGATCTCTACCTTATCAGCTACCATGAATGCAGAATAAAAACCTAAACCAAAACGGCCGATGATCTCGTTAGCATCCTTAGCTTCCTTGAATTTCTCCATGAACTCGGTAGCACCTGAAAAAGCGATCTGGTTAATGTATTTCTTGATCTCTTCGGCAGTCATACCAAGGCCGTTGTCGCTAATGGTGATGGTCTTTTTGTCTGCATCAAAAGCTACCTCAACACGCAGGTCGCCAAGTTCGCCGGTGTATTGGCCTAATGAAGCTAAACGTTTGATTTTTTGGGTAGCATCTACCGCGTTTGATACCAGCTCGCGCAAAAATATCTCGTTATCAGAGTATAAGAACTTCTTAATGATCGGGAAAATGTTCTCGGTGTGGATCGAAATGCTGCCTTTTTCTTGCATAACTATATTTAATATGGTTGAATTAATGATTGTCGCAACTGTACCATCAATGTATGTTCCAATTGTTAATGTATTGTCAAATTGGCAGGGGTGATTTTTTCAAACAGACTTCACGTCCCCTCAGGGTCTCTCGCAGAGGACCTTGAGGTTCCCCGCGTTCATACCTGTCATAATATTTAGAACAGCGAATATGCATGGCGGATACATCAGGGTCCTCTGCGAGAGACCCTGATGGGACATTAAGACATCACCACGCGTCATTGCGAGGCACGAAGCAATCCCCGATTTACAGAGCGGCTATGTAAGTGCCTCTGCACAGTTCGCGATTGCTTCGTACCGCGCAATGACGATTTTAAAGTAAGGACAAAAAAATAAGGGATAAACATTTAAGCTTATCCCTTACCATATAAAAGATTGATTATATCATTAATGAGCCATCATCTTAATAAATGAAGCTAATTTTTCTTTCATTTCTCTTCTGTCTACAATAAAATCAAGGAAACCATGCTCCTGCACAAATTCGGCAGTCTGGAAACCTTTAGGGAGGTCTTTTTTGATGGTTTCTTTAATTACCCTTGGGCCTGCAAAGCCTATCAGCGCACCCGGTTCGGCAATATTGATATCACCTAACATGGCGTATGATGCCGTTACACCACCTGTAGTAGGGTCGGTAAGTAAAGAAATATAAGGAATTTTTGCCTGTGCAAGCAGCGCCAGTTTGGCCGATGTTTTAGCCATCTGCATTAATGAAAATGCGGCTTCCATCATACGTGCACCACCCGATTTAGAGATCATCAGGAACGGAACTTTGTGCTGGATACAATAATCAATAGAGCGTGCTATCTTTTCACCAACAACCGAGCCCATTGAGCCGCCTATGAAGTTAAAGTCCATACAGGCAATAACCAGGTCCTGCCCGTCAATTTTACCGGCACCGGCCCTTATAGCATCTTTTAAACCCGTTTTGTTTTGAGTTTCCTTAAGCCTGTCAACGTACTTTTTGGTATCCTCAAAATGAAGGGGATCACCTGAGGTAAGATCAGGGAAAAGTTCTGTAAACTCGTTATTATCAAATAGTACCGAAAAATATTCTTTTGAACCTATGCGCAGGTGGAAGCCACAGTAATGGCACACATATTGATTTTCTACCTGTTCAGAATAGTGTAAAGGTTTCTTACAATTAGGGCATTTATTCCAGATGCCATCGGGGGCCTCCTTCTTTTCCTCAGTGGTCGTAATTATCCCTTTCAACTCTCGTTTAAACCATGCCATATCTGTGTCTAACTCTTTCAATTGGGTACAAAGAAACGAAAAATATTAAACATGTGGTGTCCGTATATAAAAAGTTATAGCGGGGTAATTTGTTTGCCTAAATTATAAATGATTTTTAATGCTAATTTTGTAATAAAAGGATTGGATTATTAACGAATTATATCATATTTTCAAATTAAGCCTATTTTTACTATCGTTTTAATATACTTTTAAGATTGCTTAGCCTATTTAAAGAAATTTTATAACTTCGAGCCCCAAATAAACGCTAATGGATTTAAAAAATTATAGAGGTGTTCTGCACGGCGATCAGGTGCAGGAACTATTTGAAGCAGCTAAAAAGCATCAGTTTGCTTTACCGGCAGTAAATGTTATTGGTACTAACACTATCAATGCAGTTATGGAAACAGCTAAGGCTGTTAACTCTCCGGTTATTATTCAGCTGTCAAATGGCGGTGCGCAATTTTACGCCGGCAAATCATTGGATAATTCAAAACTTCAGGCCTGTATTTTAGGTGGTGTATCTGCTGCAAAGCACGTTCACCTGCTGGCTGAGCATTACGGCGTGGCAGTTATCCTGCATACCGACCATGCTGCCAAAAAATTATTACCCTGGATTGATGGCTTGCTTGATTATGGTGAGCAGTTTTTTGCCGAAACAGGTAAACCACTGTTTTCATCGCACATGCTTGACCTTTCGGAAGAGCCTATTGAAGAGAATATCGAAATTTCGGCCAAATACCTTGAGCGTATGGCTAAAATGGGCATGACCCTTGAAATTGAATTAGGTGTTACCGGCGGTGAAGAAGATGGCGTTGACAACTCAGACGTTGACAGCTCACGTTTATACACCCAGCCTGAGGAAGTTTCTTACTCATATGAGCACCTTTTAAAAGTAAGCCCGCGTTTTACCGTAGCTGCTGCTTTTGGTAACGTACATGGTGTATACAAACCAGGTAACGTTAAGTTACAACCGGTTATTTTGCATAACTCACAGGAGTATGTTAAACAAAAATTTGGTTTAACTGCCGAAAAACCGATCAACTTTGTATTCCACGGTGGTTCTGGTTCAAGCCAGGAAGAGATCCGCGAAGCTATTTCATATGGTGCTATCAAAATGAACATTGATACCGATATGCAATGGGCTTACTGGGAAGGCATTAAAGATTACTACAAATCGAAAGAAGGATACCTGCAAAGCCAGATCGGCAGCCCGGACGGCGAGGATTCTCCAAACAAAAAGTACTACGATCCACGTGTTTGGTTACGTAAAGGTGAAGAAAACTTTGTTAAAAGGCTTTCTGTAGCTTTTGAAGACCTTAACTGTATCGACGTATACAGCAAGTTATAATATTCATCAAAAACTAACAAAGCGTCTGTACATTTGTTGTACAGGCGCTTTGTTGTTTACAGGCAGCAGGCTATCCTCCCACAAAAATTAAAAATCTGCTACCATGGTTACAAATACCAACAAGAAAAAGAATTTATTTGAGCGCTTTGCTAATTGGGCAACCATAGCTACCGGAAGCTCGGGCGCATTTATCACGGCTTTTGGCGTTATCATTGTTTGGGGTATAACCGGGCCTTTGTTCCATTATTCGGATACCTGGCAGCTGGTTATTAATACGGGTACTACCATAGTTACCTTCCTGATGGTTTTTTTGATCCAGAAATCGCAAAACAAAGATTCAAAAGCAATACATTTGAAACTTAATGAGCTGCTTGCATCGCACCAGGGGGCAAGCAACCGGATGGTTGATATTGAGGATATTACCGAAAAAGAGCTTGACCAGCTGCATAAGTTTTATGTTGAACTGTCTGAGCTTGCCGAAGAAGAGGACGATATCACCTGTACGCACTCTATAGATGCGGCAAGGGAAAATCATACTACCAAGCTTAACAATTTTAAAACAAAACCGCATTACATCAATGCCCGCAAAAATCATAGTAAAAAAAGCAACGGAACAAGCAGAACTTGATATAGTACATGCCATAAGGCGCGAAGTATTTGTTGTTGAACAAAATTGCCCACCCGAGCTGGAGTATGAGAACGAAGACGTATCACATCATTTTTTAGCTACCGTTGATGACGAACCTGCCGGAGCCTGTCGTTGGCGTAAAACCGATAATGGTTATAAACTTGAGCGCTTTGCCGTATTGAAAACTTTTAGGGGATATGGTGTAGGAGGGGAACTGGTGAAAGCGGTGTTAACAGATTTGCCTGCCGGTGCCGGTTATATTTATCTTAATTCGCAAACCCATGCTGTGCCTTTTTATGAAAAACTGGGATTTGAAACATCAGGGCCGGAGTTTGAAGAAGCAGGGATTAAGCATTATAAAATGGTGAAGTCTTAAAAAAGTGTAACTCTTAAATATATTAAAAACAAAAAAGCGTCATTGCGAGGTACGAAGCAATCCCAAACTATACAGGGCGGACCTGCTTATAGGGGATTGCTTCGTACCTCGCAATGACGGTTATTCCAATCAATTTTTACTTTTTCTCTTTTTAGAAGCCTCGGCAAGCGGATTAAACTCAAGGCACAGGTTAATCCAATAGTTTAAATCTTTGCTGGTTTGTAAGTTGAAATCCTCAACATATACATAGCCTTTCATTACCCGGTCACCACTTACCATTTGATTGCAATTGCCTTTCTCAAGTTCAAGTTGTGCCTGTTGTTCGCCAATGCGGCACAGAATATCATTTTGGCGCACGCAAACGCACAGTTTATCATCCACCATAAAGCAAACGCCCTGGAACATTTTCTTTTCTTCCACTACGGGCAGATCCATCAATGCTTCACGGATGCGATCGGCCATTTGTTCATTGTAAGCCATGAGGATATATTATTTCACGCAAAGGCGCTAAGCCGCAAAGTTTATTCGGGTTGCAGATTAACGTCTTTGCGTGATATGGTTGTTGTTAATTTTTATCAACGAATTTATAATTAGCCTCATTGTACCTGTCGCCGGTATCAGGGTATTTGGCTAAAATAGTTTCAATGTCCTGAAGATCAGTCGCTGTTAATTCCACATCAACTGAGCCTGCATTATCCAGCAGGTATTTTCTTCTTTTTGTACCGGGGATAGGAATGATGTTATCACCCTGTGCTAATACCCATGCAAGCGCCAATTGGGCAGGTGTACATTGTTTTTGAGCGGCAAGCTGCGCAAACTCCTGGGCCAGGCCCATATTATTTTCGGCATTGGCACCCTGGTAACGGGGAAGACTTTTCCTGAAATCATTATCAGCCAGTTTGGTTACATCCAATGCATTAGTCACCAGGCCACGCACCAGCGGACTAAAAGGAACAAAGGAAATACCCAACTCTTTGCAAACAGGCAGGATCTCAGCCTCAACATCGCGGGTTAATAATGAATATTCGCTTTGCAAAGCGCTGATAGGATGTACTGCATGCGCGCGGCGAACAGAGTTGACGGAAGCTTCAGATAAGCCAAGGTATTTTACTTTACCTTCTTTTACCAAATCGGCCATGGCACCAACCATATCTTCAACGGGTACGTTCGGGTCAATACGGTGGGCGTAGTACAGGTCTATCACATCTGTTTTTAAGCGTTTCAAACTTTGCTCAACAGCTGTTTTAATATAAGCCGGTGAGCCGTCAAATTCGGTAAGCCTGCCATCAGCACCGGCCCTGAAACCAAATTTGGTAGCAATAAAGATCTTATCGCGGTTAGGTACCAATACTTTTGATACCAGTTCTTCATTACGGCCATTGGCGTAAACATCGGCTGTGTCCCAAAAGTTAATACCTATTTCTATTGATTTTTCAAGGGTTGCTATTGATTCGTCATCATCCGGCTGGCCGTAAGCATGGTTCATACCCATGCAGCCCAATCCAATGGCCGAGAGTTCAACTCCGGTGTTTCCTAATTTCCTGTATTTCATGGTTTGGTAGTATTAGTGTATCATCAAAGTACGTGAAATAACAAAAGCATATCAACCTCCATTTATAAGTATTATGTAAGGTTATGCATTGCGGGAGGCAAATATTTGTTATGCCGATTAAGTTTTTCTGAGTAATTTGAAAAAAAAATCACACGCTTGTCCAATTCAACCCAAGCTGATCGTCTTTTGGTTTTTAACCATTAAATTCAAAAAACATGAACGAGTTCTTATTGATTTTCAGAAGAGATGTAGAAGCCAGCGCGGCACAACGGTCGCCCGAGCAGATGCAAACCATGATGAATTACTGGCGCGAATGGATTGGCGGCATTGCTGCGCAAAACAAACTGGTTGCCGTTGGTAACAGGCTGGATACAACCGGCAGCGTAATAAAACCCGACAATGTGGTAACTGACGGCCCTTATGTTGAAGTTAAAGAGGCAATAGGCGGTTACACTATTATCAAAGCGCCATCGCTGGAGGAAGCCACCGAGTTATCAAAAGGCTGCCCGATATTATCGGTAGGGGGCAGTGTTGAAGTGCGCCCTATTATTCCGATGGAAGTATAAATGATTTTGCAGCCTCCCATATAAGGGAGGCTGCTTGTTTTATGCAGCAAGATCAGCTTTTACCACATTTATTCCGCTCCGAGTACCAGAAAATCATAGCGGTGCTATGCCATTATTTCGGCTTTGAATATATGGAAGCCGCGGAAGATATTGCCAGTGATACGTTCCTCACAGCTGCCGAAACATGGGGCATCAGGGGCCTGCCCGATAACCCTAAAGCCTGGTTATATACCGTGGCCCGCAACAAAGCAACTGATTATGTAAGGCGTGGCGCAAGGTTTAATCAAAAAGTAGCAGAAGGATTTGTTGCTGAAGATAATTACGAGGCGGAGATCGACCTTTCCGATCAAAACATCAGCGACAGCCAGTTGCAAATGATGTTTGCCATTTGCCATCCCACTCTCCCGGCCGAGGCGCAGATTGGCCTGGCATTACGGATTCTTTGCGGTTTTGGGATTGATGAAATTGCGGAAGCATTTTTATCAAATAAAGAAACCATTAATAAACGCCTGTTCAGGGCTAAGGAAAAACTGCGGGAGCAAAAAGTGATGATCGTTTTCCCGGCACCGGCCGATATTGTTAACCGGCTGGGCATCGTATTGAAAACTTTGTACCTGCTGTTTAATGAGGGTTATTATTCCAGTTGCCAAAGCGCCACATTGCGGAAAGACCTTTGTTTAGAGGCTATGCGGCTTAACTATCTTCTGATAGAAAATAAACAAACCAACTTACCAGAGGTGAACGCTTTATTATCACTGATGTGTTTTCATGCCTCGCGGTTTGATGCCCGGATAGATGACAACGGCGAAATGATCCGTTACGATGACCAGGACAGAATGCTTTGGAATGACGAGCTGATAGCAAAAGGAAAGCACTATTTAAACCTTGCATCTAAAGGAAACGAAGCAGGAAAATATCATATTGAGGCAGCTATAGCCTATTGGCATACCGTTAAAACGGATACCCCCGAAAAATGGGAAAATATATTGATGCTATATAACAGGTTGCTTATTGCTGCTTATTCGCCGGCAGCGGCATTGAACCGGGCTTATGCCTTAGCAAAGGTAAGAGGGAAGGAGAAAGCCATTGTTGAGGCCGAAAAGTTGAAGCTGGATACAAATCACCTGTACCATGTTTTGCTGGGCTACCTGTACACCGGGGTAGATAATGAACAGGCTGCATTGCATTTGCAAACCGCCTTAAAACTGGCAAAGACCCCGGCCGATAAAAGCAGGATAGGAAAGGATTTGAAGGCTTTATTATGAAATAAATAGTCATACCTTACAAAAAAAACGTCATTGCGAGGCACGAAGCAATCCCAAACTATACAGGGCGGACCTGCTAATAGGGGATTATTAATAATTATAATTTGATTTTTATAGGTATTAATGAGCTCCCTACAGTCGGTTGTCTTCGTGCCTCGCAAGGACGCTTTTATATTACTATTTCTTTAAAGACGCTTTTGAACAGCTTGTTAATTAGTTACCTTAAAATCAGCTGTCAGCTTTTCATCCTGCGAGCTGCTGCCCAGTACCAGTTTATAACTGCCGGGATAAAGCTTCCACTTGTGCGTGGCAAGGTCCCATTTCTGCAAATCCTGAACAGGGATCTTTAATGTAACCGAGCCTTCTTTGTCCTGCTCCAGGCTGATGCGTTTAAAGCTTTTTAACTCTTTAACCGGCATCCTGTCGATATTTGGATATTTGATATAGGCCTGCACTACCTCATCGCCGTTAAATTTGCCGGTGTTTTTAACGTTTACGGTTACTGAAACGGTATCAGCTTTTTTATATGCAGCTTTTAATTTACTGCCAAGCGTATAGTTAAACGATGTATAACTTAAGCCAAAGCCAAATGGATATTGCACCGGACCGGTATAGTAGCGATAAGTGCGGCCTTTCATATTGTAATCGCTGTAATCAGGTAAATCGCTCATATCTTTATAAAAAGTAAGCGGCAGGTGGCCAGAGGGTGATACATCGCCGAAAATAATATCAGCTAATGCGTTACCGCCCTGTTCGCCGGGGTACCAGGCAAATATGATGGCATCAGCATAAGGCTCAATGGCTGATACATCAACATCGCTGCCTGCGGTAATTACAGCTACAATCGGCTTGTTCTTTACGCTTTTACGCAATTCTTTCATAAAGGCAATTTCACTGGCAGGCAGGCTCAGGGTCTTTTTATCGCCTCCGCTTTCGGCCAGGAACGCATCACCGGCTTCACCTTCCAAAACTGGGGAAAGGCCTATCACTGCGATGGTGGCATCGGCATTACCTGCAGCCCATGTGCCGCCAAAATGGGTGGTATCTTTGTAGTCGCAGCCCAGGTCATACTCCACACGGGTAGCTTTATCAACCGCGCCGGTAATGCCTTCAACAAAGTTGACCACCTTGCTGCTGGTACCGTGGTAATTGGCTATCATGGCATCAAGCGAGGCCGCGTTTGGCCCAACCACCATGATACTTGATAAGTTACTTTTTTTGAATGGTAAAACATTGTTATTGTTCTTTAATAATATCATACTTTGCTGTGCCACTTTACGGGCCAATGCCAAATGCTGATTGTTGTGAACACTATCGGCACCGTACCCATGATATGGATTAGCGGCCGGATCATCATAAAAACCCAGTTTAAATTCGGTGCGTAAAATAGCGCTCAGGGCCTGGTCAACATCTTTTTCGGTAAGCAGGCCTTGTTTAATGGCTTTGATACCGTCGTTTTGTAAAATGGATGAACAATCCAGGTCAACACCGGCCTTGATGGCTGCTGCAGCTACTTCAACTGCGGTTGGCAGGGTTTTGTGGGTAAGGTAAACATCATCCAAAGCGCCGCAATCGGTAACCACGTGGCCGTTAAAGCCCCATTCTTTCCGCAGAATATCGGTAAGCAGCATTTTATTGATGGAGTTTGGTACGCCGTTAACGCGGTTGTAGGCACTCATTACCGATTCAACGTGGTTTTTAACCAGTTCATGAAAAGCATACAAATAGGTTTCGCGAAGGTCTTTTTCATCAACCTTAGCGTCAAATTTATCGCGGGTAGCTTCCGGGCCGCTGTGTACGGCAAAGTGTTTGGCTGTGGCCGATGCTTTCAGATATTTAGGATCATCGCCCTGTAAGCCTTTAACAAAGGCCGAGCCCATGCGGCCGGTCAAAAATGGGTCTTCGCCGTAAGTTTCCTGTCCGCGTCCCCAGCGCGGGTCACGGAAAATGTTGATGTTGGGTGTCCAAAAGGTGAGGCCCATATATTGCAGGTGCCTGTCCTGTGCAATAGCCAGGTTATATTTTGCACGGGCTTCGGTTGATATGGCTGTTGATACCTGCTTTAACAGGTCCTCATTAAATGTAGCCGACATGCCAATGGCCTGAGGGAATATGGTTGCCTCGCCGGCACGGGCTACACCGTGTAAGGCCTCGTTCCACCAATTATATGCCGGGATGCCTAAACGGGGTACAGCCTGGCTGCGGTAACCTAATAAGGAGATCTTTTCTTCAATGGTTAATTTAGAAATAAGATCCTTTACGCGTAAATCAATCGATTGCGAAGCATCTTTGTAAAAAGGGGTCTGTGCGTTTACGGTAGAAAACTTTAGTAACGCGGCAAGCATTACCAAACAGCAGAGGAACTTGTGTTTTATGGTGGAAGCCATTTTTAGATGATTTATTTTTTGAGTTTAAAGTTAATATTTATTCCGTAAGTATGGGTTGGCGGAAGGCTTGCCCCCTCAATTCCCGCATATTTTATATCTGGCGAAAAGCCCGATTCAGGATCGATATTGTCTGATCGTTTCATGATGGTCCACAAGTTTCGGCCTACCAGTGAAAAAGTTATAGCTTCAAATGGTGTCTTGTCAAGAAATCCTTTTGAAAATGTATATCCAAAAGTAACCTGCCGCAATTTAATAAACCTGCCATCCAAAACATTTAATGCAGAAACATTTTGTGCAAGCGCCTGGTAATAGGTTTGTGCCGGCACAACAACCGTATTTTTATTACCGTTGGTATTTACACCATCGCCAACAACACCGGTTTCCCTCCCCGGCAGGGTAAGCTTATTGAAGCCCCTGTAAATGCTGTTATAATTTGTGGCCGAAAGTATTTTGTTCCCAAACCGGTAATCGATCAAAAACGACAGGCTGAGTTTTTTATAGGTAAAGTTATTATTGAACCCGCCGTAAATATTAGGTACTGCGCTGCCCATTGGTATCCGCGGACCGGCCATGGGCAATCCATTGCCATCAAAAATGATTTGTCCTTTATCATTTCGGAGGTAATCATTAGCCATAATTTGCGGGCCGGGCAAACCTTTAACTAATGCTGTGGCTGCATTGAGCGGTCGGTATGTACCAAAGCTTATATTGGCCGATTCGGGGGTGCCGTCTGTTTGGAGGATCTTGTTTTGTACATAAGTGAAATTGAATGAGGGCGACCAGCTAAAATTGGCGGTTTTAAAAGGCGTACCGTTTAACTCAACTTCGATACCGTTGTTTTGGGTAGAGCCTGTTGGTATAAACCGCCGGGCAAAGCCAGTTGCCAGGTCAAGATCGCCTTTAATGATCTCGTTCCTGGTTTTACGATGAAAATACGCTACATCAATCCCCAGTCGGCCGTTTAAAAATTTCAGATCGGTACCAATCTCCATTTCTGTAAGGGTGTATGGCTTTAAAAAAAGGTTAGGTAAACTATCGCTAAAGCCCCCGGCAGGTACCCCGTTTACAGGATTATTGATGGTATAATACTGGGATGTGATATATACATCGGTAGGCTCGCCGCTGGTTTGGGCATATGATAAGCGGATTTTTCCAAAATCAAGCCCGGGGATGTGTACAAGATCCGAAAACAGGATACTTGCCGATACCGATGGCGTAAAAATACTGCGGTTGTCGACCGGAAGGGTTGAGTAAGTATCGTAACGGCCGGTAGTGGTTAAAGTAAGAAAGTCCTTTAACGAAAAATCGACCGAATAATAAGTTGAATGGGTTTCGGAGCTTTTGTAATCGTAGGTGCTATTTTTTGTAGTGAGGTTAGTATAGCTATAAAAATCAGGTACAATGAACGGGCCTCCGAAAAGACGTGTAAAGTCATAGCTGTTTTTACGAAGATTGGCTCCTGCAGATAAGTCAAAGCTGAGCAGTTTTTTTATGATATCGTGTTTGGCACCTATCAATATGTCGGCATTTAGTTCAGAGCGCTCTGTAGATGATTGTTCATCCATGGAACCTGCGCCCCCGGGTGAATAGGCCGTGCCGGTAGGGGTAATGGTTAAGCGTTTATCGTATAGTACGTCATCGCCTAAGCGCGCCTGGGCATACAGCCAGTCTTTAACATTGTAGCGGGCAGTTATGGCCGATATGAGACGGTTCCGGCTTATGTTGTTGATGAATTTATTAACCGCAAAATAAGGATTAGTCACAAATGTATCACCTGTCCACCGCAGCTCGTTGCCGTTTGAATCATATCCCGGGGCAAGGGCGGCCTGGTTTTCGTTGGCAGCAAGATACTGGATGTTGTTGGCATTAAGCGGGCCGTCGCTCAGGTTTGGTTTCAGGTTTGATGACTCATCGATATAATTAGCAATAACATTTACGTTAAATTTATCGCTAATTCCCTGGGTTGCGGTTAAGTTTACCGTTTTGCGGTTTAGGCCGCTGTTGCGAATGATGGAGCCATTCCTGAGGTCGGAAACAGACAGGCGGAAGGCACCTGTTTCGTTACCGCCGTTAAAAGCTACTGTATTGGTGTAGGTATAACCCCGGCGGTAAAATTTATCTATATTATCAGTAACTGCCGAGTAAGGATAATACTTGCCATCAAATTGTATGGTTGGTTTACCATCCAGCTTTTCGCCCCAGCCAAAATTTCCAGATGTTATAGCATTATTTACAGTTGCCGGTCTTATGCCATATAAACCCTGCCCGTAAACTGTTTGATAATCAAAAGTATTAATAGCCTTATCGGTTTGATAGTTGGTGTTAAACTCAACCCCAAACCCCGAGTTTTTTTTACTGGTTTTGGTGGTAATTAAAATTACACCGTTGGCTGCCCTTGCCCCGTATAATGCCGATGCAGCCTGTCCTTTCAGTACAGTCATGCTCTCAACATCATCAGGGTTAATGTTACTTATACCATCGCCAAAATCAGCGCCGCCCCATTCATTGGCCGCACCGCGTTGCGTATTATCAATGGGCACACCGTTGATGATAAAAAGCGGGGCGCTTGCACCAAAACTGGTAACACCCCTGAGCAGGATGCGCGCCGACGATGCGGGCCCGCCATTTACACCACTAATACTTAAACCGGCTATGCGGCCTTCCAGGGAGTATGCCACGTTTGATTCTTTGGCTTTATCAAGTACTTCGCCGCCTATCGTGGTTACCGAATAACCAACCTTTTTCTCTTCCTTTCTTATGCCGAGCGCGGTTACTACAACTTCGTTTAAAACATTACTTACCGAGAGGATAACTTTAAGAGGAATTGTGCCAGACACCTTTACTTCCCGGGTAACATAGCCCACGAAGCTGATAATTAATATGGATTGGTCGGGCGCCTCAAAGGAAAATGCTCCTTGTTGGTCTGTTGGCGCTCCCATGGTTGAGCCCCGTACCCTAACCGTGGCTCCCGGGAGCGGCTTACCATTTTCGTCAACAATAGTACCGGTTACTTTAACCACATTAACTATTTCATCAACAGGGGCTATCACTATCAGGTGATTGGCAAGCTCAGTATAAGCAAAGCCCGAGTTGGCCAGGATTTTATCCAGGATGCTTTTAACATCTTCATTATCAACGTTTATGTCAACCTTATTTAAGATAGGGATCTTTCTTTCGCTGTAAACAAAATGATAAATACTCTGGTGTTCGATAATTGATATCACCTTTTTAAAATCGGCCGATTTTAAATTAATAGTGACGCGGGTTTGGGAATATACAGTTAATATAGCCAGTAAATTGAAGAACAATATTAACGTAAAACGTATTTTCATTTATTCTGATAACCTAAACCTGTCGTCAACATCCATTGGGGATGCCTAAATTTACATAAATTTTATAATAAGCACAGGTAATAGTACAAAATGACCAGATTGGTATGTAACAATTATAAATATTGCAAATAATATCCGGAGAGAATGGAAGAATGAAAGGGGGCTGATGTTGCTCCGGAAAGGTAATCAGTAAATGTAAATGGTTGAGTTTTTAATTTTATAATGAAAGTTTTCGGTGTGTTGTAAAGCATAAAGCGCCTCGGTAATGGATTCTTTTTGATAAGTACCACTAAAACGGTATTTCTTCATCCCGTCATTTTTAAATTTGATCTCAACACCATACCAGCGTTCCATACGGGTGGCAAGGTCGGCAAAGCTTTCATCTCTGAAAATGAGTTTGTTTTGTGTCCATGAAGTTTCCAAAACAGCACTATCGTCTTGGTGTAACCGGGTAAAGCTGGTTAAAACATATTGCGTACCCGCACTGCTGTCTGTAACGGGGGCAAGTTTATTTTCCTTTTTATGAACAGTGCTAAACGAACCTTTTTTAACGATCAGTTTTTCACTTGGCTTTAAAATGATCCTGTCAGACGGGCGGTCATCAAGTGTAACCTCAATAGCTCCCCTGATCAGGGTTGTTTCACTTGATGTATCATTCGGATACGATTTTACATTAAAAGCTGTGCCCAAAACTTTGATGTTCATTTTTTCGGTATGGATAATGAACGGATGTTCATGATCTTTATGTACATCAAAAAAAGCTTCGCCGCTTAAATAAACCTCGCGGGTTTTACCTGTAAAGCTTGTTGGATACTTTAATGAGCTTTGTGAGTTAAGCGTAATACGCGTACCGTCTGTTAATACAATAGTTGATTTTTCGCGAACAAAAGTATTTTTATGTTGCCATGCGCTGGGGGCTGTGCCCGCAATTTCATGACCCGAAACAGCCAGTTTTGAGTAAAAAATATAGGCGCAGCCTGCTATTAAAACAACTGCGGCGGCAGCACGCCAAAGATAACGTGTAACGCTTTTTTTAACGGGTGTAAGTATTGCCGGAGTTGCGGGTTCGGTAACCTCCTGAGCCTTAATTTTCGATTTTATTTTTTGAAAAGCGAGGGCATTGTCGGCATATTCGGCATCGTTATGTTTCCAGTAAGCGGAAAGGGCCTCGTATTGCTCACGAAGGGAGGCATCATTAGCTAAGCAACGCAGAAGTTCGTTATTTTCATCAGAGCTGATTTCATTGGACAGTTTTTTGCCCGCCAGCTCTATAAATTTATCATTGCCCATCGTAAAATTGCATCCTTATTTGTGATAGGACAAAATATTTAGGTTAATTACCTACAAGTTTAAAAAAAATAATTGAAAAATCACAATTACAGCTCCTAAAATGTTGATTGCATTGGTTTTAGGCATATTTTCATTGTGTTTATTGTATTGTGTCAGAACGACACTAAGCTTCTTGATTGCTCTGAAAAGTTGGGTTTGTACTGTTCGGGGCGAAATATTAAGAATTTCGGCCACTTCCTTGTACTTCATGCCATCCTCTTTAATCAGCCTGAAAACAATACGGCATTGTTGCGGAAGGCCCGCAATAGCCCGGTCCATCCGGAAGATGAGCTCTTTGTTTTCTATTTCTTTTTGAGGATTGTAAGTATTTACAAATTCAACCGAATTGGTTTCTTCAATTTGTACAAGATGAATGGTTGAATATTTTTTGATATGGTTTAGCGATTGGTTTTTTACCGCTACAAACAGATAGGTTTCGGGGTTTTGAATTTCGGTGAGGTTTTTACGGTTAAGCCAACACTTTACAAATACGTCTGAAACTATCTCTTCGGCAATCTCCCGTTGATGTACATATAATACACAAAATTTTATAAGCGAGTTGTTAAGGATGTGGAAAATCAACTCAAAGGCGTTCTCGTCATCATTGTTGCAAATGAGATTCCATAATTTTAGCGTATCAACTTTTCTGTCTCTCAAACCGACGATTTTTTAATTAATCAACTAAATTTAAAACTTAATAATGGTGTAACAATAATAACATATTAAAACCGAAAAATAAAATTTTATGATGTAAGTTGCGATGTTTTTTAAAAAATTTTAAAAAGTGTGTAGGCAATACACCATATAAAATTGTCAGTAATTTATAAAATAATAGCTTGATGAAACGATTATTTACGGTATTTCTTTTGGTTTTTGGATGTTTCGCCGTGTTGGCCCAAAAGCACAATATGTCAAAGCAATATGTTCCTGCCGGAGACCCCGCAGTTGAGCAAAAAATAGCAAACTGGCAGGATCTTAAGTTTGGTTTGTTCATGCACTGGGGTACCTACAGCCAGTGGGGCGTGGTTGAAAGCTGGAGCATTTGCCCCGAAGATGAAGGCTGGACACAACGCCGCGGTCCGTATGGTGCTACCTATAATGGCTATAAGGCAGCTTATGAAAATTTGCAAACCACTTTTAACCCAACCAAATTCAATCCCGAAAAGTGGGTAAAGGCTGCTAAGGATGCCGGTATGAAATACGTGATCTTCACCACCAAGCACCACGACGGTTTTTGCATGTTTGATACCAAAGAAACCGATTATAAAATTACAAGCAGTAAAACCCCTTTTTCAACCAACCCAAGGAGTAACGTAACTAAGGAGATCTTTAACGCATTCCGTAAAGAAAACTTTATGGTGGGCGCATATTTTTCCAAACCCGACTGGCATACCGAAAACTACTGGTGGCCATACTTTCCGCCTAAAGACCGTAACGTAAACTATGATCCGGCTAAATACCCTGAGCGCTGGCAAAAGTTTAAAGATTTTACCTATAACCAAATAGGTGAATTAATGAGCGATTATGGAAAGGTTGACATTTTATGGCTGGATGGGGGATGGGTACGCCCGAAAAGCAGTGTTGATACTACTATTGACTGGCAGCGCGGTATCAAGTTTGACCAGGATATTGATATGCCTAAAATAGCCGCCATGGGCAGACAAAAACAACCGGGACTTATCGTAGTTGACCGTACAGTAGCCGGAAAATATGAAAACTACACTACTCCCGAGCAGGAAGTACCTGAAGTGCCGCTCGATCATCCCTGGGAAAGCTGTATAACCATGGGTAATTCATGGAGCTACGTTCCCGGCGATCATTATAAATCGGTGCAGCAAATTGTACAGTTATTGGTGAAGATCGTATCGCGCGGCGGCAACCTGCTCATGAACATTGGTCCCGGCCCTGACGGCGACTGGGACCCGGTTGCTTACGAACGCTTGCAGGGGATCAGCCAGTGGATGAAGATCAATGGCGAAGGAATCTATGCCAGCCAATCAGTAGCACCGTATTCAACAGGTAATATATACTATACCAAAGCTAAAAGCAGCAACACCATTTACGCCTTCGCCCTGAGCGATCAGGAAAAGGTAGTTTTACCGGCTACTGTATCAGTAAAACTGAAGGATATTAAAAAGGTAAAGAAAGTTACCCTGCTTGGCAGTACCCAAAGCCTTAAATGGAAACAGGCAGCCGATGGTATTGACATCAGTATCCCTGCAAAATTGCAGCGGGAGAGTGGGCTTAATGAAGCGGCCGGGTTTAAGATAGTGTATTAATTATATAGTAACCAAACACCAAACAAAAACATCATGTCATTTCGACGAACGGGAAGGGCTGAGTAATGGGAGTGAGGAGAAATCTTATACAAGCGATGAGCGAACTGCTAAGTCGCGCGTATAAGATTTTTCGCTATCGCTCAAGAGATAGTTTCTCCTCGCGCCACCGTACAACCCGCCCATGCTCGTCGAAATGACAATTGGTTTTGCATCGTCAATCAGACAAAATACCACATAATATAGCCAAGTTTTTACAGCTAAAATGATTTGGCAGTTTTATAATTTTGATCATTCATCCAATCTAAATAAATGACAACAACCCGTCCGGCAGGCAGATCTGCATTGTTTAAATTTTCATTAGTGTTATCTATCCTTACTTCAGGCGTTTATCAAAACGCGGAGGCCCAAACCAGTTATGAGCTAAACAGCGGCTGGAAATGTACCTCAATGAATAGTGTTAAGGATAACGGAGCCACGATATCGCAATCTAATTATGATCTGGCTGCATGGAACCCCGCGGTTGTTCCCGGTACGGTATTAACCACCCAGCTTGCCAATAAACAGGTTCCTGATCCTTTTTACGGCATGAACAATGAAAAGATCCCTGATATTTATAAAGTAGGCCGTGATTATTATACCTACTGGTTCGCCAAAGATTTTAAAGAAGCTGCACCTGCAGGCAGCAACCAAACATACCTTAACTTTCGTGGTGTAAATTACAGCTGCGATGTTTTCCTGAATGGCCATAAGCTGAACAGCAAACTGCATAAAGGCATGTTTTTACGCCAAAGCTATAACATTACCAAATGGTTGAGCAAAAGCGGCAGTAACCGTTTAGCTGTTATTGTTTATCCTCCGGATGTTGTTGGCAATCCCAATGGCGGCCAGGGCGGCGACGGTACTATTGCCCGTGGCGTAGGGATTCAATATACTGCCGGCTGGGACTGGATCCAGCCCATCCGTGATCGTAATACAGGCATCTGGGATAAAGTAACTATTGAACATACCGGTGCTGTAGTTATTAAAGATCCGCATGTAGTTACCCTGGTTCCGGGTGTTCGCCTGCCGGAAGGTGCGCAGCAACCTGCTATTGTACAGGTATCGGCCGAGCTTGAAAATGCTACAGGCGCTGCTGTAAGCGGTACTTTACAATATAATTTAGATGGCAAGCTGGTATCGCAGCCGGTTACGCTGAAAGCCAATTCAAAACAGGAAGTTAAACTGGCCGATTACAGCCTTAAAAACCCTAAACTTTGGTGGCCAAATGGCTACGGTCCGCAAAATTTGTATAAACTTAATTTGCAGTTTGTTGCCGGTGGTAAGATATCCGATCAAAAAAATATTGAAGTTGGTGTACGCCAGATCACTACCGAGTGGAACAGCAAAACTGAAAGTCGCCAGGTTAATGTGAACGGCCAAAAGGTGTTTATTAAAGGCGGTAACTGGATCATCTCCGATCAGATGCTGCGCTTCAGCGATGCCCGTTACGATGCCGAAGTTCGTTTTCACCGTGATATGAACCTGAACCTGATCCGGGTTTGGGGTGGTGCGCTGATTGAACGCCCTGAATTTTACGAGGCTTGTGATAAATACGGGATGCTGGTTTTCCAGGATATGTGGGGATCAGGTGATTGTAATGGCCGCTGGACCGACCCAATGAAATTGGACGACCAATGGACACGCCGCAAATACCCTGATGACCATGACCTGTATTTAAAATCGGTAGCCGACCAGGTTAAACTGGTACGTAACTATCCGTCGCTGGCTATTTGGTGTGGTGGTAACGAGATCACCCCGCCCGAGGATATTTTTGCAGCCCTGCGTGATACCATTATGCCAAAGCTGGATAATACCCGCTGGTTTATCCCGTATTCAAACTCCGAAGAAATGTCGCGCAATGTACAGGGCGGCAATGGTGACGGGCCTTACGGCGTTCAAAGCCTGACAACTTTTTGGGATCACAGAACTTATCCGTTCAACTCCGAAGTTGGTTCGGTTGGTGTAAGCGATTATGAATCGTTAAAACGCTTTATCCCCGCCGAAAACATGGTGTTGCCGCAATACGATGCATCAACCGGCAAAACAACAACCGATCCGGTTTGGGATTATCATAAATATATTGGTTACGATGGCTTTATTGATAAATACGGCAAAGCCAAAAATGTTGAGGATTTTGCAACAAAAGCACAGCTGGTAAACTATGACCAGTACCGTGCGCTGATGGAAGGTTTCAGCTCGCACATGTGGGATTGGTATACAGGTACCATCATCTGGAAAACCCAAAACCCATGGACTGCCATGCGCGGCCAGATGTATGATTATTACCTTGACCCTAACGCCTGCCTTTACGGTTTGCACAGCGGAAGCGAGCCCCTGCACATCATGTATAACCAAACAGATGGTATGGTAATGGTAGCCAACAATACCTTTAAAACACACAGCAATATGCTGCTGGTGGCCAAAACCTATGATATGGATGGCAAGGAAAAGGTACTGACACAGGTTTTTGCCGATGTAACACCCACTACTACTAAAAGATACCTTTCGTTAAAACACGAAATTGAAAAAGAAGCTAAGGACAAAGGCGTATTCCTTTGCCTGCAGTTGCTTAAGTCGGATAAAGAAGTGATCAGCGAAAATATTTACTGGCTGCCTGATGCTAAGGGCGATTTTTCTGGTCTGCAGAAAATGCCTGCCGGTAATTTAGGTGCTACTGCCAAATACCTGAAAAACGGTAAGGTTGAAGTGACCTTGACCAATGAAGGCAACGGCGCGCTGGCATTTTTTAACCGCTTGTCATTAGTTAATGCCGAGAGTAAGCAACGCATTTTGCCTGCTTTTTACAGCGATAATTATATAACCGTGCTGCCAGGCCAAACTAAAAAAGTGGTTATCGACCATAATCCAGGTGCTGATAAAAACCTTGCTGTAACCATTGGCGGCTGGAATGTTGCTGAAAGAACCATCTCAATCGACAAACAATAAACAGAAGCAAATGAAAAGTATTTCAAAATATTTGTCGGCAGCGGCGCTGATGCTTACCTGTGCTGGCGGTGCAATCGCTCAGGAAACAGCTTCAAAATTTCCCTTGATCCCTTATCCAACGCATTTGGTGGCAGGTAAAGGCTCGTTTATAATTAAACCAGAGATCTCATTAATTGTTGAAAGCGGCACCCCGTTTAAAAGCGAAGCTGATGAAATGAACAAATTGCTTCTTAAAGCATTTGGCAGCAACAGAAAGAAGGTCGCCAAAAACACCATGCGTTCAATAGTGTTTGCCTATGATAGCAGCATTTCCTCGTCCGAAGGTTATAAACTGGATATTACTTTAAGTGGCATCACCATTAAGGCAAAGGAAGCTGCCGGGGCTTTCCATGCAGTTGAAACTATCCGTCAGTTATTGCCTGTTGCTCTTGAAACAGGTGCTGTACAAAAAACTTTATCATTGCCGGTAGTTTCTATTGAAGATGAACCCGCTTACGAATGGCGAGGCATGCACCTGGACGTATCAAGGCATTTCTTTTCTATCAGCTACCTGAAAAAGTTCATCGACAGGATGGCTTTATACAAAATGAATAAGCTGCACCTGCATTTAACTGATGATCAGGGCTGGCGCATCGAAATAAAAAAATACCCGCTGCTTACCGAAGCCGGTGCATGGCGCACGTTCAACAACCAGGATTCGGCCTGTATGAAACGGGCTAAGGATAATCCTGATTTTACGATAGATAAAGAGCACATCATCCAAAAAAATGGTAAAACCCTGTACGGTGGTTTTTATACTCAAGAGGAGATGAAAGGTGTGGTAACTTATGCTGCTGCAAAGCATATCGATATCATCCCCGAAATTGACATGCCGGGCCATATGATGGCGGCTATCAATTCATACCCATATTTAACCTGCGACGGCGAAAATAAGTGGGGCGAGTTGTTCACCAAACCTATTTGCCCCTGTAACGAAACCACTTTTGAATTTGCAGAGAATGTATTCAGTGAGATCATACAGATCTTCCCCTCGAAATATATCCATATCGGCGGTGATGAGGTTGACCGTACCAACTGGGGTAAATCAGATGCCTGTAAAGCTTTAATGGAGCGTGAAGGCATTAAAGACCTGCCCGCACTGCAAAGCTATTTCATTAACCGAATGGAGAAATTTTTTAATTCCAAAGGCCGCAAACTGATAGGTTGGGATGAGATCATTGAAGGTGGTATCAGCCCTACAGCTATTGTAATGTACTGGCGCACCTGGGTGCCCGATGCCCCGGTTAAGGCTGTAAAGAACGGCAATACTGTGATTATGACCCCTGGCGAGCCACTTTACTTTGATAACCAGCCCGATCAGTATTCGGTAAGCAAGGTTTATCACTTTAACCCCATCCCTAAAGTGCTGAATGCCGAAGAAGCGAAGTCAATTATAGGAGCGCAGGCTAACCTGTGGTCTGAAATGATCCCTTCCGAAAAACGTGCCGATTATATGTACATGCCGAGGCTAACCGCTTTGGCCGAAATGCTTTGGACGCACAGGGAAGATCAGTATGATTCATACCTGCAGCGTTTAACCGAACAATATAAAAGGATGGATGCGCTGAAGATCAATTATCGCCTGCCCGATCTGCCAAACCTGCTTAATGAATATGTTTTTACTGATGAAGGTAAACTGAGCATAACCGCACCGCTGCCAGGCCTTACCATCCGTTATACTACCGATGGCACTTTGCCCGATATGAAATCGCCGGTATTGCCATCGCCCTTAAGCATTAAAAAAACAGAGTTGATAAGAGTGGCTGCTTTTACACCGGCCGGTACCCGTGGCGATGTCTATAGCCTGAACTATACGCAACAACAAATGCTTGGCCCGATTAAAATTGCCCCGCCAAAACCAGGGTTGAACGCCACTTACTACAAAGCGTTTTTTAAACAAACAAGTTTGATGAAGGATGCAAAAGTTGACAGCGCATTTACAACCGATAAAATTGAAGTGCCTTCAACAGTAAAAGCGCCATCATTTGGTATCACTTACAAAGGGTACATAGATGTGCCAACCGATGGCATTTACAGCTTTTTTCTCACCTGCGATGATGGAGGTGTGCTGTACATTGGCAACAACGTAGTGGTAAATAACGATGGTAACCACTCGGCCCAGGAACGCAGCGGACAGGTGGCGCTAAAAATGGGTGCACATCCGTTTAAGCTTGATTTTATTGAAGGTGGTGGGGGCTTTAAGCTGTTGCTGAAATATAGTGTTAATGGCTCGGCCCCGCAGGATGTGCCGTCGTCATGGTTTAAAAACTAATAACCAATTATGAAGAAGTTTACAGGCATTGCCTTATTGTTACTGGCCGCCGGTTTAAATGGCTTTGGCCAAAAGCCCCTCAAGCCATATGGTGCATTGCCCACGCAAGGCCAGCTTAACTGGCAGGAAACAGGGATGTATTGCATCATTCACTACGGAGTTGATACTTATACCAACAAGGAGTGGGGGTACGGCGACGAAGATCCGAAGATCTTTAACCCAACACAGTTCAGCGCCTTGCAGATAGTCGCCGCGGCAAAGGCCGGTGGTTTTAAAGGCGTGGTGGTTGTTGCAAAGCATCATGATGGTTTTTGCCTTTGGCCAACTAAAACTACCGAACATAATATCAGCAAAAGCCCTTATAAAAATGGCAAAGGTGATATCCTGAAAGAATATCGCGAAGCTTGCGACAAACTGTGCATGAAACTGGGTGTGTACTGCTCGCCATGGGACAGGAACAATCCTAACTATGGCACCGCCGAATATGTAAAGATCTATCGCGAACAGCTGAAAGAATTGTACACCAACTATGGCCCTTTGTTTATTTCATGGCATGATGGCGCCAACGGCGGCGATGGCTATTATGGCGGCAAGCGCGAAGTAAGGAAAATTGACCGTTCCACTTATTATGGCTGGGATACTACCTGGGCCATTACCCGCAAATTGCAACCAAATGCCGTATTATTTGGCGATGTTGGCCCGGATGTACGTTGGGTAGGTAACGAGGAAGGCCACGCAGGTGAAACCTGCTGGGCAACCTATACGCCTCATGCCCCGGATGAAGGCAAGATCCCGGCAAATGGATACGTAAAAGATTATGAAGGTACCGAGGGTACCCGCGACGGTAAATACTGGATGCCTGCCGAATGTGATGTGTCGTTACGCCCCGGATGGTTTTATCATAAAGCTCAGGATGAAGGTGTAAAGTCACCCTATACCTTGCTCGATCTGTATTATAAAAGTGTTGGCCGCGGTGCAGCGCTTGATTTGGGTTTATCGCCCGATCCGCGCGGTATCGTTAATGAGATCGACGTAAAATCACTGACCGAATTTGGTAACCTGCTTAAAAAAACTTTTGCGGTTAACCTTGCAAAGGGCGCTACGCTTACCGCCAGTAATGTACGTGGCGGGAATAAAGCAAAGTTTGGTCCGCAGTTTTTGCTGGATGGCGATAGGTACAGCTATTGGGCAACTGACGATAAGGTAACTACACCATCTTTAACCATCGATCTGCATTCGCCAAAAACATTTAATGTGATCCGCCTGCGCGAGAATATCAAATTAGGGCAAAGGATTGAATCTGTTGCTGTAGATGCTTATTTAAATGGCAAATGGGAGCAGATAGGCGCGGCAACCAGTATTGGCGGTAACAGGCTGATCCGTTTAACACAAAATATAACTGCCAGCAAATTAAGGCTGCGGATTACCGCATCGCCGGTAGCTATAGCTTTGAGTGATTTTGGGATCTATAAAGAGCCCGTTCACTTAACTGCGCCAAAGGTGTCACGCAACAAAAGTGGGGAGATAAGCATTACTACCGAAGCTCCTGTAACCGCAATTCACTATACGCTTGACGGGCATGAGCCAACGTTAAGTTCACCTGTTTACAGCAAGCCATTTACACTGAATGAAGGCGGGGTGGTTAAAGCCCGCAGTTTTGAAGGCAAGGATCAGCAAAGTGAAAGTACTTATGTGTCTTTCGGCTACGCTAAAACCGATTGGAAAGTATTGGATGCTACAGCTGCTAATGATGGTTGGGGAAAAGCAGAAAATGCTTTCGATGAAAATACCGGCAGCCTTTACAGCACGCTGAAAAAAGAAGATGCGCAATTCCCGCAGCAGATCAGCGTTGATCTGGGTAAAGAGCAAAAGATAAAAGCATTCGGCTATTTGCCAAGGCAGGACAAGCAGGCCGATGGCATAGTGGACAGCTATGTGTTTTACATTAGTAAAGATGGCAAAGCCTGGGAGAAAGTAGCTTCAGGAGAGTTTGCCAATATCAAATCGAGCCCTATTGAGCAGCCTGTAGTTTTAAAGCAGGCATTATCCGCAAGGTATTTTAAATTTGAAGCCACGCATGTAATTGCAGGAAATGGGATTACCGTGGCCGAATTAAGCGTATATTAATAATCTATTAAGTATCGGGGTTTACTTTGTGAGCAATATAAACCTCAATACCATCATCTAAAATAAAGAATGAAAAAACAACTCGTTTTGGCTGGTTTGCTGGCCCTGGTTAATTTAAGCTCGTACGCACAAAGGCACAAATCCCAGCCTATGAAAAAGGCGGCCGGTTTAACGCAATATGTCGATCCATACATTGGTACCGGTTTTCATGGGCACGTTTTTGTGGGTGCCAGTGTTCCTTTTGGCGCGGTACAGTTAGGCCCAACCAATATCTCTGAAGGCTGGGACTGGTGCTCGGGCTACCATATTTCTGATTCTACCATCATCGGCTTTCAGCATACGCATTTAAGCGGTACAGGTATCGGCGATTTGGGCGATATCTCCTTTATGCCAACAACAGGGCCCATCAATGTATACAAAGGCAGTAACAAAAATTTAAAAAGCGGTTATGTATCATTGTTCAGCCATAAGGACGAGGTTGTAAAACCAGGCTACTACAAGGTAAAGCTTAAAAAATACGATATCGGTGTTGAGCTTACTGCCAGTACCCGCGTCGGGATGCATAAGTACACTTTCCCGGCAACAAAAGATGCGCATATCCTTATTGATTTGCAGGAAGGCATTGGCTGGGACAAACCAATGGAAACCTATATTAAACAGGTTGATCAAAATACCATTTGCGGCTACCGTTTTTCAAAAGGCTGGGCAGATGATCAGCGGATTTACTTTACGGCGGTTTTCTCTAAGCCTATCAAAACTTTTGCCGTTTATGATAGCACTGCCAATGTAAAAGGCACCGAGCTTAAAGGGGCTAAAGTAAAAGGCGTAATAAGCTTTGCTACTACAAAAGGCGAAGTAGTTTATGCCAAAGTGGGGATTTCGCCGGTAAGCGCTGAGAATGCCATGCTTAACATCAAAGCCGAAATACCGGGTTGGGATTTCAATAAAGTAGTTACTGATGCCGATGCAGCCTGGAATAAACAGTTGCAAAAGATCACTATTAAAGCCGATTCATTATCACAGATGAAGAAGTTTTATACTGCCTTTTATCATACCATGATAGCGCCATCTATTTTTAACGATGTAAACGGCGAATATTGGGGAACCGACAAAAAGGTACACAAAAACGAGGGCTTCAATAACGTAACCACATTTTCGTTATGGGATACTTACCGGTCAAATAATCCGCTGTCAACCATCATCCACCCCGAGCATGTGAACGATATGATCAACTCCATGCTGGCTATTTATCAGCAGCAGGGCAACCTGCCGGTTTGGCATTTAATGGCTAACGAAACCAATTGTATGGTGGGTTACAGCGCGGTACCGGTTGTTGCCGATGCTTTGTTAAAAGGCTATAAAGGCTTTGACGCTAATTTGGCTTATGAGGCTATGAAAACCACCGCCATGGGCGATGAGCGTGGCGTTAAATACGTAAAAAAATACGGCTACATCCCGGCTGATAGCAGCCGCGAATCGGTTTCAATGGGCCTTGAATATGCTATTGACGACTGGAGCCTGGCGCAGGTGGCCAAAAAATTAGGCAAAACTGAAGATTATGCTTATTTCAGCAAGCGTGGTGCCTATTACAAAAACTATTACGATGCTAAAGCAGGTTTTATGCGCGGCCGTTTATCGCAGGATGCATGGCGCACACCTTATAGCCCTTTCATTTCTATCCATGAAACAGGCGATTTTACCGAAGGTAACGGCTGGCAGTACACCTTCCTTGTTCCGCAGGATGTGGAAGGCCTGATCAGCATGCTGGGCGGGGTAGATAAATTCAATACCAAGCTCGATTCGTTATTTATCGCCCAGGGCGATATGGGTAAATTTAAATCGCCCGATGTATCCGGTTTGATTGGCCAGTACGCACATGGCAACGAGCCGAGCCACCCGATGAGCTACTACTACGCTTACGCAGGCAAGCCATGGAAAACTGCCGAAAAGGTTAGGTTTATCCTGGATGATTTTTACACCGATAAACCGGATGGCATTATCGGTAATGAAGACGTAGGGCAGATGTCGGCCTGGTATGTGTTATCAGCTGTAGGCTTTTACCCTGTTAACCCGGCCAACGGTCTGTACGTATTTGGCAGCCCGGTAATTAATGAAGCTACACTGCAATTGCAGGGGAATAAAAAATTCCACGTAGTGGTTAAAAATAACGGCCCTAAAAACAAGTATATCCAGGCTATGACGCTTAACGGCGCTGATTATACCAAAACTTATATCAAACATACCGATGTGATGGCAGGCGGTGAGTTAATTATTACTATGGGCGATACGCCTGGCACGGTTTGGGGTGTTGGCGAGGCTAATAAAGCGGTTTCGGTGTTGAAGTAATTCCTCTGATGAAAGCACACTTCCCCCATGTCATTGCGAGCGCAGCGTGGCAACCGCACAGAAGCAGAGCCGCCCTGTACAGTATGTGATTGCTTCGTACCTCGCAATGACATAATTATATTAATGAAAAAGGGATGCCCGACGGGCATCCCTTTTTCATTAAAGAGTGTTAAGGCAATAATCTAAAATATCTCCATAAGATAAATCCCTAATTAAAACTTAATCTCCCCTCCGCATGTTATCTCTCCATGAACCGCCTCCTCAAAAAGCTCGAAAAAATTGGCCGCGACCCGAAAGTAACTGCAAAGGCAGTAGGCCTGCGTTATGTATCCGATTCATCACCGGGTTATACCCGCAAAAAATCTGGTAAAGGCTGGAGCTATTATGATGCGGACGGCGTTTTGGTAAAAGATAAAGAGCTGATCACAAGGTTCAATAAACTTGTGATCCCACCGGCATATACCCACGTTTGGATCTCACCGTATGAAAACGGCCACCTGCAATTTACCGGTACCGATGCCGCCGGGCGCAAGCAATACCGTTACCATGCCCATTGGAACCAGATCCGGAACCAATCCAAATATCACAGGATGCAAACCTTTGCAGCGCACCTGCCTGCAATTCGTGAGCAGGTGGATAAAGATTTAGCGAGGCGTAATCTCGATCATGAAAAGGTGGTTGCGCTGGTAGTGCGGTTAATGGAACTCACAAGTATCAGGGTGGGGAATGAATCGTACAAAAAGCTTTACGGTTCATTTGGTTTAACCACCCTGCAAAACAGGCATGTGAAGGTTGAAGGTTCCAATCTCAGGTTTGAGTTTAAGGGCAAAAAAGGTGTTTTTCATAAAGTACAATTACAAAGCCGCAAACTTGCCCGGCTGGTAAAACAATGCAGGGATATCCCCGGGAAAGAGCTTTTTCAATATTATAACGAGGATGGTACCAAATGCAGTGTTGGCTCGGGAGATATCAATAGTTATCTGCATGAAATAACCGGTGAGGATTTTACCGCTAAGGATTTCCGCACCTGGGCTGGCAGCGTAAGTGCATTATACGCTTTTAAAGAGGCCGGAGAGTTTGACAGCGTTACAGAGTGTAAAAAGAAGATAGTGAGTGTTTTGGATGAGGTGGCTATAAACCTTGGGAACACGCGTACTGTTTGTAAAAAATACTACGTGCACCCATCGGTTATTAAAAGCTATGAGGAGGGAACCATTTTCAAATATATCAGCCAGCTTGATGAACGCGAAGATGTAAAAGCCGCCGAACTTAATATTGCTGAGAAAGCTTTACTCAACCTGCTGGAAACGGAAAAACTGGCCGAGGCCAGTTGAAGGTTGATTATGTTTAAGGTTGCTTAAGAGAGGGGTTACTTCTTTTTAACTATTAACTGATCTTATCGAAATAAAACTACTCACCTAATCCAACCCAATCAACCAATTACTTTACTTTTTACGGGTACCTATTACAACCACACCGTCTTTGGCTTTGTCGCCATATTTTTTGGTGGCATCATCGCCTTTAAGTATTGAAATGCTTTCCACTTTATCAGGATCCAGTTTTTTCAATGCTTCCATCGAGCTGTTTTTGCCATCTATAACCACCAGCGGGTCTTTATCGCCATTGGTTACAATGCTCAATCCATTCACTTTCAGTGCTTTTATATTGGCTTTTTTACCATAGCCGGTAACAACAACATCACCGCCTCTGGCTACTATGGCATCATCGTCAGATCTGATGCTGTATGAAAGAGCAACCGGTTTGGCTTTTACACCATTAATAGTCACCGTACTACTGCTGCTGCCGCTTGCCGTGCTGCTGATCCCTTTCACTACAACAACACTTTTAACATTTTTTACATCAACATTTTTATTAACCGGAGCAATAGCAACTACGTTAACATTGTTGTTGTCGTTATCCTGTATTATATCACCACTTGTATTGTTAATAGTGATTTTTCTGATCATCAGGGTTTTATTCATTTCTTTTTTAAGTTCTTCTTTATTTGGTGCGTCTTTAGTGATCACGTAGGCAACTTTAATCGCTTTGTCGTCGGCATCTTTTATAAATTTCTCCGCCTGTACACCAGCGAGAAGAGCCATGGTTTCGATATTGGTTGGGTCGAAGTTTTTACTGGTTGATATAACCCCGTTCACCACAAATACTACCGAATCTTTTTTAGGTGCTGCTAAAAATATCTTGATCTTTTTGTTGGTATCCGGTTTAATTGCCATTGGTGTAATAGTTATTGATGGGGTAGCTGCAGGTTGAGGTGCAGCCGCGGGCTCAGGTGTTACCACTGGCTTTGCAGTCGGGGTTTTGTGGGTTGGCTTACCTGCTTTTACCGGTTTAGCTGGTGGAACTTCATCTGTATTAATGTTAATGATCCTGGCCAGGGGCTGTACCGCATTGGCAAGGGTGATCCTCACGGGTTTGGCAAAATCAGCTTTTGAAATGCTGAACACCAGTAACAGGGCCACAACGGCCGGCACTACAAAAGCGTAGCGGGTGAGGTTAAGTTTCGACGATCTTTTCGCGTTCATCATGATTATCCGTTTTTTTATAGTTGAAATATTGAAATGGTTTACAATGCTGGGTTGGGTATTGTTAAAGCTTACGTTCACCAAACTGTATTGGTAAGTTTTACTGTCGATACCGTTTTTCAGGATCTTGCGGTCGGTAATAAACTCGATGTTTTCCCTTACCGCCCTTTTAATAAGCCAGATGCCGGGGTTAAACCAGTAAAAGATACTGCTTAGCTCGGCCAGTAAAATATCGGCGGTATGCCATTGGTTTACATGCACCTGCTCATGCAGCAGGATCGATTTAAGGTCGGCAGGTTCATGTTTGGTGGGGTTTACATAAATGCTGCGCCAAAAAGAGAACGGTGCAGCATCTTTATCCATCACCCTAACCAAATGTTCGCCTATATATTGAGGTTTGGAGTTTTTATACAATCGTAACAGGGATAAAAGCTGCATGGCCAGGCGGATGAACAGCAAACCCGCACCTGTCCAGAAAACAACACTCAGCCAGTACCAGTAATCAATAGCCTGCACCGGCTGGTTTATTAGCTGTGCCTGCGACTGCCAGTTAATGGCGATCTGCTCTATTGGTTTGGCCAGATCCCCGTGCCGCTGCACAAAGGCCGAAAAATTGATTTGCGGGTAAATACTTGCAAACAGGATAGCTGCAAGCAAATAGATCCGGTTAAGCGTATAAAAGGTGAGGGGCCTCAGCACCAGGTAATAGCCCGCGCAAAACAATAGCAGGGCTATGTTTACTTTTAATAAAAAAACAAATGTTGCCGGCATGATCGTAAGGTTTATTGTTTTTCAATGAGTTTAATGATCTCTTTCAGGTCGGTAGCGCTGATCTTTTTTTCGTTGGCGAAAAAGGTTACCAGGTCTTTATAGGAGTTTTGGAAGTAGTCGCTCACAAAACCGCTCATAAACCGCTTTTTATATTCTTCTTCCTGTATCACTGGCAGGTAGCGGAACGAGTTGCCCAGCTTTTCGCTTTTCAAAAATCCTTTGCGTTCCAGGTTTTTTATGGTTGAGGCAAGAGTAGTGTAGGGTGGCTTTGGCTCGGCCAGCTGATCTAAAAAATCTTTGATAAATCCGGCACCCGATTGCCACACCGCCTGCATTGCTTCTTCCTCTTGTTGCGATAGTTTTTCCATTGTATTTACGATTGTTTCGTAAATCTACGAACTATTCGTAGTAAAGCAAATTTATTTTTACGTTTTAACAGAATTTAACGTTTGGTGTCTGAACCGGGATTTTATTGGATTTTTCAGATTGATCGGATTTTGTAAAAAAAAATCAAAGAAAAATCCTGTCCTCCTAAAAATCCCCCAAATCCCGGTTCAGACAAATAACTGCGGATAGCAATGCACGGAACAAAGTTTTTCCTCTTAGCGCTCTGCGCCTAAATCATTCCAAACAAACCTAACCTCTAATCTCCAACCTCTAATCACTAATCCCCCAACCATATCTTAACCTAAAATCAACAACCTCTAAAATAACCTCGCTAATTTTATAGAAACAGCAATAAAAGTTGATTTTGGCTTAACATAAAAACATAGAAAAGATTATATTTAGTGCTTGAGTTGATTGTAAAACATAAATACGCGCTTATTGAAAACTATTACCCGCAGGGACTTTTTAGGAAAAGGGGCCATGCTGGCTGGTGGGGCATATCCCGCCATGCTTGCCCTTGGCTTATTAAAACCATCGCCCGCGCATGCCTTTAACCTCGAAGGCAGCGGCAAAGGCAAACACATTATAATTTTAGGCGGCGGTTTGGCCGGTATGACCAGTGCCTATGAGCTTGGCAAACTCGGCTATCAATGTACCATTCTGGAAGCACGGCAGCGTACCGGCGGGCGCTGTTTCAGTATCCGTAACGGCAGTACCAATACCGAAATTGATAAGCCCACTGCTACCGCCCGCTTTGATGCCGGTCAGTATTTTAATGCCGGGCCCTCGCGCATCCCTCACAATCATGAACTTACGCTGCATTATTGTAAAGAGCTGGGTGTGCCCATCCAGGTTTATAATAACGTAAACGAAGGTACTTATTACTTTGCCGAAGGCAAAGGCCCATTATCAAACAAAAAGATCAAAGTTAGAGAGGTACATAACGACATCCGCGGTTATATGACCGAAATGCTGGCCAAAAGCATTGATCATGGCGGTCTTGACAGCAGCTTCACCAAAGAGGACGGCGAAAAGATCATTGAATACCTGCAGGCCGAAGGTGGTTTGGATATCGATAAGCTCTACAAAGCATCCGCGCGCCGGGGGTATACGGAAACTCCTGGTGCGGGCGATAAGCCCGGTAAAATAGCCGACCCGCATAAACTGGCCGATCTGCTGCATTCCGGACTGATGGATCCCGATTTTTATAACGTGGCCGAATATACCTACGAACTGCAGATGACCATGTTCCAGGCTGTAGGTGGGATGGATCAGATAGCTAAAGCCCTGGAAAAGAAAGTGGCGCCATTTATAAAAATGGGAGCAGAGGTTACTTCCATCAATAATGTAGCCGATGGGGTTAAGATAACTTACAAAGATGCCACGGGAGAGCATATATTAAACGGCGATCTGTGTATCTGTACCATTCCACTGCCTGTACTAAGCAATATCAGCAATAATTTTAGCGGTGATGTTAGCCGGGCTATTGATTATATCAGCTATAACCAAACAGGGAAGATCGGCTTACAGTTTAAGCGCCGGTTTTGGGAGGAGGATGAGCATTTGTACGGTGGTATAACGCACACTAACAATGATTTAACGCAGATATTTTACCCATCCTATGATTATTTAGGAAAAAAAGGTATCTTGATTGGTTATTACAACTTTAACGAAAAAGCGCAGAAAATTGGCGCTTTAAGCTACGCCGAACGGGAAAAGTTTGCATTGGAAAAAGGCAAGCTCATCCACCCGCAGTATGATAAGGAGTTTGAGAGCTCGTTTTCGGTAAGCTGGCATAAAACAAAATATAATTTAGGCGGCTGGGCGGTTTATACAACCGAAACCCGTAAAACACAATACCCGGTACTGTTAAAACCCGATAAGCAGGTATATTTTGCAGGCGAGCATTTAACATACCTCAATGCCTGGATGGCCGGGGCCTTTGAGTCGGCACGGAGTACGGTTGCTGCCATACACGCCAGGGTTACCGATCAGCGTACGCAATATCCGGTTCAAAAATAATATTAACGTATAAAAGCATTAAATACCACCACCATGTCAAGTACACTTAACCGCAGAAACTGGATCAAATCCAGCGCATTTATGGCCGGGGGACTGGCCCTTTTTTCAGGAACAATTGGCAAGCTGGCAGCCATGCCGGCCCGTGTATTTAAACCATTAAGCCGCAGTTTAACCGATCAGGAAGCTGTTACCAATGCAGGCTTTGAGCTAAAAGCAAGGCTACTGGCTAATGAAAACCCTTTTGGCCCTTCACCGGCAGCTAAAAAAGCCATTCAGGATGCCATTGATAAAAGTTATCAATACCCCTTCATGACACAGGGTACCCTGTATAACAAAATAGCTCAATATGAGGGTATCAACTATAATAATATCCTGATGGAGTCGGGCTCGTCGCCGTTATTACTGGCAGCAGCTATACATTTCAGCAAAGGTGGTAAAAGCATCATCACCGGCGATCCATCTTATGATGACCTGCCATCGCATGCGCAGCAACTGGAAGGTAAGTGGATTAAAGTGCCACTTACGGCCGATTACAAGCTTGATCTGGATGCCATGGAAGCCAAAATTGACGATAACACCGGGTTGGTATATATCTGTAACCCCAACAATCCGACAGCTACGATATTAGATACTGCTAAGCTGAAAGCTTTTTGCGAGCGGGTTTCAAAAAAGACAACCGTTTTTGTTGATGAGGCCTATATCGATTACCTGCCCGATCCGCAGGCAACTACCATGATCAGTGCTGTAAAGGCCGGGCAAAATGTTATTGTGGCCCGTACTTTTTCAAAGTTGTATGGCTTTGCAGGTTTGCGTTGCGGCTATGTAATTGCCCTGCCAGATACCATAAAAACTTTATCGATGTACACTACCGGTTTTTCGCTTTCGGCCACAACCATAGCGGGCGCTATCGCAGCTTATCGCGAAGAGGCATTCTTAAAAGAAGCCCTTGAAAAAACAAATGCATCAAAAGAATACCTGTACTCGGTACTTAAAAAAGAAGGGTATGAATACATTCCCTCTTCTGCAAATTTTGTGATGTTCCCGCTTAAAATGGACGGCAAAAAATTTGTCGGCGAAATGATGAAACGCGGCGTAGGCGTTCGTAACTGGCAGTTTAACGGCAAGGACTGGTGCCGTGTAAGCATCGGTCGTATGGACGAAATGGAAGCCTTTGCCGATGCGTTTAAACAGTTGTCTTAAGTGGTGATTAGAGATTGGAGGTTAGAGATTAGGAAAGCAAAACCTAATCTCCGATCTCTAACCTCTAACCACTAATCTCCAACCTCTAATCTCTAAAACAAAGTGCGTAAACTAACATTAACACTTCTACTAACTTCTTCACTTTATTTTGCCCAGGGGCAAACAGTAAACCCTCGTCCGCTTACTATGGATGAGTATAAAAAGGCACAGGTATTCACTATTGCCAATTTGGATAATGATACCTACGTTAAGTTTGAAAATACCTATGTACTTGACCGGTACGAAAGCCGCAAACCCTATTTTATAACCGGATCTGACGGGTTGAAAAAACGTATTGATCTGTATAAACTAATTGCTAAAGAAGGCATGCAGGAAATTGGTCTGATGGTATTTTATACCAACGAAAAAGGTAAGCTGTATAAAGCCCTCGTTCCTGATTTTACTGCCGATGCTAAAGTTTGGGAACAGTATTTCCAGGATATTGATAATATCAACAAAGTGGAGCAAAATTTCATCCTTAAGCTATCTTACGTTTTATCAAAGGAAGTTAGCTTTCAGCAATATAAAGTACTTAATGGCGGTAAGGATATGAAGGAAGAAGCCGCCACCTATGGTAATGATATTTGTTTCCCCGGCGAAGAGCTGGTAACCATGGCTAACGGCGATAAAAAGATGCTGAAAGCTGTAAAAAGCGGCGATGAAGTAATAACCGTTGATCCTCAAACTAAAAAAAGCACAGCTGTTAAGGTAAAGGAACTTACCATACATGATGCTAAAAACTATGCTATAACCCAACTGGTACTGGTATCGGCCCAAACAAAAAATACGGCAGCAGGCACTCAGGTAAAACTAAACAGCAAGGTTTTACAGGCTACGCCCAATCACCCCATGTTAACCAAACAGGGCAACATTAAAATAGGAGCCGTGGCAACAGGGCAGGAGGTGCTTTGCCTGAATGAACAAACCGGCAAATACGAAGCTTTTACCGTATTACAGAAAACTGAACATGCAGGCGGCGTACAAAGAGTATATAATATTGTTGCCGATGGCGGCAGCACCCTGCTCATGAATGGTGTAATGGTGATGCAGAAGTAATTACTTATTCCTTGCTTCCCTTAATGAAACAGGCTGCCTTCAAAGGGGCAGCCTGTTTTTATTTTTACCAGGTTTTACTGTAACTATCTTTATCAAGGTATCGTCTAACTTGTAATCAAAATGCCTATCATTATGAATATCAAGCGCTACCTTTCTTTAGCCGTTGCTGTTGTATTAACATTTAACCTGTTAGGCCGCGCTGAGGCGCAGGACATGCCCGGTAAACGCGACTCCATCAATTCGGTTGTATTAAATGAGAAACGCGTTATCCAGGTAATATTGCCCGATAACTATAAAGCTGGTTCGGCAACTAAATATGATGTGTTGTATATAATTGACGACTGGAATATAAAATTAGGGCGCGACATACAGCACTTTATCATGGATGAGCACACCATGCCGCCAATGATAATCGTCGGCGTATTAAATACCGACCGCGACAGGGATTTTTTGCCAACTCATAATAAAGGAAATAATACCTCGGGCGGGGCTGATAAGTTTCTGAAATTTTTCAGGGACGAGCTGATACCTTATATCGATAAAACCTATCCTTCTGACGGCGACAATACACTTTTTGGCCATTCCTTCGGCGGCGTGTTTGTTACCTATGCTTTATTGAACGAGCCGCAGCTTTTCAATAATTACATTGCCGGCGACCCGAGCTACTGGTGGGATAATGGTATTATGCTTAAACAGGTTAAAGAGAAATTACCGTCGCTTGCAGGTAAGGGAAAGTCGCTTTATATAGGTGGCCGTGAGGGACAGGGCATGAAGGAAATGAACATTAACCCGATGGATAGCCTGCTGAAAAAAGATGCCCCGGCAGGTTTTGAATGGGTAGTAAAAGCTTATCCCAAAGAATCACATGGCACCGTAAGGTTGAAAAACTTTTATGATGGCCTGAGGTTTGCCTACAACGATTATGGCGGTAAGCCGCTGGAGTTTCACCCATCGGGCGGGATCGTGCTAAAAAACAAGCCGATAAAGATCTGGTACTTCGATGATACAACAAAAGTGCATTATACATTTGATGGCTCGCAGCCATTAATGACATCGCCGGTTGTAAAGTCGGACATAGAATTATCAGGCCCTGCGAAAGTTACCATGCGGTTGATTGCCGATCGTGCTAAATTTGATAAGAGCTCCAGCGGCGAATTCAGGGAAGGCACTTATCTGCCGGCAACGCGGCTCAAAAAAAACTATCAGTCCGGCGGCTTTCATTACGCCTATTACGAGGGGCAATGGGATAAGCTGCCCGATTTTAAGACTTTAAAACCTGTTAAAGAAGGCATTGGCGATAGTACCTTTAATATCAATAAACTCCCCCGCCAAAATAATTTTGGTGTAGTTATGGATGGGCAATTAGAAGTTAAACAGGAAGGTTATTACATTTTTGGCTTAGGGAGTGACGATGGCTGCAAAGTGTACCTGGATGACAAGGTTATAATAGATCTTGATGGTTTGCACGATGGCGATATAGAGCGATCATACATCGTTCCCCTAAAAAAAGGGTTTTATCCCCTGCGGATAGAATATTTTCAAAAGGAAGGGGGCCGTAAGCTTGATTTGGTTTACGTAACCCCGGATAATATCGCCAAAAAGAAGATATCGCCAATTCCTTATACATTACAGTATGGATATAGATAAGTTGCCTGCCGGGAAAATCAACTCACCTGTTTTATAATTTTGTTTTTCTCAAAGAGGCCAATTATTATTTATGATGAAGGCTCTTTGAGATAAAAAGCCTCATCAAGGTAAAAACTCCATTACCGGGATGCATGAGTGGCAGAAATGGGTATCTTGCCCATCTGCATTAACCATACTCAAGGGCTTATGCCAATAAAAACAACAGTTATTACCGGGGCCACCTCCGGCATAGGGAAAGCGACTGCCATGGCGCTCGCCGCACAGGATCATGCGGTTTACCTGCTGGTTCGTAATATTATTAAAGGTGAGGCAGTTAAGCAGGAGATCGTCGCACAAACGGGCAATAAGCAGATCTATGTGATCAAATGCGATCTGGCCGATCTGCAAAGCGTTCGGGAAGCTGCGGCTGAGCTTTCACAAAAGTTGATGGCTGTTAATATTCTTATTAATAATGCAGGGGCCGGTTTTAGTGAAAGGCAGTTAAGTAAGGATGGGTTTGAAATGACTTTCGCTACCAACCATCTCGGGCACTTTTTATTGACTACCAGCCTGATGCCATTATTGGAACGCGGACAGGCACGCATTATTAATGTAAGCTCGGAAGGGCATAAATTAGGCAAACCCAATTTTGACGATCTGCAATCGGCACAAAGCTATTCGTCATTTAAAGCATACGGTATGGCTAAGCTGTTTAATATATACTTTGCCCGGTCGCTTGCACAAAAGTTTGGTGAAAAAGGGATCCTGGCTTTTTCCCTGCATCCCGGTGTTGTGAGCAGTAACTTTGCTGATAAACTTAAGGGCTTTGATAAAGTATTGATGAAACTGGCCGGGCCGTTTATGATCACATCCGAACAAGGGGCCGAAACATCCATATTCCTTGCAACAGCACCCAGGCTCGATCAATTTAACGGCAGCTATTTTAAAAAGAAGAAAGTTGCTAAAACCGCTACCGTAGCACAAAACGCTGCCGCTCAGGAAAAACTATGGCAGATAAGTGATAAATTGATCAGTAAATCACTTGCTTAGGTTTTATGGATGGTTCAGTAATTATGAACTTACCGTGAATAATTCAATCATTTGCCTGAAAATGTTGCAACATTAAAATCAATAAGTTAATTTAGATGACTTAAACATGACAATTATGCCTGTTAACAAAAAATTATTAGTTACGCTTGGCCTGCTATCTATAGTAGTGTTTGGAGCCATGACCACAAGTAAACCACAGGACGAAGGTTTTAAGAACCTTAAAGTGTTGCCTAAAAATATTTCGCCGGATAACCTGCATAAGGTAATGGAAGACTGGGAGCACTCCTTAGGTGTACATTGCAACTTTTGCCATGCCCGAAACGAGGAAACTAAAAAGATAGACTGGGCAAGCGATGCCAAACCCGAAAAGCAAATGGCACGCGACATGTTTAAAATGATGAATAAAATTAACCAGAAGTATTTTCATGCTAAAAAAGATTCATTGGGCATGATCATGCAAAGTGGTGTAAACTGCAATACCTGCCACCGCGGTACAGCCCATCCTGAAGTGATGGTACCGGACGGAAAAGGCCCGGGAATGGGCCCTGGTCAGCCAGGTCCGCCGCCGGGTGGTGCTGCTCCGGGAGCGCCTGCGCCAACCAAGCCATAATTGATAATCATATTTTATAAATAAAATGCCTTTGGTAAAACCAGGGGCATTTTTGTTTTATATGACTTATTATCATTTATATGATACCTTATGCATGAAAATTATGTTATGAATTATGTACTTAACCGTTGAGTGGGTATTGTTTTTGGGGATAATTTTAAGCTGCGTTCATGAAAAATTCATGCTTTGTAACTATTTTTATACAAAACAATAATTGACTGGTTTTATTGAAAATTGTGTGTTGGTTTACGGCCAATTTTGCAAATGGATTATGGAGCTGATAGATTAATTGTTATAACCTTTAATTATCATAATTAACACATGACTGCCGAGTTCCATATAAAGCCACAAGCGCCTGATAATACATCAATAAATTCCGTCGAATTGACCTGCCGGAAATGCAAGACCCAGTTAAGCCGTATTAAACGGAGTAACCTGGCTAAATTTTTCCTGTTGGGCTTACCCATTAAAAAATATATCTGTTATAAATGTTCCCGCAGAACCTATAGGTGGGTTTCTAAATAATGTTTTTTAGCTTTTAAGTACATTTTTTTAGATAAAAGAGCCTGGAGGGCTGAGCAAAGCATTGACGTCTCCGGCTATTAATCACCGGGAACAACAACTGCAGTAAAAAAGGAAACAGCTTAATTATTATTCATTGCACTCAGTTCGTTTATTAAAGCTGTTTGGGCAGGGTTGATCTTTATTTTTGCAGTTGGTATATCAAACCATTCGGCCCGGTCAATTTCATCAAAAGCTTGTTTTTTGCCCGAGCGGGGCGGCCATTCTATTTCAAAAGTATTGCTCTTAATATTTTCCGGATCGATATTGCCCTCAACGGCCCAGGCCTGTACCGTTTTGCCGCCTTTTTGCTTTATCGGAATTAATGCTATAAAATCTCCCGTTATTTCATGCCCGGTTTCTTCCCTGAATTCGCGTTTGGCTGCTGTGAGTGCATCCTCATCGGGCAGGTATTCGCCTTTGGGTACCGACCATGAGCCGTCATCCTTGTTTTTAAAAAACGGCCCTCCCGGATGTACAAGAAACACCTGTAACCCCTGGGGTGTTTTGCGGTATAATAAAATCCCGGCGCTTTGCTTTGGCATGTTTAAGATTTAAAGGCAAGTTAATGAAAGCCTTAATTATAATTGTTATTTTTGATACAAACACCCCAAACCGATATACAATTATTATGGCAGACGACAGATGGAACAAATTTAAAGTAACAGCTGATGTTGACATTGATGTACGCAGTATGTATGAAGCCTGGGCTACCCCCGAAGGCCTTGAAACCTGGTTTTTACGCAAGGCCGATTTTTTTGCCATAGCCGGTCGTCAGCGCGAACCGCAGGAATTCATCAAAAAAGAGGACACTTATACCTGGCATTGGCATGGGTTTGATGACAGTATTGTTGAAAACGGACAGGTACTGGAAGCTAACGGATCCGATTTTTTAAAATTTACCTTTACCGGCGGGAGTATAGTCAGCGTATCTATCGGTTGCAAATTAGGTGTCGTTATTGTTGAGTTAACACAGGAAAATATCCCCGAGGAAGCAGACCCCGCCAAAAATCTTTATGTGCAATGCCAGCTTGGCTGGACGTTTTATCTTGCTAACCTGAAATCGGTACTGGAAGGCGGCAAAGACCTCCGTAACAAGCGTAAAGATTTGTTCTCGAGTTTCAAATAATTTCATTTACTGCTGACAAACCATACTGTAAAATATTTTAGCTTTGATGCTAATCAAAATAGCCCTTTCAGGGGGCCGGGAGGTATATGTTTACAGGAATTATAGAAACTTTAGGTAAGATCACCGATTTACAACAGGAAAAAGGCAACCTTAATATTACCGTCGAATCGGCCATATCACATGAGCTCAAGATCGATCAATCGGTGGCGCACAATGGCGTTTGCCTTACTGTGGTAGCTTTAGCCGATGGTTTGCACGTGGTAACTGCTATTGAAGAAACACTCAGCAAAACAAACCTTGGCCAGCTTAAAGTGGGCGACCCTGTAAACCTGGAACGCTGCATGCAAATGAATGCCCGGCTTGACGGCCACATTGTTCAGGGCCATGTTGACCAGGTGGCTGTTTGCACCGCCTTTAATGAACTTAACGGCAGCTGGGAATACACTTTTGAGTATGATGCTTCAAGCGGTAATGTAACAGTCGAAAAAGGATCTATCTGTGTGAATGGGATCAGCCTTACTGTGGTTAATTCACATGCCAATAGTTTTTCTGTAGCTATCATCCCCTATACATTTGAGCATACCAACCTGCACAATGTGAAGGTTGGCAGCCACGTAAACCTCGAGTTTGATATTATTGGCAAATACGTTGCCCGCCTCATGCAGCGCTAAACCCCTAATGATTTAATGCGTTCTTTTGAGTAGGTTATATAAGCTTTTTGGGTATCCTTTGGTTTGCTCGCCAGGTATTTTTTATAGTATTTAAGTGCTGTTGCTTTGTTTTTTAACTCAGTATCATAAAGGGTAGCCAAGGCGTAATAAGTAATGGGATCCGGTTTATAAAGCAGGCTTTTCTGATAAGCCTCAACCGCGCTTTTTAGCTGGTGCAGGCGATCGTACGAATCACCCTTTTCACTATAGTAGGAACTTACCCCGGTAGATATTGCTTCTTCAATAGCTTTATCTAAATAGGCAATAGCTTTAGTATTGTTATGCAAGGCCTTGTAGCTCATGGCCGTGTAATAAAATGAAGCTTCGGTGCCGGTACCGCCATCTTCCAACGTTTTAAAAGTCTTTATGCAATCAGGATAGCTGGCAGTCATGTAATAGGAGGTGGCCAGCATGGATACAATGCTTCCGGCCTGTTCGCCTGCATCCATCAGTTTTTTGGTGATGGCAATGGTTACCGGGTATTTTTTTAACGCGTATGAGGTCTGGGCTTTCCCTTTCAACAGCAGCAGGTTGGCTGTATCGGCAATAAGTGCCTTATCAATTACATTTTCGGCATTATCATATAGTTTGAGGTTGATATAAAAGCTGGACAGGTCATACGCTACATCGGGATTAAGCGGATTGATATGGTTGGCTTTTTGCAGGTATACTATGCTTCCTGGTAAGTCGCCTACATTTTGTGAAAGATCAGCCAGTTGTTTATAAACATCAAAGTTGGTGGTGTCTTTCAGTAGGATCTTCTTTACATACATCAGCGCCTTTTTGTTGTTGCCCCGCCTTTTGATGATCTCACTCATGTTATACAGGTTAGTGAGACTGGTGGTATCCGTAGCATAAATGCGCTGATAATAACTTTCGGCATCGGGCAGGCGGGAGGCCATTTTTGAAGTGTAAGCCAGTTTAGCCAATACTTTTAAATCGGTGACCGGTTCAGGATATGCTTTTTTAAGATAATCGGCGGCATCGGCAAAGCGCTGGTTTTGGTAATAATCAAGCAGGAGCGAATCGTTAGCGGCTTGCTGGGCGTGTATTCGCAATACTGATAAGGTAAGGAGCAGGGTTATAATGAGATTTTTCATAACTAAATATTCAGTTTAACTAAAGTATTAGTTAAAGGTGATAATTCCAAATCTGAAACAATTTTTTATTAATGGGGTTAGATTCGTATAGTAATAATTAAAACCACATATTATGGATAAGTTAAAGAAGTTTGGACTGATGGAAAAAATTGTCCATGAACTGGAAGACCTGAAAAATAGCCAGCAGGCTATAATCACCAAATTGGCTAAAATAGAAGTTGACAATATTGACCTGGGCGATAAACGCCTTGAAAAGGAACTGCCCGATATGCACCAGCGTGTATCTGATAACCTGGATACCATAGCTGCCATCCTTGAGGACTTTGCCAATCAAACCGCAAGCTACAGCGATAACAATAATATAGCTGCCCTGAAAGAGCAGGAAGCTTTAGGGAAATAAGTATAAAAAAGATTTAAACATTTTTTATTTCCTGACTCTCATTATTATCAGGCTTTTTTAAAGCCTGATAATAATGTTATAATCCTGGCTCCTGAATCTTTTTGTCTTGCTTCTATCCTAATGTATTTGCCAGTCAATTGGCTCTTTACCTTCTTTTTTCAGGATCTCGTTTGTTTTTGAAAAAGGCTTACTGCCAAAAAAACCGCGATCGGCTGAGAACGGTGAAGGATGAGGGGAGCGCAGGATAAAATGTTTCTTTTCGTTGATCAAAACAGCTTTCGATTGTGCAAAAGCCCCCCACAGTATAAATACAATGCCTTCTTTTTTATCGGAGATGGTTTTGATCACTTCGTCGGTAAATTCTTCCCAACCTCTTTTTTGGTGTGAGCCCGGGCTGCCTGCTCTGACAGTTAAGGTAGCATTAAGCAATAGTACACCCTGTTTAGCCCATTCTTCGAGGTTGCCATGTGCCGGGATATTAAACCCGGGAATATCAGTTTGAAGCTCTTTGTAAATGTTTATTAACGAGCGGGGAGTGGCAATACCTTTTTGTACCGAGAACGAAAGGCCATGGGCCTGGTGTGCTCCATGATAAGGGTCCTGACCTAATATTACCACTTTAACATCGTCAAAGTGGGTAGTATTAAAAGCATTGAAAATTTCGCTGTTTTTAGGATAAACAATTTGCCCTGATTCCTGCTCTTCTTTCAAAAATTGTTTAAGTTTTATCATGTAAGGTTTGCCAAATTCCTGCTGTAAAACCTCAAGCCATGATGGTGGTAATGCAATCGCCATAAATATTTATATAGAAGTTGGTTTAGCGTACAAATAAACAGATATTTGTGCTAATATTAGTATCACAAATTATGTCAAATATTGTTCGGTTAGTTTTTGCTTGTGTAGTGATGGGTGCGGCGGTAGCGCTTTGTGCATTCAGTTTTTGGGCCTGGGGAATTATTGTTTTGTTAATGGGCGGTGTTATATTGCTTAGCTTTTTCTTTAATGAAAACATGATTATTGCCCAGTATTTTTTACGTAAGGAGAATTCTGAAAAATCAGAAGAATGGTTGTTGAAAATTACCGATTACGAAAAACAGCTGCACAAAAATCAACATGGTTATTACAACTTGCTGATTGGTTTGATCGAATCACGCAAGGCACCGATGAAATCAGAGAAATTCTTTAAGAAAGCTTTATCGCTGGGCATGAAAATGTCGCACAATGTGGCTTTAGCAAAGTTAAGCCTGGCGGGTATTTCCATGGCAAAGCGCAACAAGCGCGAAGCACAAATGTATTTATCAGAAGCTGCAAAGGATGATAAGAACAAACTGCTTACCGAACAGATCAAGATGATGAAAAGCCAGTTGGCACAGATGGATAAGCAGGTAGTAAGGGGCGGATATCGCCAGTTTTAAAACAGAATAAAAGAAAAGGAATAAAAAATAAAAGGGACGCGAAAACCGCGTCCCTTTTATTTTTCTTCAATGGCGCTGAAATAATCAGGCGTAGCTGAATGGTTCTGATACGGCTGAACGTAGCTGTCTGTATATGATGAATATTCAGATTCTTCAGACGGGTTGGCCACTTCAACAAGTTTCAGTAAACTCCTGATGAACGACAGGTTAAAGTTGCTCCTGTTAAGTTTAATCAGGTATTCGTTTTCGGTGATCTCCAATATTGAGTTGGTCATGATATTTGTAATCTATGTTTATTACAATGATAGCTAACTCTTTTTAAATGAAAGTATTATTTTTTTTAAGCTTTTGTTAAGAAATTGTGATAGCTAAATTTTTATTTGTTTAAGCTATGCTTTAAAAAGTAACGAAGGTAATCCAACACCTATAGCAATACCATAGAAAAAATCGGCCCAGAAAAAGCGCAGCAGGTTAAACACATAAATCAGTCCGATGATTGGAAAGGATATAATGGCTAATACGTTTTTTTCCTGGGCTTTAACTTTTGCCTGTTCATATAGGTTTTTAGCATCCTGGTTTGATGGTATTGCATGCATGCCTATTGATACGCCAAGCCACATTAAAAAGTACGACAGCGGATGATCGACATTGAAAAAACTAATAGGGATATAAGCCGGGATGCAAATAAGCAGGCATAATAAAGTGTTTATAAAAAACGGGCCCATGCTTATTAAAAAGGTTGTATAAAAATTGTTTGTGTTTTCATGGATCACATAACCTACCGGGTTGGCAAATCTGAAATAACAAACATCAAAAACAGCTACTTTGCATAACCTGCAAAAAAGCAGGTGTGCAAACTCATGTACAATAACGCCGGGAAAGGTAGCAATAGAGATAAGAATACCAGGAATGAACATATTTATTTGTTTAAAGCAGAGGTGTAACCATTAGGGAATTTTTTCAGAAACTCATCACGGCTGATGATCTGTTTGCTATCAATCCTATATAAGATCCGGCCGGTGTAATCTTTTGATACAGTGCTTGTATCATCCAATTTTCTGGCCTTTTGAAGGTATTGCAGCGAAAGCTGTTTTAGTGAGTCCTGGCCGTTTTGTGCATATAAACAGGCATATGCTGAGGCTACTCCTGCCCATGATTGGGCTACTGTAGAATCAAGCTCCAAAACAGCTCTTGATGTTTTTAAAAACATCGGGTAATCTTTCTTGTCATAAGCAACACCAATTTCGGAGTTGAGTATCCATTGGTTAATGTGAAAGTCAGCGCCCAGGTCTTTACATTTGTTAAATTCGGCTAAAGCAAAAGCCGATTTATCTTTTGACAAAAAATCAATACCACGAAAATAAGCAGCCATTTGTACAAGATCGCGGGTTTCGGGTACTTCTTCGGCAGCTTTGGTCATGAATTGTGCCGCATTTGAAACATCCGATTTTGAAAAAGCTATATTGGCTTTGTTTAAATTATTGTACCCCGCATAAAAGCGCCAGTTCCAGAATATGGAAAATACAACCAGCAATATTACACCGCCAAAAAAAAGTTTGACCCATTGCGGGAAGATCTTTTTTTCGAGATCGACGCTGCAATTGTCGCAAATCGGGTAAACCGAAAGTTTATTAAGCAGTGTACCATAGTCTTTTTTGCAGAATGCACATACAGTGCCGGGATTGATTGTTTCTTCAGGAGTTTCGGCCTGTTGAGCCGGTATACTGTTTTCCTTGCTTTCCGGAAGTTCTCCTTCGCCCGAAAAATATACTGTAAGATTGAAAATGGGCCGTACCATGGCCGTTTTTGAAACATGTTCCCTTTTAAAATTGAGAACGGGCAGGTTTAATTTCATTGAAATGTGATATGATCAAGGTGGATTTACACAGCGAAAAAACATCACTGTGTAAATCCTATCTCAAATATATCACAAAAAGCAGAATTTAAAAAGAAGATACTGTTATAAGTATATTACTATTCAAACCAGGCCATTACCACTTCTTTAGTCGGCATGGTAATATCCAGTTTTAGCTTTTTACGCATCCCGCCAAGGTCATTAAATACCTTGTTAGGGTTGCCTGCTTTTAGTTCTTCAACAGTGTTAAAGCCCATTTTATTAAGTACAGGTACCCATTCGGCCGGTACGCCTATGTTTACAAAGTCATCGGCAGTGGCAACTTTAGCTTTTTTCTCAGGGCGCATTTGCGGGAAGAATAGCACTTCCTGGATAGTACTTTGATTAGTCATCAACATTACTAACCTGTCGATACCGATACCTAAGCCTGATGTTGGCGGCATACCGTATTCAAGGGCACGTAAAAAGTCATCATCCATAGCCATAGCTTCATCATCACCTCTGCCAGCCAGGATCAGCTGCTCTTCCAGACGCTCACGCTGGTCGATAGGGTCATTTAGTTCAGAATAGGCGTTTGCGATCTCTTTGCCATTTACGAACAACTCAAAACGCTCAACCAATCCATCTTTAGTACGGTGCTTTTTAGCAAGCGGCGTCATTTCGATAGGGTAGTCGGTAATATAAGTAGGCTGGATCAGGTGATGTTCAACTTTAGCGCTGAAAATTTCATCGATCAGTTTGCCTTTACCCATACTTGGGTTTATTTCTATTTTCAGTTCGTTACAAACCTCGCGTAAACCGGCTTCGTCCATTGCTGATACATCAATACCTGTGTATTTCAGGATCGAATCATACATCGATAGTTTTTCGTACGGGCCTGCAAAGTTAATTTCATTGCTGCCAACCTGTACAACCGGGATGCCATGAACTGCTCTTGCAACGGTTTCCAAACATTCCTCAACCATGGCCATCATCCAGATATAGTCTTTATAGGCTACATAAATTTCCATGGCGGTAAACTCCGGGTTGTGGGTGCGGTCCATGCCTTCGTTACGGAACATTTTGCCAAACTCATAAACACCGTCAAAGCCGGCAACGATAAGCCTCTTTAAGTAAAGCTCATTGGCAATACGTAAAAATAGCGGCATATCAAGCGTATTATGATGGGTAGCAAACGGACGGGCCGCTGCGCCACCATGAACAGGCTGAAGGATAGGGGTTTCAACCTCCATCCATCCCTGCCCATTAAAGTAATTACGCATAGCGCTGATCACTTTTGAGCGGTTGATGAAAATCTGTTTGTAATCGGGATTAACGGTTAAATCCACATAACGCTGGCGGTAACGCAGTTCCGGGTCGGTGAAGCCATCGTGGATGGTTCCGTCATCTTCACGTTTAACAACCGGGAGGGGTTTCAAAGATTTTGAAAGCACAACCAGCTCGCGTACGTGAACCGAGATCTCGCCGGTTTGAGTGGTAAACACATAGCCTTTTACGCCAACATAGTCACCGATATCAAGCAGTTTTTTAAATACGGTATTATATAATGTTTTATCCTCACCAGGGCAGATATCATCGCGTTTCAGGTAAATTTGCACACGACCGGTTGAATCCTGTAACTCAGCAAACGAAGCGCTGCCCATGATCCTGCGGGTCATGATCCGGCCTGCAATTACAACATCCTGGTAGGCCTCGGGTTTATCCTTAAAATTATCAGCTATATCCTGTGCCCAGGCGTTAACATTAAAAGCTTCGGCAGGGTAAGGGTTAATACCCAGTGCGCGTAACTCTTGTAAAGATTTGCGGCGAATGATTTCCTGTTCGGATAATGCAATACTCATGTGATGTACGGTATTTTAATAAAGGTGCAAAAATAGCGTTTTTAATGAGTTCTTTTTAAAGAGATTGTGAATAGTGCTAAATGATGGATTGCTCAACTCTTCAATCATACAAATCCACTACTTGTATCAAATATTTTACCCCTGTAAAATAATCGGTCTCAAAAACATATTACTTTAGCAAAACCATTATAGCACTTCGTAAACCATGAAAAAACTACCTGTTCTCATTTTATTGATCTCGGCGCTGTCGGGTAAGGCATTCGCCCAAACTGAAACCAATTTGTACGATCCCAATGCCAAACCCCAGCTTGTTGCCAAACAATTCTCGTTTACAGAGGGGCCGGCTGTTGATAAAAAAGGCAATGTGTTTTTTACCGATCAGCCCAACAACAAAATCTGGAAATATGATACCGAAGGCAAGCTTTCTGTTTTCCTGGATAGTGCAGGCCGCTCAAACGGGATGTATTTTGATAAAAAAGGCAACCTGATCAGCTGTGCCGATGCCGATGATCAGCTTTGGTCTATCAGCCCTAAAGGCAAGGTGACTGTTTTGCTGAAAGACTACCAGGGACATAAATTCAATGGCCCCAATGATGTTTGGGTACGCCCTGACGGAGGGATCTACATAACCGATCCTTATTACCAGCGCGATTACTGGACCCGCAAGCAACCCGATCTCGACGGGCAAAAACTGTATTTCCTGGCCAAAGGCAAAGCACCGGCTGTTATGGTTGATGATAAGTTTGTACGCCCAAATGGTATCATCGGTACTCCGGATGGAAAGACCTTGTATGTAGCCGATATCGGGGATAACAAAACCTATCGTTATGATATCAATAAAGACGGTACTTTATCTAACCGTACCCTGTTCATAGCTATGGGATGCGATGGGATGACGATTGATGAGCATGGCAATATTTATATGTGCGGCAAAGGCGTTACCATAGTTAACCCCAAAGGCGAAAAGATAGGCCATATAGATATTGATGAACCATGGACAGCCAATATCTGCTTCGGTGGAAAGAATAAGGACATCTTATTTATGACAGCCTCAAAAGCGGTTTACGTTTTAAAAATGAACGTAAAAGGAGTGGATTGATCCCATCCACTATACAATCAGTATCAGCAAGACAAACACAAAACGGCAGGTGTTCAATTTTTAAAAGTGTGAACACTTGTTATTTTTGTCTAAATTTTATTGCTTGATAATCAATTGATTGTGAATATCAGAAAACGTCCAATAAACTAACTTGAACAAGTTATTGTTGATAATCAATGAGTTACCAAAGTTGATTTTAAAAAGCTGAACACCCGTTTTTAAAAAACTGAACACTGCAAAAACATCAACAAAAAAGCCGGAGGTATGTAATACCCCCGGCTTCTCTTTTTCAAATTATTAGCTTTTAAGATCCCGAAGCGCCGTTATCCACTTTAACTTCAAGCGCTGTCCTAACCGCAGTTGGCAGGCTTGATAGCAGGGTATAACCAGTTGCTGTTTCAATACTCTTAACAGTGGTAATGTACTTAGTCCAGTCGGAATTGATGCTGTTGATATTAGGTGTATTTACCGCAATAACCCTTGTTGAAGCAGTAACGCGTGCTACGTCACCATCACCTTTAGGGATGATCAGGGCAACTTTCCAAACATTGCTTGGTACGTTTACATGGCCACTGTTGATGGTGTTTGCAGAACCGTTTGACCCTGTACCGCCTGTACCGTAGCTACCCATAATAATATAAACCTCGTTGCCGGCAGCAACCTGTTCGCGCAGGTAGTTTTCAAGGTTGGCCCAGGTTTGCTGGTTATTTTGAGGTGCCTGTGGTATCATATTGGTCATCAGGAAGGTTGAAGCATTTGCCCCGGTTGAGCTGGTGCGATCAGCCGACGGGCAATTATGGCCCCTGTCAAAACCGCTTCCAGAGTAGCTGTTGCTCTCTACCTGGTACCAGCCTGTTGGCAAGCCGCTCCAGCCAGCAAAATCATCCAAACGACCGGTTGCATTGGTGGTATTGGTAGCGTCAAGGTGCCAGCTTACCCAGTTTGGTTCGCCTTTGGTAGCGTTGTATGATTCTACATAATATTTCTGATCTACAAGGTAATTATCCATAGATGCAAGAGTTGAAAGCGCATTTGACGGATTACCAAAAAGCAGGTTGCTGTTATCGCCGCTTGTTGGTGGTGCATCGGCCCCGGCGGTAACGTCCCTTGGTGTAGAAGAGTTTGATGTACCGGTAGTATCGCTGCCGCCGGTATCAGGTGTACCAATGGTTATACCCGGATCGCCGGTACCTTTAAAGGTAATATCATCAATATTGATACGGGTTGTGCCTGCTTTCTTGATCTCAAACCTAACTTTACCTGTAACGCTCACTTTAAACGAGTCGGTTACCAGGGTGGTATTGGTTTCGCTGATATCGGTGCCTACCTGGTTATAATTAGCTCCACCATCGGTCGACATAAGCAATTGCCATGTTGATGTGGCATCAGTACCATATTTACCATGTTTAATATACAAAGTGGTAAGGCCTTTAATGTCGAAATTCATGGCTATATCCCCAGTACGGATCCTTACCGATTTACTGCCGTCTTTCAGGTCGGCAGCAAGGTTACCTATCAGGGCGTCGGCAAAATTCCAGCTTCCTGTGCTCAGGGTGATATCGGCTGCCGCATAGGCAGTTTTGCTTCCCTGTTCAAAATCCTCGGTAATGGTGTAAGGAACAGGAGCCGGTGGAGTTGTTACAGTAGTGTCGCCCGATTTTGGTGGCGGAGTTGGTGAGGTTTTAAGGTCTTTAGAACATCCGGCAAAGGTTAAAGCTAAACCCAGGCCGATAAGCAGGTTGTTAATTTTCATAATGGTTGTTTTTATGACAGATAAATACAAAGCACAGCCCACGCGTTTATGCTGTGCAATTTTTTTAAACCGGAAAGATTTAGGGGAGATAGGAAACAGGAGCATGCATTTCACATGCTCCTGTTTATATAATTATTGTGCAATTACAAAGTCGGTGCCGTTGTAAGTGAACGTTTTAGAAGTATTGGAAGTTTTTCCGAAACTGTAAACAGTATATGTCACTATGTATTTTTGACCCGGATTGGCTGTAGCTTTATATTTTTCAACCAAAACGGCGCTTAAAGCGGCATTCAGATCGGCATCGCTCCAGAAGGTAGCATCGGTTGCAGCACTGATGTTAAAGTCGGGGTATTGTGCAACGTTAGCCCTTGCTGCATCACTACCGGCTGTTGTTTTGGTGCCGATATAAGTATAATCGTCTTTTACCAAAGTATAGCTTATGGCACTGTTAAGCAGCCATTTGCCACCGTTTCTTTCAAATGATAATGTTTCGGCTGTTGAACCGGTAACCCAGTTGGTACCATCAAAAGCAAATGCTATTACCCTTTGGCTGGTAACCTTAGCTGCGCTGTAATAGTTAAAGCTTACATATTTTACATCGCCTGTTTTGGTAGTAGCAGTAAGTACAATATCGGCTTTTAATATACCATTGATATAGGCTGTAAGGCTGGCATCATCTGCAGATGTAAATTGATTAAAGCTTGACCGGCCTACCGAAGCATACTGAGCCGGGCTAAGCATATAAATTTGCTGCCATGCACCATTCAAATACAGGTATGAAAATGTTTGTACTGTAGTAGTGCCCGAATAGTAGTTAAATGTTAATACAGCCAATTGGTTTGGCTTTGGGTTTTGTGTTTTAGGACCGTAAGGCAACCATGACAGGATCTGGGCGGCAGTAAAATCAGTGAATTTGTTGCCGGGCAATAACAAGTAATCAGCATTGGTAAGTGTGTAAGCAACATTCTTGAAAACACTGTCGGCCAAAGTAATTTTTGGTGTACCTATAGCCACGGTTACATCGGCAGTTGATTTGTCATCAACACGCGGATATTTGGCAGCCAGAATTTGCGGAACATATAATTTGGCATCAGCATCAGAAATGAAATTGTTGGTTTTTGACGCGTAGATGGATGTATCCAGCAATTTATAATCGGCAGGTAATAACGTAAGTGCAAGTGCCGGGGTATGTTTAGCAGCCGAATTTGGGATTACAGGCTGTTTTTGACATGCCGTAAAAAACAATGCTGCAAAAGCTAATAAATAAAATATCTTTTTCATTTTAATTACTTAAAAGTTTTATTAAAATTTAATTTTTAAACTGGTTACAAACGTTCTGCCTAAGCCATAGTAAACCAGCGCATTGGCTGCATTACCGGTTAGGTTACCGTCATAAGAGTCGGCAATGTATTTGGTGTTAAGCAGGTTGTTTACGTTGCCTATCAATACGGCATCTAAACCTGCAATTTTAAACCTGAACACACCGTTAAGGTTCCAGATAGAGTAGTTTGGCAGTTTGTATGGGCTTAAACCGGCTGTGCCAGCATTAGCAAAGTTGAAATCGGAATAATAGTTACCGTAGTAAAAATAGTTACCGCCTATGCTCAGGTCGGGCAGTATATCGATATCGGCGCCTAAGGCTGCGGTAGTTTGTGCAGCATCACCTACTTTAATATCTTTCAGATAAACTTTGTTAACTGTTTTTACAGCCTGCTGTTGTGAGTTATAAACTGTTGACGGGCCTGCATCATTGGTGTAGTGCCAGTCGCCGTATGATAACATACCGCTTATTGTAACTTCTTTAATTGGCTTTAATTTCATTTCAAGCTCAAGGCCCTGGTGCAGTTCATCAACACCGGCAACGTTTACTGTATAAAGCTGGTTGGTAGGCTGGTCAAAGTAAGCTGTTGCAAATGATTCGTCGTTGTATGACGTTCTGTAAGCGTTTAATTTAGCGCTGAAGTGAGCCAGTTTGAGACCGTAGCCCAACTCATAGCTCAACAGTTTTTCAGATACCGAACTTGGGTTGATATTGTTGGTGAACTTTTGGAAAATATTATCAAAATAAGGTGGCTTGGTCATATAACCCACGTTGGCAAACACGTTCATGGCATCATTGATGTTGTAGTTTGCACCTGCCTTAGCCTGGTAGTTAAAGAAGTTAACGTACTTGCTTGTCTGGTTCGGATCGCTGTTCAGGTAGTTATAAAGGTCGGTACGTTTGTTGCCGGTACCGGTTCCTGTAACAGTTACAAAAGCCGAGAAATCATCTTTTGAATATTCGGCCTGTGCAAATGCACCGCCTGATATCACGTTGTCCTTGTTGTAATAACCAATTTTATCACCAACAATAGCGCGGTGCTCCGGATTATTGATATCGCCCGAGCGGCTGCCTGGGGCACTGTTGCCGGTAAAGGGATCATAAACATAATCAGCACCTAATAAATCGGTAACGGTTTTGTAATGGGTGCCTTTGTATGATCTTAAATCAACACCTGCCGACAGGTTAATTGATTTGCTCAATTCTGTACGGTAAGTACTTCTTACACCATACCAGGTATGGTCATTATGTGAAGAATAGAAGTAAGTGCTTGCAGAACCATCGGGGTTAGCGAAGTTTGCTTTTTCGGCTGCTGTATAGTCATATGGCGAATACAGGTTGCTTACCCTTGGTGCTTCGCCCTGGATGCCGCCGCCGCCGCCGGTGCCGTAAGTTGCGTATAAAACGGTTGATAAGCTTGAGCTTCCGTTGATGTTCCACTCATGGTTTAACGAAAACAATGGCTTGCTGAAGTTATTGTTGTACGGGTTGATCTGTTTGCCATCCTTTACACCCAATTCATAGTTCCAGCGGATACCTTGAGGGGCGTTTTGCCAGTCAGAGATCAGCTCGTCCGGCCTTTGACCGTGCGTTTGGTTAGCACCCATTACCGATAGTGATAATGTTTGGCTTGAGGTAAGCTGTTTTGAAATGTTAAAGAAGTAGTTATAACCTAAAAAGTTTAAACCATCTGCATTACCACGGCCTTGCGTCCTGCTGCCCTGAAAGGTGGCTGCCCAGCCGTTTTTATCTAAACCGGTTGATAACAGGACAGCTGTTTTTTCATAGCCGTCGCTGCCGATACCCTGTGAAATATAGCCGCCTTTTTCAGTTTCAGTACCACGGGTAGTGATGTTGATTGTACCACCAAATGAAGGCACAATGATTTTTGACGCACCTAAGCCGCGTTGCAACTGCAATGAGGTAGTTACATCGGTAAGGCCCGAAAAATCCGACCAGTACAATGAACCATTTTCCATATCATTAACAGGGATACCGTTAATGGTTAAAGCAACGTTACCTTTTTTCGATCCGCTGTTAAAGCCGCGGATGTTAATGCGCGAATCACCATAACCACCATCGCCTTGTGTTGCCATTACGCCTGGTACCACGCTTAATAATTGCGGGATATCCTGGCTGCCCAGTTTTTCCTCAATAAAACGCTGGTTTAAAGTTGTTACAGCAACAGGGGTTTTACGGTCAATAGCCACATCGCCGGTTACTACAACCTCATGCATTGAGCTTGCGCTTGATTTAAGCTCGATATCGCCGAGATTGGTAGTGCCCGAAAGCGTGATTTCTTTAGTAATGTAACCGATGTACGAAACTACCAGCACAGTACCATCACCGTTATCCAAATTAAGCTTAAATGTACCGTTAAGGCTTGTTGAAGTAGCTTTGCCGCCTCCTTTAACACCTACCGAAGCGCCGATAAGAGGTTCTTTGGTAGTAGCATCAACAACTTTACCGATATATAATGAAGCCGGTGTGTTTGCTGAGTTTGCAGAAGTTTGCGCGTTTTTTTCTTTTACAACAATGGTGTGCCCTACAATAGCATAGGTAACAGGCTGGCCTTTAAATACCCTGTCAAGCACCTTGGTTAAAGCTTCGTTTTTTACATTTAACGATACCTTGTTGCTGCCGGCAAGCAGTTCGGTTTGCATGAAAATATCATAGCCGCTTTGCTGCTCAATTTTGTTCAGTACCGCCTGGAGGCTGCTGTTTTTTTCGGCTAAAGTGATGTTTTGGCTGAAACTTTTAGCGCTGAGATGCAGACAAACTGCAAATAACAGGACGGCGATAAGCTTTATCCGCATAATAAATTTTCTTTTTGTATCCGGACTCACCCGGAAAAAACCTTTTGTAGCGTTTTTGAATTTATTTACCCGGCCATCGTTGTGTACAGGCACAGGAAATGTAGAAAAATCCATATTTTTGTTTTGGGTTAATTAGTTTAAAAAGTATTTAGTCGATATGATTTGGATTGTGTTTGCCCGAAAAAATAGCCGGAAGTGGTCGCAACACTTTCGGTTTTTTTATGGGCCAACTTTTAGTAAACCGGCCTTGCCGTTTACTGCATATTGGATTTTTGTTATGATTTTACTATAATCTTCCTCCCGTTAATTGTGAAGTTTAAGCCGCTTGTTTTAAGGATCTCAAATATTTGCGACACGGGTACATTGCGCGATATGCGCCCCATGTAATGCTTTTGCGATGTTTTACCCTGGTACTCCACATCCACATCATACCAGCGTGATAGCTGGCGCATAATGGTTTGCAGATCGGTATTGCTGAAAACAAACTTTCCGTTTTTCCAGGCCATGGCTTCATCAATATTGGCATTTTCATTGATGCCGATGTTGTTTAACGTATTGATAGCCTGCTCACCTGGTTTTATTTTAACCGACTGGCCCGTACTGCCGGTAACGCGTACACTGCCTTCAAGCAGGGTAGTTTTGGTAGCGCCTTCATCGGCATAGCTGTTTATATTAAAGTGGGTGCCCAAAACAGTAACCGTTTGGCTTGCTGTTTTTACATTGAAAGGCTTTGACGGATCTTTGCTTACTTCAAAATAGGCCTCACCGGTAAGCTCAACCCTGCGCTCGTTGCCGGTAAAAGCGGTCGGATATTTTAGCGATGATGCAGCATTTAACCAAACTCTTGTGCCATCGGGTAAAACAACCTGGTATTGGCCGCCACGCGGGGTAGCCAGCATGTTCATGGCAATAGTTTCGGCAGGGGCAGGGGCTGATGGATTTTCAGCCTCATGGGTAGCTTCATAAACAACCTTGCCGTTTTCATCTTCTTTAATCACTGCATGTTGCTGGCTGGCAATTTGCCCGTGTTTGGCGCTATCCAAAACTATGGTTGAGCCATCGGCAAGCGTAAGTACTGCTTTGTTGGTTCCCGGCGGGATATCTTTATGTTGATTGGCCAGGTTTTGTGGCTGCTCTGCGGTGCGGCGTTTATTATTGAGGGTGATGGTTACTGCAGCCAGTAATAGCACAGCTGCTGCATATCCTACCCAACGTAAGTTGTTGCCTTTACGTTTAAACCCCGTGCCTTTGGCAATGTTTTGCCATGCTTTGGTTTTATTGCTTACTGAAAAGGTTTCCAGCTCATTATTGAGCAGGTGTTCGTCGGTTAATTTTTTGAATAATTCCTGGTTGCGGGCATCAGCCTGGATCCATTGATCAAGCTGGAGTTTTTCCTGGTCGCTCAGCTCGTTTCGCATATATTTTGCGATCAGCTGGCCCAGGTCAAAGTATGATTCGTAATTATTCATTTTTCCTTTTCGTACATAAAGACACCTTCGTTTTGAAAGTGGATAAAGGCGGGGGGATATTTTTTAATTTTTTTTAGCGATGTGAAATTCCAGAGGCTCTTTATGGAAAGTTGCGTTTGAAATCAAGCGCGAATAGGAGGCACCTACGGAGCCAAAACATATGTCTTGTTTTGCTATAAACATGTTACTCCTACGGAGTTTAAAAAAAGTATATGATTATAACTCCGGAGGAGTAACATGTTTGTAGAAATGAAAATCAAACAAAATTGGCTCCGTAGGTGCCTCCTATATGAGCGCAGTTTCCGAAGTTGGTCTTATTTGCCTTAGAAGCTGTTTAAAAAATGCAAAATATTCATTGCCGTTGGTTTTAACCAACGGTAAATAAGTTGAAAAGTCTTGGCTTTAGCCTAATTATGCAAGCGGATTTGGGCTGAAGCCCATCATATCGCTACTCATTGTTCCGTTGGTTAAAACCAACGGCAATGAAGTCTTATTTACCTAAAAAAGATTTTCATCAATTTTCTGTCATCACGGCCTAAAGCTTTCTGATCGTACAATTTCCTGCAGGTCGTCAATTGGCTGCCGTCGTTCGTCAATTATATTTCGGTTCGCCGAAAGCGGTGGTTATCTTTAAGTATGAAAGGATTATGATTGAGTCCTGTTATAACCTTTTGAGGATTCGGTTATATCAGGGCAATGGAACATCTGGTTTAAACAAAAGATGAAAAAAAGATTTAACAATTCGATCACAGAAAATACATGGATCAAGGGGATCCTGGTAGTTTTGGCGTTGTTAACAAACGCTCATTTCTCCCGGGCGCAGGATCTTAATCTATATAAAAAAGCGCTTTTTATTAATGGCAAAGACACGTTACCTTACAGGATATTATATCCTGAAAACTATGACCCCGAAAAATCATACCCTTTGGTTGTTTACCTGCATGGTGCGGGCTTCAGAGGAAATGATAATGAACAACAACTGGGCGGAAGTAGCAGGTATTATGGAGCTGGCAAGGATTTTTTAAATGATTCGGTCCGGAAAAAATATCCTGCACTTGTAGTTTTCCCGCAATGTCCTGCGGACAGCATGTGGTTCAAAATCCCTCCGGGGCCGCCCTACGATACAACAGCAGCGTTTAACCATAAGATGAACACCCTGGCGCTTTCAACGCCAGAACGGATGGTGAAACTTTTGATTGATAGTTTAGTTAAACATAAAATCGCAGATAAAAAAAGAATTTACCTGGGCGGCACTTCGCTTGGCGCCTTTGGCACTTACGATTTGGTAAGCCATTATCCAGGCTTTTTTGCGGCTGCTTTCCCTATCTGCGGGCAGGCTAACGTAGTGCTATATCCAAAAAGGGCAGCTAACGTTCCGGTGTGGATCTTTCACGGCGCGGCCGATGACGTTATTAACCCCTGGCCCGACAGGAGCATGATCAAAGCGTTGCAACAAAGCGGTGCTAAAAATGCAAAATACACCGAATATCCAGGATTAAAACATGACATTGAAGCAAGGGTATTTGCTGAACCCGATTTGTTCCCGTGGTTGTTTTCATTTCAAAAAAGGTAATCCCCTTTTCCGTTCCCTCAGGGGGCTCTATGAAAGCCCCTGAGGGGACACAGTTTCTCTTCACAAAGGGGGGGTGTAGAATAAAAGGCGTCATTGCGAGTAACCATCAGGGAACCTGAAAAAAACCGTGATGACGTATAAAATATATTTTAGCAATGGTGCGCGGGGCAGCGTTAGGGATTGCAGTGTAAAGCCCACAGCGCGTGTCGGGATTGGGGGCAGGAAAGGCGAGGACTTGCAACGGAAAGCCCGGGCCGCAGGCAACGCCCATATTCATAAATCGATAAAAAAACATACTTAATAATCAATAACTTACAGTCACGTCATTATAAGGGACGAAGCAATCCCAAACTATACAGGGCGACTCTGCTAATCGGGGATTGCTTCGTCCCTCGCAATGACGCTTTTTGTATTACTTGTTTTTATTAAATATTAAATTGAAGAGATCATTACTGAAGAACCTTACCGCTTAAAAAAGCTAACACCAAGCATGATAAACGCGGTAAACATTTCGGGCGAAAGTTTTACACGCATCAGCTCAAGGGCGCGCTGTTTTTGTTTTTTAACGGTATTTACCGACATGTCAAGCTCATCGGCAATTTCCTGGTTCTTTTTACCGTCGAAATAGCCCATGATAGATATAGTGCGGTGGCTTTCGGGCAGGGAATGTAATGCGGCGTGAATTTCGGCCACAGCTTCGGCGGTGATGATGGCTTCAATTACCGGTGGTTCTTCCGGTTCGGTATTGCCTTGATATTGAATATAGGCTTCAACAACTTTACCATGCCTGATCGTATTTAAGCTTGCATTGCGGACTGTGCTGTACAGAAAGTTTTTTATGGCGATCCTGTTCTGTATTACAGTTTCGCGTTGGTTCCAGTACTTGATGAAGGCATCCTGTACAATGTCTTCGGCCTGGTCTTTATCTTTAATAAGCTGGAGAGAGAAGTATACCAGCCTGTCGTAATATTGTTTGAAGAGAACATCCAGATCAACATTTTCTGCTGATGCGGTAGCATTATTCTTTTGCCCAAAAATTCCCTTTACAATACTCATTTATTTTTTCTGGCAGAAATAAAACCTGAACCCAACGAAGCAGCACCTTTTGTGCCGATAAAAACTTAATTCAAAATTGAACTTTATGTATTTAATTTGAGTTAAATAAATGTTAACAAATGCGTTTTTGATGGTAACTTTTCAGTTGCAGAGCATTAGTATAAATCGGAATAGCAGGTTTTTTATTTCTATTTAAAACATTGATTTTCAAAATAAAAATCCCCTCATGCCTGCGCTGGCATAAGGGGATTTTGGGACTTATTGCTATGTTAACTTATTGCTTTGGCTTGCCATCGGCATCGAGTTCAACAATAGGATACCCCAGTTTTTGTAACCCTGGATAAATCCTTGCCTTATCGCCAACAACCAAAATGATCATATTATCGGGGTTAAGATATTTTGAAGCCAGGCTATTGATCTCGGCAGGGGTGATGGTCGACAAGATCTTGTTTTGCTCGTCAACAAAAGTAGGTTTTAGATCATACTCCTGGATGCGTGATAAAAAGGCAGCCTTTTGCGCATTGGTTTCATAACGGCGGGCATCGCTTTGGCCTATGGAGGTTTGAGTAAATTTCAATTCCTCGGGTGTGATCCCTGTTTTTTGATAATTGGTGATCTCCTTCATAAACTCAACCACCGAGCTATCAGTAGCAGTAGCCAATACACCTGCCGATGCGGTAAAGTCGCCTCCATATTTGCCTGAGCTGAATATAGAGCGGGCACCATAAGTCCAGCCTTTTTTCTCCCTCAAATTAAGGTTGATGTGGCTGTTGAAAGCGCCGCCTAAAATGTAGTTGGCAATGCTCAGCTTGTAATAATTGCCGGTAGCATCGTAGTTCAGCTTATCTAAATACCCAATGCGGATCTCTGATTGTGCCGCACCCGGAATATCAACCAGGTATAAAGTGGTTTTATCAAATGATTTACCTTCAACCGGGGCCGGGATACTTACTTTTTTATCCTTCCAGGTATTGAGGAAAGCAAGCGCGCTTTTAGCCGAATCCTCATTAAGATCGCCCACTACAACAATTTTGGTTACCGATGGTGCAAAGTTGCTGTCATAATAATCCTGAACATCCTGTAAGGTAATACCTGCTACAGTTTCTTCGTTGCCGCCTGCTGCGTAAGTGCGCACATTGTCTGTTCCGTAAAGTATTTTGTTGTAAACAGCTGATGCCACACCGGCAGGCTGGGTTTTTGCTTGTTTAAAACCTTCGAGGGTTTGTTTCTTGATCCTGTCGAGCGCATCCTGGGTAAATTTAGGGTGGTACAGCCTTTCTTCAAGCAGCGACATGGTTTTGGTAATGTTTTTTGTAAGTGATGATACCTCAACCGAAATTTCATCAAAACTTGCAAAAATGCCTATGCTGCTGCCCAGTTTATCCAGTTCGGAGTTAAACTGTTCGCTGGTGTAGTTTTGGGTGTCCTCGTTCAGCATGCGGCCTACTATACCTGCCAAACCGGCTTTTGCAGGATTGTTAATAGCAAATAAACCACCACCTTTTACCGACATAGAAATAGACACGGCAGGGATCTCTTTATTTTCTGTTCCGATAATATTGATGCCATTTGGCGTATTTATCGACCAGATAGCCGGAACTTTGATAGCTGGGTTAGGGCCTACGCCTGGCTTTGCTGCACGGTCAAAACTATCTTTAGGCTTGTGATAGGTTAAACCATTGTAACCATAATCGGGTGCTTTGTAGCCTGTGGTATCAACGGTAAAATTATCAGGTGCAACCGGCTGTATGTTGCCGCCTTTAGGCAGTACGCTTAATATTACAGCCGGTTTGTTTTTGATGTATTGGTTATAAACGCGCATTACATCCTCTTTGGTAACGGCACGGATGGCATCCAGCTCTCGGCCAATCTGGTTAGGGTTGCCGGTAAAGGTTTGCGCCTGTGCCAGTTCTGATACTTTACCACTTACGCTTGATAGGCTGTTGATATAATCAGCTTCAGAGCTTGCTTTAAAACGGGTGAGGTCGTCATCGCTTACGCCTTTTTTCTCAAACTCGGCTAATGATTCATCCACCAATTTTTTAGCGTCAGCCAGGGTTTGGCCCGGGAAAGGAACAACCCTCATGCTGATCTCGCCGGCAAGCTCGGTATTTGATGAGCTCATAGTGGCTTGAGCTGCCTTACGGGTTTTTACAAAGTTTTTATAAAAGATAGAGTTGCGGCCCTGGCCAATGATAGCTGATAGAGCATCCAGCGGTGACATATCCTTATCATAGATCTTAACACCGGGATAGCTTACCGACAGCAATGGCAATTTGGCGTAGTTATCCGTGTAGGATACATACCTGTCGGCTTTTAATACAGGTGCAGGTAGCGACATGTTTTTTACTATAGGGCCCCTTGGGATGCTGCCGAAATATTTGCTCACCCAGGCCAGCGTTTGCTTAGCGTTAAGATCGCCGCCGATGGTTAATGTGGCGTTATTAGGGCCGTACCATCTCAGGAAAAAGTTTTTAAGGTCATTTACGCCTACCTTGTTCAGCTCCTCAATGTAGCCAATGGTAAGCCATGAATAGGGGTGGCCATATGGATATAATGTTTTTGAAGCATATTGACCAACCAGGCCATATGGGCGGTTATCATAGTTTTGTCCGCGCTCGTTTTTTACAGTTGCGCGTTGTACCTCAAATTTTTGCTGGGTAACGGCATCAAGCAGGAAACCCATCCTGTCCGACTCCAACCACAACATTTTTTCCAGCTGGTTGGCGGGTACGGTTTCATAGTAATTGGTACGGTCGCGGTTGGTTGATCCGTTCAGGGTTCCGCCAGCTTCGGTAATGATCTTAAAGTGGTCGCCGTTAGCTACGTGGTCCGAGCCCTGGAACATCATGTGCTCAAAGAAATGCGCGAACCCCGATTTGCCAATCTCCTCGCGGGCCGACCCCACGTGATAAGTGATATCCACGTGAACCAGCGGATCAGAATGGTCTTCGGTCAAAATAACCGTAAGGCCATTGGGGAGTACATATTTTTCATAGGGGATCACCAGCTCGGTTCCCTTACGGGTAACCTTTTCAATAAGCTTGGGTTGTGCCCCGGTTTGGCCAGCCGCGTTAAGCGCCATAACAGCAATTGATGGAGTGATCAATGCATGCTTTAAAAGTTTGATCATTTGTGTTAATTAGTTTAAGTATATAAGTCAGTCAACCGGTGCTTCCTTCAGTAAGCACCGAAGCTACTATATTAAGGAATTTATACTACTGGTTAATATTGTTGCGGTGTAATTTGATTTGTGTAACAGATTTGTGACCGATGATGAAAAAAACGTCATTGCGAGGTACGAAGCAATCGCGAACTATACAGAGCGGCTCTGTTTGTCTGGGATTGCTTCGTACCTCGCAATGACGATTCTTTAATTTAGGCTGATGGAATTAGCTTACTTCCAACCTCCGCCCACAGCCTGGTATAAATTAACCGAGCTTAAAAATATATCGCGTTTAATGCCGGCCAGTTCAAGCTCGGCATCAAGTACGCTGCGCTGGGCAGTGATGATCTCAAGGTAATTGGCCCTGCCAACAAGGTAAAGGTCGTTAGCTACGGATAATGCATTGTTCAATGCTTGCAGTTCTTGTTGCTTAAACTCAAAGGCGTGATTGAAGTTATCAATGCCGCTCAAGTTATTCTTCACTTCCTGGAAGCCGGAAAGGATACTTTTCTGATAGTTGTACACCGCTATTTTCTGCTCAGCTATAGTGCGCTCATATTCGGCTTTGATGGCTTTGCGGTTAAAGATAGGGGCAGTGATCCCACCCAAAATACCGTAAGTAAATGAGGCCGGATCAAACAACAGGTTTGCCCTGAAGCTGTTATAGCCGACATAGGGTGTTAAGGTTAACGTAGGGAAAAAGTTAGCGCGTGCTGCTTTAATATCGGCATTCATAGCGGTAAGCTCCAACTCTGCAGTGCGGATATCAGGCCTGTTCAACAGCATTTGCGATGGAACACCGGTACCAACTACCACAGGCAGTTTGGTTTTTATGATAGATGTATCCCTTGTGATATTGCCCGAATAGCTGCCGGTTAAAAAACGGATCTGGTTCTCAGTTTCGGTAATTTGCTGACGGGTGGTATACGCTAATCCTTTAGTACGCGATAATTGCGCTTCAAACTGTTGTACGGCCAGCTCGGTAGCACGACCGCCCAGTTTTTGAATTTTAACAATTTCTAAAGCATGCTCCTGCAGGGTGATGTTCTTTTTAATAATGCCCAATTCGGTATCATAAGCCAGTAACTGGTAATAAAGCCCTGCAATTTGGGCTGTTAGGGCAGTTGTAACTAACCGATAACCGCTTTGGCTGGCCAGGAAACGTGCAAAGGCCGCCTTTTTCTGATTGTTCAGTTTACCCCAAAGATCAACCTCCCATGAGCTTTGAAAGCCCAGGAAATAGTTAGGCACCGGGTTAGGGATATGCTGATCGCTGTTAATGTTGTTTGAGAAATTGGTGTCGTAATTACCGACGCCGTTTTGCGTATAATCACCATATTTTTCAACCCCGGCATTAGCAGCGAGATTTATAGTAGGTAACAGCTTTGAAGCGTTGAACCGTAAATTGGCCCGTGCAGCCTCAACCCGTTGCAGGGCGCTGAGTAGATCGGGGTTGGCTTTAAGGGCAGTATCAATCAGGTTGATGAGCCTTTGATCGGCAAAAAACTGGCTTATAGGTAATGCCGCAATAGTTGCCGTATCGATGCTGCTGTTAAATGATGATGGCAGGTTAGCGGTAACTTCCTGGCCCGTGACCGGCTTGTAGCTTTTACAGCCGGCCATGATCAGCATCAAAAGAACCGTATTGAATATATAGAAAATTGCTTTTTTTAGCATTGTAGGTCTTGATTAATTATTAACGATATCCAGTTCAGGATGAATAACTTCTGCAGCGGGTTTTGATTTTTTACTTCGCTCAGCCAAACCGGCGAAGATCACATACAAGCCTGGAATAAGCACCAGGCCGAATATGGTGCCCAGTAGCATCCCCCCGGCGGCGGCAGTACCTATCGACCGGTTACCCATTGCCCCCGCGCCGCTGGCCACGCAAAGCGGGATCAGGCCGGCAATGAATGCCAGCGAGGTCATGAGGATTGGCCTTAAACGGGATACGGCCCCTTCAATGGCTGCTTTTACTATGCTGAGGCCTTCTTTTTGCCTTTGTATGGCAAACTCCACTATCAGGATAGCGTTTTTACCAAGTAAGCCTATCAGCATCACCAGCGCTACCTGTGCATAAATGTTGTTTTCGAGCCCGGTGATCTTCAAAAAGAAAAACGCCCCGAAAATGCCGGTAGGCAGCGAAAGGATAACCGAAAGTGGTAACAGGAAACTTTCATACTGGGCGGCAAGCAGCAGGTAAACAAATATCAAACAGATCACAAAAATGTAAATAGCCTGGTTGCCCGACAGGATCTGCTCACGCGTCATGCCCGACCATTCAAAGGCGTAACCTTTGGGCAGCTTTTCGGCAGCAATGCGTTCGATAGCTTTAATAGCGTCGCCGCTGCTGAAGCCTTTGGCTGCATCGCCGGTAACCATGGCCGATGTATACATGTTATATCGGGTAAGCTGCTCGGGGCCAAATACCTTTTCCATTTTGATAAAGGTAGAAAATGGCACCATTTCGCCCTTGTCGTTCTTCACCTGCAGGTTTAATACATCTTCGGGGCGCGACCGATACTCTGGGGCAGCCTGCACCATTACCTTATACATCTGCCCGAAGCGGATAAAATTGGAAGCGTAAAAGCTCCCCATCAATGTTTGCAGGGTCGACATGGCTTTATCCACCGTAATGCCCTTTTGTGCCGCCGTTTGCTGATCAACAGAGATCATATATTGCGGAAAGTTGGGGTCGAAGCTGGTGAACGCGCCCGAAATTTCAGGTGAGGCGTTAAGCGCATCAACAAAGTTTTTAGTTACCTCAGCCGCTTTTTGCAGATCGCCCTGGCCGCTGCGGTCAAGCACACGGATCTCGAAACCGCTGGCATTACCAAAGCCCGGCACAGTAGGCGGTGGGAAGAACTGGATAGATGCATCGCCTATATTCTTGGTTTTTTCGGTTAGCCCGGCAATTATATCGTCCAGTGATTCTTTACGTTCATCCCAGGGTTTAAGGTTGATCATGGCCATACCGTATGATGCACCGGCAATCTCGTTCACCAAACTATAGCCCGAAAGGGTTGAAACCGATTCGATGGCTTCCATCGATTTGGTTTTCGCTTCAATCTCCTTAAGTACCTGCTCTGTACGTTCAACAGTAGCGCCGGCCGGGGTGGTTACGTTTACGTAAAGCATACCCTGATCTTCAGTAGGGATAAAGCCGGTTGGCAAAATTGCGCTGGTGCCCCAGGTAAGTACAAAAAAACCGGCAAGCAATATCAGGGTAATGCCTTTACGAGGCGACAGGTAGGTCATGAAAGTAGAATACTTTCCCTGCAAACCATTGTACTTATTATTAAAGCCGCTAAAAAAACGCTGCATCAGGTTTTTCTTTTTTGGAGCGGGATCATGCTTAAGCATAATGGCGCAAAGGGCGGGAGTGAGGGTTAGTGCATTTACACCTGATATTACAATAGAGATAGCCAGTGTAAGCGAAAACTGCCGGTAAAACACCCCAACAGGTCCCGACATAAAAGCCACCGGCACAAATACTGCCGACATCACCAGTGTAATAGCCACAATGGCCCCGCTGATCTCACGCATAGCGCTGATGGTGGCATCCATCGCATTCATGTGGTTTTCGGTCATTTTTACGTGGACGGCCTCAACCACCACTATCGCGTTATCCACCACAATACCTATGGCCAGTACAAGCGCAAACAGCGTAAGCAGGTTAATGGAGAAACCCAGCATCTGCATAAAAGCTAACGAACCAATGAGCGCCACCGGTACGGCTAAAGCGGGGATCAGTGTTGACCTGAAATCCTGCAGGAAAATAAATACTACAATGAAAACCAGTACAAAAGCCTCAATCAGCGTACGTAACACTTCATGTATGGATGCATCCAAAAAGCGGGATACGTCGTAGTTCACATTGAAAGTCATCCCGGCAGGAAATAAGCTTTCTTTGAGTTCGGCCATGCGGGTTTTAATGTTGTTGATCACCTCGCGGGCGTTTGAACCCGGCCGTTGTTTTATCATGATGGATGCCGAAGGCTTACCGTCGGTATTGGAAACCATACTGTAGGTTAAGGAGCCAAATTCAACATCAGCAATTTCCTTCAATCTTAATACCGAGCCATCTTCTTCGGCGCGGATCACAATGTTTTCATATTGTTTGGGCTCGAAAAACTTGCCCGGATAACGCAATACGTATTGCAGCATCTGTGGTGTTTTATCCGAGCTTTGGCCGGTTTTACCCGGTGCAGCTTCAACGTTTTGGGCGCGAATGGCATCTATTACCTCGTCGGTTGATACTTTATATGCCATCATCCTGTCGGGTTTTAGCCATACACGCATCGAGTATTCTTTGGCGCCCATGATCTCGGCGCGACCTACACCATCAATTCGTTTAAGTTCCTGTAAAACGTTGATATCGGTAAAGTTATAAATGAATTTCTCATCCATACTGGTGTCCTGGCTCATGATGTTCAGGTACATCAGCATACTGTTTACTTCCTTTTCGGTGGTAACGCCGGCTTTGATCACCTCTTCCGGCATTTCATCAATAATTGTGGCTACACGGTTTTGAACGTTCACCGCAGCCTGATCGGGGTCAATGCCCACGTTAAAATAGATCTGGATCACCGTTAAGCCATCGTTACTGCAAACGGTAGACATGTAGGTCATCCCCGGCACGCCGTTGATAGCGCGTTCCAGAGGGGTAGCTACAGCCTTGGCGCATACCTCGGCATTGGCACCCGTGTAGTTGGCGGTTACCGTTACCGATGGCGGCACAATATCAGGGAACTGGGTAACAGGCAGTGTTATCAACGCCAGCACACCCAGCAGGGTAATTATCAGGGAGATAACAAGCGACAGCACAGGCCGCTTTATAAAAGTTTCGAACATAGTTTTGTTGGGGTAAGTGTACAATAAACCAATGCCGCATGTTTTATGCGGCCGGAACAGGAAAACCTGGCGATGATTATTTCATGGCCAGTAAGGAGTCTTTTGCCAGTTTCCTTGGTTTAATGATCATGCCATCACGTACGTTCTGCGCCCCCTGGTACAAGATCCTGTCGCCTGCTTTTAAGCCGTCTTTCACTATATAGTAGGTTGAAAAACGGGTTTGCGGCGAAAAAGCACGCATGTGCAGTGTATTGTTCTTGTCAACTATGTATACGTAACTTTTATCCTGGATATCAAACACCGACTGCTGCGGTACCATGATCACGCTATCAGCTTTGGTTGAAATGAAAAGCTTACCCGTAGCACCATGCCTTAACAGCTTTTGCGGATTAGGGAACTTAGCCCTGAAATTGATAGAGCCGGTTTTTTGCTCAATTTCGGCCTCCACGGTTTCAATTTCACCTTCATATGGAAAATCCAGTCCGTCGGCAAGTACCAGTTTAACTTTGTCGCTGGTTTTGCCGGGTGCTGTCTGGCGTTTGCGTACATATTGCAGGTATTCATTTTCGGGGAAACTGAAGTATGCGTACATCGAGCTGATATCCGACAGGCTGGTAAGCAATGTACCTTCATCAATCAGGCTGCCTGCTTTAAGCGGGATCCTGTCGATAATGCCATCAAAAGGAGAGTGGATGTAAGTGTAAGCCAGCTGGTCTTCTGCGCTTTGTACCATGGAGCGCGCCTCTTCAATGGTCGCCTTGTCAGCATTCATTTTTGACTCGGCAACTTCCAGTTCCGATTTGGAGATTACGTTCTTGTTAACCAGTAACTTAACGCGGTCTACCTCAAGGGCGGTTGCCTTGGCGTCGGCCATGGCGTTGCTTAGTGCAGCCTTGGCTTTTGACAGGTTTACTTTAAATTCCTGATCGTTAAGTTTAAATAAAAGCTGGCCTTTTTTAACCTGCTTGCCTTCATCAACATATGTTTTTTCGAGGAAGCCGCGAACGCGTGAGCGGATCTCGATATTTTTTTGCGCCTGGATATCGGCAACATATGATTTTTGCAGAACAGTATCCTGCGTATTTAAAGTAAGTACAGGGAGTTGCAGGGTATCAGTAGCAGCAGCTTCGTTATTGGTTTTTGCTTTTGATGAGCAGCCCGTGACAAGTATACCGGCAGCCATGGCCAGTAAGGGTATATAAATGATGATCCTTTTCATTTTTTCCGGATAGATTAATAGGGCATAGCAGTGCATATCACGTACTGTTAGCCAATGTTAAATTTGATTTGTAAAACAGGGATTTGCCGCAAAGGGCATCTGGAACGGAAAAAGGATCAGAACGGACTGAGCCTGAAAAGGAAATTGTAATACGCAGGCAGGAAGCCTTTGATGGATTTATTTTGATTTTGTTGTTTTTCGACTATCGAAATAACATCTTCCAGTAAAAGCTGTTGACCGGGCAGTAATGCCGAAGAATAGTTAACGCGGCCGGGCAAAAAGCGGATGATGTTACGGGTATGGCTGGCTTCGTTGCTATCAGAATCGGGCGAATCGTCCTGTACTTCCTGTTGCTGAATTTGCCCTATGATCTTTTGATGGGTAAGGGAAATAGCATCGGCCGCAGGGCCCGATTTTTTGTAGTGGGTTAAAACTGATTCGGCGTTAGCAGGGGCTACAGCTATTGCAAGCTGAAAAAAAAATAATGCAAAGAATATTTTTTTTAACGTCGACGCCATGATTGCGAATTTACCAAAATATTTGAAGCTATTGAAATGATTTTGTATTTTTTTTAATATAAAATGACTTTATTTTTATTTTTTATCCCTGTTTTTTAGGATTTTATCTTTTTAGATCTAAATTTTTTCTTCAACAGCGCTTTTTGATGTTTTCATAACAGCTAAAACGATTATTTGTTCATGATTTCTTAATACTGCTTAATAAAACTGCCAGTAAACATTACTCAGCGAATAATTGTATTTTAGCTATATGCTGCATCATGTTATTATTCAATGTACCTGCCTGTTAGTAGTTATCCTTTTTGTGGTAATGCTGGCTCAAAAAATCAAAATAGCTTATCCCATATTACTGGTTTTAGTTGGCTTACCGCTTGGTTTCGTTCCCTTTTTAAAAGGTATCGAAATCCAGCCCGACCTGATCTTCGTGATCTTTTTACCTCCCTTGCTTTATGAATCGGCCTGGAATACTTCCTGGAAGGATTTCTGGAAATGGCGCAGGGTGATCACCAGCTTCGCGTTTTTGATCGTTATTTTAACCTCCTGCTTAATAGCCTTTGTTTCCAATAGCCTTATAGCGGGTTTTACCTTGCCGCTGGGCTTCCTGCTTGGGGGGATCATTTCGCCGCCTGATGCGGTATCAGCAAGCAGTATCCTGAAAAATATAAAAGTACCTAAACGGTTTATAGCCATTGTTGAGGGTGAAAGCCTCATGAACGATGCATCAAGTTTAGTGATATTCAGGTTTGCACTTGCGGCAGTGATTACCGGTAAATTTGCATTTGGGCAGGCTGCTTTAAGCTTTGTATTGGTTATTGTTATGGGGATTGTTATTGGCCTGGCTGTGGCCCTGGTGTTTTACGCCATCCACCGCTGGCTGCCAACTACAGCCAACATTGATATTATCCTAACGTTTGTTACACCTTATGCCATGTATATGGCTGCTGAAGAATTTCACTTTTCGGGAGTGCTGGCTGTAGTGAGCGGCGGATTGTTCCTGTCATCCCAAAGGCATGTAATATTAAATTATCGCAGCAGGCTGCAGGGCATTAACGTTTGGGAAACTGTAGCTTTTGTTTTAAACGGTTTTGTGTTTATACTGATAGGGCTGGAGTTTCCGGTACTTATAAAAGCACTTGGTCCCGATGGGCTTAAACCGGCAATAAACTATAGCTTGATCATAACAGGTGTGCTGATATTAGCCCGCTTAGCCAGTACCTATGGCGCCACCATATTTACCATGTTCATCAGCCGCTATATTACCACCGCCGACCCAAATCCCGGTTGGAAAACGCCATTACTGTTTGGATGGGCGGGCATGCGCGGTGTAGTTTCGCTTGCTGCCGCCCTGAGTATTCCCGAACTGTTGCCTTCGGGCGCGGCCTTTCCCCAACGAAATCTCATTCTGTTTATCACATTCGTGGTGATCATGTTTACCCTGGTTGTGCAAGGGCTTACTTTGCCCATATTGGTTAAGCTTGTAAATGTCCCCGACCATGATTATATAGGTTCGCCAGAACAGCAAAAGCAACTGGTTAGAAAGAAGTTATCCAAACTGGCTCTGCAAATACTTGAAGATAAATATACAGATCATTTAGCCGGTAATGATATGGTTAAGGCATTTAAGCTGAGGCTGAGTGCCGATATGGAACTCCTGAAGGATTGGGAGCAGGACAACAGCGAGCAACGTGCCGATTCTTTTTATCATGACTATCGCATGATCTTAAATGATGTTATGAATCAGCAGCGCGCCTTACTGCAAACACTTAATAAGAAAGAGAATATCAGCGACGATATTGTAAAGCAGCAATTGGATCTGCTCGATTTGGAAGAGGAAAAGTTCAGGCAGCATTTTGAGGTAGTATGACCTGAAAAATAACGGATTTAAACGGTTAAGAGAATAAGCTGTATTGGTTTGCGTTATAGCAATAACTTAAAACCTATTGCAAACAATGAACCTCACTATTAAAACACTTATCAAGATATCCATTTGCACCGTATTTGCTCTTCTGTATAACATAAATGTAAACGCCCAGGCTACTTTGGTTCAAAAAACCATTGACAAAATTAAAAGCTACAAAAACCTTAGCTACCAACACTTAAGCAAGGTAAAGGAATCTTTTACTAATGACACTTTAACCCGGCAAAGCAAAAATTTTATTTTAAAAGCACCTGATGACAAAACCTTAGGTTATCTGTACAGAACAGAAACATTAAATAAGGCCGGTAATTCAGTTTCGACGGAGTTTTATAATGGAAAGAACTTAATAAGAATTAATCAGGCAGACAGCACTTATTTAATAGATGAAATCAATGGTAAAGCTGTGATGGGCTTACTTACTGATTTAAATTGGATTAAAGATTTTGCAGTGAAACAATCATCTAAAATGGTGATAGCCAACGATACCATCATTAATGCCATTACCTGTTCGCATTTAATTATTAATTACCGCGATACTATTATTAATAATGAACATTTGTATACCCGTTTTCACTTATTTATTGATAAAGTTTCGGATATGCCTGTATATCTTATACGCAATGTAAGAAGTGCAGATATAGGAAATGCAGTAACAAACTATTATTCAAAAGATAGTTACTTTGACTATAAGTTCGATCAGAATGATATTAGTGTAGCCGATTGGGTTATTCCGAATGGGTTTCATGAAAAAATAGATGAACCAGAAATTCCTTTATTACCAGTGGGTTCTATTGCTCCGGATTTTGTTTTAGATGGAGTGGATGGGAAAAAGATCACATTATCAAAACTCAGGGGCAAGGTTGTATTGCTTGATTATTTTTTTGTCGGTTGTTATCCTTGTATGCTTTCTCTTAAACCGCTTAACAGCATTCATGAAAAGTATAAAAATCAAAATGTAGCTATAGTGAGTTTAACAGAACGTGATAATGAAAAGGTGGTTGCTGAATTTCGAAAAAATTACAATATAAAATATCCTATCTATGTAAATGGGCGCGATGCTGTTAAATCATATCATGTAAGAGGTTTTCCTACTTTTTATTTTATCGACAAAGAGGGAAAGATTGCGAATGTATTTGTTGGTTACGGTGATGATTTTGAAGAAAAGGTAACTTCAGTTATTGATAAACTATTAAAATAAATAGCCTGACATCGGCTCATATTGTCATAATATGATTTTCCTTAACCGCGGATTACTATCCCGTATTTGTTTCCGGTATAATGGCTACTTTTGCCGCTCTATACACATCATATCATAATGAACTGGGATAAATTATTATCGGCAAAACGCTGGGGTTACGAGGATAAATATATTGAAAACCATATCGATGCACGATCGGAATTTCAGAAGGATTATGACCGGATAATTTTTTCGTCACCTTTCAGAAGGCTGCAAAACAAAACCCAGGTATTCCCTCTGCCGGGGAGCGTTTTTGTACATAATCGCCTTACTCACAGTTTAGAGGTAGCGAGTGTGGGGCGCTCATTGGGCCGTATGCACTTTAACAGGATGCTTAAGGAAGATCCCGATGTAGAAAAAAAATATCCGCTTATCAGCGAAATCGGTAATATGATAGCGGCTGCTTGTTTGGCCCATGATTTGGGTAACCCAGCGTTCGGACACTCGGGCGAATCTGCTATATCGCATTATTTTGCTGAAGGAGACGGCAAAGAATATAAAAATACTGTTAGCCCTCAGCAATGGGAAGATCTGACGCATTTTGAAGGTAATGCCAATGCCTTAAGGTTATTAACGCATCCGTTTGCCGGTAAAGGCAGGGGCAGTCTGGCTTTAACCTATTCAACCATAGCCTCTATTGCAAAATATCCCTGTTCATCTGTAGCAGGGCATAAGAAGGGGGTAATTTATCGAAAGAAATATGGCTTCTTCGCCTCCGAGCAACAGGATTTTGAAAAGATAGCTAATGATTTGGGTTTGATCAGGGTAGAGGATAACGAACTTGTTTACAAAAGGCACCCATTGGTGTACCTGGTTGAGGCAGCAGATGATATTTGCTATAATGTTGTTGACCTGGAAGATGCCCATCGTCTTAAAATACTCTCCTATGAGGAAGTGAAAGAATTGCTGATGCCTTTGTGTACTATCCCCAGAATGGAGGAGCGATTGGAAGAGTTTGATGATACTGATGCTAAAGTGGGGTATTTGAGGGCAATAGCAATAAATACTTTGGTAAATCAATGTTCAAACCTGTTTTATGAGAAACAGGAAGAGATAATGAATGGTGATTTTAATTCTGCGCTGATGGACGCGATTGAAGAACCTCTCCGGTCGGCCATGAAAGCCATTGAAAATGTATCTGTAAAAAAGATCTACAACTACAGCTCGGTAGTGCAAAAAGAGGTAGCGGGTTATAAAGTAATGGGCGGTTTATTGGAAGAGTTTGTTCCCGCGTATTTAAAAAACAATTCAAAATATCATAGCAAACTGGTTGAACTGATCCCTAAACAGTTTTTAACCAAAGCTGATGACGATTATTCAAAGATCCAGACCATTCTTGATTTTGTTTCGGGCATGACCGATCTGTACGCTGTTGAACTTTTCAGGAAAATCAAGGGCATCTCGTTCCCGTCAATGAGCTGATACTTATAATTATCGGTTTGCCAAAATACAGGCGTCATTGCGAGGGACGAAGCAATCCCAAACTATACAGGGCTGACCTGCTTATAGGGGATTGCTTCGTTCCTCGAAATGACGCTTTTTTAATATTATAAATTCATATAAAACGTTTGAAACCCAAGCGTTATTCAATTTTATTCGCAAAATTATTTAAGGAGCATTATTATTGCCTTATGCCAAAAGAGATCCTGCCTGTACAGATGCATACGATGGAGCAATTACTTGCTCCGCTTGGTATTACAAGTCAGCATAAGGGGCTGTACGTTGCATCGTTCAATCCCGATCATATTGAGATGCCTATTCTGCATCCGTTTAGGTCAGATCATTTTTCTTTTACGCTGGTTCACGAAGGAGATTTCTCTATCAATGTAGGCCTTTTGGAGTATAAGGTAAAGGAGCATAACGTACTGATGGTAGCGCCTAACACTATTCGGCAGTTTCTAAATGTTTCTTCTGATTGCAGGCTTACATCGGTGATCTTTACATCGACATACTTATCCGCCACAAGCATCCATACTAAAAATGTAGAGGCGTTTGACTTTTTATCATCGCAGGTAAGTCCGCTGTTAGTTGCCGATGAAAAGGCAATGGCCCCGCTTAAATCAATCCTTGACATCATCGAAAGTAAAATAGACATACATGATGAGCTTGCTTTTCAGGATGAGGTATTATTGAGCCTGTTTACGGGCTTTATTTATGAGGTGAGCGCTTTGTACCAAAAGCAACAAAAAATAGGCGAAGTAAAAGGTACACGGAAAGAAGAACTAACTTTTCGGTTTTTGAAGATCCTTCCGCAATATTTTAAAGCAGAAAGGAGCGTGCAGGCCTATGCCGCCATGCTAAATATCACCCCTAAATACCTTTCGCAAACCGTAAAAGAGGTAACCGGTAAAACTGCGGGCGATTTTATTGATGAAATAGTAATAATGGAAGCAAAGGTGGCCTTAAACGATCCGTCGCTAACCATTGCCCAGGTTGCCGATTATCTGAACTTTGCCGATCAGTTTGTTTTTAGCAAGTTCTTCAAAAAACAATGCGGTATTAGCCCCAGTAAATACCGTCAAACTCCCTTATAATTAATACTTACACATTTTAGAAGTGCTGGTCGTAATTTTAATTACAAAGCGGCTATATGGTTGCAATAGCATAATTTAAATTACTATTCTGTTACAATCTTTTTATTGAAAACGACTTTTTGACATATTGCTCCATCCTTTAAACATTCTGCAAAAACGATAATTGAACCAACTTTGCCCCGTCATCAGATTTTTGATGCAGCCGGGCGTAATAATGTGCCCGGTTAAACACCAGGTTTATTTATGCCGATAAGGGATACAGGTGCCGAGCAATTAATTAAGGACACCGCCAAGCACATTTTTTTTGCCGAGGGCCGGCTCCATGCAAATACTCAGGATATTGCCGATGCCGCAGGAGTAAGTCGCACGCTGTTAAATTACTATTTCCGCACTAAGGATGTATTAATTGAACAGGTATTTAAGGAGGCGATGCTTGCTTTAACTACACGTCTTGATGCTGTTATGGCATCAGACCTTCCGTTTAAAAAAAAGATCGAAAACTTTATTGAACTGTTTTTAACTGAAGCCAACACTTATCCTTACCAGGAAACCTTCCTGATCACCGAGATCAACTCAAATGCCTGTAAGTATACGGACGAAATTAAGCCTCATCAGGTCAGTATGTTTCTTGAGCAGATCAGCGCAGAGATGGAAGCCGGAAATATCGCACCCATGAACCCGATGCATTTTGTGCTGAACCTGTTTTCGCTGATGTCATACCCGCTAATCATGAGCCCCATATATAAAAAGGCGTTCGGACTAAGCAGTGAAAGTTATGCCTGTCTCATTAACGAGCGAAAAAAGATTATCTGCAAAATGATTTTCCAATAAAAAATTTACCCTGTGATTAACGCAATTGTCAAACAAAATAATTAACACATAACCTGAAATGCCTTTTATATCAATTCAATCAAATAGCTACAAGTTTATATTTATGAAAAATACAGCTCAACTGCTAACCGGCTTTGGGGCCGCCTTAATTTTATTGTCGTCATGCGGCGGTGGTCAAAACCAGGGCGGCGCTATGGCTGCGGGAGCTCCCCAGCCGCCACAAAGCTACCCGGTTCTAAAAATCAGTTTACACGATGCCACCCTAAACAGCGAATACCCGGCTACACTTCAGGGACAGCAAAATATCGAGATCCGCCCCAAGGTTGACGGTTATGTTGATCAAATCTATATTGACGAGGGTAGCGTGGTAAAAAAAGGCCAGTTACTGTTCAAACTCAGTGCGCCGCAATATGCGCAGGAAGTAAATACCGCTAATGCAGCCATCGCCAGTGCTGAAGCTGACGTGAGCGCGGCCGAATTGCAGGTTAATAAAACCAAACCACTGGTAGAAAAAGACATCATCAGCCATTATGAGCTTGAATCGGCCGAGTATACGCTAAAAGCGCGCAAAGCCGCCCTCGCCCAGGCAAAAGCCAGTTTGGCCAACGCCAAAACCAATTTGGGTTACACCGTTATCACCAGCCCGGTTGATGGCGTGGTAGGCGCTATCCCTTATAAGTTAGGAAGCCTGATCACCAGTTCAACCGCACAGCCTTTAACAACAGTATCAAATATCGGTAAGGTATATGCCTACTTCGCCCTCAATGAAAAGCAATTGCTTGATTTTTCAAGAACAGTAAAAGGCAGCACCATGAACCAAAAATTGGCCAATACGCCGCCTGTTTCACTGGTATTGCCGGATGGCAGCACTTATGCTGAAAAAGGTAAGGTTGAAACCATCAGCGGTTTAATTAATACCGAAACTGGGTCGGCAAGTTACAGGGCAACATTCCCTAATCCTGTCGGCCTGATCCGCAGCGGCGGTAGCGCTACGATACAAATCCCGCAAACAATTAAAGATGCGGTGCTGATACCTCAAAAAGCTACCTACGAATTGCAGGGCAAACATTTTGTTTACCTGGTTGATAGCAAAGGAGCAGTTAAAAATACCGAGGTAAACGTTATGGACCTTACCGCAGGCCAATATTATGTGGTTACTGATGGCCTCAAAGCCGGCGACACCATTGTTACCGACGGTGCAGGCAGTTTGAAAGACGGTATGGTTATCAAGCCGGAAGCTCAGGAGAGCGCCGCAGTATACAAGGATCTAAAATAATTTTCAAAGCATCTGCCGGGGATCTTTTTCCTGACATCAATATAAACAATATGTTACGTACATTCATTGAAAGACCAGTACTATCTACCGTAATATCGGTAATTATAGTAATACTGGGTATCCTGGGCCTTACAACCTTGCCCATATCCGAATACCCCGATATAGCGCCGCCTACGGTGCAGGTATCAGCATCATACCAGGGTGCCAATGCCGAAGTGGTGATGAAAAGCGTTATTGTACCGCTTGAAGAACAAATCAACGGCGTAGAGAAAATGACCTACATGACCTCTACCGCAAGTAATGATGGCAGTGCAGTTATCACGGTATATTTCAAACAAGGTACCGATCCTGATCTGGCGGCAGTTAACGTGCAGAACAGGGTATCAAAAGCCACCAGCTTACTCCCTGCAGAAGTTACAAAGGCCGGTGTTACCACCAGCAAACGACAAAGCAGTATGGTGATGGTATTTACCCTGGCGAGTGACAATAAAAGCTATGACGAGAAATTTCTGCAAAATTATGCCAACATTAACCTGCTGCCGCAGATCAAGCGTATCAATGGTGTAGGCGAGGCGTCATCATTCGGTATACAGGATTACTCCATGCGTATCTGGTTGAAGCCTGATGTAATGGCCACATATGGCCTTGTGCCCGATGACGTGAACAACGCCCTTGCCGAGCAGAATATTGAGGCTGCGCCGGGTAAAGTTGGAGAAAACGATAACCAGTCGTTCCAATACGTGTTGAAGTACAAAGGCAGGCTTACAAGCGTGCCCGAGTTTGAAAACATCGTGATCCGCTCATCAACCAAGGGGCAACTATTACGCCTGAAGGATATTGCACGGGTAGAGCTTGGTGCGCAAAGTTATGCCAACGCTACTACCATGAATGGCAAACCTGCAGTAGCTATAGCCATTTACCAAACGGCGGGTTCAAACGCGCATGAGTTAATTAAAAACTGCGAACAAACCATTGAGGCTGCTTCAAAAACGTTCCCTACGGGCATTAGCTATACTTCTCTTTTTAGCGTTAACGACTTTTTAGATGCCTCGATAGAAAAAGTAGTACATACGCTGATTGAAGCCTTTATACTGGTGTTTATCGTAGTATTCGTATTTCTTCAGGATTTCCGTTCAACGCTGATCCCGGCTATTGCAGTGCCTGTGGCCATTGTTGGTACATTCTTCTTTCTGCAATTGTTTGGCTTTACCATTAACCTGCTTACGCTGTTTGCCATGGTGCTGGCTATTGGTATTGTGGTAGATGATGCCATTGTGGTGGTCGAGGCAGTACATGCCAAGCTGGATCATGGTGCCAAATCTGCAAAAGCAGCTACCATCAGCGCCATGAATGATATCAGCGGGGCTATCGTATCTATCACGCTGGTAATGGCGGCGGTGTTTATCCCGGTTTCGTTCATTACCGGCTCAACCGGGGTGTTTTACAAACAGTTTGGTTTAACGCTTGCTATCGCGATCTTAATATCAGCAGTAAACGCTTTAACATTAAGCCCGGCATTATGTGCGTTGTTATTAAAGCCCCATCCCGAGGGAGAGCATCATAAAACAGGTCTTTTACAGCGGTTTTATACGGCTTTCAATACCAGCTTTGATACGCTTACCCGTAAGTATAAAAAATCGGTTGGCTTTCTTGCTGCTAAAAAATGGATTGCTATTGCGGGGATCGCAGTTTTTGGTTTGATTTTCTGGTTCCTGCTTAAAACAACCCCATCGGGTTTTGTGCCTAATGAAGATCAGGGATTTATTATTGGCGATGTATCGTTGCCTCCTGCTTCATCATTGGAGCGTACCACCCAGGTTATCGACCAGGTATCGGGCATGATAAGGTCCCTGCCCGAGGTGGAGTCGACGATCAGGGTTGCCGGTCAGGGGATCTTGAGCGGTGCGGGCGGCTCATACGGCCTGATCATGATCAAACTGAAACCCTGGGAAAAACGTACTGCCAAGGGAACGGATATTAACACAGTTATCGGTAAACTTTTTGGCATGACAGCCAGCGTTAAAGGTGCTACCGTTCTGTTTTTTGCTCCGCCAACCTTACAAGGCTTTGGTAACAGCAGCGGTTTCGAGTTCCAGGTGCAGGATAAAACCGGGGGCGACATTGTAAAATTTGCCGAAATAAACGGTAAATTCCTTGGTGCATTGAACCAGCGTCCCGAAATCCAATATGCGTCTACCTTCTTTAATACCAACTTCCCGCAATTTTTGGTTGATGTTAACGTGGCTAAATGTAAGGATGCGGGTATTACCGTAAACTCGGTATTGAGCGCTTTGCAGGGATATTTCGGTGGTGTTTATGCGTCTAACTTTAACGAGTTTGGCAAGCAATACCGCGTAATGATCCAGGCCGATGCCGCTTACAGGGGCACCACCGGCAGCCTGAACAATATGTATGTGCGCAATGCCAATAATACCATGGCGCCTATATCTGAGTTTGTTACACTGAAGCGGGTTTACGGTCCGGAGTCTATCAACCGCTTTAACTTGTTTACTTCTATTTCGGTAACAGGGGCGCCAAAACCTGGCTTCAGTACCGGTGATGCTATTAAAGCTATACAAGAGGTTGGTGCCAAAACATTGCCTGCCGGTTACGGATTTGAGTTTTCAGGCCTTACCCGCGAGGAGATTTCCAGCGGCAGCCAAACTATTTTCATATTCTTGTTGTGTTTGGTGTTCGTGTACTTTTTATTGAGTGCCCAATACGAAAGCTATATCCTGCCCTTTGCGGTATTGCTTTCACTGCCGATTGGTTTGGCCGGTGCCTTCATCTTCGCCAGGATCTTCGGGATTGAAAATAATATCTACCTGCAAATCACCCTCATCATGCTTATTGGTCTGTTGGCCAAAAACGCCATCCTGATAGTTGAGTTTGCTGTAGCGCGCAGGCGTAACGGCGAAAGTATTGTGCAGGCAGCTATCGACGGTTCAGTTGCCCGTTTAAGGCCTATTTTGATGACCTCCTTTGCCTTTATCCTGGGCTTGGTGCCCCTGATGCTTGCCTCCGGAGCAGGTGCCGAGGGTAACCGTTCGATAGGTACAGGTGCTGTAGGAGGGATGCTGATTGGTACCATATTCGGTGTGTTTGTGATCCCGGTGCTGTTCATCATTTTCCAATCACTGCAGGAACGCATAAGCGGCAAACCACCGGTTGGAGAAGAAATTGAGGTTGAAGCAGAAACAGTGGCCTAAGGGCCAAATTTTTAAGAAACAATAAAGAAGCATAAAATGATCTATTCATATAAACGACAAATATTGGCTACGCTGGCAGCAACGGCGGTATTTGCCTCGTGTGTTACAAAAAAATACCAGCAGCCGGTAGTAAATACCGATAAGCTGTACCGGGATACCACCATCAGCGATAGTACATCAATGGCTAACATGCCGGTAAACCAGCTTTTTTCTGATACAGTGTTGGTAAACCTGATCCAGGAAGGCCTGCGCGAAAACCTCGATCTGAAAACGGCTGTACAGCGTATTAATGAGGCCCAGGCAACATTTAACCAGAGTAAGGCAGCATATCTGCCAAGCCTGGAAGGAAGCGCATCTGCCACAAGGGCAAAAACATCGGCAGCAAGTTTAAACTTCCCGCCAGAGTTTGCGAGCTCATTTAACCTGAAAACAACCACTTACCAGGCAGCTCTGAATACCAGTTGGGAAGCCGATATCTGGGGTAAATTGAGCAGTGCCAAAAGAGCGGCACTGGCTGATTTATTAAAAAGTGATGCGGCTAAAAGGGCTGTACAAACTCAACTGATAGCCGATATAGCAAACGCTTATTATAACCTGTTGGCGCTCGATCAGCAATTGGCAATCACGCAGCAAACGCTTACCATAAGGGTAAAAGATGTAGAAACTGTAAAAGCCCTGAAAGAAGGCGCGGTTGTAAATGGCGCGGCTGTTGTACAAAGCGAGGCTAACCGTTATGCTGCAGAGGTTACTATTCCCGATCTTAAACAAAGTATCCGAGAAGCTGAGAATGCTTTAAGTATTTTATTGGCAAGGGCTCCGGGCATCATCAAACGTACAACTCTGAACGAACAAAGACCTGTAGCAGACCTAAAAACTGGTATTCCCTCACAATTATTGAAAAATCGCCCGGATGTGCAGGAGGCTGAGTTTGCATTTAGGAGTGCTTTTGAAAATACCAACCTGGCGCGTACTTATTTCTATCCGCAGCTTACCATTACCGGGCAGGCAGGCTTGTCGACTTTACAGCTGAAGAACTTTTTTGATCATTCCATATTTTACAACTTTGTTGGTGGCATTACGCAGCCTATCTTCAACAAAGGGCAAAACAGGGCACGTTTAAGAACGGCGCAGGCCCAGCAACTGGAAGCTTATTATACCTATCAAAAATCGTTGCTGACAGCAGGGCAGGAGGTAACCAACGCGCTGTTCTCTTATCAAAATGCTATTGAAAAGCAAGGCTCCAGGGCTAAGCAGTTACAGGCGCTTGAAAAATCGGTTGATTATACCAAGGAGTTGCTGCGTTACAGCTCGGCTACAAATTATACCGATGTTTTAACTTCCGAACAAAGCCTGCTTGCTGCCCAGTTAAGCGGCGTTAATGACCGTTTGCAGGAGCTGCAATCCATAGTTAACCTTTATCGCGCTTTGGGCGGCGGCTGGAAATAAACAGTATTTAATTCCCCTATTAATAGTGAAAGCCCGGTTTGCAATTCAGCAGCCGGGCTTTTTTATTGTCGTGGTGATTTTGACATATTTTGAAGTTGTTTAAACATTTATTATCTATGCCAACTAATTGATATTTATATAAACCTGTTACAATACCATCACCTATAAACTGCATTAATACTTTAATTGCAGTTAATTGTTTGTTAATGAATTATTTAAATTAAATTCTGCTTGTAATGGAGAGGTTAAAACATGGGAAGTAAAGAACGGATATTACGGCAAAAGGACGATACCCGCCGAAAAATACTGGACGCAGCGCTGGATATGATTAAATGTGATGGTTGTGATGCGTTAAGTATGCGAAAGCTTGCCGATCATATCGAATATACAGCCCCCGCCATTTACGAGTATTTTGAAAACAAGGAAGCTTTATACATTGAGCTTGCCCGTAAGGGGCACATGAAGCTGGCCGCAATGGTAAAAGTAGCAAAAGAAGCACATAGCGAAGCCCTGGAACAAATGGAGGCTATGTGGCTGGCTTATTGGAATTTTGCAGGTACATATAAGGAGCTTTACCAGCTTATGTTTTCTGTTGGCACCGGCTGCAGCCCGGTAGAAAACCAGATAGCCGAAGCAATAGTTTTTCCGCAAATGGTTTCGGAAGTGATACGTGTATTATATTTGCCCCGGGAAGTAAGTGACGAAGAAGTGCAAAGAAAATATTATACCTATTGGTCGGTGATTCATGGGTTGATAGCTATTAATATGATCCAGCTTACCCGTGATGAAAATATGAACAGGCAGATCCTGCAGGATGCCATCCGGGGGATTGCCGCTTCGATAACTTTGTAATGAAAAGAGATAGAGATGATTGATAAGGATCGGCTTTTAACCGGGACCGAGGAGCTTTTTCTTGAAGCGGGAATAAAAAGCATTACCATGGATGATATTGCCCGGCACCTGGGCATCTCCAAAAAAACAATATATCAGCATTTCAGGGATAAAAATGAGCTTGTTACCGCACTGGTAAAAAAGCGTCTTGCCGATGATGAGGCAATGCTTTGCGCTATCATCAGTGATGCGGGCAATATGATAGATGAAATGATGGAGCTAACGAGGTGTACAGGTGAGATCTTTTCACGGATGAACCCTGCCGTAATGTACGATTTGCAAAAGTACCATTATGAAGGCTGGGGACTGTACCTGAAGTTTAAAACAGGTTTCCTGGTAAACATCATTGAGAAGCTTTTAAAAAAAGGTATTGCACAAGGTTATATCCGTCCCGAAATTGATGCAAGGATAATAGCCATTATGCGGGTTAACCAAATTGAGCTTGGCTTTAACTCTTCCGTATATCCTCATACCGGGTTTAATTTATGGGATGTTCAGCTGCAGCTTTTAAACCATTTTAATTATGGCGTTTGTACCATAAAAGGTATAACAGTTTTAAATAACGCTGGTTAACCGCTTATCGCTGAGGCATTATAGTCCGGATGCCATTTTCGCCTGCAATAACTGCCCTTGTTGCTATCTGGTAAAATAAAGAATGTTCAACAACACCCGGTATCATTTTAACAAGCGTATTTAATTTTGCCGGTTGGGGCAGTTCAGTAAATTGTACATCAACCAGCATATTGCCGTTGTCTGATATCAGGGCGCCGTCTTTTTGTGTGCTCATGCGCTGGGTAAGCGTGGCTTGCGGAAATAAGGCAGCCAGTTTTGCAAGTACAATTTGTAAAGCCTGCGGCATGATCTCAATAACCAGCGGATATGTTGCATTAAGCTGAGGACTGAATTTCCCTTCATCGCCCAGCAAAATAAATTCCTGTGCCATTGAAGCCAGTATCTTTTCGGTAGTGTGGATGCCGCCGCCGCTTTTCAGTGCATTTAGCTCACTGTCAAACTGATCGCAGCCATCAAAGTAGATGTCGAGCTTATTGAGCAGGGCGGGCGATTGAATCCGCAAGCCGTATTTGCTTAACAGCTGTGTTGTTTTAAATGATGATGAGGTAAATGTTAATGAAGCAGCAAGCTCCTGGTTTTGGGCTAACATATTAACCAAATGAGCTATTGTGCTTCCGGCCCCAAGGCCAATAGTTTGATTGGGGGCTATCAAGGTTAAAGCGGCTTTTGCTGCTTCCAGTTTATAATCCATCATGGCGCTAAGATACAGCACCAGCCGCTAATAACCCTGGTCAATTTATGTTTTTAGTCGTCTATGCCCTCCCACAAATGCCGGTTGTTCAGGGCTGTTATTGCCTGTGTTTTCATGTTGTTATTTATTAAAATGATTAATTTATTCATCCTTAATAATGCAGACGAATCAAAACCGGGAACATTTTAAAACAATGTTATTTTTTATTTCCCGGGTAGGCGTTATCAACCATGAAATGTAAACACACATCAAAATACAGGCTTATCAATCGCTATATCCTTTATTTTCCAGGCGGTTTTTAATTGTTGTTTTACTTTATTTAAAGCTATGGTATTGCTTGTGTTTTGATAGGCCAGTTGAAGCCCGGTTAATGCCCAGCCATTGTTGGGATTAATTACCAGGTCTTTATTTAATACAGCTATAGCCTCATTGTACCTGCCTGCTTTTAACAAAGCATTGCCAAGATAATGCCTTGCGGGCAGTGGCCAGTCACGGGGTTCATTATAGATCAGGTTATCTTCTGCAGTAACGGCTTTTTGTAAAATATTAATGGCTGCATTGTGCTTTTTTTCGGCAGCGGCAATACAGCCTTGTAATATAAGGCGGGCGACTCCTGCAGATTCGTAGGCGCTGCTGAAATTATCTATCGGTGCTTTTAATGACGGGTCCTGCATTTTGGTTTCCAGCAATTTGAGCTCATGCCTGGCATTTGTAGCATTGTCTTTGCTGCACCATGCCAACCCTTTCGAAAAATGCAGCAATACCGATGCATAAACAAGTGTATCAACAGGTTTGATATTTAAAATATCCGCCCATTTACCAAAGCGGACTGCGGTTAACACCGGCTGCATATAAACGTACTGGAAAAAATTACCATCGGCACCCTTAGCGCCTAAATAATAAGGCGTTATCGTTGCCCTCACGTCGTAAGCGGCGCTGAGCGCTGTTTGGTAATTGCCGGCCATTTGTGCACAATTTACTTTTAGGTGGATGTTGTGGATCTTATATAAAATATCTCCGTTTACTACAGGGCTATACTGTTTCAGGTAATTATTAAAACCTGCAACGGCCGCGGTATTATTTGTAATACCCTGTTCATAATTACCGGTACGGATGTAAATATGCGAAGGCATATGGGTTATGTGTGATACCTGCGGCATCAGGGTATCCAATAAATGTGCGCTCTTCAAAGCCATTTGCGGTGTTGCGGAAGCCTCCATGGTATGGATATAAAAATGATTAGCTCCGGGGTGTTTTGGATAAATAGCTATGGCCTGTTCTAAAAGGGAACGGATTTGAGGGGTCCAGGGTTTGGGTTTAAAATCATGCGTATACAGGTCCCAGGGATGGAGTAGCAGCAATGCATCGGCATACAAGGTTAATACTTCGGCATTTTTAGGATGCTTTAAATATACCACCTGCATGGCATCGGCATAATTAGTTCTTAGCTGCTTTACTGTAACAGTACTATCCTTGCTGTAGCGTTGCTGCATGGCCGTAATAAGTTCCTTTTCGAGCGGAGTGCAGTTGGGGCTTAGTTTTTTACTTTTTTCAGAAGCTTCATAAGCGTCGGCAGGAGGGGCATAGCCGTTAGGGTAATTAATAGTAGGCCCCATAGCCAACGACTTTCCATACCAGGCCATTGCGCATTCTGGATCAAAACGGGTAGCTTTGATAAAAGATGCTATTGCTTCGATAGAATGAAAAGCATAATACATGCTTATGCCCTGGTTAAAATAAAATTGTGCACTATCTGATGTGGTGGTAATTTTCCATTGGTAATTGCCCCAACCCTTTAATGCCGGGATATCCGGAATACTATCCGCACCATTGTATACAAAACCACAAACTACAGCCCGTTTAACTGTGCCTTTATACAGGAATGCCGATGATGTTGAAGTGTTTTTTTGATAACGGTAATAAAAGGACTGCGCCGTAAAAAAGACTATAGTCAATGCAAAAATGCTTTTTATTAATCGGATGTTATTTTTCATTGCGGTTTATTTAATAGGCATATGCAATTTAAGATTTTTATAAACTAATGCAGCCAATATTGGTTAGGTTAGTATACACATTAACAGGCTTTTATAATGACACACAATATCATAACCGTAAACGAAAATGAGGGCCAAACACTTGCTGTGGTTGGCGATGCTTACCGGATCATTATTTCGGGTAAGCAAACAGGTGGCGCTTATGCTGTAATTGATATGCTGGTACCGCCGGGTGGTGGGCCCGGGCCGCATGCCCATGACGGGATCCAGGAATCGTTTTATGTAATTGAGGGTGAGATTGAATTTAAAACTGAAGGAGGGCCGTATACTGCAAAAAAAGGTTCTTTTGTAAATATCCCAAAAGGCGGGGAGGTACATTGTTTCAAAAATACAGGTAATACAATTGCCCACATGCTGTGCACGGTTATCCCTTCAGGACTGGATGAGTTTTTTGAGACAATAGGGACCCCGGTTGCAGCAGGAACGTTTTTGCCCCCGCCTGTTTTAACTGAAGAAGATTTGGCCAGGTTGAAATCTGCAGCGGAAAAATATGGTCAAAAGCTGTATCCACCCGATTACCTGGGATAAAATAATTACCATTCAAAAGGTTAAATTGTAATTATCAGAGTGTACTGAAATAATCCTTTTCTTCAAAAACTTCCACCCGGTTTTGTTCAATAGGAAAAGTTATCATTAGTGTAACACCATGACTGTTTTCAACTGCAAATTTCCCCTTTAGCTGTTTACCAAGTGCTTTCATCATTTCCATGCCCAGGGAGTTAGCTTCATTAAAATCAAAATCGGGTGGGAGGCCCCGGCCGGTATCGGATACTTTTAAAATAGCCTGACCATTATCGGATACAAACAGGCTCACCAGGATCTCTCCGCCATCAGGGTCAAAAGCGTACTTTATAGCATTGGTGATCGCTTCGTTCAAGATCAAACCAATAGGCACAGCAATGGCCGGATCAAGGCTCAGTGGATCTAATACCTGCCTTATTTTAATATGCCGGAAACTTGTATCAAATGAATCGCTCAGGTAATCAATTAATTCGGCAATATAGGCCGGCATGGATACAAGAGCTGCGGTGGCCCCGCTGTAAAGTTTCTGGTGCAGGAGCGCAATAGCATTTACCCGGTGCTGGCTGCCGCGAATGGCTTCAAGGGCAACATCATTTTGTAAATAGGCCGACTGCGTATTCAGAATGCTCATTACAATTTGCAGGTTGTTTTTTACACGGTGGTGCACTTCTTTCAACAGCCATTCTTTTTGTTGCAGCAGGTCTTCCAGCAGGGTGTTTTTGGATGTGATCACTTCATTATTCTTTTGCTTATGTACATTTTGCCTGAATAATAAAATGGCTATGATCAGCAATAAAAATATAGCGCCGATAGTAAGGTTTTTAACCAGGTTAGCCTGCCGTAAATTGGCCTGCTCAAGCGTGCTCTTTTGGTTTAAAAGCGCGATTGTTTCTTCTTTTTGCTGCGTTTCATATTCAATTTGCAGCTGCTCTATTTGTTTACTTTTGGTGCTGTTAAAAATAGAGTCTTTAATGGTATTGGCTGATATAAGGTGGTAAATAGCCGATTGATACTGCCGCCGGGAGGTATCCAGGTGAAACCAAAGAATTTCATTAGTGCCAAGATCATTGTCATTGCCAATTTTTTGCAATAGATTTTGGTTCAGCTTGAGATATTTTAGTGCTTCAGCGAATCCGGCGGTTGCGGTGTAATACTTTATGATCAGTTCATAGTAGCTGCTCCGGGCATATGTATTAAGGTTAGGGTTGTTAGTTCGGCGGACCAACTCATCGCAGTAGTGTTTAGCTATATCATACTGTTTTAATGCCAGGTAAATTTTAAGATAGGTTTGACTTACCTCATCACCTCCTTCATATAATTTTCCGGAAGGATATATAAATTTTTGAGTTATCTGAGTTAAAAAAGTTTTGGCTTTTAGAGGTTGGTTCATCCGGAGGTAAACATCAACTATATTGCCCGCAAGCAGGTATATGGTTGCATTGTCTTTTTCGGTTTTAGCAATTTCCAAAGCGCGTGAAAAATAAGTGATAGCCTTTTTGTTATCACCAAGCTTTATAAAATCATAGCCCAGGTTGTTATTGATCTGGCATATTAGCCTTACATTGTCTGCACTGCTTGCCGTGGCAATTTTGAGGGCTTTAAATTCATAATCTATCGCCTTTCTATAATCGCCTTGGGTATAATAAAGCCTGCCCAGTAAAGCATAAAGCCCTTGTGTTTCTGTATAATGTGCCTGCTTGTAGTAGGTTAATGCTTTTCTTGCTTCGGCAAAGGCCATGGTGTAGTTATTCATCATCTGGTGCAGGTCGGCTAATAACCGGTAGCACCTTGCAAGCTCAACCAAATGGTTTGTACGTTCAAAAGCGTTGACAGCCTGGTTCAGAAAATAAATGCGGGAAACCATTGTTTGCTGCAGGAAATCCTGGCTATAATATTCTGATAGCTCAAAATAAGCTTTACCAAGCAACGGCCAGTTGCGCGCCTGCTTGATTTTCTGTATGGTTTGTTCAAGTAACACCCTGCCGCTTTTTAGCTCACCTTTTGATTTATAAAACGCAGAACGGATCAATGCAATGCGAAAGTTAGCTTCCGCTTGCGGAAAGCGGTGATTAAGTTGTTCGGCCTGATTGATAAAGTAAGAGGCACTATCTAATTGCGCGGGGGTAGGGTGGCGCAGATGAGCGAAAAACTCCGCGAGTTGTAATACCGACGAGAGCCGAACGGCAGCAGAACCTGTGGCTTCCTTTTGTAAAAGCAAAGAATCAGCATGGCGCCGGGTGATTTCCTGCGCCCTTACTGAAATGATGCAAAGGAAACAGGGTATAATCAGTTTGCACTTTCGTATCATATCAGCTCTTCTCGTTTTCGGTTGAGAGCTTGTATGCATCAATCTTTTTTTAAAATTAAGTATATTCAAGTGTATCTGCTAATTTTAAGCAATACTATTTGCTGTAATTTATTAATAATCAATTGTTTTTAATCGAGGTTGAGTTTTATTGCAGGGGTACAGCAAGCCGGCAACAAAAACTTTTAACATATATTGAGTGATAGCTAAATCAGTTTTAAATGCCTTACTTTTAAAATTGAATGTTTAGCATGGCCCCGTCAATGTATTAGGTATAGTTATTAATGTGCAAATTAACGATGCAATGATAGCTGATTTATGATAATAGCGATTTGATAATGACTGTTGGTTGTAATTTATCATTTATTAGTTATTTGACAGCCGGGATAAGGCAGGAGAAATACCTGTATGTTTTTTAAAAAAATTGGTGAAGTAAGCAGGTTCTTCAAACCCAAGCCCGGCGGCAATCTGGGCAATACTCCAGTCGGTATGTTTCAATAAGGCCTGTGCCTCCTTCAAAATGCGCACAGAGATATGCCGGCTGGTTGTTTGGCCGGTAATTTCTTTAACCGAGCGGTTTAGGTGGTTGGTATGTACGGCCAGGCAGCTTGCAAAATCATTGGCTGTTTTTAGTTTAAGATATTGGCCGGGCGAATCAATAGGAAACTGCCTTTCCAGTAATTCCAGAAACTGGTTGGTGATCCTCGCCGGGGCATTTGTATTGTTTTCGGCAGGGGCTAAAGGGCTTATTTTTAAAGCCTCGTGCATCAGGATCCGCAGGTAATTGCGGAGCAGGTCGTATTTACCTGGATATTCGGAATCCATTTCTTCCATCATTTTTTGTAACAGGGCCGACAAAAAATCCTGCTGACTTTCGGTAAGAAAAACAATATGACCGCCGCCGGCTTTAAACAAAGGGAAATCCTTTACTGCATTTTGGGCGTCGCCTGATTCTATAAAAGCTTGTGTAAACAGGCAGAACCAGCCGCTTTGCGGCCCCGTACTGCATTCCCAGGAAGATGTTACAGACGGGCTGGAAAACACAAGGGCAGGCTTGTTCACTACTACCTCTTTATCGGTATAATGCATTTTTCCGTCGCCGATAACGAGTGCTATTTTGTAAAAATCGCGACGGGTAAACGGGGTGCGCACCATACAGGGCTTACGCATAAACACATTAAAGTGTCCCTGCCCGGTATTGTTTTCGGCAAATGTTTTTTGATTGTCTACAGGATGGCGCCTGTAAAATTCTTCAAGCGTTTCGATTGTTTGCATTAACGAAGTTAATGTTTATTTGATTATTATAAATATTTATGACTTTTTAATGATTAATAAAACTTCCATTGTTTGAATTGTATAAATTCCTGTTTGAATACTATAAGCCCTTGCGCAATGAGTGAAGGTACTTTTGCTTTATGGAAACAGGTTTCAGAAAATGGATCATTGTGGTGACGATTATCACCTCAACCATTATAGAGCTTATCGATACTACAATTGTGAATGTATCGATCAATACGATGAGCGGCAATTTAGGCGCGTCGCTTGAAGACACGGCCTGGGTTATTACTTCTTATGCTATAGCAAATGTGATCATCATCCCCATGACCAGCTTCCTGGCCGAGAAAATTGGCCGGAAGCAGTATTACATTAGCTCCATCCTTTTATTTACACTCGCTTCGGCGCTATGCGGGTTCTCACATAATCTTTGGGAACTTGTTGCCTTCCGGTTTTTGCAGGGCATAGGCGGCGGTGCGTTATTATCAACCTCACAGTCGATCCTGTTTGAAACTTTCCCGGTGAAGGAACGGGCAACGGCCAGCGGTATTTTCAGTCTCGGTATTATCATTGGCCCATCTATAGGCCCGGTAATGGGTGGTTATATTGTAGATAACTTGTCATGGCAATGGATTTTTTATGTAAATATCCCTATAGGGTTAATGGCTGCTTTGTTATCATACATTTACCTGAAACCCAGCAAGCCTTCAACCGATGGCCGGAGCATTGACTGGTTTGGGATTTTTTTACTGGCGGTAGGGGTTGGCTGCCTGCAGGTAGTGCTGGAAAGGGGCGAAACCGATGACTGGTTTGCTGCAGGTTATATCATTGTGCTCACTATACTTTCCGCTTTAAGTTTAGCAATACTGATCTGGTGGGAGCTCCGGATCGAACACCCTGTTATCAATCTGCGGGTACTGAAAAGTACAACTTTATCTATTTCGGCTATTATGACCTTTGTGCTGGGTTTTGGTTTATTCAGCGCCGTATTTGTTTTTCCATTGTATGCCCAGCGCATTATTGGCTACTCTGCTTTCCAAACAGGTACTATGCTGTTGCCCGGAACACTCATGGCTGCCATGATCTCGCCGTTTTTAGGTAAAATGCTTCAAAACGGGATCCGGCCTCAATATCTTATTATCCTGGGTTTCGGTTTATCGGCTGTTTTTGGTTTTATGATGTCGGGCTCGAACCTCGAAACCGGGGGCGCTTATTTTTTTATTCCCCTGATTTGCCGTGGTGTAGGAGCGGCACTGCTCATTGTACCGTTAACCGCGCTGGCTGTTTCAGAGCTTAAACCGTCCGATATTCCGCAGGGAGCAGCCCTAAATAACATGATGCGGCAAATGGGCGGCTCGTTCGGTATCGCGCTGATTAATACCTATATAGCGCACAGGGCGGCCGATAACCGGATGTCATTAATTACACACGTAACTGCTTCCGATCCACTTACCATAGCACGCCGGCAGTCCTTTATCAATAATTTTATAGCACATGGGGCCAACTATCTGCGTGCCCTGCAACAGTCAATCGGTGCTTTAGAAAACACAATTATCAGGCAAACTTACCTGCTTAGCTATATGGATGCTTTCCTGCTGCTGGCTATTTTAAATGCCTGTTGTATCCCTCTGGTGATCATGACAATAAAAAAGCGTGCCGCAGTAAAACCAGGTAAGGTAGAAGTGCCGGATGCACATTAACGATTGTATTTGTAAAGGCAGTGCGTAAATTTAGCTTTTATCGATAGCTAACATGAGGGGGATTATCTGCTGCGTTAGCTATCGATAGTTTAGCTCACAATCTTTCCGAATAATCAAGTAAGGTATCAGCAGCCAAAACAGATGAAGCCGGATTTTGGCCTGTGATCAACAAACCTTCGCGGGTTACAAAAGGCAACCAGTCTTCGCCTTTTTGAAAATTTGCGCCCCTTTCTTTCAGCATATCTTCTAACAGAAAGGGCACTACATTGGTCAGTTGCACGGCTTCCTCTTCGGTATTGGTAAAGGCGGCTACTCTTTTGCCTTTAACCAGCCATTCGCCATCCGGAGTTTTTACATTTTTTAAAGCTACAGGAGCATGACAAACCAGTGTAACCGGCTTCCCGTTATTGTAAAACGATTCTATAAGCTTTATAGAATGCTGATTGTCGGGCAAATCCCACATGGGGCCATGGCCACCAGGGTAAAATATAGCATCAAAGTCACTTTCTGAAACGGTGTTCAATGCTACTGTATTGCTTAGCTTATCCTGTGTTTCCTTATCGCTGTAATATCTCTTTGTAGCCTCGGTTTTATTTTCCGGAAGATCGCTTTTGGGGTCGATAGGGGCCTGGCCTCCTTTTGGGGATGCAATAACAATATGTTTTCCGAGATCATGAAATTTATAATAAGGTGCTGCGAATTCCTCAATCCACAGGCCTGTTTTTTTACCGGTGTTGCCCAACTCATCATGAGATGTAACAACAAACAGAATTTTATTGATCTTCATAATTTAACTGTTTATTTGGTTTAGTTTTTAGCCCTCCGGGCAATGAAGAAGCCCGCTTTATAACATCAGCGGGCTAATTTCTGACGATGTGTGGCTTAAAGCACAATAGTTTCCACTTTGATATTACCGTGTGTAGCTTTAGAGTAAGGGCAAGTCCCGTGTCCTGCCATCGCCAGGGCTTCAGCTGTTTCGCGGTCGACACCTGGCAGGCTGATGTTGAGACGTGCCTGCAAAGAATAGGCTTCGCCTGTAAGGCAAAGGTCTACTTCTGCATCAACAAAGGCATCTGCCGGAAACCTTATCTTCCTTTTGGCAGCCTCTATTTTCAGGGCGCTGAAGAAGCATGACGACCAGCCTGCGGCAAATAACTGCTCGGGGTTAGTTCCCTCGCCCGGGCCACCGGGGATTGAAAGTTTAATGTCCAGACGACCGTCTGAAGTGCGTGATGATCCGCCATCGCGGCCACCTGTGGTATGTGTTTTGGCAGTGTACACTACCTTTTCAGTTGGGGTGTCCACTTGTGGACTGGTGCTTTCTTTTTCCATTATTTTAAAGTTTTTTATAAACTGATATATATTATACTTTGAATTATCTAAGCGTTTTAAATGATGCCCGCATTTCTTCTGCAAATTTTTGGGGCTGTTCCCATGCTGCAAAGTGACCGCCTTTGTTAAGTTTGTTGTAATAGATCAATTTAGGATAAGCCCGTTCTGTCCAGCTTTTGGGCGCCTGGTAAAGCTCATCAGGAAAAGCGCTCACCGCAACAGGGATGGTGATACCCTTTGGCGCAAAAAAAGCAAGTTTGCTTTCCCAATAGAGGCGCGCCGACGAAGTGGCTGTACTTGTTAACCAATAAAGCGTAATATTGTCTAAAATGTCGTCTTTGGTTAAGCCTTCAGATTCGCCGTTGATAACGCGTGTCATGAGTGCAAGACTGACCCCATCGTGATCAAGCATCCAGGCGGCCAAGCCTATGGGCGAATCCTGGATTCCATATAAGGTCTGCGGCCGGTTAGCCATCTCGTTAGCATAACCCAGGCCGTGCTTGTAAAAAAAGTCGAGCTGGTCCCAGGCATGTTTCTCATCATCTGAAAGGCCTGACGGTTGTGGTTCGTTATACTGGAGTGCTTTAGCAACATCGGCCGGAACTGTGGCAGGCATATTGGTATGAATGCCAAGCAGGCCGGGAGGGGTTAGCAGCGCCATTTGTTCTGTAACAGCGTTGCCCCAGTCACCGCCCTGCGCTACAAACCGCGTATATCCCAAACGTTTCATCAGCACCACCCATGCCCTTGCAATATGTTGCGGGTCCCAGCCGGTTGCGGTTGGCTTACCCGAAAAGCCATATCCCGGAAGTGATGGAATAACCACATCAAAAGCATCCTCGGCCTTGCCTCCGTATGCGGTAGGATCAGTAAGGGGGCCGATAATTTTTAACTGTTCAATAATTGAACCCGGCCAGCCGTGTGTGATAATGATGGGTAAAGCGTTTTTGTGTTTCGACTTTACATGGATAAAATGAATGTCAAGCCCATCGATATTAGTGATGAATTGAGGAATGGCATTCATTTTTGCCTCACATTTTTGCCAATCATAGCTTGTGGCCCAGTATTGTGCTAAAGCCTGGATAGTGGCAAGCTGTACGCCCTGCGATTGGTCATTTACAGTTTCACGCTCCGGCCATTGTGTTGCTAAAATGCGGCGTTTAAGATCGGTAAGTTTCGCTTTCGGGATGTTTACGTGAAAGGGACGGATAGACTCATCTGACGACGCGTTTTGCGCACTACTCAGTGCACCTTGCGCTACAAGAGCACTTAAAATGATTGTACTAACAAGGATTTGGTTGGTCTTTTTCATGGTTTTAACGTTTTAGTTTCAACTCATTACTTATGAAACCATTTTCTATGCCATTTGTAAATATTTGATTATTAGCTGCGTGTGACCTGTTTTAAGATATTCTAAATCTTTGCATTTCGCAGAAAATGAAAACCGGTCACGAAATGTCGTGATGACAAATAGCATATTTTACAGATGGCTATTTTGCTGCCAGAAAAACTGCACTCTGCATCTTTTAGAAAATTAGCAATGAATACCTGCCAATTCCCCAAAATCAGATAAATTTCAGCAATGACCTATATAAACAAAATACCAGATGGTAAATTGCAGGCAGTTTTAATTTACAGAGAGCCGCTCTGAAACATTAAGGCAGGATACTATATGATAAAATTAAGATACCTGATTTTATGCCTGTTAGGAGCTGTTGCAAGTATAAGTTGCTTTGGTCGGGAGGTAAAGCAAAGCCAGCCAACAAATAATATTTAAGACTATTGAATTATAAAATATGAATAAAATTAAATTACTGTACCTGGGATTGATCACGATGACCGGGAGCGCGTTTGCCCAGGAAAAGGGAACACCTACACCACACTGGCGGCCTGCATACCATTTTACGCCGCAGGCCAACTGGACAAATGACCCAAACGGATTGATCTTTTTGAACGGCGAATTTAATTTATACTACCAGCACAATCCATTTGAAAATAAATGGGGGCACATGAGCTGGGGGCACGCCACCAGTAAGGACTTCATAACCTGGAAATATTTACCTGTGGCCATTCCCGAAGTTGTTACGAAAGATACTACCACCTGGATCTATTCAGGCTCGGTAGTACTGGATAAAAATAACACCAGCGGATTTGGTATAAACGGTAAGCCACCGCTCGTAGCCATTTTTACTGCCGATCAGCCCAAACAAAAAAAGGAATCACAGTTTATTGCCTATAGTAACGATGGCGGTTTAAGCTATAAGCAATACGCTAAAAATCCGGTTATCGATTTGAATATGCATGATTTTCGTGATCCAAACGTTTTTTGGCATGAGTCATCCAAACAATGGGTCATGACCGTATCGATGGTTGATGAGCATCTTGTGAGGTTTTATGGTTCCAAAAATTTAAAAGATTGGACTAAGCTAAGCGATTTCGGCCCGGCAGGTTTTACCAGAAACGGCTGGGAATGCCCGTCGTTATTACCGCTGGTGGTTGATGGTAATTCAGCAAATATCAAATGGGTGCTTTTTGTATCATCGGGTGGTGAACACGGCCCGCTGATCCAATATTTTGTTGGCGATTTTGACGGTACGACTTTCAAAAGTCTTAATGATAACAGCAAGGTGCTAAAGGTTGATTATGGCGATGCATTTTATGCGGCGATAGCCTGGCGGGACGCCCCGCAAAACAAAAAGATCCTGTTGGGCTGGCTACAAAACGGCGGACAGGAAACTTATCCATGGAAAGGGCAAATGTCTATCCCGCATGATCTTTCATTAAAAACAACCGATGATGGATTGGTACTTAACCAGTTGCCATCGGTATTTGTAACTAAGGCCTTGCCTGGATATGCCCGGGGAAAAGCTTTAGAAAAGAAGAATATTACAATCAGCGGTTCTGATCTGAAGCTACAGGGCGATGGAAATGCCTATTGGATAGATGCCGAGTTTGATATCAGGAGCGCAAAAAGGGTAGGGTTTAACTTAGTTGAAAAAGCAGGTACTGATAAAAAGGTAGTGGTTGGCTATGATGCCGAAAAACAACAGCTTTTTGTGGATTGTACAGGTTCAGAAAAAAACAATAAATCGCCCGAAAACCTGGTGCAAACGGCCCCTATGAAAGCGGTTGGCGGTATTGTTAAGATTAAGGTATTGGTTGACAGGTCATCACTGGAAGTATTTGGTAATGACGGTGAAAAGGTGATCTCAACAATGGTTTATCCTGATAAAGACGCAACAGGTTTATCTGCTTTTGCTGATGGCGAAGCCTTGATTAAAAGCTTAAAGATGTGGGATTTAAACCACGATCTTAAGTAATTTAATCTGTTCCTGATCTGATATAAAAGCCGGTGTAACGTGACTGATGCACCGGCTTTTATTTTGTATGACTTTTTCAAACTGCTTAGAAGCTGTCTGAATTTGATTTAATAGAAATAATATATCCCAAACCGTCATTGCGAGGTACGAAGCAATCCCCGATAAGCAGAGCCACTTTGTATAGTTTGGGATTGCTTCGTACCTCGCAATGACGATTTCTTTTTGTTTTTAGGCTGTTCTTAGCTGCAACTACACATAGATCATCGACTTTTTATAAGCGGACACCTACCGTTCGTATATGAACGGTTTTGCGCTTTTTGGTTTGTTGTAATTTATTGAATATTAGGTTGTTGTTGTTTTGGCATGTATGTTATGCAATTCCATGTAACAATTGTCTTCAATCATCAACGGCCAATTAAAATTATTGTTATGATCAAAAACTATCTGAAAATTGCCTGGCGTAACCTTATAAAAAACAAGGTTCACTCTGTTATCAATATTGCAGGATTATCTGTTGGTATGGCAGTAGCCATGCTGATAGGGCTTTGGATCTGGGACGAGCTCTCTTTTAATAACAATCATAAAAACCGCGGAACCATTGCCCAGGTAATCCAAAACGTTACCAACAATGGCGAAGAGCAAACCTGGCAATCTGTGCCGCTTCCGCTTGCGGCCGAGCTGCGGAAAAGCTATGGCAGTCTTTTTAAGCAGGTAGTAAACAGTGCCGGCTATGGCGATCACATGCTTGCGCTGGATAATAAAAAATTAACCCGTACCGGCGTGTTTATGGAAGCAGGCGGACCTGAAATGTTTACGCTGCAAATGGTGAAAGGCAATCGTAATGCCCTTACGGACCCTACTTCAATTTTAATATCGGCATCAACTTCAAAAGCCTACTTCGGCGATGCCGACCCGATAAACAAAACTTTAAAAATAGATAACCATTATAATGCAAAGGTGGCCGGTGTATTTGAAGATATGCCCCAGAATGCCACATTTGCCGGTCTTAGTTTTATTGCCCCCTGGGACATGGGTTTTACAGCTAATGATATCAAATCGATGAGTGAGCCATGGAGGCTCAACTTCTGTACCCTTTATGTGCAAACACAACCAAATGCTGATCTCACTGCTTTATCCTTAAAAATAAGAGATGCGAAGCTGCGTAATGTAAGCGCTGTACTTGCCAAAAAGAAGCCTGCGCTGTTTTTATTCCCTATGAACAAATGGCATTTGTACGATGAATTTAAAGACGGCAAAAATACAGGTGGTCGCATTCAATATGTATGGATGTTTGGCATAATCGGTGTTTTTGTATTGCTGCTGGCCTGCATCAACTTCATGAACCTGAGCACTGCACGGTCGGAGAAACGGGCGCGCGAAGTAGGGATTAGAAAAGCCATCGGCTCGGCCCGGAGCCAGCTTATTTACCAGTTCTTCAGTGAGTCGGTATTATGCGTTGCGCTGGCCTTTGTACTCTCATTGCTTATGGTGCAGTTAAGCTTGCCTCTTTTTAACGAAGTGGCAGAAAAGCAAATGACCATCCTTTGGGGCAGTGCTGTATTCTGGCTGCTGGGACTGGGCTTTACCTTGTTTACCGGGCTCATCGCAGGCAGCTATCCGGCGTTTTATTTGTCATCCTTTCAACCGGTAAAGGTGCTTAAAGGGGCGTTCAGGGCAGGAAAACTGGCGGCACTTCCCCGTAAGGTGCTTGTAGTGCTGCAGTTTACAGTGTCAATTACGCTGATTATTGGTACTATAGTAGTTTTCAGGCAAATCCAATTTGCAAAAGACCGCCCAGTTGGTTACAGTCGCGATGGCTTGTTAGCGGTTAACCCCGGTACCGACCAGGTTCATAAAAGTTTTACAGCAGTAAGGAACGAACTTTATAAAACCGGTGCAGTGGTTTCTGTTGCTGAAGGAGATGTAAACCCTACGCAAAACGCTGGCAGCACCAGCGCTATTGAATGGAAAGAGAAGGATCCGAACTTAAGTGTGGACTTTCAGCAAAATGGTGTTTCGGTTGATTACGGAAAAACCGCAGGCTGGCAATTTAAAGGAGGCCGGGATTTTTCTAAAGATTTTCTGACAGATTCATCAGCTGTGGTTGTTAACGAGTCGGCAATAAAGTTTATGGGAATGAAGAACCCCGTGGGTAACAGTATTACCTATTACGGGCATGCTTTCAAAATAATTGGTGTGATCAACGATATCATCGTCGATTCGCCATACGGACAGGTAAAGCCCTGCATTTATTTTTTTAATAAGGATGCTGCCGGTACAGTATTGCTACGCATAAATCCCAAAATGAGCGCGGGAAAAGCTATTGAAAGTATCCAGCAGGTTTTTAAACAATTCAATCCTGAACAACCTTTTCAATACAGCTTTGTAGATACGGCATATGCTCAAAAATTCGGTAATGAGCAGCGCATAGGCAAGCTGGCCGGGTTCTTTGCTGCACTGGCTATCTTTATCAGCTGCCTGGGTTTATTTGGCATGGCATCCTTCATGGCCGAGCAACGTGTAAAAGAGATAGGTGTACGGAAAGTGCTTGGCGCAACCGTTTTCAACCTTTGGCGGTTGTTAACTGCTGATTTTATAGTTTTAGTATTTATCTCGCTCCTGGTAGCCACGCCAATAGCAATATATATGATGAATAGCTGGCTGCAGCATTTCGATTACCGGTCGGGAATTTCGCCGTGGGTATTTGTATTAACCGGTATCACAGCGTTGGTTATCACCATGCTTACAGTAAGTATCCAAACAATAAAAGCAGCGTTGACAAGCCCGGTTAAAAGTTTGAAAAGCGAATAGGTATGATACAATCATTTGCACCAGCGGTGCAAATGATTGTAAAAACGAATAAAAAAATTGTCATTTCGAACGAACCTGTTGGGGCAATGTGTGTGGGTGAGGAGAAATCTTCTACGCCTTGAAAGCTGACTTGAATGGTTTACCTCATTTTCCCAAAAGCTGCGGCCTCCTCATTTAATTGGGCGCTGCTATTGGTTTGTTTGCCATTGTGTATAATAATACGGTACCTGAATGTTACCGATTCGCCTTTCTTTAAAGTAAGGTTCTTTTCCGATTTACCATTGGTAAATATCTTTTCGCCCAGCGGATTGGCGGCAAATAAACCGTAGCCGCGCGCATGCCAAAAAGTAGGGTAATTAGGGTTTTGCGGATGATCAATAATAGCAATGCTTACCGAATCTGCTCCCATTTTGCCGTATACCTTGCACCATACGCCGCGGGTGCTCCATGCATCATTACCGGCTTTGCCTGCGCTGGTGAGGTAAGTGCCGTTGGCTACTTTATCGGCGCCGCCTTTTACTACGGTTATATTGCCCTTATCATCTGTGAATTTCTGGTCGGCAGTATCCGGGATTTGCAGCTCATGGGCCAGGCGCAAGCCAAGCATCCCATCTTTGGCATCTTTAAAAAAGGCATCCATATCTGCAGTTAGTGTAGTTATACGGTCAATGATGCGTTCCTGCCCGTTCCCGCTAAATTCAAAACGGGTGTTCTCTTCCAGTATCACCTGTTTTTGCTGGTTTGTCCAGTTGGCGTGGTAGGCCAGTATGCCTTTTGTTCCGTTCTCCATTTTCAGGATCCGGTCGGTACGGATCCAGCCGTAGCCGCTCTTTTTAGCAGCGGGGATAGCGTAGGAGTTATTCCAGAAATCGAGCCCGTTCAGGTTTTCAAAATTAAACCATAAACCAATATGGTGCGGATGATCTGTAGGATCGCCCGGGCGTGTAGCCAATGGAAAGCCGCGCGTTACCAGCGTACCGCCTGCCGAACGGATTGGATAAAGCACCGGCTTCTCCAAAGTATCGGGGTACAGGAAACTGGTGAATGGTTTTCCACCAATCAGGATATCTATTTTATTATTTGCCGTTTTAATGATTGTTACCGGCTCGGCTTTTTGTGCTTGTACCATTTGTAGCAGCAGGATATTGGCGGCAAAGGCAAGGCCCCATTTTTTTATGTTTTTCATTGTTTGATGTAAGGTTACACAGGGTTATGTATTATCGGTAACAAAGAGTCTTAATGTTCAGGCGGTTTTTTATTCCCTCCTTCAGGAGGGGTGCGTTGGGAATGTGTGGTGGCGGGGAGGGGTTTATACGACATTTCAAACGAATGATCTGGCTGATGAAACCCCTCCCTGCACCCTCCCAGGGGAGGGAATCGCACAATTCCCCGCTTTTATTTCTTCCGAATATCTATTATCAATATTTAAACACCTTCCCGTTAGCCATTACCTCTTGTGTGCCTTCATCAAAAGTAGCCTTGTAGCCGGTATGTACCGCTGCATTAGTCATGATATTGGCTATGGAATGGCTGTAACCTGCTTCAACCGGCGCATTGGGTTGTTTGCGGCTGCGCACGCATTCCATCCAGTTACGTACATGGTTTGAGGTAAGGATATCGCCCCCGGTATTGGCCGATGCTACAACTTTTTCGGTATTGGCCAGGCTAAGCTCTGGTAGCAGATTGGCGTTCATGTGCATAGCATCAGCCATTTTCTGAGTAAGGCCGCCTTCGGGCGATACCTTGTTGGTATTAAGGTTAAGTTCGCCGCCGTTAGAGTAGTAGATCTCGGCCGGATGCTCATCGCCATTATGCATCCGCGAACCAAAAGTAACCTGGAAACCGGTTGAAGGATCATCAAGCGGACCGTAATCAAACGCGGCCAATATGGTATCCCAGTTGCGGCGCCCGTCTTTCCACATATAAATGCCGCCATTGGCAACTACGCTGCGCGGGTGTTTTAAACCGCTGAACCAGTGTACGGTATCAATCTGGTGGCTCATCCACTGACCAGCTAATCCCGATGAGTATGGCCAGAACAAACGATACTCCAGGTATTTACGCGGATCAAAATCCTCGTAAGGGCGGTTCATAATAAAACGTTTCCAGTCGGTATCCTGTTCCTTAAGCTGGCTCAATAGTTCGGGCCTGCGCCAGCGTCCGGGCTGGTTCACATTCCAGGTAAGCTCAACCATAGTGATAGGGCCAAACTTACCCGAACGGATAAAATCATTGGCGGCATGATAATTAGCGCCGCTCCGGCGTTGCGAACCGATCTGCACAATCTTACCCGATTCCTTTACCGCTTTTAAGGCGGCTTTGTTATCTTCCATGGTTTCGGCAAAAGGCTTTTCTACATAAGCATCGCAGCCAGCTTTTACCGCTTCAATACAATGACGCGCATGCTGAAAATCGGCAGTGCTGATGAACACGGCATCCACCGTTTTGCTGTCGTACAATTCCTCGTTATTGCGGTAGGCTTTTACATCATGCTGCATTTTATCCTTCCACAGGGCTGCGCCTTCCTCACGCCGTTTGTTCCAGATATCAGAAACCGCAACCACATCAAAATTGAGCTCCTTGTAATGGTTCATGAAGCTGGGTACGTGCGAGCTTTTGTGCCTGTCTGAAAAGCCTATCACCCCAACTCTAACACGGTCATTAGCGCCAATGATACGCTTATAACTTTGTGCGCTCCAGCTTTTGGGGGCAAACATGATCCCGGCCCCGGCCAATGCGGCCTGCCTGATAAAAGTACGGCGTGATTTTTCCATGTGGTAAATAGTTTGATTTGCAGGTTGTTTTTCTGTGCAAAAAACGCGGGCATTTCACCTTGGCGAAGGCCTGTATTTTTTGCTGATTAAAAGGTAAATTGGTAAAGCCGGCACTTATGCACGACTAAACCAAATATCGAAGAAATGGATTAAAAAGCAATAACGTTTTTAACTGTTAATGTAACAATAATACTGCGGGAGCAGTGATAAGAAATGATTAGCCTGTTTCGGTTAATGCGCCCTGCCTTGTTCGCTTTCGGCGCCGCCGGTATCCCGTTTAGGGGCCGAATGGGTTAAGTTACCGAGATTATAGGTAAACGCCAGGGTTGCCACTTGTGTATCCACAAAATTGTGATAGGTTGCGGTAGCGCCCACAATATTGGTAATGGTACCGCTTGGACTAAACGATTTAAAAACGTCGCGCATATTTAGCTTGATGGATCCCTTGTTGTTCAGGATCTTTTTCTGGATAGCCGCGTTGAGCATGCCGGTAGGAATAGAAACAAACTGGCCGTAAGTGCCGCTGGTATTATAAAAACCGCTTAATTCGGCACTCCAGCTTTTTGATATGGTAAACTGGTTGTTTCCATTGGCTGAAAATGTATATTTTGACTGATGGAGACGGCCCGTGTAAAATTCGCCCTGGTAAGTATTATTGTATACCTCGGTATACAGGTTAACCGACCACCATTTGGCTGGCTGAAAATTGGTATTGACCGAAAAATCCAGCGTTTTTTGCTGCCCTATGTTGCCGGTGGTGCTGATAAAGATGTTGCCGTTTTTGTGAATGGTTTCATTCTGTACATCGGTTGTATAATTATAGGCTACAGCAAAGGTAAACAGGCTCCTGTAACTATAGGCCAGTTTGTAATTATCGGTAAACTGGGGCTTCAGAAAGGGGTTGCCGGAAAAATAGGTATACTCATCCACAAAAAAAGTGAAGGGGTTTAAACTCCCATAATTAGGCCTGCCTATGCGACGGCCGTATGAAAGAACCAGCACCTTGTGCCCGGCCGTATCCAGATTGTACGAAAAATAAGCAGTTGGAAAAAGATTGGTGTAATGATTGGCAAATGATGAGTCGGGCTTTTGTGCATTCCCTAACTGGTGGCCAATGCCATTGGTATTCTCGGCCCGTAAGCCCGTTTGTAATGAAAACCGGCCCAGGGTTTTATTAAAATTAATGTATGCCGCATTGATATTCTCTTTATATAAAAACCGGTTGGTATTGTTGTAATCAATAGTGCTTTCACCATCAATCACATTAAAATAATTGGCGGCATTATCGGTATTTACATAGCTGCTTTTAATGCCGGCCTCCAGTTTGGCTTTGCCTTTAAGCGGATGGGAATAATCGGCCTTGGCAGAGTAAATATTGATGGTTGAAGGCAGGTCATCATGGAGTGTACGTGAATTGGTTAAAGTGCCGTCGGGTAAATAGGTATCATTCACAAATAACTGGTTTCCGCCCGATACATCGCGGATGTAATCCAGGTCAAAAGTAAGCGTCCGGCCGGTGCTGTCATACTTATGGGTATAATTTAGATTGATGCCCTTACTGTCAAATTTGTTTTTGGACGTATTCATGGTATTGATAGTCGAGTCCAATCCGCCGTTTTGGCCATATAACAAACTGTATACCGGGCTGTTATCATGGTCGCGGGATATGGTTCCGGTAAATACCACACCCCAGGTAGTTTTGGGCGAAACGTAATAATCCATTCCGGCCTTAATATTGGTATTGTTGCTTATAGGCCTGAAATACGAAATATCCTTTAATGAGGAAGTTTGTACACCGTTTTCATCAAAATAATTCCGGTCAATTTCAAGTCTCCTGTATGTATGTTGCCCGTTATAAGCGAGGTTAGCAAACAGGTTAACCTTGTTGATGCGATAATTGAGGTTAATGCTCTCATCGGTACGGCTATAAAAGCCCTGCGCATAATCGGCAGATATTACAGCATTAAATCCCTTGATGGTGTTTTTCTTGGTTTTAATGTTGATCACGCCTGCATTGCCGGCAGCATCATACTTAGCCGGCGGGTTATCCATCAGCTCGATCTGATCCAATGCCGAAGAGGGTAAAGAACGCAGGTAAGTAGCCAGGTTTGAGGCCGAAAGGTAAGTAGGTTTATCATCTATCATTACCAATACGCCGCTTTTTCCCTTAAAAGTGATATTACCATCAGCATCTATCTGCACGCCCGGGGTTTTTGATAGTACTTCCAGTGCATTAGCGCCGGTATTGGATATCAGCGCGCCCACATTAACTACTGTGCGGTCGATTTTTTGCTGGATATATGATTTTTTAGCGGTCACGGCTACTTCATTCAGGGCTTTGCCTGCCGTTGCTAAAATAATTGCCGGTAAGTTAACCGGTTTTTGCCGGCTGATAACAGGCTCGCTGCGGTAGCTTTTATAGCCTATATAGGTTGCTTTTATGATATAGGTATTGTCTTTTAAGTTTTGAAAAGTAAAGCTGCCATCCTTGTTGGCAAGCAGGGTACTTACCACTGCCGAATCTTTTGCAACGAGCAGGGTCACAGTTGCACCATCAAGCGGTTTTTTAGCATCATCTAAAACAGTGCCCGAGATTTTACCTCCTGTGGTTTGTGCATTGGCAAGGTTGAATATTAAAAAGGTGAACAAGGTTAAAAGAAATGCCTGAATCAGTCTCATAATATATAAGACCTCGTTTTGCCGGATATAGTTACAGGGAAATTATAAATTTAAAATGCGATTATAAAAATCAACTAATAGGATAAGTTATTCAATGCAGGCGCAGGGCATTAATTTGCAGCCCGGATCATAGATGAGCTTATTAAGATGAGCTTATTAATAGGGCAGAGGAATTACAGGTTGGTCCAAATACAGGATACTATCGCAACTAAACCTGCAAATGATTAAGTTACGTGATGTTTTCCTGATAAATATCATCAAAAGGTTTATTTTTTTGTTTCTGATACATACCCGAAAATCGCTTATCAATTGGTTTAAGCAGTTGAATGCATAACAGCTTATCTCCATCGCTTAGGTCATGCAGCATCATATAGGCTACTTTCTGCACCTGTTCTTTCGCCGTTTGGAGTGCTTTCTCACCTTTCGGGGTTACTTTTAGTCTTTTTACTCTTTTATCGTCGATGTCTTCATCCTCAGTAACAAGTCCTCTTTTTTTCATCCTGATCAACATATTGGTACCGCTGGATAATTCAATGATGTTGTTGTAAATGGCTTCAGATTTAATCGGGTTGCCCATATTGTGGATAGTTACGAGGATGCCGAACTCCTCGATCTGGTCGAAACCTGTACCCTCGAGTGCCTTGTTTGAGTAAGCCATATGGAACTTGCCTATCCTCCTCAACAGGATCAATAGCCGCCCGTCCAGTGGAGGTATCAATTTCCCTTCCTGTTCAACAGCGGGTACTGGCTTCTCTGCTATAGCCAGTTGATAACGAAAAAAGTCTTCTAAAGAGGCTTTAGGGAATTGTTCTTCAAAAGCCCCCCATTGCATAACCAGTTCTACAGTTTTATTCATTTTAAACCATTTGGAAGCAAATTTATGTAAAAAGCATTTAGTATTTGTTTTTTAAAACCAAATGGTATAATATTGTATTAAATTAAAACCATTTGGTTTTAATTTAAACTTTTAAACGACAACTGATGAACACAACAATTTTATTATCAAGCCTGCTGATTGTGCATCTGGCGGCATTGGTGGTTATGGCCGGGACCACCCTGATCGATTACTTTGGTTATCAAACCTTTTGGAAGCTTTATGACCGCGAACGGGAGAAGTCGTCCGGCGTTTTACTGTTCCTTAATAAGTTTTCCCGCCTGATAGGTATTGGTGCTGCTTTGCTGGTACTTAGCGGAATAGGTATGATGGCCTTAACCCATGGCGTTTTTGGCGAACAACTCTGGTTCAGGATAAAATTCGGGTTTGTGCTGGTATTGATTGCCAATGGGATATTGGTAGGGCGGCGGCAGGGATTAAAATTGCGAAAAGCCATTGATCTTAACGAAGCCGGGCTGCCGCAACTAATGGACAGGATCAGGGGGAACCTGAAAAGGTTTCATATAGCCCAGCTGTTCATCTTCTTTATTATTATCCTGTTAAGCATATTCAAGTTCAATTGATTTTAAGACTGCAATACAGGTACCAGGAAACGGATTAAATAAATCAATTCATTATGAAACAGGAACAAGCATTATCATCTTTTCATATTTTAATATTAGGCGGCAATGGCGGTATTGGCAAGCAGTGCATCAATGAGGCGCTTGCTAATGGCCATTATGTTACGGCCGTACTGCGCACACCTTCCAAACTCGATCTCGCTCATCCTAATCTGAAGATCGTTAAAGGAGACGTTACTGATCCGTTATCATTTATTGAATATGTCGGGCATTCAAACGCGGTGATATCGGCGATTGGTGTTAGCGGTGGAATTACCGGCGATAAACCGACAAGCCTTTATTCTGAAGGTGCGGTTAATATTTTAGGGGCCATGCAAAAGGTTGGTGTGAAACGTGTGTTTTTTATTTCTGCTTCAGCCCTTGATGTTAGTCCTGTGCTTCCTCTGTTTGCCAGGTTGCTTGCCAGGTATGTGATCCAAAAGCTGCTGAAATATATGTATGCTGATCTGAGGATTATGGAAACGAGGGTTAAGGAAAGCGGGCTGGACTGGACCATCATTCGGCCTCCTCAACTGGTAGACAAGCCCACAACCGGAAATTATAGGATAGCACTCAATACCTTTTTGAAAAATGGCCTGAAAATCTCCCGGGCGGATGTTGCTCATTTTATAATTGCCAATATAGCTAATGAGGAAACTTATAAAGCTACTGTTGAGATTGCTTATTAACCGGAGATAAAATACATACAAAACATGAACAACAATAAAAAAACAGGATACTGGTTTGTCAGGGGATTTATCAGTTTCTTTATGCTTTTCAGTGCTTATTTTTCTTACTCCCATGCCCGCGATCTGCAAATTCTTGGCTTTCCTGATTATTTTAGGATTGAATTGGTAACAGCAAAAGTAATTGGTGCTATTGTATTGCTGGTGCCCCGGGTTCCGGTGCGTATAAAGGAGTGGGTGTATGCGGGGTTTATTATCGCCATGGTGTCTGCACTAATTGCCCATATCTGTAGTCATGATCCGGCTTCGAAGGTTGTTTTCGTATCGGTTGATCTCGTGCTGATCCTGCTTTCAATCCGGTTCGTTTCCAGGCGGGATTATGCAGAGATTGTCAATCCAAAAATGTAGCGTAGGTTTAGTAATGCATCATTATTCAACCTGGTAATAGTAAATACCGGTTGCTACAATATGTTTTAAAGTGTTATTTTGAACGAAAATAAAATTCGCCTTATTGCAATTAATAAATTATGGAAGAAATTAAATTTTTTAAGCCATCGGAACCTTACGGCGAATTTTCTAACTTTTACTATACCCCTGTAATTCTGTTGAATGAAATCTGGCCCACGGTTGAGCATTATGTTCAATCGATAAAGTTTGAAGATGTTAATTTATGGGACCGGATTAAGGTAATGAAAGCACCGCAGGATGTAGCAAATTTGAGCTCGAAGCTTCAACACAAGCTAAGGCCTGATTGGGAAGATGTGAAGGATGCGATCATGCTAAAAGCGGTAAAGGCGAAATTTTTCCAGCATCACCGGTTAAAAAAGATCCTGTTAGAGACGGGCGATGCTACGATTATACAACATAACCCTAATGACAATTATTGGGCCGATGGCGGGGATGGTACCGGTAAAAATAAGCTTGGGTTAATTTTAATGCATGTAAGGGAGCAACTGCTTGAAATTTCAAAAGACCCGGACCTGATTTTACCACCCTGGATAATGTTCCCTAATAATGACAGGGGAGGAATGTTCTGGAATATGGGCTGGGGTGAAGACTATATTATGGAATGGTCGCGTTTTGTTGACCAGTTTGGGGCAGAAGCATACAGGAACCTCTTTCCGGAACCTTTGGATTGGGAGGGTACTTATAATTGATTTTGCTGAAACGCAAGAAGGTTATCTATATGATGCAAATTTGCGCTACAATGCGGGAACGGAGCGCTGGTTCGTTTTCCGGTATTCTAAGGGTGTTTGTCCGGTGATCTTCTTAAAATGCCTGTTAAAATTAGAATGGTTACTAAAGCCCGAGTCATAACAAACAACTACCATGCTGTAATCGGTTTCTTTAAGCAACCGGCAGGCATAGTTTATTTTTACCTCCAGTAAAAACTCAAAATAACTTTTATGGGTAAGGGCCCTGAAGTATTTACAAAAAGCATTCGGGCTCATATAGATAATAGCGGCCACATCCTTTAGTTTAATGGTTTTGGTGAAGTTATTCAGGGTATATAAATAAATTTTAGTCAGCCGCTGTTCATCCAGTTTGTTGTAGGTGTTAGCCGCAGGGGCCGAAGTAAAGCTGGTATGCTGCTGACTGAGGGCGATGCCGTTAAATAATCTTATCAATAAAGGCAAGTGGTCATATTTTGGTGCGCTCATTAATTCCCTCAGTTGCGCCAGGATCACAGTATGCTCGTTTGGGTGGATGATCAGGCCATTCATGCAGTCGCTGAACAACTGATTGATCAGGTAATTTTCTGGCAGGGCCATAAAAGTGTTGCCAAAAGTTTGAGGATTAAAATGTAAGGTAAGCAGGCGGACAGGCAATTCAAATTTCCCCACTTTAGTCAAAGGCTTCAGATAGCCAAACGATTCAAACCGCAGCATATGCGGAACATTACTGCCAATCATGATCATCGTGCCGCTCAATAGCTGCTCCAGTTTTTCATGGATCATGATCGTACCCTTTCCTTCTATGATGTAAATCAATTCAACCTCATTATGGTCATGCAGGTCATTCAGCCCATGATAAAGCGATGATTCCTTCAGGCTGAAGGATTGTTCGCTGTTTCCTGAAATTCTGCTGAAAAAAAAATCCATGCTATATTACTTACATAATGTAATTGTAGTCAATATATGGATAATATACTATCATTTTTAAATAAGATTTACACATTTAAAGCATGGCTGCCAAAATACCTTTACTAAAAAAAGAGATATTATGCAGCAGGAAAAATTCACCCTCAGATTAGCGGAAGCCGCTATTAAGGATATAGAGACCGTTGGCGGTAAAAATGCATCCCTCGGCGAAATGATTCAGTACCTGGGACAATCAGGGATCCGGATTCCGGATGGGTTCATCGTCACCGCCTCTGCCTATCACAGGTTTATAGCTTTTAACCAACTGGATAGTGCTATCCGTGACAGGATTAACGCTACAGACACTGATGACCTGCAGCAACTGGCAGCATGCGGATCGGCAATCAGGTCATTGATCAGGGAAGGCAATTTTCCGGAGGAGATGGCTTCACAGATCAGCGAAGGGTATGCGCAGCTCTGCCTGCAATACCGGCAGGAAAATACTGATGTGGCAGTCCGTTCTTCTGCTACTGCAGAAGACTTGCCCGACGCCTCTTTCGCTGGCCAGCAGGATACTTACCTGAACATCAGCGGTACTTCAAATTTACTGGTCGCAGTCAAAAACTGCTTCGCATCCCTGTTTACCGACCGGGCTATCAGCTATCGTAAAATGTTCGGGTACGACCATTTCCAGGTGGGCTTATCTGTTTGTATACAAAAAATGGTACGCTCTGACCTGGGCGTATCAGGCGTTGCTTTTTCACTGGATACAGAAAGCGGCTTCAAAGATGTGATCGTCATTAACGGCTCGTACGGGCTGGGCGAAATGATTGTTCAGGGTTCGGTGAGCCCGGATGAATTTATCGTATTTAAGCCCCTGCTGAACAAGGGCTTTAACTCCATCATAGAAAAAAAGCTTGGGCAAAAGCATCAGAAAATGATCTACGGAACAACGGCCGCCGAACCGGTCAGAATTGTTCCGACCACCGTATCCGAAGCCGCATCTTTCTGCCTTACTGAGAGTCAGGTACTTGAGCTGAGCCGCTGGGTAACTATTATTGAGGATTATTACTCCGTCCTTAAAAAGAAATGGTGCCCCATGGATATTGAATGGGCTGTTGACGGGATCTCGGGTGAGCTTTTTGTTGTGCAGGCCAGGCCTGAAACAATCCACTCGCGCCGGGAGGAGGGCGCTATCATCTCCTATCAGATACATGACGAAGGCCGTCATGAAAAAGTTTTGCTCAAAGGCATTGCCGTTGGTGATAAAATTGCCTCCGGGAAAGTTCATTTACTGGAAGGATTGGATAAGACCGGGATTCACAGCATCGGTTTTCAGGAAGGCGATATCATGGTTACCGACATGACCGACCCGGACTGGGAGCCGGTAATGAAAAAAGCTTCCGCCATTATCACCAACAAAGGGGGCAGGACCTGCCATGCCGCCATTGTTGCCCGGGAGCTGGGGGTACCGGCTATTGTTGGCTGCGGAAATGCTACCGGTATTTTAAAAACAGGAATGGAAATTACTGCCTCATGCGCAGAAGGGGAGGCCGGGATCATTTACAGCGGTAAGATCGGTTACGAAAAAACAGAACACAGGCTTGCTGATCTGCCGGAAATTAAAACACCGGTGATGATGAATGTCGCCTCCCCGGAAATGGCCTTACATTATGCCCACTATCCAAGTCAGGGTGTTGGGCTGGCCCGTGAAGAGTTCATTATTAACAATTATATTAAAGTTCATCCCATGGCACTGCTTAAGCATGAAAGTCTTGGCGATGCAGAACTGAGCAGCTATATCGCGGAGCAAACCAGGGGATATGCCGGAGGTGAAGAATTCTTTGTCGAAAAATTATCGTACGGTATAGCCAGGATTGCTGCGGCTTTTTACCCAAACAGGGTCATCGTTCGTTTCTCCGATTTTAAGACCAATGAATATGCAAATATGCCGGGCGGCAAATATTTTGAACCGGAAGAAGAGAACCCTATGATAGGCTGGCGCGGCGCTTCGAGGTATTATTCCGATGCCTACCGGGAAGCTTTCGGTATGGAATGCAAAGCCATCCGGAAAGTAAGGGAAATAATGGGCCTGGACAATGTTACGGTCATGATCCCCTTCTGCCGTACTGTTGGCGAGTTGTTAAAAGTTTACGAAACCATGGAAGCATATGGTTTGAAACGGGGCGAAGAAGGACTGGAAGTTTACCTCATGGCTGAATTGCCCTCAAATATCATCCTTGCCGGAGAATTTGGTAAATACATTGACGGCTTTTCCATCGGCTCCAATGACCTAACCCAGCTGGTATTGGGGCTTGACCGCGATTCTTCCCTGGTTGCCGGCCTGTACAATGAACGCAACGAGGCTGTAAAAATGATGATCTCGTCCCTGATCCGCACCGCCCGGGATATGAATGTTAAAGTGGGGATCTGCGGCCAGGGGCCATCAGACTTCCCCGATTTCGCCCGGTTTTTGGTGGAAGAGGGGATTGGAAGCATCTCCGTAACCCCCGACTCTTTTATGAAAACAGTAAAAGTTATCAGCGCTGCCGAAGCCGGGCAACCCCGGGTTAGCCAGCCTGTACACGAATGGGTTTCTTAAGTATAAAGCAAAAAAGCAAACAGCAATGAAGCAGCAATTCAGAACCTTAGATCAGTTCATTATTGAAAAACAGGCTGATTTTCCTTGTGCAACAGGCGGGCTGTCCCGCTTGTTAAGAGACATTGGTATCGCGGCAAAAGTGGTTAACCGGGAAATTAACAGAGCAGGCCTCGCCGGAGTTTTTGGGGAGACCGGCACCGTAAACATCCAGGGGGAATGCCAGCAGCGCCTTGACGTTTATGCAAATGAGCAGTTTATAACTGCTTTAAAAAGGGGAGGTGAATGCTGTGCGATTGTTTCTGAAGAAGACGAGGAACTTATCGCTATCGACCCCGGGATTTTGGGAAATGCCCGGTATATTGTTGCCATTGATCCCCTCGACGGCTCCTCGAACATCGATGTTAATGTGGGGATCGGTACTATATTCTCCATTTACAGGCGGGTTAGCACAGGCGGCATGGTCAGGCCGGAAGATGTGCTTCAGAAGGGAAATCAGCAGGTTGCCGCAGGTTATATTATATATGGCTCATCAACCATGCTCGTTTATACTACAGGGAATGGTGTAAACGGTTTTACCCTCGACCCATCCCTGGGCGAATTCTGCCTGTCACATCCTGATATGATGATCCCCGACCATGGCCGGATTTATTCCGTTAATGAAGGGAACTATATCCGTTTCCCTGAGGGTGTCAGAAGATACATCAGGTACTGCCAGGAAGAGGATCTGCTTACCGGTAGGCCATACAGTTCGAGGTACATCGGATCCATGGTAGCCGATTTTCACCGCAACCTGATTAAAGGCGGCATCTTTATTTACCCCGCAACCACCGCCGCTCCCAACGGAAAATTGCGGCTCATTTACGAATGCAACCCCATGGCTATGATAGTTGAGCAAGCCGGCGGGGCTGCTTCTGATGGGCAAACGAGGATCCTTGATCTTGAAGTGAGAGAACTGCACCAGCGTTCAGCTATATTTATAGGCTCGAAAAGTATGGTGGAAAAGGCCCTGGAAATGATGGAAGTATACAGCGATGTATACCAAAGCTGATCTCAAAAAAATCAGCCCGGTTATCAGCTTTTGCCGCTGGCCAAACCTGTAGAGTTTGTTGCACCAGATATTAAATTTGAAATTACCTGCTATGTGTACGGTAATGCAACCAAGGCAACTTTATTGGAAGACGACGGTTAACGGGCAATGTCATTATTTAAGGAATTGACAGGTTGCACCAGAGGTGCAAAAGGTTTGTAGAAATAAAATAAATGAACGTTTTAGTGTGCCAGAGGTACACAACCCCGGTGTTCCGTACCTCTGGCACGGTTATTTGGGGAATCTATGTTACTACAAACCTGTTCCCCCTCTGGGGGATTTTCCTTAAATAATGACATTGGGTTACCGGGGAATAAGGGTTTTATTTTATTGATTGGTTTAGTGTTTTCAATGATCAATGCGTAAAATCAAACCACAGGGTACCGTTTATAGGCTCACCGCTGGCATGATTAGTCTGGCTTTGCGGCCCCATTACTTTAGCTGCCTGGAACTTGGTACCGATTGGGCTTATTGCATTTAAAAAACCGATACTGCCTTCGGGAAAAGCCGGTTCAACATTGTTGTTTTCAAGTGCGGCCTGCTCCCTTGCCGGGTGCAGCATTTGCAGGTAGATGTTTTTATCGGCTGTATAAACTGTAAAAGGTGATTCCTTATTTTCGATCACCGCCCAGTTAAGCTCGGCGTGGTAACCTTTAAATTCGGGGTAGCCCCAGGTTTGGCCGGTGATGGTATTGTTGTAGGCTTTGTGCCAAACACCAAATTGCTGACCTTTGAGCCTGTTTTTCCAAACACGATATGGCCCGCGGCCAAGCCACTTCATCCCGGTGATTTTTTCCTCAGGATAGTTAAAAGTGATACCCATAAAATCTGCATCGCCTTTTTGAGTGTATTGATATTCCAGTTTGGCAGGTTGTCCCGGGGTAAAAGTCCATTTTACATGCAGGGACGCGGCGCCATCATAATCGGCTTTAACAATATAACCGCCTTTAATAGCTTTATTGCTGAACTGCTTTAATGTGGTATTTACGCCTGCCAAAACAGGGCCGCCCGATAAAGAAACAGTGCCCGATGGTTTAACCACTTTTTGAATATAGCCCGTGGCTTTATCGAAATAATATATGATGCCATCACATTGAACCTGAAGCTGCTGACCATCATCGGTAATTTTAATTTCTGATTTAGCAGGTGAGGCAACGATTTTGTTAATAGCGGCAGGTGTTTTCAACGCCCAGCTCCAGGTAAAGATCTCTTTTTTATCAGCACCATATGCGGTAAGATACAGCGCGTCGTTTTTTGCCCATGTTGCAGGCAGCGCCAGGTTAAGCGTGCCTTTTTCACCGGGTTTAAGATCAAGCTTCGCCATTGAACCGGCAGCGCTTACAATAGCAGCAGTTGTTTTGGCATTGGCCGATGGGAATTTAACCAGCTGCCATTTAAAGGTGCATTGGTTAAGATTGGTAAAGCTATACCTGTTTTCAACCGGGATTTTCCCGTTAAAGGCTTTATCAATAGGCTGCGGGTCAATGTACACCGGCGACCAAATCTCTTTGATGGCATAAAAGCTGCCTTCCTTTTCGCGGTGCGGGCCAACAATGCCATCGGGGGCATGGTTGCCATCAGCATCATAAATCCCGTTTTTATCGGTACGAATGACTGCTTCATCCAAAAACGCCCAGATAAAACCGCCAGCTCCGTGTGGGTGTTTTACCATCTGTACCCAGAAATCATCAAGCGCGGCCCCGGCACCACCATCATACAAACCGTGCATAAATTCGGTAGGAAAAAATACCTCCTGCCCGTTAGCCGCTGCATTAACCATGTAATTATAATCGGGATAATGCTTGGTATCGGTACCATTAAATTTTTCCCATGGGTGGATCACCGTACGCTTTTGAGGATCGTACAAGGCATAATCATTATCAAGGCCACGGTTAAAACCGCCCTCGTTGCCGTTATCCCAAAACAGGATAGCCGGGTGGTTAACGTCCCGAACTACCAGTTCTTTTACCAGTTTTTTCCCTACAATGGTATCATATTTGGCCTGCCATCCGGTTAGCTCATCAAGTACATACACGCCTAATGAATCACATACATCTAAAAAATCAGCATCAGGTGGGTAGTGCGACATCCGTACTGCATTCATGTTCATCTGCTTCATCAGCTTAACATCCATTAACTGGATCTCGTGGCTTAACGTACGACCGGTTTCAGGCCAGAAGCTGTGACGGTCGCTGCCTTTCATCATGATCCTGGCACCGTTTACATATAAGCCATCATTAACCCTTAACTCAACTGTGCGGAAACCAAATTTTTGATTGACACTGTGAACAACACCCTTTTTGTTTTTTATCGCCACAACGACCTGGTAAAGGTTTGGAAACTCGGCATTCCATAATAGGGGTTTATTGAAGTTTGATTTTAGTTCGAGATGCTCATCGGTAGTATTTGCTTTTATGCTGAAGGACGGGCCTACCTTTTCGCCGTTTAGTTTTTGTACCTGCGCTTCAATGGTTTCATCGCCTTTTAAGTTTTGCGGATATACATCAGCCTGAAAAGAGCCGTCGGCTTTCGCATTTATGGCAAGCCTTTCAATAAAAGTTTCGGGAACAATCTCCAGGTAAACCGGGCGATAAATCCCGCCGAATACCCAAAAATCACTATTACGGCGTTCTGCATCATTTACTGATGAGTTTGCCGATGTTTTATCAACAGTAACCTCGAGCAGGTTTTGGGCGTTTGATTTTATTAAACCGGTTATATCGTACTTAAACCTATAAAAACTACCCTGGTGTACCGGGCCGGCTTGTTTACCGTTCACCATCACTTTGGTATCGGTCATTGAGCCTTCAAAAACAATGAACACCTTTTTGTTTTGCCAGTTGCCGGCGGTAAATTCATGTTTGTATAAACCCTGTTCGTTGCCCTTAACTTTATCGTGCCCGTAGTTGTAGGTGCCAAAACCTTGTAATTCCCAGTTGGATGGCACCGCAATCTTTGTCCATTGTCTGCTCTTTCGTCCGTCGGTACAAAAGAAATTCCATTGCACGGTATGGTCCTTGTCAGTGCCCGATAAGTATTTAACTATGGTTTGCTGTCCAAACGTGTTGAAGCAGGTAACAATGAACAATAATTGCAGAAATACTTTTTTCATTATTGGTTATTTGTGCCCGTTGCCATGGCTGGTGGTAAAATGTCAATTGGCTGCTTTACAGAGAAATTAAACCTGTTAACAAGATTACTCAACCTTGAACTACAAAAAAAGAATATGCCCAATTAAAACTATGCAATCGTTTCCGGAAAGTTTTTTTGCTTGGTATTAAGTCGTTAGTTTTAAGTTCGAAGTAAGGTGAAAATTGTCTTAGAAGCAATAAAAAAGCGTCATTGCGAGGTACGAAGCAATCCCAAACTATACAGGGCAGACCTGCTAATCGGGGATTGCTTCGTACCTCGCAATGACGCGGTGGAAATATATTATTTACTATATATTCAGGCTCTTACTTTTTACCCAACAGCTGGATCTGGTAGCTAAACGATGCAGGTTTTGCGTACACCTGGTATTGCTCCAGCGGTTTAGGGCCGCAACCGTATGAACCTACACCCAAAGTTTTATGGCTGATGCATAGCACCGTGCCTTTGCTTTTTGGCAGGTCTATTTTGTATTCAACATCGGTCATTTCCTCATCGCTGTAAGGCAATGCGGTTACCTGGAACAGTTCGCCGGCCTGCTTAACAGCTATGCCCAAACCATTGGCGGTGGATACTTTAGCCCAGCGTACATCCTCGTGGTTACCGCAATCCATCGGTTTTTCATAAGGCGTCATTTGTTGGGCTATGCTGCTTGTATAATGGCCAACGTCAAAGCCGCTTTTTCTGTCGGCATAGTTTTCCATCGGGCCGCGGCCAAAGTATTCAAACTGGTTCATGTCCTGCTTCAGGAACAGGCGAACACCTAAGCGACCGAACACAATCTTATCATTTCCATTAAAGCTTACGTTGTTATCCACTTTGATATTGCCGTTTCCGTTAATGGTATAAACCGCCTGGTGATGAACCGCAAAATCATTTTTACCTGTGCCGGTAAGGCTTACTTTTATCTCCACTTCGCCGGTAGCAAGCTGGCTGGCTTTCACCTCATCAGTTTTCCAGGCTAAATCTTTTAAACCATATTTAACCCAATAATCATCATAAGCCCACATATCATCCTTGCGGTGTGGTGCGCGCCATAGGTGCAGCATCGGGCCGCCGTTATCCTGCAAAACGTTTTCGCCATCTTTTTCCATTTTCGAAAAAGTACCTTTCGCTTTGTCAAATTCCAGGCTAAAGCCGGGGCCTTTTACTTTAATTTCGTCTTTACCCTCGGCTAAAGTTAATTTACCTGTTGCAGGTTGTTCTTTAGCGGCAGGGATAGCTATTGGCAATTCCAATTGCTGGGCAGCAACTTCATATCCTTTTTTGGCCCACATTTTATCAGCCGCCTGATCAAATGAAACCCTCAGGAAATATTCTGCTCCGGGTTTAGGAGTAACGTTGTATGGGATCTTTACCTCCAACTCATTGCCTGGTTTAATTTCCTTTAATGCCAGGTTACCGGATGATATGACAGTGCCGTTTTCGCTAACTTCCCATTTGGCGGTAAAGCTGTTCAGGTTAATGAACTGGTACCGGTTTTTAATAGTAACGATACCATTTTTCAGATCTTTAGCATGAATGCTGATCCATTGGTAGGCATGTTTTAACTCAGGGTAATGTGGTTTTAATGAACGATCAGAGAAAACAACTCCTTTATGGATAAAGTACTGGTCGTTTGGATACTCGCCAAAGCCGCCGCCAAAAGCGGTAATCGGGTGTTTAGGATCGCGGTTGTTATAGATCCCCTGATCCTGCCATTCCCAGATGGCACCACCTAATAACTGCGGGTATTTATCAAAAAGGTCGTTATAAATATCTACCGAACCCATGGAGTTGAACATGGCGTGCGCATATTCGCAAAGGTAAAACGGTTTGGTTAAAGTATTATCGTTGGCATTTTTTTCGAGGTTCTCTACATCGGTATACATTTCACTGTCCATGTCGGCAGGGTTGTTTTTGCCGATGCCGAAACCCTGGTAATGCGTAGGGCGGGAGGTATCAATACCTTTAATTACTTTCAAAATGGCCCTGAAATTTGAGCCGCCGCTGCCGCACTCGTTACCTAAGCTCCAGATAATAACCGATGGATGGTTTTTGAAATTCTCCACATTGGCCACGTTCCTGTCAATCAGCGCTGCTTTGATCCCTGGTTCTTCATTAAACTCGTCCCAGGCGCCGTGGCTTTCTAAGTTAGCTTCGGCAACAAGGTAAATACCATACTGATCGCACAGTTCATACCAACGCGGATCATCTGAATAGTGGCAGGTGCGCACATGATTGCAGTTTGCCTGTTTAATCAGTACAATGTCCCTGATCATTTGCTCTTCGGTAACCGCGTGACCATCGTTAGGCCAGTTTTCATGACGGTTTACACCTTTCAGCTTGATAGGCACACCATTAACCAGGAATAAGCGGCCTTTAATCTCAATGCTCCTGAAACCTGTGCGTGATGATAAGGTTTCAACTACATTTGCCCCATCATTAATTTTAACTACGGTTGTATAAAGCTTAGGGGTTTCGGCCGTCCATTTTTGCGGATTGTTTACATGAAAGCTGGTTTCAACCACAACCTCTTCGCCCGCTTTTAAAGCGGGGATAGCTTTTTTGGCGGTTGCTCCGGGTACCGGTACGCTGCCATTATATAAAGCTACGTCCAATACACGGGCCTTAACCGGCACTGTGCCGTAATTTTTAATTTTGGTTGATACCACCACATCGGCATCTTTATATTGCTTATCAAAATTTGTTTTTACAAAATAATCCCTGATGTGTTCCTGCGGACTGCTCCAGAGGGTTACGTTTCTGAAAATGCCGCTTAAGCGCCACATATCCTGGTCTTCAAGGTAACTACCTGTAGTAAAGCGGTAAACTTCGACAGCTAAAGTATTTTTACCTGGTTTAAGGTATTTGGTGAGGTCAAACTCGGCGGCGTTGCGGCTGTTTACACTGTAACCAACCTTTTTACCATTCACCCAGATAAAGAAACCTGCATCAACGCCATCAAAAGTTATAAAAATACGGCGACCGTTCCATTCGGCAGGTACGGTAAAATCACGGCGGTAGCTGCCCACCGGGTTCCGCTCTTTATAAGCAGTATATTTTACGGGCGGGGTGCTCATTACCCTTGGGAAATCTTTTTGGAAGATGTACGTGAAATTGCTGTAGTAGGGGGTGCCATAGCCTTCAACCTGCCAGTTGGATGGCACTTTGATATCCTTCCATTTAGATACATCGTAATCGGGTTTATAAAAATTAACCGGGCGCTTTTGCGGCCAGTCTACCCAGTTAAATTTCCAGAGGCCATTAAGGCTGCGACTAAATGATGACGCATGACGATTTGCCGCCAATGCTTCTTTTAATGAACTATAAGGCATAAGGGTGGCATGGCTGGCTTCTTTATTGATGCCGATGTTTTCGGGGTCTTCAATTTCTTTAGGCACAGAGGCGGTATCCGATTTGGATAGCCCGTTATCTGATTGCTGAAAGCCGAACCCTGCTTTATGGCTAAAAACAAAAATGAAAAGCAGTAAAGCCCTGATGAGTTGTTTATTAAAATGAGATTGGCGCATAGGTGTATATAATAGTTGGAATGGTTTAAACTTTATATAGTAGATTTAAGAGGCTGTTTAAAAATTCAAAATATTCATTACCGTTGGTTTTAACCAACGGTAAAAAAGCTAAAAAGTCTTGGCTTTAGCCCAATTATGCAAGCGGATTTGGGCTGAAGCCCTCTTATAGCTACTCATTATTCCGTTGGTTAAAACCAACGGCAATGAAGTTTTATCTACCTGTAAATCATACTCGTCAAATTTGAACAGCTTCTAAGAACAAAGAAATATAAAATTTAAATTATAACAACTGTCAATTACACATATTTATTTCATGACCCTTTTGGGTTATTTAATTTATCCAACACCCTTTTGCCTACTTTATTACCTTGTATAATGCCGTTATCAATGGCATCCATAAAGTGGATGCCACCCCAAAACCTGGATATGGCAGCTTCCTTAGCGGCCTGGGTAAAGGAGCTGAAATGCCTTGGCGGTACGCCATAACTAATCTCCACGCTATCTGTATATTTAAAGTTATCGCCAAAATAGTGGGTAAGGATCACCGCCGATGTTGACGAAACCACCGAATGCCCGCTGATATATTCAGGAAATGGCGGGGTTTGCAGTAAAGGTTTCCAATGCGGATCAATATATTGGCGGATGGCTGTTTCGGGCCGGATGCGGTTGGTGCGGTATTTATCATCCCAGCAGCAAATAAAGGCATCCATCAAACCTACGGCAACAACAGTATTTACTTCCAGGGTCTTTGAAAAACTTGCTTTAGATTGCTTACAGGCAATATTTGCGATGCCCATCCAATGCGCCCCCGGCGAGATCTTTTTTAGCCCGATGAGCATGTGCCCGTCGTTTTGAACAGCGAAGGGATTGCAATCCCAAAAGTTGGCGATATCCTTCTCTTCCTGCTTTAAGCCGTTACCACTCTTGGCATAGCTCAATTGCAGAAATTTATAAAAGGCCGAGTTTTTATCGGTAGAAAAAGGAACAGGCGGATCAGGAACAAACTGCGCTGCCGAATCGAGCGTGAAAGGCCGTACGGTATTGAAATAAGGTTCGACAGGCAGCATATAGGCCGGCGGGGTAAGGTCCCAGCTGCCGGGCGTGCGTTTAAGTTTATAACGTGGGTAATTGCTTATTTTACGATAACCATCTGCCTTGGCATAAGCCAGTATTTTTTTGCTGATGAATTTGGCATAACTTTTTGAACTGTCAATCATTTCATTGCTAAAACCTATTGCCCGGCATGAATCTAAAAAAGCATCCTCATTTTTAAGCATTAAACTGCCCGATGGCTGAAGTTTCCCGGCTGTTTCATACATAGCCAGCAAGGCACTGAGCTGACTGTTATAGCCCGAAATTTGCTTTGGAGTACTGATGGCAGGATAATCATTCAGTATGCCATGCATACTTTTAACCTGCTTATCATTTTGTGACACAATCTCGTACCCAGCCAGGCAGGTATAAGCAAAAAAACGCGATGCCAAAGGTGGGTTGGTAACATCATGGATCATCACGGCGGCCATCTGGCTAATTACCTTGCCGACATCCTTGTTACCTAACTGCGGGGGCGGTGTTTTATGGCAGCCTGTTATCGCAAATAAACCAAGCAGTGCTATTGATATATTTCTTTTCATAATTTGATTACTGTGGCGTGTAAGCTTTCAGTTTGCCTTTATCCATACTGAAAAGCAACATATTATTTAATTGAAGTACGCCCCTCACATCGCCTTTTAAGCCAAAGCCTGATTGCTGCTGGCTCATATAACTATAACCGCCTTTTCCATCGCCTTTAAGCAATACCCCGTAATTGGCATCATACTTGCCAAAACGGATGCGGGCATGGTTCATATTACCGCAAAGCAACAGGTCATCTTTGCCATCGTGATCATAATCAAGCGTGGTTATGGTATAAACCGGGGCGTATTGCGCCTGGATTGGCAGTGCCGCTTCGTGCAGTTTCCCTTGCTTATTGCTGATAAAAAGGGTAGTGGCCAGGTGATTGGTGCTGAGCTTCTTTACGCCCTGCAATTCTTCGGGGGTAAATATTTTATCAACCGTTGCATCGGCATAGCTTTTATAATCGGGGAAACGGGTACGCATCATGCTCATCTGGTCGAGCATTTCATCGCGGGTTACATAAGGGTAGCTTGTGTGCTGAATATAAAAACAAAGGATGGGATCGACCGAGCCGTTATCGTCAAAATCTTTGTATAATAATTCTGCCGGCTCGGCGTCACTGGCTTTACATTGGGTGTTTAAGCCCAGGTTCCCCGCAATAATATCGGGATGCCCGTCGTGATTGATATCACTTACACTGATACAGTTCCACCAGCCGGTATATTTTTTATCGAAGTATTTTGTTGTGGCATCAGTGAGCTTGCCGTTGGCGTTTTCAAAAACCGTTAAGGGCATCCATTCGCCAACTAAAATCAGGTCGGGCTTTTTGTCGCCGTTCATATCAACCCAGGCGGCATCGGTTACCATGCCTGTATTTTTTAGCGCCGGGTTATAGTTAGCCGTTTGGTTACTGAACTTTCCCTTGCCATCGTTTATCAAAATATAACTTTCAGGCGCTTCAGGATATTGCCCCGGGATAACCCTGCCACCTACAAAAAGATCGGCAAAACCATCGCCATTAATATCGGATATCTTTACGCAGCTTTTACTGCCGGTCATTTTGGGCAGGGCGTCTTTTGATTTTATAAAGTTTCCTTTACCATCGTTGAGGTATAGCCTGTCCTGTAATAAAGCATCATCCGGTTTATAGTCGGCGTATCCGCCGGAGCAAATATACAGATCGGGCTTGCCATCGTTATTCGCATCAAAAAAAACAGCGGCGGCATCGGTACTCTTCCTGTCAGCTTCAAAAGCAGGGGTGGTTTTAGTTATAAATCTGCCGTCCTTTTGCTGCAGGTATAAAATACCTGCTTTTTCATCATGCCCGCCAACATACACATCTTCAAGACCATCGCCATTTACATCGGCTTTGGCCAGGCATGAGCCGGAAAATGAGATGGAATTGATCAGTAAAGGCTGCCGTTTAAAGTCATTGGTAGTATTATCACTTTCGGCATATGCGATGGGTGATTGAATTTCCTTATATATTGGCTTTATCGATTTTTGAACCGGGCTATTACCTGTGGCATCCTTTTCATTTAAAGTGATCTGTTTATCGGCTTTTACCTTAGTAAGCAACTGTGAGCCGCCCCGCTGCCAGGTGATCCTTAAAGAATCAATCTGCTCATCTTTCCCCAAGCCAAAATGCAGTACGGGTGATACGGACGACTGAAAACCACGGGTTGGCATCTGCTCCAGGTATTGATGTTTATTGCCATTATAAATAGCAACTTTAGCGCCGATACCCTGTGTATTACCACCGGCACCTTTCAGGTTTATAGATAAATAGTGATTGCTGTTTTGCTTTGCTGCCTGGTTTTCGTAAACAAAGGCGGGCTGATTAATATTGTTTACCACGAGGTCAAGGTCGCCGTCGTTATCCAGATCGACATAGGCTGCGCCATTGCTGTTTGATGGCAGCGTTATTCCCCATTGCTGGCTGGTATTGGTAAATGTAGTATTGCCGTTATTTTTAAACAGGTAGCTTTTAACCTGCGAGGAGGGCATCTGGTTTACAATATTCAGCAAATCCTGCCGCATTACCCGCCTGTCCTTAAGGTTATCGCCCATGAACTTTAAAAAGTCCATGTTGGTATAATCGCGGGTGTAGCCGTTGCTTACAAAAAGATCCTTCCAGCCATCGTTGTCATAATCGGCAAACAGGGGCGACCAGCTCCAGTCGGTATTGGAAACACCTGCCAGCTGACCAATTTCGCTGAAGGAGTTATCACCGTTGTTGATCTGCATCATGTTGCGCATATACTGGTAATAAAAGCCCACCCTCAGGTTCAGGTCGAACGCTTCATAATTATCAATGCCGAATAAAAGCTTTTGGCGTTTGTTATCTTCAGGCAACATATCCAATGTGTAAATATCTGGTTTGCCATCGTTGTTGATATCCACCACATCATTACCCATGGAATAAAATGAAGTATGCCCGATCTGTTTTTGAAGCTCATCGGTAAATGCGCCTTTGGTATTATTGATATACAACCCATCGGGCACGCTATAATCATTGGATACATAAATATCCGGCCAGCCATCGCCATTAACATCAGCAATACCTGCGGCTAAACCGTAGGATAGGGGATTATTAACAATGCCTGTTTCGATAGTAATATCTGTAAAATGATTATTATCATTCCTCAACAGGCGAATGCCTGATTCAGCATCCCTTTTGGCCATCATATCTTTAACAAAAACATCATCGAGGATACTGATCCGGGCCGGATTATGGTTAACCAGCAGCAGGTCGAGATCGCCGTCGCGATCGTAATCAAAAAAGTAAGCCTGGGTACTGAATGAGGGGAAATCAAGACCGTAATCCGCGGTCATGTCTTTAAACATGGGGATGCCGCTGGCATCGTTGCCCTGGTTTATAAACAATTGGTTAACCCGCTTTTCGGCCCGTACCTTGCCCGAGTAGCAAACGTACAGGTCAATTTTGCCATCACCGTTAACGTCGGCCATGGTTACGCCGGTTTTCCAGGGGCCGGGGCGACCTGCCACGCCCGCTTCGGTGGTGATATCTTTAAACTGCATATTGCCCTGGTTCAGGTACAGTTTATTATCGGTCATGTTTCCGGTAAAATAAACGTCGGGCAGGCCGTCGCCGTTCAAATCGCCGGTGGCAACGCCGCCTCCGTTATAAAAATACTCATACATCAGCACGTTGGTGTTCAAACCCTCGGTTAAAGTATTGGCAAAGTCAATATGCGTTTGTTCGGGCTGTAGTAGTTTGAAGAGTGGCTGTTCGGGTACAGCATCCGGCTTATGGCTGCAGCCGGCAGATATTACAAGGGAACATAATCCCCCCAATATTAAAAATGATTGTTTTTTTCGCTTTTTAAACGACTGAACGCGCCGGAATATCTTCATTTTGGTTTATCTATGGTTACGGTAATTGGGGGCCGTGAAATTTGTTGTCAATATAACAATTATTCGGTTTTGAGTAGCAGGTTTGTTACAGTTTTGAAATACTTTTCAGGAAAAATGAAATTGGAGATTTTAACTTAAACGGAGTGGGGCATTCAACGTTAAAAAAATGAACAGAACATCAATAAATATTTATATTTTGCCTTGCCCTAAATCAATTTAGCAGGTAATTTGTAACGCTAATAGAACTTATCAATGAACAATCCAATTAAAACCCTGATCTGTTTAACATTATTGATTTTTTTTACGGTAAACGCGGCAAACGCTCAAACCAAACCGGTGTACACTAAATATGTAAACACGTTTATAGGCACCGCGCCGCTTAATGATCCTAAAATTCTGGGTTATGAGTTACCCAAAGGATGGCGGTCATGGGCCGGGCTTACCTTTCCGGGCAGCTCATTGCCAAATGCCATGGTACAATTAAGCCCAATAACTGCTTATGGCTCGGGTGCGGGTTATCAATATGAAGACTCGGTTATTTATGGCTTTACGCATACCAATAAAGGCCACTGGAACCTTTGTAATATTCCCATTCTGCCGGTGTCAAAGCCACAGGGCAGCAAATTTGGTTCAAAGTTTTCGCACCAAAAAGAAAGTTCGGCACCGGGCTTTTACCAGGTGTATCTTGACGATTATCATGTAAATGTGAACCTTACCTCAACATTAAGGTGCGGTTATCATAAATATGAGTTTAAAGACAATAGCAACAGGCAAATCCTTTTTGATTTGGGCAAAGCTAACAGCAGGGTATCAACCTGGCGCATAGAGCAGGCGGGGGCTAACGCTGTACAAGGTTTCCAGGGAGGCGAAAACGTTTATTTTTATGCTACGATAAACACCAAAATAAACAAATTAGAAAAAACGGATGATGGGCAGCGCAGCGGATACGCGATGTTATATTTAGCTGATGGCGGTACCGGCCCGGTTGAGCTTAAAATAGGCCTATCCTTTGTAAGTGAAAAAAACGCCAAGGAAAACCTGGAGAAAGAGATAGGCAGCAAAAGCTTCGATGCTATCCGTACTGAGGCAACGCAAACCTGGGAAAAGCTATTATCAAACATACAGGTAAGGGGCGGCACCGAAAAACAAAAACGCATGTTTTATTCGTGTCTGTACCGCTCGTTCCTTTGGCCGGCTTTGCGCAGTGATGTAAACGGCGAGTTTACCGATGCCAAAAAGAACATAGTGAAAACCGGGGCCAGGTATTATACTGAACCATCATTGTGGGATACCTATCGCAATAAGGATGTGTTGTTAGGTTTGATCACTCCTGATGTAACGCTTGATGTTATTAAATCATTGAAAGATGTAGGCGACAAAACAGGCTTTATCCCTACGTTTTTTCATGGTGATCACGGGGCTTCATCAATCGCCGGAGCTTACCTGCGGGGGATTGACAATTTTGACGTTGAGGGCACTTATAAATTACTGTTAAGAAACGCAAATGTTGAAGGCGGGCCGCGCCCATTTATTACCGAGTATATTAAAAAAGGCTATATCTCTGATCCTGACATTGCCAGGCCAGAGGTTGAAACCAAAGCCAAAGCCGGCGTTTCAAAAACTCTTGAATACTCATACGATGATTATTCGGTAGCCCAGATAGCCAAAAAGTTAGGCGACACGGCCAATTACCGGATCCTGATGGCACGTTCAAAAAACTATAAAAACATGTTTGATCCGGCTACCCGGTTTATGCGCGGCCGGCTGGAAAATGGTGATTGGATTAAAAACTTCGATCCGCAGCACCCATATTATGAATACATGTACCGCGAGGCTAATGCCTGGCAGGTATCCTTTTTTGCGCCGCATGATATGCCGGGGCTGATTGAGCTTTATGGCGGGCCAAAAGGCTTTGAATCAAAGCTCGATTCGCTGTTTACCCTGCCATGGAACCCTAACTATATTGCCCGCAATGTGGAAACCATGATAGGCCAGTACTGCCAGGGTAACCAGCCCGATCATGAAGCGCCCTTCGCTTACATATTCATCAACAAACCTGCAAAATCACAAAAAATAATCGACTATATTTTAAATAACCTGTACGGCATTGGCAATGAAGGGCTGGAGCTCAGCGGTATGGATGATGCCGGCGAAATGTCATCATGGTATGTTTTCAGCGCCTTAGGCTTGTACCCCTTTTCGGCAACCGATCCGAAATACATTGTAACCGCGCCGCTGTTTGACGAAGTAAAATGGATAACCAGTAATGGCAAAACATTAATTATCAGCAAGCCCGGCAAGGGTAGGGCAGTAACATCAATACAGGTTGATGGAAAGGTTAATGCGGGTTATTTTGTATCACATGATCTGTTTAAAACAGGAGGGCGGATAAATATAGTTACTAAATAATAATCATTTTTAACCTGTAGTGAAGGGGCTGTATCATAAACTTACAGCCCCTTGTGTTTTATGGATCAATGATTTAAAAAAAACAAATAACGATAAGGCATGTTCTGATAACAGATCTTCGTCATTCTGATTATTGGGTTTAATCTAATCTTACCGCAGTATTAAGCTCACATGATCATCATTAATACTTTTCGTTTGACGCAGCACAATTTACCGCATGTACTTATTTGATAAACAGTTTGTTTTGGTTAAGGGTCATATTTAAAGGTGACCCTCGTCATTATTTTCACCGGCAAAAACAGGCAGCTTTGTGATATCAAATATTAATCACTCAAAACATGAAAACGCTACTTGTTGCTACTGATTTTTCAGCCAATGCAAAGCATGCTGCTGAATATGGCTATAATCTGGCCAAACAGATCAAGGCCAATATCGTACTCTGTAACGCGGTTATTGTGCCCGCAGAAATGCCGCAATCGGGTGTGGTAGTTTGGCCAATGGATGATATTGAACTGTTTTTAACAGACAGCGCCCATGGACTCGAAACCCTGAAATCCCAACTGGAAAAAACTGCCCGGCCCGATGAGTTTAAGCCGGAAATCAGGTTCAGAAATGAATCGGGTATGGTGACTGATGTGGTGGAAAGCTATGTGGAAAACAACCCGGTAGACCTTGTAGTGATGGGGACCCATGGCGAAGGGATGAGCAGTTTTTTATTAGGCAACCATAGTAAAAACATGATCGAAGCCACTACCAAACCTTTAATGCTCATCTCACCCGAAACTAAGATCGTTCCCCTTAAAAAGATAGCATTCGCGACAGATTTTGCCCATCCCGAAAATGACCTGGAGAGTTTATTTCATTTAATACCCTTAGCCAAAATATTAGGTGCAGAGATTTTGCTTACCCATATTCATGACGGGGAAGTATCGGAAGAATTGAAAAAGACTATTGCAAACTTCATGACCGGGGTATCTAACAAAGCAAATTATCCGCTCATCTATTATCGCAGTGTAAGAAACGACCATGTGGAAGCCGGTTTAAGCTGGCTATGCGAGTATGGACAGGTTGATATGCTGGTGATGATACACCGGCCCCACGATTTCATTTACCGGTTACTGAAAAGAAGCCATAGCGAAAAAATGGCCGGGCGGCTGGATATTCCTTTACTGATATTTCCCGCTGCCAAATAAACCGTTCCTGATCATTTATAAAAAAGATATATGCTGCCTAAAAAAATGAAGGCCGCGGTGATCCATGCATTTGGACAGCCGCTGCAAATTGAGGAAATGCCGGTGAAAGAGCCGGGCGAAAACCAAATATTGGTAAAAGTGATGGCCTGCGGTGTGTGCCATACCGATTTGCATGCCTGCCAGGGCGATTGGCCGGCCAAGCCTAAAATGCCGTTGATACCCGGGCACGAGGCTATTGGCTATGTGGCAGCGCTTGGCAATGGCGTTAAAAATGTTAAGGAAGGTGATATTGTAGGCGTGCCCTGGCTGTACAGTGCCTGCGGGTGCTGCGAGTTTTGCATAACCGGCTGGGAAACACTTTGTGATTCCCAGCAAAACGGAGGTTATAGCGTAGATGGCGGTTTTGCAGAATATGTAATTGCCGACTCGCGGTATGTGGCCCATTTTCCTGCTAACATAAGTTTTACCCAAATGGCGCCTATTATTTGCGCCGGTGTTACTGTTTATAAAGGGATAAAAGAAACTGAAGCTAAACCCGGTGAGTGGATCGCTATATCGGGCATTGGAGGCTTAGGGCACCTTGCAGTTCAGTATGCCAAAGCCATGGGCCTGCATGTAGCTGCTATTGATGTAGCTGATGACAAGCTTCAACTGGCCAGGAGTTTAGGAGCCGATTTGACGGTAAATGCCCTGAACCAGGACCCGGGAGAGTGTTTGAAAAAAGCAACCGGCGGCATGCATGGCGTGTTGGTAACAGCGGTTTCACCTATTGCTTTTAAACAAGGCATATCAGCATTGCGGAAAAAAGGAACCATAGCTTTAAACGGTTTGCCAAAAGGCGATTTCGACCTGCCCATCTTTGAATCAGTCATTAACCGGTACACTGTTCGCGGCTCTATCGTTGGCACCAGGAAAGATATGCAGGAAGCCATTGAATTTGCGTTGGAGGGTAAAGTGAAAGCAACTGTTCATACGGCCGGTCTGGAGGATATCAACGGGATATTTGACAGGATGAAAGCAGGGGATATTGAGGGCAGAATGGTGTTGGATATTGCCAAATCCAATTAAAGCATACAAACGGATCATCCGTAATTTAAAACCCTTCATAGCCTCGTTTCTGGCACAAAATTCTTTTGTATGAAAAATCTCTTAAAGCTAAGCTGTTGCCTGTGTTTGATGTTTAGTTCATTAGGGTTGGCGGCAAGGTCTGTTTCATATCATTTTGTTGGCGTGGATACAGCTATAACTCCCGTCATTCGGCAGCAGCTCGGCAAGCAGCAAAAAAAGTTGTATTATCCCCTTTCGGTAGCGCGTTTTTACCGCCTGTTGGGATATAAACTTGCCTGGATTGCGCCCGATACAGTTAAAATGCATGCCGGAGATGCTATGATATTATTGGATTGTGTAAATCAATACGGCTTAAACCATACCGCTTATCATCCCGAAAAACTAACATATACCCAATTAGAATTATTGACCAATCATCATACCCAGATAAGTAGCCTGCAAAAAGTGCAGTTTGATATGTGGTTAACTGATGCTCTTATCATTTTTATCAATAACCTTCATTATGGGAGGTTCAATCCGGATTATTCTGCAGAGAAAATTGATGCAGGTATAGGTGATTTTGATGCGGCATTAGTACTTAAAGCCGCTTTGCTGAGCCAGGATTTTACTAAGGCGATCACTGACGTGCAGCCGCAATCAAAGGCATACCGCGACTTTCGTCATCAACTTTATTTACAAACGGGCTTATTTGTGGGTGATTGTTATGAGTTTCCGGAAGCAGGTATCCGCCTTATGGCAATAAATATGGAGCGCCTGCGCTGGTACAGCATCCGCAGAAAAACCCAGGTGGAACTTAATATTCCATCACTCACTTTAACAATACACGAACCGGATAGCAATTATTATTTAAGGATAAAAGCGGATCAGGCTTCTTTAGCAGCTCTTGTTAATGGAACTCATAATCATTCTGTTGTGAGTGTGAGTGTACAGGGTGATAAAATCGTTTTTCTTCTATCTCCATCTCCCAATAAAGGTAAACAGGAATTGCCGGTTAAGTTTTTGGGTAACGATGATAACCGGGCATCACGAACCGGCAATATGGTTATATGGGGAAGGGATAAATTAATAGCAAAATTATTTGCAGGACAAACGAACAAACGGAAATTAATTCGGCAGGGTTTGAATATAACTTACCTTACCTGCTCACTTAAAGATGACGAACTTATTAAGTATAATGATCTGTTTAAAATAGATAAAAAGTTGGAGAATGCGTTATACTGAAGAAGGCTGGCGTGTAGCTTGGGCATGCTGTAACTTTGCTTAAAAGATGAGGGCGCCATAAACGCTGAAGGGTTATATTGGCCGCCATGGAAATTTCAAAGTTTGGGCAATCAGTGAAGTAAATAGGGATATTTTCCTTCCTAATAATAATCAAATTGATTTAATTCATGATAACAAGCTCATGAAGTAATTTAAACTCTCCCTGGCCTGTGCTAAAAGTAGCCTGGAAGTGTCAACTGAAATATGGAGCATATCTGAAATTCTTTCATGTTCATAACCATCAATGGCAAAAAGATTAAAAACTGCCCGGCAACGATAAGGGAGTTGATTCAGCATTTGAATCTTCTCATCGTACGACAACCCCGTTCCTAAATTGTCAGAGACGGGATTACTATCACTTGTTTTTGATTCAATTAGCATTGCAGGAAGTTGCCTGATCATGAAAAGGTATTCAATAGCCGCAATGAGAATATGATATTTCAACCATTCTTTAAATTCAGATGTTTTGTCATAATTGCTTAACCCGGCAAAAACATTATAAAAGCCCTTATTCATAATAACGGATGCTTCTTCCCCGCCACCTGCATAACGTAAAGCAATACTGTATGCAAAGCCATAAAAGGTTTTATACAGCTTTTTCTGATGAATTTTATTATTTCTTAAACATTCTTTTATCACAAGGTGCAATTCCGCCTTTTCCATTTATTTATAACATCCTGGGAGTCGCAGGTACAATATATTGATTTTCAACTCTTAAAGTTTCTTAAGGCTACGAAAACAAATTGCCTGTAGCGGCAACAACCCGCGTGTGTTGGCGGCATTCTTCTTTTTTCGAAGCACAAAATAAACCTGTCAATAACCAGGAAAGGCGTAATTTATAAAATTACGCCTTTTATTAAATAATTGCCCGTAACTCCCTATCTTCCAATAAAATACTTTAAAATCCTATGCTGAAAAAGTTATGTACCGGCGTAAGGTCGATGGTTATCCCATAACTTGTCGCCGGTACAAAACATATAAAAATTTTTAGTATGGGTTTTAACAGGTGTGTATCAAATCAAATTCTTTCTATTTCAAGGCATCTTTTAGTTCGGTGCATACCTGCCTGATTGATGCTTTTACTCCAGGCACGTTGTTGATGGCATTTAATACCTGGAAATCATGGATCAGGTTCATGTAGCGGGTCACCGAACAATCTACACCAGCCTCAAGTAGCTTGCGGCCATAGGCTTCGCCTTCGTCACGTAGCGGGTCATTGTCGTCAGTTTGAATAATAGTGCGTGGCAATCCTTTTAACTGATCAATTGTTGCGGCCATGGGTACGGCATAGATTTCTTTTCTGGTCTGCAGGTTTGGTGTATAAAGATTGTACCCAAATTCCATGAAATCCTTTGAAAGAAACCGGCCGTTTGCATATGTTTTATATGATCCGGTATTAAAATCAGCACCAACTGCCGGATAAAGCAATACTTCCATACGCAATGCGGGGCCATTTTTGTCTTTAGCCATCAATGCAATGGCTGCTGCCATGTTGCCACCTACACTATTGCCGGCAATAGCCATTCGGGTTGGGTCAACACCTATCTCTTCGCCATGGGCTGCAACCCAGGTTAGGGCGGCATACGCCTGATTGATTTGGGTTGGATATTTTGATCCCGGCAATAATGAGTAATCCACAAATACCGCTGCAAAGCCTGTACCTACAACAATGTCCCTTACAAGCCTTTTATGGTTTTCATAGTTGCCTACTAACCATACGCCCCCGTGGTAAAATACAACTACCGGTAATTTGGCACTTGCCCCTTCCGGCTTAACGATATGGATGTGGACAGCAACGCCTTCCTGTGTGATATCTTTTTCAGTTACTTCTATGCCAGACATATCTACCTGCGTCTGGTTTTGCAATGCGGTAAGTGCATCGGCCGGCCCTGTACCCGGCAATTTATATATTGGGGTTTGCCCTTTCCCGGCATCGTTCAATTTTTGTAAAAATTCGCGCACCTGCGGGTCAATTCGCGGATCTTTAGCCGCATCAATTGTTTGTGCCGATAGCTTAAAGCTAAGCGTAGCTGCTAACAGCAGCAGCACTGTTTTGATAAAATTTTGAGTTTTCATTTTAATATACCTTTAGTTGTTATTATTTGTTGGTTATGAATGTGTCAGTTATTTTGTTGCTGTGGCCTGCTCTTCGAAATGATAATAATCAGCTTCGATTACTTCAAGTATTGCTTAAGCTCTGTTGTAATTTGCAGGATAGATGATTTGACGGCTGCGGTATCGTTTATGCCGTTAAGGAGGCCAAAATCATGGATCATTCCGTTGTAACGGGTTGAGGTTACCTTAACACCGGCTTCACTTAATTTTCTGCCATATGCCTCTCCTTCGTCCCTTAGCGGGCAATTTTCGGCTGTTTGAATAAGTGCAGGCGGCAGGCCTTTTAACTGTTCAACAGAAGCAGCCATCGGTACAGCATACGGGATTGCCCTGGTTTTAGGATCAGGTGCGTAGATATCCCATCCATATTGCATAAATGCTTTAGTCAGGAACCGGCCGGTTCCAAAAGCGTTATACGATTCAGTTTCAAAGTCGGCACCCACAGCCGGATATAATAAAACCTGGAATAATAAATCAAACTCACCCATGTGTTTTACCATCAATGCCATGGCCGCCGACATATTACCTCCAACACTGTTTCCGGCCACTGCCATGCGTTTACCATCTACATTTATTTCATCGCCGTTATTTACAACCCATTTTGCAGCGGCATACACTTCATTAATTTGAGTTGGATAGATGGCCTCCGGAATTGGTGTATACTCAACAAATACGGCTGCCACCTGTGCACCCACCACCAAATCACGTACAAGCCTTTTGTGGTTTTCAAAGTTGCCGGCTTTCCATACTCCGCCATGGATAAACAACAATACCGGTAGTTTATCGCTTACTCCTTCAGGCCTAACTATATAAAGCAAAATGGGGTTACCTTCGGGTGATATTGTTTTTTCTTCGATGGTAATCCCCGAAACATCCACCGGTGTTTGGTTTTGCAAACCGGTTAAAATGGAACGGACCTGGTCGCCAGGAAGCTCCCAGAAGGGGCTGCTGTCTTTGTTTAATTCGGCAAGAAATGATCTTACCTTAGGTTCAATAGCCGGATCTGTTGCGGCATCTAAAATAGTTGCATTTGAGTTTTTCATAATCGTTTTGTTTAATAGTTTTAATTGATGTTTCTAAACATTAGCGTCATTAAAATCAGTTGTTTATTTATGTATTTAATTAATTGCCCGTATTGATCCGTCACCCATCCCTAAATTCCCTTTCTTATGATTTTCTTAGCCTTCAAATTGATCTGATTCAAATTGCTTTTCAATGTATTTGTGGTGTTTTTCCCCGATGTAGATCGTTCCTCAAGTACCACTTGCTTTTCAGCATTGTGAAACTTTTCAATGCTGTTTGAGCGGCTGGATACAAGGGTTATGCCAAACGTATAAGTGTTTGTTTATTAGATATTTGTGAAATATTATTTTTATACTTCTTGTTATATCTAACAAAATTTGTTAAGGCATTATGTTGAAATGAGACGATAAAAAACAGTTACTTTTGCGGCTATTTCTTTGTAACTTAACCCTAACAATGTTTCAGACTTTGGGAGGGGGGATTCTTTCAATATGGAAAATGGGAAAACAATTGGTGTTGGCACTTCATGGAACTTCAGAATCAAAAAAGCACTGCTCCGACGGTCATTAAAACGGTGCGGTTTTTTAGTATGCTTCTTCCTTTTAAATAATATTTCAGCATTGGGGCAACTGTACAGGTGTCCAGATCGTGTTAACCCTGTGATGGAGGTTTCCTTACTGAAGGAAATAAAAAGCCAGTCGGAAAGTGAAAGAAAAGTGCAGAGTCTCTTAAATCTGGGAAGTATTTATTATTATAAACCGTTGAACCGGATCCAGGCATTAGAAAAATGTTTGATCTATGCCAGGCAGGCCAAAATACAGGCTTCCAAATTAAATGACAGGGATAACTTTAATAAAGCGGTTTTACTTATTGCCGATGCTTTAATTCAGCTTAGCAGGATAACGGATGCGGAAAAAGAGCTGCCTGATTTACATGATAAGGCTAAGATTGATTTATTGCTCATGCTTGCTTTCCAATACCGCCTGCGTTTGGAAGGAACATCGTCATCAAATTTTCAAAAGGCTTCCCAATATCTTGACACTGCCGCTGCCCTGGCAAATAAATTCAATGACTGCACAACCGGCATTCGCATTTCGGGGATCAAAGGTTCCATATTGGCTCAACAGGGCCGCTTCGTTGAATCGGAGCAAATACTACTTGCCGCTGCTTCAAAAGCAGGGAAAAATCACTGTATACCGCCTCAATATTTAGACCTTGAATTAACAAATCTCTATAATCAAAAGGGTGATTATGACAAGGCATTGTTGTTTGGGATTAAGGCTGTCCGGGAGGCTGAAAATAAATCGGATAGCCTTTGTATTGGAGATGCAAACTATGCTTTGGGCTTTATTTTTCGCAATACGGGAAAGTTTCAGGACGCGGCAGATCATTATAATAAGGCCATGAAATGTTACATACTTTTCCCGGGCATTCAAACCACGCTTGCAGAGTCGATAGAGGCAATAGGCCAAATAATGATAAGCAAAAAAGAATATAAAAATGCACTGATATTTTTTCAGAAGTCCTATCCAAAATATCATCTTGGAACCTATCAATCCAAACTAATTGAAGCCGGGGATATTGGTGATTGCTATCTGAAACTTAAAAATTACAAACAAGCTGAAAGGTATTTTTTAAAGGAGTTCCACCTGGCCCAATCCGTACAGGACCTGGACGAAGCAACTTATCATAGATTAGCTTTCTTTTACGTTGAAAGCGGGGCATACCAAAAGGCGCTCCCTTATCTGCAGGAGGCACTAAAACGACGAAATGAGGCCTCTGTGCAAAGTAATGGGCACCTTTATTATATGTTCTTCCTTGCTGACTCAGCTTTAGGCGATTATAAGTCGGCAATGAAATATCTTGGGGCAAACAAAAGATGCGACGACATCATTTACCAGGAATCTAAGGTGGCCGCCATGCATGATTTGCAAAATAAATATGAGGCGGATAAAAAAAGTGAGGAGATTAAGCTTCTAACCAAAAGCGAGCAACTTGAACATGCAAATCTAAGGAATGCTGAAACGTTTAGAAATATAAGTATTTGCGGAACAATTGCTTTTGCTTTGGTTGGCGCCATTTATTACAAGCAATACCGGAGAAAATTACAAATGTCGTCTGTAATACAAAAGAAAAATCAACAACTGCAAGTGTTATTGCAGGATAAGGAATGGCTGCTAAGGGAAGTGCATCACCGGGTTAAAAACAACCTGCATACCGTTATTTGCCTGTTGCAGATACAGGCCGAATTTCTTAAAGATGACGCATTGAAGGCTATAGAAACCAGTCAGCACCGCATTTATGCCATGTCACTTATTCATCAAAAACTTTATCTTACTGATGAATCTGAAACTATTAACCTTCAAATTTACCTGGAAGACTTAATTGGTTATTTGAAAGAGAGCTTAAGAAGCGACCAGCCAATTTGCTATCGCTTGGATTTGAAACCTTTGAATGTTGATATTTCCGCCGCAATACCAATAGGGTTAATTGTAAATGAAGCAATTACCAATGCTATAAAACATGCGTTTGTTGGGCGGAAGGAAAACAATGTGATAAGTATTAAACTGGACGAAGCCGGAGAAGAGGTACAGCTTATAATCGGGGATAATGGAATCGGGATAAACCTGAGCAACGATCCTCTTAAATGGGGCTCACTGGGTCTCAAAATGATCCGTGGGTTATGCCAGGACCTTGAAGCAGCACTTGAAATAAAAAATATAAAAGGGACACAATTCGACATCAGATTTTCAAAAAGTACAAAACGCAATCCCTAAAAAATTTAATCGTGAAACCCAAAATATTAATTGTCGAAGATCAGTTTATCGAGGCACATAGCCTTGAGCGCACGCTATTGAAATCAGGCTACATCGTTCCGCCCGTAGCCAGATCGGTTCAGGAGGGTTTACGGTCAATTGCCGACCAGCATATCGATCTTGTTTTGTTGGATATAATTCTCAAAGGTGATCAAACAGGAATTGATCTGGCAAGGGAATTGAACAAAAGGAATATACCATTCATCTATTTATCGGCAAATTCCAATAGAAAAACATTTGAGGAAGCTAAAGTAACAGAGCCTTATGGCTTTCTCGTTAAACCCTTTCGTGAAAAGGATGTGCTTGTTATGATTGACATTGCACTATACCGCGACAAGCAAAAAAAGAGCGGAATACTTAAAGAGCCATCTCCGAAGAAAGCCCTTACAAAAGCAGAGGATGAAATCCCGAATTCGATTATTGGTAATAGCTGGGCAATGAGGGAAATGTATGAACAGATCAGGATTGCTGCGAGGTCAAATATCGCTGTTTTAATTCTGGGCGAAAGCGGTACGGGAAAAGAGTTAGTTGCAAAGGAAATTCATGCACTTTCTGCCCGGAATAATAGTCCGTTTGTTGTAGTCAATTGTTCTGCACTTCCTGCCAATCTTATTGAACCGGAGTTATTCGGGCATGAAAAGGGCGCTTTTACGGGCGCCTTAACAAAAAGGATCGGCAAGTTTGAACAGGCAAATGATGGGACAATCTTTCTCGACGAAATTGGAGAATTGCCCGCAGATGACCAGATAAAATTTTTGCGGGTATTACAGGAAAAGGAAATTGAGCCGGTAGGAGGTAAAACCAAAAAAATTAATGTGCGTGTCATCGCAGCAACGAACCGCAACCTGGAGCAGGAACTTGCAAACGGAAAGTTTCGCCTTGATCTTTATTACCGGTTGAACGTATTTCCGATAAAAACGCCACCCCTAAGGGAAAGAAAAGAGGATATTCCCATGCTTGCAAGACACTTTATCTCAAAATATGCTGAGGAGGCTGGCAATGCCATTACTGATGTCTCAGAGCATGTCTTGTCTGAACTTTTGAATTATGAATGGCCGGGAAATATCAGGGAATTTGAAAATTTTATATTCAGAAGTATGCTTATCAACGATGGCCCTTTAATAACAAAAATTCCTCCCTTGCTTAAAGCTTCGGCCACTACGGGAAGGCCGGATAAAACAAGAATAGAAAATGAACGAACTCATATTCAGCGGGTTTTGTTAGAGTGTGGCTGGCGGGTTTCAGGGAAGGGCGGTGCTGCTGATATTCTTGGCATGAATGCTTCAACTCTTAATTCCAGAATCAGGAAATTGGGTATTAGCAGGCCTCACAAGCTTTAACATTAACAGGCAATTATGTTGTACCATGGCATAATTCCTCATTTTTTATACTAACAATTGGTCGCTTGTTTTGTTAAACAATTATGAAAAATCTATTTAAAAAAGAAGATAATACCAGGCTGATCGTTGCAGTGGCCGCAGGTGCGGTATTGGCCGGCACATTAGCTTATTTGTTTTTAACCGAAAGCGGGGGCGAAGTGATCCAATCTATTAAGCATAAATTAAAAGACGAAGCTAAAGATCTGGCTTCTGGTATTGTTAGTGACAAGACCGGCGTAAAGAAAAAAACAGTAAAAAAAGTAGCTGACCATATTGTTGAATAACATGCCTCCGAAATCAAACCCGGCTTAAACGGGGCTGAAGTATAAAGGGAGAAAGCACACTTAATATTGTAGTTTTGTGCTGATGGATAGCATGAAAACTTTTTCTCTTTCGAGGCACAGCAGGCTATTCGCTGTGCCCGATACCAGCAAGGAATATCTTTTTGTGAGTTCAGGTGATCGCCCTTATCACGAAGAGCCTTATCGGGCAGAAAGCTATGCGATTGTTTATATAAAAGAGGGCGGCGTGAAACTGAATGCCGGCCTCGCATCGTGGGAAGTTAAAGCGCCTTCAATTATTACCCTTGGCCCTTCGGTTATCCGGTATTTCACCAAGAACAGCGACTTGCTGAAAATGGATGTTATATTTTTCAAAGACTCATTTTTACTGGAACGGCACGCTGATCTTTTTTTTCTGTCGAGGTTTGACTTTTTTGAAAACAGCGATCTCCACGTTTTACCACTGAAGGAGCCGGGGCTTACTAAATTCAGCAAGATCTATGAGCTCATCCAACTAACGCAATCCGGATCCGGATATAACCAGGCCGATATTATCCGGAGTTATATTTTTGCCCTCGTTTATGAAGTTGACGCTTATCATTGGCAACAAATCTCCGGTACGTCATCTTCAGTAAAATCTCACCCTTTATTTGCAAAGTTCAGGTATCTGCTCAGCAATAATTATAAGCAGGAACGCAAGCTCGAATTTTATGCAGATCATCTTCATTTAACACCCAAATCTCTTTCGGCGGCAATTAAAAAGCAATCTGGCAGATCTGCCGGCAAATGGATCGATGATGCCATTATCCTGGAGGCTAAAGTTTTGCTGCAAAACAAAACACTCACTGTATCCCAGATCAGCGGGATGCTGAATTTTTCAGATCAGTCTGTGTTCGGAAAATTCTTCCGTGCGGCAACCGGGATGTCGCCGGTTGAGTACCGTAAAAAGTTCAATTAAATTTTATCTCTTCTTTTAGAAGCTGTTTAAAATTTATGAATATCTATTACAGGTAAATAAAGCTTCATTGCCGTTGGTTTTAACCAACGGAATAATGAGTAGCATAAGGGGCTTCAGCCCAAATCCGCTTGCATAATTAGGCTAAAGCCAAGACTTTTCAACTTATTACCGTTGGTTAAAACCAACGGCAATGAATATTTGCAATTTTAAACGGCTTCTTAGATCGATATAAGCCATTTCGACGAACATTGAAGTAGTTTGGTCGACTTTTACCTGCTGTTTAACCGGAAATTTGTCTTATCAAAACTTTAACAGGGGGATGAATCATGACAAGTTTAAAAATTTATATCTTATTAGTTTTCGCTTTTGCGACGACTATTTTTATCCTGAACCCGATCATATCGGGAGCTCAGGAGCGCCCCGGCAATGGCTATAAACTTACGCTTGCAGAAGCGGTACAATTTGCTAAAACTCAAAATAGATGGGTACAGGCCGCTAATATCGAAGAAAGCGCTGCCGGTGAAGACCGTAAAGATGCTTTCAAAGCAGCATTGCCAACTATTAATGTTGGTGGTTCATATCAGCGGTTCTCAAACCTGACGCTTTTTTCAGAAGGGCTGAGCCATTCAATTACAATATCTACACCACCTACGCGTAATGCTGCCAATTTAGGGGTTGAGGCATCCTTTAATATTTACAACGGCGGAAAGCTCAGGGCATTGCAAAAAGAGCAGACTTCGCACTTAAACGAGGCAAAATTGAATGCCCTGGATCAGTCGGGAAATATTGCTTTACAAACGGCTGATCAATACCTTGACCTTGTTAAGCTTAATGACTTGCAGAAGTTTATCCTTGATCAGCTTAAAAGGGCGCAAACCCGGTTGAGCAATATTAATACGCTTTACAAAAATCAAAAAGTTACCAGGAGTGATGTTTTGAGGGCAGAAGTTACATTATCAAACGTTCAGCTTTCTTTAGAGCAAAATGAAAACGATATCACAATTGCTAACCAGAAATTAGATGTGCTGATCAATGTTCCTGATTCTGTGCGGATTTCGCCGGTTGATTCGGCCGGGATGCCTAAGCCTGCATTAAGTTCACTACTTCCGCTTATAGATGCGGCCGGGGTGTCATCATACAGTGTGCAAAAAGCAGCCGAAAATGTGGAGACACAAAAGGCCAGACTGAGAGGAATCCAAAGCGCTAACATGCCAGGTTTAAGCTTTTACAGCGCCTATGGCATTAATTATCCCAATTTTTTGGTGTTCCCGCCGGTTAACCAGGCTTATGCCCTCGGGTTTGTGGGGCTGAAAGCACAGTACAGTATTTCATCGCTTTATCACAATAAAAGCAAAGTAGCTGCGGGCAAACTCCGGGTTAAAGAACTGGAGGTGCGGCAGGAGGCTTATACTGATAATGTGAAAACGGAGGCCAGGGCTTATTATGTAAAATATGCCGAAGCACTCAACAGGATTTCGGTTAATGAGCACTCTGTAGAACAGGCGCTGGTCAACTACCGGATAGTAAATACTAAATATTTAAATCAACTTTCCCTGTTAACAGATCTGCTGGATGCAGATAACCTGTACCAGGAATCGAGGTTCAATTTAATCAGGGCGCAAACCGACGCGCTTGCTATTTATTACCATATTCTTTACACCAGCGGGAATTTATAATCAACACTTAAAAAAATGAAAAGAGAAAATCATAAAACGCATCCGGGTAATATTATTATCACGGTTATTGCGGCAGTTTTGTTAGTTGCAGGGGCTGTGTATTTTTTTCAGTACCTGAAATACAGCGAACACTACGAAGAAACTAACGACGCCCAGGTCGAGTCATATATTAACCCGGTATCTGCGCGGGCGGGTGGTTATATTCAGCACGTTTACTTTAACGAGCACCAACTGGTTAAGCAGGGCGATACACTGGTTATGCTGGATGACAGGGAGTACCGGGCCCAACTGGAGGCTGCAGAAGCCGCTATGGATGATGCCCATGCCCAGCTAACCGTGCTTGAAGCCGGCATCCGTTCGGCCGAAACAGGTACAAATATCAACCAGGATCAGATCAAAGGAGCACAGGCCAAATATGTGCAGCAGCAACAGGATATCAGGCGTTACACCAACCTGGTGAAAGAAGAAGCCGCAACCGGCGCCGATCTGGAATTGGTGAAAGCACATTATGATGTGGCAGAAAGCGATTACAGCGCCGCCATAAACGGCCTGAAGACTAACGAAGCGCGAATAGCGGAGCTGAAAACTCACTTTGCCGTATTGCAGGCAGATGTAAAACGGAAACAAGCAGCACTGGAGCTGGCAAGGCTTAATTTATCTTATACCATTATCCGTGCCCCATATACAGGCAGGCTGGGACGTAAAAATATTTTGGAGGGTCAGCAGATCCAACCCGGTCAGCCATTGGTGAGCATCATTAATGAAAAGGAAAAATGGATCACCGCCAATTATAAAGAAACGCAGGTAGCCGGCATGTATGTTGGGCAGCCAGTGGAGATTCGCGTGGATGCCATAGATAACAAGGTATTTAAAGGGAGGATTTTGGCTATTGCAGGGTCTACCGGTTCACGTTTTTCCCTTTTACCTCCGGACAATTCTACAGGCAATTTTGTTAAGATCATTCAGCGCGTGCCGGTAAAGATTGAGTTTGCAGATGAACAATCAGCCAGCGTAGTACCTGGTATGAATGTTACCGTGGCTGTTAAAAAGAAATCGTAATCATGAAATCGGTATATTTTAAAGATTGGATTACAGGCTGGCATTGGGGCGTACGCATTGCGTTGTTTATGATCTTGCTGTCGGGCCTGGTGCAGCTGGGGATGTTTGTACTTACCCAAAGTTACATGGTGGCATACCTCGGTGCACAGCCTGAGGATATCCAGTTTGGAGTAATGTCAACCTACGCCGGTATTATTACTGTTTTACCGGTACAGTTTCGCTTTTTCAAATACTTTCAAACCCGGGGCTATTTATTGACCAGTATGATGCTGGCCATAGTACTCAATGTTGCCTGTTTGTACTGCCGTGATATCAATTTGTTTCTTATTATAAGGTTTTTTCAGGGGATTGTTACAGGTAATGTGATTGTATTTGGCCTGTTGCTGATCTTTTCGCGTTTGCCCCAGGAACGGGTGCAAACCATAGCACCGGCAGTATTTTATGGAACCCTGCTTAGCAACACAGTTTTGATAGGGTTGCTTGCCGGCGCGGTGGTAGAATCGGCAGATTGGAAAGTAACGTACTATTACCTGATCGGCTTCCAACTCGTTACCTTGCTCATCACTTTGCTAATGTTAAAAGGTGTATCGGTGCATAAACGTTTTCCTTTGTACCAGATTGACTGGGGTGGGATGGTCATATTTGCCTTTAGCGCCCTTGCCCTGGCTTACACCGTTATTTACGGATCTAAATACTATTGGTTTGCCGACCCGCGGATCCGTTACAGCAGCATTGCTACTGTAATTGGTGCATCGTTATTTTTATACAGGCAAAGCATTGTCAAAAGGCCGGTTGTCCATCTTAGTGTGTTTAAATCATGGAATTTTGTAAGCGCTGTTTGTTTGCTTGCCATTTATTATGGTACTAAGGATAGTATCGGCCTGGTTTATAGCTACGCGGGCGGAGTGCTTAAGTGGAGTACGCTCCAGGTGATGGTACTTGCTATGTGTAATATAGTGGGGATGGTAGGTCTGTTGGTTTTTTCTATCCGGATGATGCTTGCCAAAAAGGTTACTATTAAAGTGCTTTTGGTAGCAGGGTTTGTATTGTTGGCAGCATTCAACATTTGGATGAGCTTTTTATTGACTCCCGATTTGTCCTTCACTGATCTGCTCCTGCCTGTATTTGTACAGGGTGTTGCTTCGGGCCTTTTGTTTGTTCCTATCATGATCCGTGTGCTTTCGTCGGCCCCTGCGTCTGCAGGAGCAAGCGGTATGATCATAGCTGCCTGTACCCGTTTTAGCGCGACTGCAAATTCATTTGCGGGCTTTTATAACCTGCAGCTATACTTTAACCAATATTTTAAAGAGGGCTTTCTTGCTTACCTCACACCCGAAAATCAAAATATGGTTACCCGTTTAAATACTTACCGTGCGCTGTATGTTTCAAAAGGGTTCACAGCAGAGCAGGCCTCGGGTTTAGCAAATGCAGCTATATGGCAAAATCTAACACAACAAAGTCAGCTGTTAACTAACAGGGCTATTTTTATGGTATTTGCGGTGGTAATGCTGGTTCTGGCTTTTGTTATCCTGGTTGTTCCTGCTATTAGTAAAACGTATGTACACTGGAATAAGCGCATGATGGTGCCTTTGACAGATGTATGATTCAGGGTTGAGGCATTTTCACTTGATCATGTTAATGGCCGGAATGATAAAAAGATTGGCTGTTTCTGAAATAAGATACTGGAATGAGCGGTCTAAATTTGTATTTGAGCTTGAGAAAGTAGAAAATAATCCGATCGAATTAGGTGAATTTAACTGAATTAGGGCATAAACAGACCATTTTAAATAATAGTATACACACAAATAACAGGCAGCAATGGAAACTGAACAACAGGAAGCAACGGCAATAATAAGCGAAACGAAACAAATTTCAGGATCAATAGCCATATTAGAAGCATTGGTTGCCGAAGGTGTCGGTACTTTTTTTGGTGTACCGGGAGGTGCTAATATTGCGATATACGATGCATTATATTATTACAGCGAAAAGCTCGAACATATTTTGGTTAGGCATGAGCAGGGCGCAATTCACGCCGCTCAGGGATATGCCCGCACATCAGGAAAAGTAGGAGTAGCCCTTGCAACAAGCGGGCCCGGTGCAACAAACATGATAACAGGTATTGCCGATGCCATGATAGACAGCACCCCGGTGGTTTGTATAACCGGGCAGGTTTACGCGCATCTGTTGGGGACTGATGCATTCCAGGAAACAGATATCATCAATATCACCGGCCCGATAACCAAATGGAACTATCAAATAACCGATGCTGAAGAAATTCCGGCTGTTTTAGCCAAAGCCTTTTATATCGCCCGCAGCGGCAGGCCGGGGCCGGTTTTAATTGACATAACCAAAAACGCGCAGTTGCAGTTGTTTGATTATAAGGGTTATACCAAATGTGACCATATCCGGAGCTATAGGCCAAAACCGATTGTTCGCCCGGAATATGTTGAACAGGCAGCCAAATTAATTAACGAGGCTAAAAAGCCATTGGTGTTATGGGGGCAGGGCGTGATTTTAGGTGGTGCCGAGGCAGAGTTTAAAGTATTTATAGAAAAGTCGGGTATCCCGAGTGCCTGGACAATTTTGGGCGTGGGTGCAATCCCGGGCAATCATCCGCTTAACGTTGGCATGCTGGGAATGCATGGCAATTACGCCCCCAATGTATTAACCAACGAGTGTGACTTACTGATTGCGATTGGAATGCGCTTTGATGACAGGGTTACAGGTCGCTTAGATAAATATGCCAAACAAGCCAAAGTGGTTCATCTGGATATTGATCCCGCCGAAATTGATAAGAATGTAAAAGCAACAGCGCCCGTTTGGGGCGATTGTAAGGAAACTTTGCCAATGCTCACTGCTTTGATCGAGCAAAAAGAACATACTGCCTGGCTGACGGAGTTTCAAACACGTTATAAGGAAGAGCTTGATATCGTTATCAATCCCGAGTTAAACCCAGCCTCGGGCGAAATAACGATGGGTGAAGTTGTACGTCACTTAAATGTGCTTACCAAAGGCGAAGCAGTCATCGTATCGGATGTTGGCCAAAATCAAATGGTGGCCTGCCGTTATGCAAAAATGGATAAAACCCGAAGTAATGTAACCAGCGGTGGTTTAGGCACAATGGGCTTTGCCCTGCCTGCCGCAATCGGCGCAAAATATGGCGCACCCGACAGAACTGTAATCACCATAGCCGGGGACGGTGGCTTTCAAATGACCTTGCAGGAATTAGGCACTATCATGCAAAACAAAATAGATATTAAGATCATCGTTTTGAATAACCGCTATTTAGGGATGATCCGCCAGTGGCAGGAGTTATTTAGCGAGAGCAGGTATTCGTTTTCAGACCTCGAGAGCCCGGATTTTGTTGCCCTTGCGGCCTCTTACCGCATTGCGGGGAAATGTGTTTCTGACCGTGAAGATTTACCCGGTGCTTTGGATGAAATGATGAATAGTAAAGGTCCATTTTTGCTTGAGGTGATGGTAACGCGGGAGAATAATGTTTTCCCGATGGTGGCGCAGGGATGCAGCTTAAGCGAAATCAGGCTTAAGTAATTTTAAAAGAAACTAATAATGAGGTGCCAAAATTATTGAATGAGACACCCTCGGAAGATAATTGTTGTTTAATTGTTGTTTTGATTTGAATGTATCTACTCCTGTCATGTGGGGTAGATCATTCTTTTTTCATTGTTTAAAAATTCAGGACTTCAATAACTGTCTGAGCCGGTTTCCGGAACTCAGAAATTAGATAAGATAAATAAAATGAGTTTGATAGCATCTCTTGAAGAGATAGAATTGTATAAGGATTCGATATTTGTGATGCATGAGAAATGCGAAAAGTTTATCCCCTTTCATAAGCATTCTAAAAGTCAGCTAACGTATGTTGAAGGGGGATTGGGATATATAAGGTTCAGGGAAAAGCTTTTTGTAATACCTGCACGGCATTATTTTTGGATCCCGGCAGGGGTGGAACATACGTTTACGATAGGTAATCCGGCAACTAAATGCCGGACATTGTTTTTTCATACCAATGGAGATTCACAAAATGAGTTTTATAGCAAAGTCGGGATCTACCCTATAAATGACCTCCTTTTCCAGATGATCCGGTTCACGGAGCAATGGAATGCGCATATCCTGCCGGATGATGAGCGGTTTACGTTTTTACAAAGTATTAAAAACATCCTGTCGCAGGTAAGTAACCAGGCGCTTTCGGTTGCTTTGCCCTTTACAGAAAATGAACGGATGCTTAAAATACTGGCACACCTTGAAGATAACCTTTCCGAAAGCCATACGCTGCAAAGCATCAGCTCAAAGTTTGGAGTTAGCGAAAGAACCTTGTCAAGGTTCTTCCAGTCAACCTTAAGTGTTTCTTTTCTGCAATACCTGAAACTGTTGAGAATGGCGAAGGCTTTCAAACTCATTGTTGGAAATGAACATTCTTTAGCTGATATAGCTTTTTTATGCGGTTATCAAAGCTTGTCCTCCTTTAGCAACACATTTTATAATGTTACCAAAACGCGCCCTTCAGAGCATTTGATGGGGCAGAATATCCTGGTTTAGAATTGTCTTTTTCTGCATAGTTATTTACAAGTCCAGGTCTACAGCGCTTTCCGGAACAGCGCAACAGATCAGTACGTTCCCATCTGCCGGAAGATCAAGCGGATTTGGGGAATAACCAACCGTTCCGTCAATCATACCCGTTTCGCAGCGATGGCAAACGCCCATCCGGCATGACCATTTAACTGGAATATCACAAGCTTCAGCTGCTTCCAGCAAACTGCCAAAGCGGGGATGCCACCGAAAAGAGACTTTGCTTTTACTAAAAGTAACGAGTGGACCCAGCCCGGTATTTTCTGCGGGAAGGTGAGGGGCTTTCCCGTTTCCGCCAGCCGTTTCGGGGCTGCTTCCGAATAGTTCGGATTTAATATTATTATCGGCTATTCCGATGGTCTTCAATGCAGCGGTGATATTGTAGAGATAGGCCGGCGGCCCGCATAAGTAACATTCACTTTCTATCGGCAGTTGCATATCCTGTAAGGACTGCAAATCAAGGTGCCCTTTAATATCATAGTCAATGCCGCAATGTTCACCGTTATTGGGGGAACTGTATATGACCACTCGCTGAAATGAGGACAACTGCATTCCAAGGGTTGTTACTTCATCCCTGAATGCCTCGTAAGTTCTGTTTCTGCAGGAATGGATCCACCAAAGCTCACGGTCAGGATCGAGGCGGGCAACATGGTGAAGGATACTTAATAAAGGCGTAATGCCTACCCCGGCGCTAAGAAGAACCAATGGCTTTTTACTTTCCGTCAAAGTGAAAGTGCCGCGCGGTGCACTGATCTCTAACAGGTCGCCATCATGTACCTGTTCATGCATATAAGTGCCACCCGCGCCGTTTGTTTCCAGCTTTACCGCAATGCGTAAACCAGATTCACCCGGCGGCCCGCAAAGAGAATACATCCGTATCAGTGGAGCGCCGCTCCTGGTTGGGTGTATCCGGACTGCAATGTGTTGTCCCGGCAAAAAAGAAGGTATTGGGTTGCCTTCGGATGGTATCAGTTCAAAGGAACGCACTCCTTCACATTCCATACGCGTACGCTTTACGATGAACGGTCGGAAGCCTGTCCAGGCAAGTGGTTCAATTGGGCCGCTCAAACCGGCATTTCCTTTGGCGGCACCTTGCAAAACAGCATCAAGCAAATTTTGAAATGATCCTTTCCAGCCCTGGCTAAGCGCAGGAATTTTTAAGGCTTGTTGTAGTTTATCTTCAGGGTGATCTTTTAAATAAAGCAGCGCTTCAATATCAGCAACGGTCATTTTTTCATCGCCGTCGGCAATCTTTTCTATCACGTCGCCCGCGCCAACATCTCCCTCCTGTATCACACGGAAATAAAACCCCGGTCGTTTATGTGTAACAAGCAGGGCCGGCATTTCCGGTACCCCGGTGCTGATACCCACGCGCCAGCAGGTTACCCGGGGCTGGGTAACTTCAAAAATTGCCGAACCGATCCTGAAGCGATCGCCAATGCAAACCTCATTATCGGCCAGTCCCTCTATGGTAAAGTTTTCGCCGAATTGCCCATAAGTGAAATCTGTACGCTGCAGGGTTTCACCCCAGTATTGATATGATTCGGCCTGGTAAACCATAACGGCGCGGTGCTCGCCGCCATGGGCCATGAGATCGGCCTGGGCATCGCCGTCTAAGTTGAATTTTCTTGCATGAATACGCCCGGCAACAGGCGTTTTGAATACGGATGTTCTAACCATTTGTCCACGCCATGGAATATCCCGTGGCTGGCCTACATTTACTGATATGACTTTCATACTGCAATTTTGTTATGTTCAATGCTTGCCAGTTAGTCAATATTTTTAAACTCGTTTTTCAAAGATATTGGAGTATGGATAGGCTTCTATTGGTTGGTTTATCTATGTTCGACTTATAGGTAAAAATACTTTATTAAAAGCGTAAGCACAAGCAGAAATCCGCTCATTACAAGGGAATTGCTTTTGAAATCGATAGTAAACACGTGGCACCTAACGGAGCCATTATATTGGGGTCAAAATATCTATAAACACGATACTCCTATGGAGTGTCTTATCAATTGCTAAAAACTCCGTAGGAGTATCGTGTTTATAGGAGACAAAATGGAAGCTTTAAGGCTCCGTTAGGTGCCACGTGTTTACTATTGATTTTAAAAGCGATTTCCTTGCGCCTATACCTACTGTTGGGCTATATTATAGCAGTCGGCTTTGAAATAGCCTCATACAATTCCTTGTAATGGGTAATAAGATCATTAAGGGTAAATCCCCGGTTTAAACCACTCGGATTAGGGAGTACCCAAACCTTTGCCCCACAAAAATCTTCCGGTTGAGGGCCCCACAAAATTTGCTTTTTACCGGAAAAGGCTATATAAGCCGGTTTACCAAGGAATGCAATATATTTAGGCTGGAAACGAGCCATTTTTATTTTGAAAGCCTCGATGGAATCGGCAAACTCATCTTTGGAAAGTTCATCTGCCCGCACCGTTGCCCTTTCTACGGCAGTGGTCAGCCCGTAACCGAAATCAAGGATAGATGCATCATTCAACGGCTCAATTTGATGGGGTGTAAAGCCTGCCAGGTGCAAAGCTTTCCAAAAGCGGTTGCTCCGCCCCGAAAAGTGGTGCCCGTCCCACGCAGATTTTAAGCCGGGATTAATCCCGCAAAAAACAACACTGAGATTGCTGGCAATAAGATCAGTTAATATTGGGAGCATTGCATTGATGTAAATATTTGATCGGGCATCCGATACAAAAATAACATAGCCTCTGCATAAAATTATGGCCAACCCGGTCAAAGTTTATTTAAAGGCAGACAGATTAAAAGTACCACAAACACATGGGAAAATACCACATCCTTTATTTTCTTTCCGGTAGGTTTGGGTCAATGAGGTCGTAGTTTGATAAAAGGGCGGTTCATAATATCATCTTAAAGTAAGAAGGCGGGATTGGCCGGAATCGTAAAATATTTGGCGACTTAGGTAAACTAACAGGAAATGTACATATCTAATTTTGTAATGAAGGGAATGAGTAGCGCCCACGAAAATGAGTAATACTCCTTCAATCTGCATAAAACATATATTAAAAAATGGCAGCTGAAATCACAACAAAATTCACCATTGGAAATCAACAGGGGATTGATATTTTATCTTTTATAACCGAAGCCACTGCAAGAGAAAAATTTGCAGGAAGGGTCACTGATCAGGAGCTTGAAAATTATATCGATGCAAACTTTAATAAAGAGGTATTGGTGATAGAGCTAAATAGTATGTCCAATCAATACCTGATAGTTTATGTAAATGATGAGCCTGCCGGTTATGCCAAAGTAACATCCAAAGGTGCAAGACCTGCGTTTTTTGCCGGTAAAACTTTGGCGAGGATAGCTGATTTTAGCGTGCTGGAGAAATATAATGATCCTTTAATCAGGGAATCGTTATTTAAAAAATGCCTTTCAATTTCAACTATGCAGCAGGTAATTTGGATAAGCGAATATGAAAATAACCCCTATCTGGATTTTTTTGAAAGCTACGGGTTCAAACGGAGCAATGATATCAACGTTCCGCAAGAGTTGCCACTTCTGCCTGTTTACCTTGTTAAAGAAAAGGTTTGAATTTAAATTGGTGCTCCCGTCAGGCAATTGGAAATTATGGCTACTGGCTATGATTTTCAGTAGCTTGTTTCTGTGTGCCGTGTATCCCAACTAATTAGCAGCTGTTGTAATTATTTACATCCCTGAGGGTTGATGGTGCGGGTGGGAGGCTCAATTCGTATCCGGTTTGTCCTGCATAAAAATTTCCAACCTGCCGCCGGCCATAATATCCCTGTAACGGATAAAATTATCGGGCATTGTTTTACCATTTAATTTTACTGTGTGGATATACATAGATTTCGGATTTGCTTTATGACAGGTGATTTCAAACTTGCCGCCGTTTTGAAGGGTAATGGCAATCTTATCAAATAAAGGTGAACATAGCAGATATTCGCCCGATACAGGGTTTACCGGGTAAAAGCCCATAGCCGCAAACATATACCAGGCCGACATTTGCCCTGCATCATCATTGCCACCCAAACCACCGGGTCCGTCGCTGTATTCGGCAGCTAAGATTTTGCGCACTGCCGCCTGTGTTTTCCACGGCGATGGAGTATAATTATACATAAAAGGGATCTGATGCCCTGGCTCATTGCCATGCCAGTACTCACCTTTTACAAACAGGCTGTCTAAAGACTGTTCGAGTTTATTTGTACCACCCATCAGCTTTGCCAAACCGGGTACATCCTGCGGTACATAAAATGTATATTGCCGTGCGGTACCTTCTGTAATATAGGTTTCTTTTTTATCCGGATTAAAAGGGGATACCCAGCTGCCATCGGCATGTTTACCGCGCACAAATCCGGTTGACGGGTCAAATACATGGGTATAATATTTTGCCCGTTTGCTGAGAGCCGCATAGTCGGCAGATTTTTTCAAAGCTTTAGCAAATTGCGCCAGTGCGTAATCATCATAGGCATATTCTATTGTACGGCTTACCTGTTCCATTTTATGAAAGGCATCCAACACACTGTCTTCAACCGGGATGTATTGATATTTCAGGTAACTATCCAATGCCCTGCGCCCTTTGCCTTCCACATAGTCGGCCCGGTTGGCAGGCACATCAAAAGCGTTACGCCTTAAAATCTGGTAAGCATCCTCAGCATCAAAGTCAGTGATCCCTTTTAAGTATGCCGAACTGACTACCGAGGCTGTATGATCGCCGATCATCTCAGATGTATAGCTGTTCCAGCAAGGGAAAATAGGCATCCAACCGCCTTGTTTGCCTTTCAGGATCAGTGATTTTGCCAGGTTATTGATCAAAGGCGGGTTCAGGATCTCAAACAGCGGTAACTGCGCCCGGTAAATATCCCACATCGAAAAATCATCATAATAATTACCCCCTGATAACTTTTCGATCTGGTAATTACCTGAAAATCGCGGGTACCTGCCATCAACATCATTAAAAAGACGTGGCTGCTGCATGGCGTGATAAAACGATGTATAAAAAATGCGCTTATCCCGTTCGCTGCTGGTTGATATACTGATTTGCCCTAAAGCTTTTTCCCATTTTAATTTGCTGTTTTCCACAGCCCGGTCAAAATCAAATCCGGGCATCTCGGCCTGCAGGTTTTTGCGGGCCCCATCCAGGCTGGTAAACGAAGTGCCTATCCTGATGATTAGCTTTTCGCCTTTATTGAGCTTGAACCCGGCGTAAATGCCGGTACCCGCATCGTTTTTAATACTATCCGCAGTAAATATTCTATCTCCGGAAAAGGTGCCCGTTTTACCTAAACTTCGTTCAAACCTGATCACAAAGAAACCACTGAAGCCTGCGCTTTTCCCCCAGCCCTGGTAAATGCGGTGAGCCGGATTATAGCCTGATATTTCGCCGGTTTGTTTATCCACTTTTACAAAGCCTTCGTGGTAATCACTATTGGCTTTAATCAATAAATAAAGGCTGTCGGCCTGCTCCAGGGTAAATTGCATCATGGCGCAACGCTCTGTAGCGGTTACCGCGGCTTTCAGTTGATATTGCTTAAGGTTTACGCTGTAAACGTGCGGCGACGATTGTTCATCGGCATGTTTAAATGCTGCACTATAATTAGTTGTTTTTAGCTTGCCTGTGATGGGCATAATAGTAAAACTGCCATAATCCTGCGTGCATGAACCGCTTAACCAGTGTGAACCGCGCAGGCCGTTGAATATGCTGTCTTTATAATAATAAGGGGGGATACACTTGGTTTCACCAGATTCCGTCTCGGGTGTCCATTGTGTCATGCCGAAGGGGGAAGTAACCGCGGGAATGGTATTGGCAAACCTCGTATCAGCCGTCTGGCCATGCTTCAGCGCAGAGGCTGTAGTAGCGATGGCCGTACCTGCCATTGGCTGTACATATTTAACCAGGTCCTGGGCAAAAACAGGCCATGGAAACAACAACAGAATGATATAAGTAAACCGGTTTGTGATTTTTGGGGTGAAGTTCATTTCAGGCGGCCGTTAAAAAGAAAATTTTGCAGCAAAATACAGCAATCATCGTTAATGTTATTCGTAAAGGTTAAAATAATGAATTAAAAAACTTGCTGCCATGTTTTGTGGCAGGGCTTTGAGATTACCGCGTGTTCATTGCAGTTTCTGCAGTTTACGGGATGTAAAGCCCAATAAGCAGTTGTCTGATAGGTTTGATAATTGCCATACTGGTATGGTGGCTTTGCGAGCTCTATGTTAACTTATCGGGTTCTTGAATTTTTTACTGGATCTCAATATCCTGATCCGGTTATACTGCTGCAGCAAAATGGGATAGAAGTTATAGAACATGTTGCTTATCATAATGATCAGGGCTTGTATGTAGCGGCCCTCAACCAGTGCCATGCCGCTTGTGAGCAGGAAGAAAATAAGGCAAATGAAATGATACCGCTCGTACATCATAATGGTTTTGAGGTAGCCTTCAGGATTTGCTTTTATCCGGATTACCTGGTAAGCCGGATCATTTTTCCTGACCAGGCGATTGGCAATATCGCCCTGCTGAACAAATTTACGAATGAACCTGACCCCTAAACGCTCGTAAAGTTCTGTGCTATTGCTAAGTTGGAGCCCTGCGAATATTTTTTGAGAAAGAAACGCCGGAATAATGCTTAGTACAATAAAGATGTAAAACCAGGCGGATAAGCCTGCCGAAACCCAGTAGACCAGCACTGCTGCAAAACCGAGGATCGTCCAGAAAAAGTTAATGAGCTGGTTCATAGGATTAATAAGTCGGTATCTAATATCGCTGTTTTGGGGATTAATATAAAGATGTTCGCTATTGGAAATCTATTCTGCATATAGCAGGGCTGTGATCATCACGGGCATTTGGAAGAATAAAAAAGCGTGGAATTGTGCGATTCCCTCCCTTGGGAGGGTGTAGGGAGGGGTTTCATCGACTGGTTTATTAGTTTGAAATGGCGCATAAACCTCTCCCTGCGATCACACACTCCAAGCGCACCCCTCCCGAGGGAGGGAATTTAAACACTTTCAAATTACAAAGCCGCTCTACTTTCGTAAAGCGGCTTTGTAGTTCTGTTTCAGTCATTATCGGGATCGGGTAACTGATCGTTCTCAGTAGGATTTTTAGTTTGTTTTTTCTTTGTTAAATTTTGCATCATTGCTTCGGCTACTTCTGTAAAAACCATCAGTTTTTCTTCGCTGATGCCCGTGTTTGCCAGTTCATTGATCTCCATCACCTTTTGTTCGATGTATGGGATAACTTTCAGCGCGTTTTGAGAGAGCGAAATGAGATGTTGCCGCCTGTCGGCCGGGTTGGTTTTTACCAGCACTATCTTACTTTCTTCCATCGAAAAAATGATATGTGCAACCCGCGATTTATCGATGTGCAACAATTCGGCTAATTGATTTTGAGTGATTGGCTTTTGTTGTTTAGCCAATGTAAGCAGCACCTCAAAATGATGGTTCGCCTCGATAGAAGACAGTTCCCGGGTAAGGTTCCTGGTATAAAGGTGATTGATCAACCTTAAATTTTGCGATAGCAGTTCTGTATTTTTCATGATTGCTATTTGTTATTTTGTTTTACCGAAGCTTTGTATTCGTTATGCTGTGCATGTGCCTCAGCAATATCATATTCCAGTTCGGGGTCGATATTTTGGGCTTCTACTTTCCTCGCTTTTTCCATCAGTTCTTCATGGTGTGCCTGCAGATAATCCAGTTGTTTTTTACCATAGGAGAAACGGGTAAACAACACAAAAAGCACCGGCACAATAAATATGGAAATGGTTGATGAGGCTATCATCCCCCCTAAAACAGTTACGCCTATGGTATTCCGGGATTCGGCACCGGCACCGGTTGCCAACACCAGCGGCAATACACCCAGGATAAATGCGAGCGAAGTCATGATGATAGGCCGTAACCTGAGGCGTACGGCTTCGAGAGTGGATTTCAAAAGTTCCTCGCCACGGTCGACCCTGATCTTGGCAAATTCCACAATCAGGATGGCATTTTTGGCAGAAAGACCAATTAAAGTAATAAGCCCAATCTGTGCGTAAACATTATTGGTTATCGTTGGTACCATGGTAAGCGCCAGGATAGCGCCAAACGCACTTATCGGAACAGCCAGCATCACCGAAAACGGTACCGACCAGCTTTCGTACAAAGCCGCCAAAAACAGGAATACGAATACGATGGAGAAAAGGAAGATATATACCGTGGTTGATCCGGCCTTTAATTCTTCATAACTCAATCCCGAAAATTCATAAGTATAGCCGCGCGGCAAAGTTTTGGATGCTAACTCCTTCAAAGCTTCAATGGCCTGGCCGCTGCTGTATCCGGGTGGGATAGAACCGTCAACTTCGGCCGAGCGGAAGATATTAAAGTGGGTGATCAGCGGGGCTGCTACTATCGGCTTATAGCTGATCACAGCGCTTAACGGAAGCATCTGGCCGGCAGAGTTGCGCACATAATACTTGTTCATGTTTGAGATTAGCGCCCGGTAGGCCGTATCCGCCTGTACAACCACGTGGTAAGTCCTGTTATAGAGGGTGAAGTTATTCACAAATAAGCTGCCCATATAGGCCTGCATAGTTGAAAAAACATCTGAAATATTGATGCCCAGCTTTTCGCACTTTTCCCTGTCGACATTAAGCTGATAGCTTGGCGTATGTGCCGAAAAATAGCTGTAGGCACCTGCCGTTGCAGGCGTTGCTTTTGCTGCTGCTACAAACTTTTTAACCACTTTTTCAAAGGTGTAAATATCATCGGTAGAGTTACCCTGCTCAATCTGCATGCTGAAGCCTGCAGCCTGGCCAATACCCCTGATAGGCGGCGGCTGTGCAACTACCACATTGGCATTTTTGATGCCGGCTTTAGCAATCTTCTTTTTAATGACATCCATAAGTCCCGGCACCCGGGTATCCGGTGTAGTGCGGTCATCCCATGGTGTGAGCATGCAAAACATGGAGCCGTTATTGGAGTTGGCGCCACCATTTAAGATGTTGAACCCCGAGATAGCTGTATAATGCATGATACCCGGTGTTGAAGCCACAATTTTCATCAGCTTGTTCATCACATTAACAGACTGAATGGTGGAGGAAGCCTCGGGCAATTGATAGGTTACGTATAACCGGCCGCCATCTTCCGCCGGTACAAAACCCGAAGGTTTTATTTTGAAAAGCAGGTAAGTACCAACGCAGATACATACCAATATAATCACGATATATCTTGCACCTTTAATGCTACGGTGTACGCCATTTGTGTACTTGAAGGTAATCTTTTCAAACGCGCGGTTAAATCCCCGGAAAAAACGGTCGAGCAAATTTGATTTATCCGTTACGGGCTTGGTAGGCTTTAATAACAACGTACAAAGTGCGGGGGTTAAGGACAAAGCGATAAATGCCGAAAGCATCACCGATATGGCAATAGTAATGGCAAACTGCTGGTATAAACGCCCGACAATGCCGGGGATAAAGCCAACCGGCACAAATACCGATGCCAGGATGAGCGCGATGGCGATAACAGGCGCGGAGATCTCCTTCATAGCATGATAGGTAGCCTCCTTGGGCGACATGTGCTGCTCATCAATATAATGCTGCACCGCTTCCACCACAATAATGGCATCATCCACCACAATCCCAATGGCCAGTACAAAGCCAAACATGGTTAATGTATTAACAGTAAAGCCCAATGGAATGAAGAAAATGAACGTAGCCAGTATAGATACCGGGATAGCCAATATCGGGATGAGTGTTGAGCGCCAGTTTTGGAGGAAAAGGAATACCACAATAGCCACCAAAATCAGTGCTTTGATCAGTGTACCTACTACTTCATCCATCGACACTTTGATAATGGTTACCGATTCAAAAGGCACCACGTAATCAACATCCTTGGGGAACGATTTTTTTAATTTGGCTAAAGCAGCATATACGTTTTCGGCAGTTTGCAGGGCGTTACTTCCCGGCGATTGGTAGATCTGGATGGTGGAAGCCCGGTTACCATCCACAAACGCGTTACTGGAGAAGGTGAATTTGCCCAGCTCAACCCTGGCCACATCTTTAAGGTGCACCAGCTGACTGGTTCCTGGAATACTTTTCACCACTATATTTTCATAATCCTTCACCTTGCTGAGCATGCCGTTAACCAAAATTCCGGTTTCGTAGGTTTGGGAGGCATCCTGCGGAGGGGCACCAACAGAACCGGCAGCTACATAAACGTTTTGCGCATTTAAGGCTGCTGTTACATCGGCCGGTGTCAGGCTGTAGGATGCCATTTTATCGGGGTTCATCCAAATCCTCATACTGAAATTATCAGTACGGGCACTCACGTCGCCAACACCAGGAACGCGTAATATAGCATCCTGGATAAAGGTACTTGTGTAATTATCCAGGAAGGTAATGCTATGGCTATGCTTTGGCGAATAAATGGCCACCAGCATCAGCTGATCTGGGTTACTGGCACGTACGGTAAGTCCTAATTTACTCACTACCGATGGCAGCAGGGGGGCGGCAATACCAACACGGTTTTGCACGTTAAGTGCCGCTATGTGTACATTGGTACCTATATTAAAAGTTACCCTGATACCCATACTACCGCTATTGGTGCTGGTGCTGGTCATGTACTCCATGCCGGGTGTACCGTTTACCTGTTCCTCAATAGGTGTAGCGATATTTTGCTCCACAGTTTGGGCATCGGCACCGGTATACGACCCGTTAACCGATACACTTGGCGGCGAGATATTGGGGTACTGATCAACCGCGAGGTTAAACAGGCAGATCACCCCGGCAATCATCAGCACCAGCGAGATCACTATGGCGGTTACGGGCCTTTTGATAAATGTATTTGAAATCATCCTTAGTTAGCTTTATGTAATGCACGGGATTTTTCAATCTCATATTCCAGTTCAGGATCAATGCTCTGAGCCTCTACTTTTTTAGCTTTTTCTTTCAGGTCTTCCTTGTGCGCCTGCAGGTATTCCAGTTTTTCTTTACCGTAGGAGAAGCGGGTGATGAGCACAAACAGCACCGGCACAATAAAAATTGCCAGTGTTGATGCCGCAATCATCCCCCCTAAAACTGTAAAGCCTATTGTTCTGCGGGCTACAGCACCTGCACCGGTTGCCAGTACAAGTGGAAGTACACCCAAAACAAATGCAAGGGAAGTCATGATGATCGGCCGCAAACGTAGGCTTACCGCCTCCAATGTCGATTGGATGAGTTCCTCACCCATATCAACCCTTACCTTGGCAAACTCCACAATCAAAATGGCGTTTTTGGCCGCGAGCCCGATGAGCGTAATCAACCCGATTTGCGCGTACACGTTATTGGTTAAACTTGGCACCAGTACCAGTGCAAGAATAGCACCCATGGCACCTATCGGCACAGCTAAAAGCACGGAGAACGGTACCGACCAGCTTTCATACAAGGCTGCCAAAAACAGGAATACAAAGGTGATGGAAAAGAGGAAGATGTAAATGGTGGTTGACCCCGCCTTGATCTCCTCATAGCTCAGTCCCGAAAACTCGTAATCGTACCCTTCCGGTAAAACTCTTTTTGCCAGTTCCTGCATGGCTGCAATGGCCTCGCCGCTGCTATGACCTTCTGCTGCTGATCCATCTACCTCTGCTGTGCGGAAAATGTTAAAATGGGAGATAAGCGGCGGCGCATCAACAGGTTTATAGCTCATCAGGGTACCTAAAGGCACCATATCGCCAGCTTGATTGCGCACATAATATTTATCCATATTGGCCACAACTTTACGGAAAGCCGTATCGGCCTGCACCACCACGTGGAAGGTGCGGTTATAGGTAGTAAAGTCGTTGATATAGAGACTACCCATGTAGGCCTGGATGGTTGTGAAAACATCAGCGACGTTAACACCCAGTTTTTCGCATTTTTCGCGATCAACAGTTAAACTGTAGTTAGGCGTATGCGAGGTGTAAAAAGTGAATGCTTTGGATATAACCGGGTTTTTATTGGCTTCGGTTACAAAGTTATCTACCACTTTTTGAAAGGCCTGCAAATTGTCGGTAGTGCTGCGTTGCTCAATCTGCAGGCTGAAACCTACGGTTGTTCCAATGCCCGGCAGGGGCGAGGGTTGGATCACTTCTACATTGGCATCCTTGATCCCTGCGTCGGTAATCCGTTTTTGCAGTTCACCTATGATGCCCGGCACCTGTTCGGTTTCCTTGCTGCGTTCATCCCAGGGGGCAAGCTGGCAATAAATGGTGCCGTTATTTGAATTGCTGGCATTGGTTACCACATTCAATCCGGATAGTGCTGCAAAATGCGCCACTCCCGGTGTTGAACCGATAACTTTCATTAGTTTCGACATCACCTCAACAGATCGTGCTGTGGAAGATGCCGGTGGTAACTGAAAGGTCACATATAAATTGCCGTCATCCTCTGATGGAATAAAGCCTGATGGTTTAGCCTGGAACAAAAAGTAAGTGCCTACGCAGATACAAAGTAGTATGATCACTACAAAGCGTGATGCTTTGATACTCTTTCGCACACCTTCGGTATAACTGGCTGTTACGCGCTCAAACCAGCTGTTGAATTTGAAAAATAATTTGTTGATGCCTTTTGCCTCACCATCAATATGAGATGGTTTTAGTAACAGGGTACACAATGCCGGCGTTAGCGAAAGAGCAATAAATGCCGAGATCATTACCGATATGGCTATGGTAATGGCAAACTGCTGATATAAGCGCCCAACAATGCCCGGGATAAAACCTACCGGTACAAACACCGCCGCCAAAATCAGCGCAATAGCGATAACCGGCGCCGAAATATCTTTCATGGCCTGGTAAGTAGCCTCCTTGGCCGACATGCCCTCGTTATCAATATAATGCTGTACCGCCTCCACCACAATAATGGCATCATCAACCACAATACCTATGGCCAGTACAAAACCAAACATGGTTAAGGTATTGATGGTAAAGCCCAGCGGGATAAAAAAGCAAAATGTACCGAAAATGGATACCGGGATAGCCAGGACAGGGATCAGTGTTGACCGCCAGTTTTGCAGAAATAGGAATACCACCACGGCCACCAGCCCCAATGTTTTCAAAAGGGTACCTACTACATCTTCCATAGAAACTTTTACCACAGTAACCGACTCAAACGGCACCCGGTATTCTACATCTGATGGGAAGTTGGTTTTTAACTTGGCAAGGGCCGCGTATACCCCATTAGCAGTTTCGAGCGCGTTGCTGCCCGGTGCCTGGTAAATTTGAAGATAGGAAGCCTTATGCCCATCAACAAATGAGTTGCTGGAGAAGGTGAATTTTCCCAGCTCAACCCTTGCCACATCCTTAAGGTAAACCAGCTGACCGCTGGCCGGGATGGTTTTTACGATGATCTTTTCAAATTCGGATACCTTGCTTAACCTGCCGTTCACTAAAATACCCAGCTCATAAGTTTGGCTGGAGGCCTGTGGCGGTACACCCGCCGTTCCCGCTGCTACCTGCACATTTTGAGCATTGAGCGCTGTAATTACATCCTGTGGGGTTAAACTGTAGGCAGCCATTTTATCCGGGTTCATCCAGATACGCATACTGAAGTCATCCGTAAAACGGTTGATGCTGCCCACACCCGGTACACGCAAAAGCGCGTCCTGGATAAATATGTTGGTGTAGTTATCTAAAAACGTAATATTATGCGTGCCTTTAGGCGCGTAAATAGCCACCATCATCAGCATGCTTGGGTTTACAGCGCGTACAGTTAACCCCAACCTGCTTACTACGGCCGGCAATAGGGGGGTAGCAATACTAACCCTGTTTTGAACATCAAGCGCGGCAACGTCAATATCCGTACCCATTTTAAAGGTTACGTTCATGCTCATTTGCCCGTTATTGGTATTGTTGCTTTGCATGTATTCCATGCCGGGCGTTCCGTTCACCTGCTCTTCAATGGGCGTGGCTACGGTTTGTTCAACCGTTTGCGCATCGGCCCCGGTAAACTGCCCGTTAACCTGTACAACAGGCGGCGTAATATCAGGGTACTGGTCTATAGGCAGCATGAGGATACTCACGGTACCGGTAATGATCAGCACGATTGATATCACGATAGCTGTTACAGGTCTTTTTATAAATGTATTAGCGATCATAAGATGTCTTCGTCTAAAGTTTCAGTTTGTGCTTTAACGTTGCCACTAACGGGAGCCTTTGCCTCCGGCAGATGGCCCAACTTTATTGGCGGTGGTTATTTTTGAACCATCGTGCAGTAATTGAACGCCATCAACAATAACACGTTCTCCATCATTGATGCCGCTTTTGATGATCATGTTGGCACCTATTGTTTCACCCACCTGCACCTTTTTCTGCAATGCAACCAGTTTCTTTATCTTGTTTTTGGCCGAATCGGCACCTGCCTTAGGGTTATTCATCAGGCTGTCTTTGGCGGTGTATACAAAGTATTCGCCCATTTGCTCAACCACCGCTTTACCCGGCACCACAATTTGCGGCCCTGGTTCCTGGTTATGTACACGAACAACGCAGCTCATGCCAACCCTTAACATCCCCTTAGGATTCGGGAATACCAGCCTGATAGTGATAGCGCCTGTTTGTGAATTTACTGCCCGGTCAATCACCGAGATTTTTCCGTTTACAGGGTAAAGCGAATTATCAGCTAATAAAATGGTGAAGAGCGAGTCGGTTGGCTCATGTTTGATTTGCTGCAGCCGCTCAAATTTGGGCAATTGCTTTTCGTTGATCACAAAATCAACAGCCATTGGGTCATTGGTTGATATAGTGTTTAATATGGTAGTACCCGCTGTAACAACATTGCCCAATTTAACCTGGCTAAGACCAATAGTGCCATCAAAAGGAGCATATACCTCGGCATAGTTTAAATTGGTTTTAGCCGTTTTTACAGCTTGATCTGCCGATTGAACCTGGCTTTTGGCATTTTCCAGTGTGATCACGGCGTGGTCATAAAGTTGCTTGGCAACGGCATTATACTTATTTAAATATTCGTAACGGTCGGCATCCTGCTGGGCCTGTAAAAGGGTGCCCTGGGTAACTTTGCGGTTAGCAACGGCGGCATCATAACTATCCTGGTAGATCCTTTTATCAATCTCATATAGCTTTTGTCCCTTTTTTACCTGTGAGCCTTCGGTGAAAAATATACCTGTAATGGCACCCTGCACTTGTGGCAATAAAGTTACCTGGCTTAGTGCCGCAGTTGTAGAGGGGTACTGGTCATAGTACAACACCTTTTTGGCCTTTACCTTATACAGGTTTACAGGCACCTCGGTGTTTTGTGGCGGTTGTTTCTTTTTGCAGGCTGCAAAAACTACAATACTTATAAAAATGGCATTTAAAAATACGCGCTTCATGGTTTGGTTTTTTGGGTATTAATAGGTGATATCTCCCATCGCTTTTTCCAGGTCAATTTTGCTCGAGAGCAGCTGGAAAAGCGAGTTAGTGTAATTGATTTCGGCTGTGATCAGGTTTGATTCTGCGGTGATCACATTAAGGTAGGCTACAACGCCCTGTTTATATTGCAGGTTAACTACAAAATAAACCCGCCGGGCCATGGCCACATTTTTACGTTGAACGTTAAAACCGAACAGATTGCTTTTGTAGCTGGCCAACCCGGAGGTATATTCCTTGTACAGCTGCGATTTAAGGTCAACCTCGTCCCAATGGATCAGTTGCTCCTGTAATTGCGATTTGTGCACATTATGCAACCGGGCAAATCCTGTAAATATGGGGATGCTGAGTGATACACCAACAATAGAGCTGGGGTACGACTTTGACAGTATGTTTGAAAAGTTGTTGTTGGCATATTGCAAGCTGTAATTAAAAAAGCCCGATATGGTTGGCAAATAAGCGTATTTGTAATAGTTAGTAAGCTGCACCTGCAGATCCTTGCGTGTTTGCACTTGCTTGTATTCTATCCGCTTTTCATATTCCAGTTGCCGGGTGGTGTCAATCTGGATATCGGCCATCATTTGGGCAGTATCAATGCTTACATTAAAATTCTTTTCGGGCTCGTAACCCATTAATTGTTTTAAGGCAGCATATTGCGGGATGATATTTTCGTTGGCCTGCTTTAACTGGGCAACAGAGTTATTGAGCGTGATGGTGGCCTGCAGGTAATCGGTTTCGTCAACAATTCCGCCTTTGTACTGGTGATAGGTATCCCGCAGGTTTTTACCCAGCCTGGCGGTATCCTCCTTTAAAACATTAATTTGCTGTAGGGTAAGCAATACATTATAAAAGGATTTGCTAACTGCCGAAACCAAAAATATCTTGGTACTATCGGTAAGCTGCTGCGCTTGTTTTACCAGCAAGGGAGCGCTTTTAGCTGCATATAACAGGCTTGGACTTAAAATAGCCTGTGATACAGCTAACTCAGGAATAAAAGTATTGGAATAGCTGCTGCGCACCGTACCTGAGCCGCCGCCGGCTGTGGTGGTGCCGGTACTTGTACCTACCCCGGTGGAGATGTTTGCATTTGATTGCTGAATATAGTGGATCAAATTGCCGTTGGCATTAACCTGCGGCAGCCAGGCCGCTAAGTTGATGGAATTGGTGGTACGGGTAATATCCGTGTTTATCAGTGCTTTGTTTAAGGCAGGCTGATGTACCAATGCATAATCAATACATTGTTTTAGTGTTAAATACTCGCCGCCGTTTTTACCGGCGTCGGTAGCATTTGGAATAATAGGGAAACCTATCGTGCTGGTATCCGGAACGGTTTCAGGTACAGGGATTTGCTTCTTCTTATTATTATTTTGCGCTGCGGCAGTTAATGATAAGGAAAGTAAGCCTGCAAATAAAAACGGCTTTAAGCCATAAATATTTATTGGTATGCGCGTCATGGCAAAAACAGGTTGTTGTTATAGAGAATGACCTTAAACAGCCATTCTGATTAAATTTTTAGGATGAAAAAAGAATTTGAACGCTGCAGAATTTCAATGCCGGGAAAAAGGCAAAAAAAATTGACAGAACATTACTGATGCCTTGATGCCGGTGAGCACCTGATCAGCAAATTCAAAAGATGAATAATGCTCAGATCCTGAGCGTACGCAGGTTGAGATAAGAAGACGGGGTATGTGAGTATACCGAAGCCAACACACTGTTTGGTTTTTTAACAGAGGTTAACGCTATTGCACTTGTAAGCAAAAACGCAAAAAACAGGATAAGAAGTCTTGAAGGAGCTGTTAAGCTTTTACGGCTTTCATCAACTGAATGGAAACTTCTTTGAAACTGAACCCGTGGTAAGTTTGCATTGGTGTTCTTATGCAGAAAGTCGATACTTGAGGCAGTATGAACACTACTGGCGTAATTTAAACGTGGCAGATAAGCAAGGTGAACCCAGCCAACAAATTGGTATATCACTAAGAGTGATAGTACTATATATTGTTTTATGGTTTGATTATACCTTTTCACAGTGCTGATTAACTAAGGCAAAAATAGGCCATCGTGCTAAAATGTTTTGTAATTATTTGGATACATGGCCTTTAAACAGAAAATGTGCTGTGTTATAACAAGTTTAAGCCGAATAATCACAATCAAATGACAAATTGAAAATGCCAACGATTTGAATATCATACTGTAGCTGTATTAAACGGTTGTGTGTGTCAGGTACTTTGGAGATTTACTTTAGTGAAAAAAATGCTCCGGCGGGGAAAAAAGTTTGCAGCACAGAAATCAACAACACAAAACAAACGCATTCCCTGTCTGAATAGTAAGTTGTTTTCATTTTGTTTGAAGGTAGTTTCTCCATACAGATACGTATATTAGCGGTTGGTAAAACGTTTTATTAAATGAAAAAAATATACTTATCTTCATTTTTAGGGTTGATGTTTACTGTCGGGATATCTACTTCGGCAATAGCTCAACTTAATCATCATGCTCCCAACGAACCTTATTATCATGCTTCAGCCCCAAAAATCAATGATCTGATTGATACCCGGCTTGATGTAAAGTTTGATTATCAGAAATCTTACTTAAACGGGAAGGAGTGGGTTACCCTGAAGCCGCATTTTTATCCAACAGATTCTGTAAGGCTTGATGCCAAGGGGATGGACATTAAAACCATTGGTATTGTTGAGAACGGGAAGGTTATTCCCCTTCACTATCGTTATGAAGATAGTCTTTCTTTAGCTATCCAGTTAAACAGAACATATACCGAAAAGGAACATTACACCCTGTTTATTGATTATACAGCTAAACCTAACGAACTGCACGATAAGCCCGGCTTTAAACTTGACGGTAAGGGCTTATATTTTGTAAATCCTTTAGGTAAAGAGCCGGGAAAACCAACCCAGATCTGGACACAGGGTGAGGCTGAAAGTTCATCCTGCTGGTTCCCAACCATTGATAAACCTGATCAGAAAACAACCGAACAGGTAAGCATGACGGTGCCTGCAAAATATACTACGTTATCAAACGGTTTACTTATCAGCCAAAAAATCAATGCCGATGGTACACGTACCGATACCTGGAAACAGTCGCTGCCGCATTGCCCTTATTTGTTTATGATGGCGATAGGTGATTTTAAGCTCTATAAAGATAAATGGCGCAATAAAGAGGTTTCCTATTACCTGGAACCGGCTTATGCCCCTTATGCTAAACAGCTTTTTGGGCAAACGCCGGAGATGATCGAGTTTTACTCAAAAGCATTAGGTGTTGATTTTCCATGGGAAAAATACAGCCAGGTGGTTGTTAGGGATTATCCGCTTGGTGCTATGGAAAATAGCTCGGCCACTTTACATGGTGAATACGTACAGAAATCGCCATGGGACCTGATCGACGACCCTAACGGTTCAGGCGGAACAACAATTGCTCACGAGCTGTTTCATCAATGGTTTGGCGACCTGGTTACCTGCGAAAGCTGGAGCAACGAAACGCTTAATGAATCCTTCGCTGTTTTTGGCGAGAAATATTGGAACGAAAAGAAATACGGCAAAGATGACGGGGATGCCAAACGCTACGACGAATTGCAGGCTTATCTGAATAATGGCACTGCTTATAAACAGGCTTTAACACCCTTTGTGTACACGGATGAGGAGGGGATCAACGGCGCAAATATTTACGATAAAGGTGGCTTAGTGCTAAGCATGCTTCGTAATTACCTGGGCGATGATGCCTTTTTTAAAGGATTAGGGCTTTATTTGAAAACCCGTGGGTTTAAAAATGGTGAGGTACATGATCTTCGACTGGCCATGGAAGAAATATCCGGAAAGGACATGAACTGGTTTTTTAACCAATGGTATTACGGCGCAGGTCACCCGGTGCTGGATATCACTTATCAATGGAATGCGGCCGGTCATCAGCAAAAAATATTTATCAGCCAAAAGCAGGAAGGCCAAACGTTCCGCCTGCCGATAGCTGTGGATCTGTATGCCGGAGGGAAAGTTATAAGAAAACAAGTTTGGCTTACACAAAAAAACGATACACTGAGCTTTAATTGCGATGTAAAGCCTGACCTGGTTAATGTTGATGCTGATAAAGTACTCCTTACTAAAAAGACCGACCATAAGGACTTAACTGAATTTGACTTTCAATATCATCATGCACCGCTTTTCCTTGATCGGTTAGAGGCGTTGAATGCGGCCATTGATCAGCAGACTTCAAAGGAGGGTATGGAAATTGTTCTTGCTGCATTAAAAGATAAATATCATGGCCTGCAGATAAAAGCGATCAGGGCGCTCAAAATGGATAGTGCTGAAGTATCAAAAGCTGCTTTGCCAATCCTGGCCGATATTGCGCTGCATGATAAAAACTACCCTGTAAGGGCTGCCGCTATAGGCGTTTTAGGGAAAACCAAATCCAAAGATTATCTTGATATTTATAAAACGTCACTTTCCAGCCCGTCATATACCGTTAAAGGCGCAGCACTTACTGCATTAAATAGTGTAGAACCCGAAACAGCCTTCCAAACTGCCAAAAGCATGGAAGCTGATGACAAAGGGAAATTAGGACAAGCCATTGTTAATGTTTATGCTGCCAATGGTTCGGATAAGGAATGGCCATATGTGATCAATGCGCTCGAAAAAGGATCGGTGCAGGTGAAATTTGACCTTGCACGGGGCTCGCTGCCGCAAATGATAGGCAAACTGGAAAACAAACAACATGTATTGCAGGGTATTAAGGCCATCAGGGATCTTGCTGTAAATTTCAAACGGTATGGTATCGCTCCTAAGCTTATTGCCGCATTGCAACAAATTGAAGAAGCCCGGAAAAAAATTAATGATATTTCATCAGCAAGTGCTGCGGAGAATGCTGTTAACGAGATTAACCAGGCAAAAGGATAGAATGTTGGTATTTGATTTATAATTAACCGCTATATAGTTTTTCAATAAAAAGGGATTTCCAAAAGGGGATCCCTTTTACGTGGTGCCTTATTTTACAGTAAGTTCAATTTTTCTGTACCTGACTTTGTAAGAAGCTGTTTAAAAATGCAAAATATTCATTGCCGTTGGTTTTAACCAACGGTAAATAAGTTGAAAGGTCTTGGCTTTAGCCTAATTATGCAAGCGGATTTGGGCTGAAGCCCTCTTATCGCTATTCATTGTTCCGTTGGTTAAAACCAACGGCAATGAAGTTTTATCTACCTGTAAACTATATTTACCAATTTTAAACAGCTTCTAAGATCTCACAACTGTTTTTCATTGTATTTTGGATTTGCTTGAACGATATCAGGAATAAATCGAAATCAGTTGCTGAAATTTACGATATGAAATGCCAAATGCTTATCTTGGTTAAATTAATTATCTGATAGTAAGCTTGTTATTCGATGGCGTAAAAGTGGCATTTCCAGGAGATCAATAAAATGCAGGTATTGATTTTTTCACTTGTACCGGGGGACTTTAAAATCAACCAATTAACAACCAATAAACATTCATCATGATGTCGACAATTAAAGCATGGGCAGCTATGGAACCGGGTGCCCAATTACAACCTTTTAGCTACGAAGCGGGCCTTCTTGGTGCCGAAGAAGTAGAAGTAGCGGTAGAATATTGCGGCTTATGTCATACTGATTTAGCCTTTATCAACAATGAATGGGGCACCATTCCTTTTCCGCTTGTACCGGGCCATGAAATAACGGGCAAAATAGTGGCGTTAGGAGATGTGGCCAAAAGCAAAGGATTGAGCATTGGCCAAACCGTAGGCATAGGCTGGACAAACGAAAGCTGTGGCCATTGCGGCCCTTGTTTAGACGGGGACCAAAACCTGTGCACCACCGTAAAGGCTACCATATGGGGGCATCATGGTGGTTTTGCCGAACGTGTGCGTGCGCACTGGATCTGGACTGTCCCTATTCCTGAAGAGGTAAACGCAGCAGATGCCGGCCCGATGTTTTGTGCCGGTATTACCGTATTTAGCCCCCTGATGGAGTTTGGCATAAAGCCTACTGATAGGATAGGGGTATTCGGGATTGGCGGCCTTGGGCATTTATCGGTTCAATTTTGCCATGCCTGGGGTGCTGAGGTAACTGCTTTTTCGTCGTCTGCCTCAAAAACCGAAGAGACAAAAAAACTGGGAGCAGATTATATCGTGTCCAGCCGTGATACTGCCGAATGGGGGGCGTTAAAAGGAAAATTCGACCTGATCATCATTACGGTTGCTGTGCCCTTAGATTGGGATAAGATCATTGAAATGCTGGGGCCAAAAGGGAGGCTGCATTTTGTAGGTATTATTTACGAACCAATCCCGGTGTCGGTGATCTCTTTACTGGGGATTCAAAAATCTGTTTCCGCATCGCCGGGTGGCTCAAGAGGAGTATTGGATAAAATGCTGCGTTTTGCTGCGCACCACAACATCAGCCCTATGGTTGAGCATTTCCCGATGAGCAAAGTAAACGAAGCCATTGCCCACTTAAACTCGGGTAAAGCAAACTACAGGGTTGTGCTTGATGCCGACTTTTAATATCAGGCACCTATCGACGAGTTGTAGGATCCAGACTTACGAAGTTTTAAAACTTCGTAAGTCTTAAATTATTAAACCTGCCGGTTCCCAATTGACCTTACCAGCTTTCCTAAAGTTTTAAAAGCGTCATCAATACGGGTGGTCCACATGGGGCAGCAGTTTATCCGCATAAAATTCTGAAAATGATTGGAAGCCGAAAAGATCTGTCCCGGGCAAAAACCGATGCCGAATTTAAGGGCCTCGCGTTGAAGGGTCAGCGCATTCACATTTTCGGGTAGTTCAACCCATAAGCTGTAACCACCCACCGGCTCAGTTATTTTTGTTTCTTCAGGAAAATATTTTAGAATAGCATTTCTGTATTGGCAGGCTTGTTTTTTTGCAAACTGGCGCAATCTTTTGATGTGTGTTTGATAGTTGCCGCTTTCCAGGAAGCGAGCTATGGCATCCTGCAGCAGTCCATTGGTAGAGATGTTTTCGGCAAATTTAAGCTTTTCAATTTCGGCCAGATATTTTCCCGCAGCTACCCAGCCAATTCTGAAACCCGGCATCAATGATTTTGAAAACGACGAACAAAAAAGTACATTATCATAAGTATCGTAGGCCTTTGCCGGTAATGGCCTCGATTTTTCAAAATAAAGTTCACCCAATGCATCATCCTCAATTAAGGGAATACCCCGTTCGCCCAGTATTTTTACCAGCCTGATCTTGTTTTCCTCAGGCATGGAGCAGCCGTAAGGGTTTTGACATACAGGCATGAAAATGCAGGCGGCAACCTTGTTATTATTCAGTGCGTTTTCGAGGTCATCGAGGTCGAGCCCGGTAACCGGATCCATATTAATGCCCAAAGCTTTTAATCCTTTGCTCTCCAGGCACTGCAGGATCCCGGCATAAACAGGTGATTCGACGGCAACAATATCATCGGATTTGGTAATAGCATCAAGGCAAAGGTTAATGGCCTCCATACATCCGTTGGTGATCAGGATCTCATCCTGTTTAATACTCTTATCCCAATCAAACGATTGCAGGGCTATCTGTTTTCTCAAACGCGGGTGCCCTTCCAGAAAGGTGTACTGGTATATGTTGCTGTCCTCCTTCATGGAAGCCTGCATGGCCTTGTTGATCCTGGTTATAGGCAGGTACTCGTTTATCGGCGAAAGCGACGAAAAATTAATTACGCTGTATTTATTGGTATTCTTCATCATGGCTGCTGCCATGCTGCTTACCTCCACATTTTCGGGCAGAGGAATAAAACGCCTGGTGGTCAGTACGTTTTTGCTGACCGTATTGATATAAAAACCCGAGCCGGGGCGCGATATGATGGAGCCTTTTGCCTCCAATATGGCATAGGCCTGGTTTACAGTGGTAAGGCTTACTTTCAGCTCGCCGCTCACCTTACGTACCGAGGGGAGCTTGTCGCCGGGCTGCAGTTGAAGGCCGGTAATTGTTTCTTCAATTTTATTGATTACCTGCTCGTACCGGAATGATTTGATGGCCATGATGAGATGCTATTCTCAAATATAAGGCTTATCCGGGCAAGCATGCTACCATGGCCAATAGTATTGCAATTAACTAACATAAACCGGCCAACTGATATTGTTTTTTTGTTGCCGACTGTATCTTTTTCTGCATTGCATTGAGCCCGATCTTTGATTTATCAAATCAAACAGTAAAAGTTGTTTGAGCAATATTTTAAATAACGTAATTAATATCAATATAATGCAAACTGCAAACAACGCAGCAACAGCTGCAAATGAAACTAAGCTTTTTACCCCGGTTCAATTAGGACCATATAAACTTTCGCACCGCGTGGTTATGGCCCCGCTTACCCGCATGCGTACTTCTGATGATCGTTTTATTCCTAACGACCTGATGGTTGAATACTATACACAACGTGCCACCCAGGGCGGGTACATTGTTGCAGAAGGTACCGTGATTTCTGAAACCGGCCATGGTTACTATGGCGCGCCCGGTATTTATACCGATGAACAGGTAGAAGGCTGGAAAAAGGTAACTGCATCCGTACATGCTAAAGGCGGGATCATTTTTGATCAGTTATTTCACGTCGGCCGCCAATCGCACAAAAGCTTACAACCCGGCAATGCCGACCCGATAGGAGCTTCGGCAGTTAAAGTTGAGGATTTTGTTTATACCCCAACTGGCTGGTTACCTGCTGATATTGCCCGCGAAATGACAACTGACGAAGTTAAAGCCAGGGTAGAAGAATATCGCCAGGCGGCAATCAGGGCTAAAGAAGCTGGCTTTGACGGCGTGGAACTTCACGGTGCCAACGGCTACCTGGTCGACCAGTTTTTACAGGACGGCTCAAATAAACGTACCGATATCTACGGCGGTTCGATACAGAACAGGGTACGTTTTATGCTGGAAGTTGTTGAGGCTCTGGCATCCGTTTGGGGAGCCGATAGGGTAGGTGTACGTGTAGGCCCGAGCGGTACTTTTGCTTCCATGCATGACAGTGACCCTATTGCCCTGTTCAGTTATGCAGCGGAACAGCTGAACAAATTTGGTTTGGCTTATTTACACATTATTGAACCACGTATTAAAGGCGCTGTTGAGGTAGAGGAAGGCCTGGATCCTGTTGCTGCCCAGCATTTGCGTAAGATCTTTAAAGGAACCATCATTGCAGCAGGCGGCTTTGATTTTGAAAAAGGCAACTCCATTATTGAAAAAGGCACTGCCGACCTGGTTGCTTACGGAAGGCATTTCATTGCCAACCCCGACCTGGTTTACCGTTTTCAAAATAGCCTTGAGCTGAATGCTTACGACCGTGATACTTTTTACGGTGGTGATGCCCGTGGTTACAATGACTATCCGGTATACCAGGAAATGCTTAGCGCTTAATAAAAAATTAAAGGCTGCCCGAAATGGCAGCCTTTAATTTTAAACCCAACCCCGATCCATTTAAATAAATGTGATCTGCATGTGCAATCGATTGCTCATTTCGCTCTTAATCAGTATTAAATTTTTATATTTAAGCTCTGAAACTGATAAAAAATATCACATGCCTGAAGGTGAGAAAGAAATAACCATTTATGATATTGCGGCCAGGCTTAATGTTTCGGCCGCCACTGTGAGCAGGGGGCTTAAGGACCATCCACGGGTTAGCAAAGCCACCAAAAAGCTGATCATTAAAACAGCTGAAGAAATGGGTTACCGGTCCAATTCATTTGCAAGCAATCTTCGCAAAAAGCAAAGCAATGTTATTGGTGTGATAGTGCCGCGGCTTAACAGTAGTTTCATGGCCGATGTACTTGCAGGCATTGAAAAGGTAGTTAACAACAATAACTATAACCTGTTCATCAGTCAATCGCTTGAGAGTATGCAAAAAGAGGCAAGTAACGCCAGGGCGATGCTCAATAGCCGTGTTGACGGTTTGCTGGTTTCTGTGGCCTATGATACCGCCAACTTTGATCATTTTGAGCCATTCATCAAGCGGAACATCCCGGTTATATTTTTCGACCGGGTTTTTGATCATGAATCATGCCCGCAGATCTATATCGATAACTATAAAGCCGCTTACGATATTACCGGTCATCTTATCAAACAAGGCTGCAAAAGGATAGTCCATATCACAGGTAACCAATTGCGAAATGTTTATTCAGAGCGCTTTCGGGGCTATAAAAGGGCTCTGGAAGAAAATAACCGTGAGTTTGATAATGGCCTGGTAATTATAAATGACCTGAGCAGCAAAGCCGGTACCGAAGCAGCCGCTGAAATTTTAAAAATGTCGCCCTTGCCCGATGGTTTGTTCGTGGCCAATGATATCTGTGCCGTGAGTTGTATGCAGGCCCTCAAAAAAGAAGGGATCAATATACCAAACGATATAGCGGTTGCGGGATTTAATAATGATCCTACGTCATGCGTAATTGAACCCAACCTCACAACCGTAAATTATAAGGGTTATGAAATGGGCGAAGTTGCTGCCAAACTGATGATCAATCACCTCGTTGATAAATATGATCTGCAGGAAACCCACAGCCTGATATTAAGATCAGAATTAATAATCCGCGAATCGTCGCTCCGGAACGGGGATGGTAATGTTGATTGATTAGCGTATTTCGATTAACCTCAGAGGTAAAAAAGTACGGGATTGTGCGATTCCCCTCTTGAGAGGGGCGGAGGGGTGTGTTTCTGCTTTGATAAGCCAATCGCATAAACACACCCCTGCTAACGCTCTGTCCTCCGCGCCCCCTCTCAAGAGGGGAATTAAAAAACTTTTTTTTGTTAAAACTTAATTTTGTTCCGGTGGGCCTAAATAGCTCGGTTTCAGGCCACCTGCATCAACAACAATTTTCTGCAAAACAACACCAGGGTCAACCATCCAGTATTTTATGATGTGGATGCCGGGCTTGGTTATGTAATGTTTAGTTATAAGGATCCGTACATTGTCGCTTACCGCTTTTTGCCAGGCCTCGCTATCAACAGCAGTAGTGATGTTAACTTGCTGCGGCTGTTCATTATCTACAGAAATGGCATAAAACAAACCACCTTTATGCTTAAAATCAAGCGTTGGCGATACATAAGCCTGCAGCGCAATATGACCGGTGTCTGTTAGATTCACAGTATATTCCAGGTGTGGACTATTTGCTCCCGGCTCTGCCTTTTTAGCGGTTACCGGCCAGGGGGTAACCCCGGCCAATGTGCGTCCGTAGCCGGGTATAACCAACCATGACAAAGGCTTGGTTGCCACTGCTTTTTGGTAATGCGGGGCTTCAATGGCTATATAACCGTTATGTTCATTAAACACACCAGCGGTTTTGGCGGTATTGTTAACAGTTAGATCTATTGTTACTTTGCCATCAGGGCCGGAAACTATTACCGGCACATGTGAAATTTTAAGGGGGGCTTTACTCCAGTCAATGCTGATCCAGATCCTTTCCTGTTCTGCAACTTTACCTGCTTTGGGATGGATAATTACATAACCCGCAGGAGATTCAATTGAATAATCAAATGCAGTTTTACCCTTGTTGAAAATTTCAATATAATGCCCGCCGCTAATCCACGGATAAAACTCCGGAAGGCTTGCTGCTCCACCGGCCAAGGCGGCTTTTTCCGAACCTTCAACCGCTACACCCATCTGTGCTGCATCCGGCAGTGTAATTTCAGTTACCGCTGGCATTACATCAACCGGTGGCTGCTGCCAGTAGGTGTATCCAATATGCGTTTGATCCATCATATGGTTCCACTTACCGCCTGCCAGTTCCGTGTTATAGTAATGCGAGATCTCCTTATCTTTTTCAAACAACTGCTTAACCTTTAAAGCTGAGGTGTTGGCGGCAGCACGGCCCTGGGCAGCATACAGTTTGTTTTTGGCCGCCTCAAAATACATCTCATTTAAATTGGCACAGGCCTGTACGGGGTGCAAAACCAGTTCATAATAAGCATCTTTGTATTGAACAGGCAGTTTGCCGGCTAACTTTTCTGCATCTGCTTTTAACTGGTTATATTGCTGAACAACGGTTTCAAACTCGCGGTAATTGGTTAGGCTATAGGTGTTCTGATCCAACAGCTCGGGTTTTCGCCTGCCGTTAAATAGGGTATAGGCTGATAAAATACGGGCGATCTCTTTGGCGTAAGTTTCGCCGAACTGCTGCTTAGCCCATAATTCGGTATATTCCTGCAGGCGCTTTGCCGGCCATTTACCGGGGTTCCATGCATAATCCAGGAAAAAGCTGATCGGGAACTCCATCGGTTTCAGATCGCCAACATTAACAACCCATACCTGGCGCGCGCCGTATTCGTAAGCCAAATGCATTTGCTCCCAGGCTTTGGATATGGGGTTGGTATTTAACCATTTATAATTACGTGGACCGCCAACATAGTCAAAATGATAATAGATCCCGTAGCCTCCCTTACGCGGTTTTTCAGTAAGAGCGGGCAGTTTACGGATATTGCCCCAGTTATCATCGCACAGCAGCAATGTAATATCATCGGGTACACGCATGCCTTTATCGTAGTAATCCTGTACTTCTTTATATAAAGCCCACATTTGCGGGGTTTTATCGGCGGCTTTACCGGTAACCTCGCTCAGGATCTGGCGCTGGTCTTTTACAATGTTTTCGAGCAGGGCAATATTGCTGCCCTCGGTCATTGGCATATCGCCGTCGCCCCGCATCCCAACGGTAACAATGGTTTCTTTCGATCCCATATTTTCTATGCCTTTTTTCCAGAAGGCTTTTAATACCTCCTTGTTCTTGTCATAATTCCACTCGCCGCTGCCGTAGCGTTTCCATTCCTGCTGTGCCCTGTCCATAGGTTCATGGTGCGATGTGCCCATTACTATGCCATATTCATCGGCCAGTACCGGGTTCAGTTTATCATCATCATTAAAAGCATTGCCCCACATGGCAGGCCACAAATAATTTCCTTTGAGCCTTAATATCAGCTCGAACATTTTCTCATACATGAGGTGGTTCACCCCGCCAAATTTCTCCTTCGTCCATCCCGAAAACGCAGGGGCTTCGTCATTAATGAATATTCCCCTGTACTTCACTGCCGGTTCGCCATCGGTATAGCGGCCGGGCAAAATATAGAGGTTGCTTTGCGGCTTTACAGGTACATCGGCCCACCAATACCATGGCGAAACCCCTATCTGTGCCGATAGGTCATATACCCCGTAAATGGTGCCTCTTTTATCACTCCCTGCAATTATCAGCGCACGCTCAACACCGGGAAAGGGGCTTTGTACAACCTGCATGAGGTGGGCTTCCCATTTCCCGGCTATAGCGGTAACATCAATCTTTTTCTGTTTAACTAACTGGTCTATCTGCTCATTTTTGCCAAGTGTGCCTATTAGCACTATCTGTTTGCCCTTGCCTGGTCCTTCAGTTAAAAGTGGTGCAGCTTGTGTAACCGATTTAATATCATTGGTTAAACTCTTTATAGCTCTTTTTACTCCTGGAAATTCATCCGCGCTAACAAATATGGGGGCAGGCTTACCCGCTGCCGAAAGCGGGAAGGAGCCGGTTGCAGCCTTGTTAACTATATAACTTTTTTGGCCGGGTGCCTGTGCGTAATTTTTTACCGGCTCAATACATACCATTGTTATTGAAAATATAAATACGCTAAAAATCTTTTTCATGTTGGCTGTTTGATGGGTTTATTGAAATTTAACTACCTGCCAGTAAGCTTGCCTTTTGATAACGATGGAATTTGCCGGGCAAGGGCAACGCCATCAAAAGACAGAATAAATGCCATACAGGTAAAAAAAACAATAGTTTCAGATTGGCATTCATCGTATCAGGTTTTTATAGGATGACATATATCCTTTATTGCATAAATATAGCCGTGCTGCTCCATTAAATTACAAATGAGGTTATGTTATTGTGCATAACCCCATTTGTAAAGCATTTGCCCTTATTGTTAAAAACCCGGGTTTTGCGGAATTGGTGGGCCCTGGGTTACCAGGTTGATCTCGGTTTGAGGTATCGGCCTCAAGGTCATAAAATCCTGGATGTTTGGCGCCGCTTCAGCATTGTATAGTTTTACCCTGCGGATCAGCGATTGTGTACGGGTTAAGTCCCACCATCTTAATGATTCGCCGTAAAGTTCGCGGGTGCGCTCATCTAAAATAAAATCAAGGGTTACCTGTGCCGGGGTAATCTGCATATTGGCAACAGCATTAGCTGGCATACCAGTTGTGCGGTAGGCAGCGCGGGTCCTTAACACATTGATCATATTGGCGGCGGTAGTTAAATCATTCAGCTTATAGGCTGCTTCGGCGGCAATGAGATAAATTTCCGAAAACCTGAACAATACCACCGGGCGCGAAGAGGGATCGTTTACACTTGGCCTGTTGGGATCATCAAACTTTTTTAGTGCAGGGAAAAAGGTATTAGTAGATGCGTTGGCACCGGTGGTAGCAGCAGCTACGCTTGGCGGCAAAAATATCACCCCTTTAAATGAAGCCCTTTTATCGGCCCCGGGATCATAAGGCGGCATCCATATAGCGGTATCCGTACCTACAGTAAGCGACCCGCGTGGGGTAGTGATATTGGCAGTATTGGCTATCCAGGTTGTTTGGAAGGTGTTCCAGTAACGGTAATCATTGCTTCTGTCGGCAAAGGCCACGTTGTTCACGTAATCATAATTAGGACGCACACGGAAGAACGGCCTGCCATTGGCAATATCACGCGTCATTACGCCCGAGCCGCCTGATGCAGGATAGTTAGCATTTACCGTTGGATAGTTGGGCCTGAAGAAATAAGCCCAGCCATTGATTTTACCTCCCGATGCTCCCGGTGTAAAATCACCATATTTGGTATCAGTGCTATGCTCTATCGCAAACAGATCTTCTTTGTTGGTTGCATCATTGGCTGGCGCATAAGCATCAGCATAATTCTGGTACAGATCGACACCATAGGTTGCTTTAGTGCTGATAAGCGTTTGTGCGGTAGTCAGCGCACTTTGAAAATCGCCAGACTGAGCAGCGCTTGACCATCCCCTGGTTAAATAAGCTTTTGAAAGCAGGTACAGTGCACTGGCCTTGGTGGCCGCATGACCGGCAAAAGGCGATCCATTTTCGCCGGGTTTATTTTGCAGCTCGGCAGATGCTTCTGTCAAATCTTTAATAATTTGATTATAAACATCGGCCACGGGTGCACGCGAATCAGACAGGGTAGCGGTATTGATAAATGTAGTATGCAATGGCACCGAACCAAATGTTTGAACCAGGTGGAAATAATACAAGGCCCTCAGGAACTTGGCCTGGGCCAGGTAAGCCGTACGGGTAGGTGCATCTGGAAAAGCTGCTACACCGTATTGCAGTACCCCGTTAAGGGTATTGATATCCTGGTAAGCGATATTGAATACGCCGCCCAGTGCATTATAAACGTCCGAAACGTTATTTGTATAATTCTTGTACGTGGCAAAGGCAACCCCGCCGTTTGAGGCGCCGCCGCCGGCCAGGGTTTCGTCCACACCTAAATTGGTGTAGTATAAGAAACCTTCGGTTCCCCACAGGTTCCGTAAATCGGAGTAAACACCGGTAATACCGCCAACCACGCCGCCTGCCGATGCAAGCACATCGGGTGTAACGTTTGCTTTAGGGCTTTGATCCAATATTTTTTTGCAGCCCGATACACCTATAACCCCCAGGGTTGTAAGTACAACAGCTATTTTTTTATATGATTTCATATCGCTATCTATCTTATTTGTTTATGACTAAAACTTTGCGTTTACACCCAGTTGAAATGTGCGCGGCATTGGGTTATTTAAGCCTACTGTAACCGCACGGCCTAAGGCATCGGTTGAAAAACTTGATGCACCTGCCAATTGGTTACCGTAACCGTTACCTTCAGGATCGACAGCTAAGCCGCTTTTAACCAGTGGCGAGTAAATGATGAACGGATTGGTACAGGTTGCATAAACATGCAGCGACCGGATACCGGCTTTCTTTATCGATTCTCCCGAAAATGTATAACCTAAATTAATGCTGCGCATTTTAATGAATGAGCCGTCGCGGTATTGCAGGGTAGAGGCGTAGGTTGCACCGCTCAGGTTAGCATCAGGACGAGGGAAATCATTGCTTGGGTTGGTGGGGGTCCAATAGTTTACATTTAGCTGGTTTACACGGCCCTGGTTAAAGAAAGGATACCCTTGTGCGCCGGAGTCAGAACCAAGATAGGTAACAGCCACTTTCTGGCCCATCCGCGCAAATGTTACAAATGACAGGTCGAAACCTTTGTAGCTGAACCTGTTTGTTAAACCGGCAGTATAGTTAGGCTGGTAACTGCCAAGGATCTGAAGGTCGCTGGCGTTTATTTTGCCATCGTTGTTAACGTCCTGCACTTTTATCTGGCCCGGACGCTGCCCGTAAACAGCAGCTTGCGAGGCTTCGCTGGTTTGCCAGATGCCTATTTTCTTATAATCATAAATTACATTAAATGGCTGCCCCACAAACCAACCGTTGGTAATATCGGCCTGCAGGTTATCATGTAATGAAACTATAGAGTTGCGGGCAAAAGCTATATTGAAATCGGTGCTCCAGTTAAAACCGGCAGCATTCCTGATGTTGATGCTGCTTAAGGAAACCTCTAAGCCCTTGCCTTTTGAATTACCGGCGTTAACAGTGGTAGAGCCTGCACCATTACTTGGCGGTAGTGATTGCACCTGCAAAATATCAAATGTTTTTTGCTTGTAAACATCAATAGAACCGGTAAGGCGGTCATTAAACAAACCAAAATCCAGACCAAGGTTATAGTTGTTGGTATGCTCAAATTTCAACGAGCTTGAAAGGTTGGTTACCAGGTAACCGTTTTGCCCGTTTGAACCAAAATTATAGGCATTGCTGCTCAGGTTACCAAGAATCTGGTAAGGGCTCACATTCTGATCGGCAGTTACACCGTAACCGGCCCTTAATTTCAACGAGCTTACAAATTCAGCACCTTTCATAAAGTCTTCGCGGTCGATATTCCAACCTAAGGCAAATGCCGGGTAGGTATAATACCTGTGTTTAGAATCGAGCACTGATGAACCGTCTGTGCGTACAGTGGCAGTTAGCAGGTACCTGTCGTTAAAGGCATAGTTTACGCGGGCCATGTATGATATTAAACCACGATCTGAAAAAGTTGGCTGGTTGGTTGCCGAAAAGTTGATCTGGTTAGCCAGGAAAAGGTTGTAGCTCTGCAGGTAATCTGCAGGCATACCTACGCCATATACCTGCAGGCCCTGGCTATGGTCTTTTTCGGTGCTGTATAAACCGGTGAAAGTGATATGATGTTTTTGCGCAAATACCTTATCGTAGGTCAGGATGTTTTCAAGCAGCCAGGTGTAATTTTCGGAGTTGGCCACGCTTTCGTTGGTTTGCGTTGGCGATGTAGCCGTGTTGTATGCTGTATTTACAGGCAAATAGTTATTACCCTGGTTTTGGCCGTAAGTTAAGGCTGCATTAAAGCGGTATTTTAAACCATCAATGATCTTGATCTCGCCGTATAAAGTATTGAATGAGTATAGCTTCCTGTTGGTGTTTTGAATGTACTTGTTTTGGATAGTTAAAGGATTGACCCTATTTGGCTGATCCACAGAGCCGGTCATAGGCAGTAGGTTAATTGAGCCATCTGCGTTATATGGCGAAGTTAAGGGGCTTATGGTTACCGCGTTATATAAAGGAAATAAATTAGCTCCGTTGGTATGTGTTAATGTTTGAAAAGTAGTTAACCCAACCTTAATCCGGCTGCTTACAGTATGGTCAATAGCTGCCCTTAATGAACCGCGATCAAAATCCTGACCATATTGAATCCCTTTCTCCTTATGATATCCCGAGCTGATGGAAAACTGGGTAGTCTCATTACCGCCTGATATATTCAGCTGGTTATCGGTAGTAAAACCGTTTCTGAAAATGAATTTCTGCCAGTCGGTACTGGTACCTTTATCAATGCCTGCAAGCTCGGCCGTGGTAAAGGGATAGGCGGTTGTATTAGGTGATGTTGCACTTGAATTACCGGCAATTGATTCGCGTTTAAAGGCAGCATATTGCGGGCCGTTCATAAAATCATACTCTTTGGTAATATGGCTTATACCATAATAACCATCGTAACTTACAATGGCTTTGCCGGTTTTGCCCCGCTTGGTAGTAATAATAATTACACCGCCCGATGCTCTTGAACCATAAATAGCTGCTGCAGATGCATCTTTTAATACATCCACGCTTACAATATCGTCCTGGTTAATGTCATTAAGGCTGCCGCCGATGAACGGGATGCCGTCAACCACAAACAGCGGACCGTTCTGGTTATTGGCAGTTGAGTTTGACGTTGCAAATGAACGTTCGCCACGCAAGCGGATCTGGCCAACTGCGCCCGGCGTTGTGCTTACACTGGTAATATCCAAACCGGCAACACGGCCTTTAAGCTGGTCAACAACGTTAGGGGCAGGTACTTCCTGCAAATTTGCGGCACTTATGGAAGCCACGGAACCGGTAACGTCCTTTTTGCGCTGTGTGCCGTAACCCACCACAATAACATCATTAAGGCTGCGCGAATTGGTTGAAAGTTTTACAACGATGTTTTCGCTTGATGGATTAACGGGCACTTCCTGGTCGACATAACCAAGATAAGTTACGATGATAGCCGTTTCATTGGCGGGCACATTAATAGAAAACTTGCCGTTAGCATCGGTTGATGTTGCCGAACGGCCTGATTTTAATTTTACAGTTGCACCGATCAATGCTGAGCCCTTATCGTCGGTTACCTTGCCACTAAGCTTTTTGTCCTGTGCGTAAAGTGACATAGAGAGCGTGCTGATGCAGATCAGTAAAAGCAGCGTTCTCCAGTTAATAAAAAGTCGGTTTTTTTTCATAATTGGGTTTGATTAAAATTTTCACACTCTAAATGGATACAAGGGGTAGTGGGCGGTCCATCTGTGGATTGATGGAGATTGTTATGGCCACCGTGTAAAGCTTTCATATTGGTTTCATTGGTTTGCTGGTTAAAGATTGCAGCCGACGGATCGGCAGTATTGGTTAATTGGGTAACCGTAAAATTATTATAAAATACAATCGATTGCACAACCTAAATAAGATTTACGATAAATGATATAAAATTGATTTTTTGATTTGTATTTTATATTAAATTGATTTAATTATTATTTTTTTATATTGTAATTGCTTGTTTTTATTGAAATAATTTAAATTGTTATTTGTGTTTAAATTCTAAAAAATGACCATAAATTATCCTTTAATTATCAATTTAAGTATTTCGATTGCATAAATGCATTGGGCGACTGGAAAACAAGTATTTATAATAAGGGTATGATTAAATGCGGTGAAATGGGGGAGGATAGCAGGGTATATCACAAATTGATGCTGCTGTTGAACCCCACTGTTTGGAAAGCGCTTGTATTATCGGCGGTATTCAACATAGCGGTTAGCGAAAAGAGGCTGCAAAAGCAATTAAAACTATAATGCTTTTTGGCTATTCAATAAACCACAGAAACGCTCTGAATGCATTCCCGGCATCTTTATTGAGCTATTTCATATAAGAGCGTTACCGGTATAACACCGGGCAGGTTCAAAGCTTTAAAAAAATAGCAGAAAATGAATAGATAGCATTTTCCATAATTCCATAAAATTTTACCATAATTATATAAAAATGAATCGGGGAATTGCCTTAATTTAGCATCGTGAAAAAGATAGCAGTTATATTACTCGCCCTGATTTACTCAGTATCTGTTTATGGGGTTACCATAAACAAGTTTTACTGCTGTGGTAAATTAGCCGATGTATCCCTGTCTGCTGCTTCCTCATCCAAAATGGACAGCAAGGCTGGTAATAATGATTGCTGTAAAACCATTGAAACAAATATTAAAGTAAAGGACAATCATTTTTCGGCTAAAACCGATTTGACCTTTAAAAACTCATTTGCTTTAATTATACCAGTATTTTTCATTCCTGCTTCGCTGGAAAGAATTACTTTAAAAGAAGTATGCGCTTACAATAGCCAGGCCCCGCCTGTCCGGCGTAATCCGCTTTACATCCTCTACTCCAACTACAGAATTTAATACCCTCCGGTATTCTCTCCGCCATTTGCGTAATTGCCATCCCGGCCAATTAGGCTATTCTATTTATTAATATTTTCTATCCATCAATGTATTGCTGAGCAATTTCAGCAACCACATATTTATATTTTTTAAAATGAAAACTTTCAAATTTTCAATCATTTTGTTTGCCCTTATTTTATCAAAATCATTGGTGCAAGCCCGTAGTTTTAACACTCAATTTAGCCCATCAGCTCAGGATTCACTGGTCGCCTTAAAAAATCTCCGTATTTCCGATTATAAAGTCCTGGAAAGGGGCGCAATTATTATCTACGAACGCCAGCGCCCGGGCAACAAGCTCAATCTTTTTAAACCTATTGTTACCCATTATTTCAGTGTAAAAGGCTCTGATCAGGTTTACCTGCTTACCCTTGAAAATTTAAAAAAGATATACAGGAGCGGAAAGCATTTTGATGTTCTGGATGCCCGGTTTAGAACAGACAGCGACCTGTTGGTATACGATGCTATTCATCAACAGTACAGGATCAATTATTATCTGTCAACTGTAGATCCCGCCTGATTATAAAATGTGTAATTAATCATCAAATCATAAATAATAAGTTAAAACTCATGAAAAAAGCAATGTTAATGGCTGTTGCCATCCTGTTTTCAACCGCAACTGTTTTTGCAGCACATACCCCCAATGCATTATCCGACACCACCAAAACTAAAAAGGTTAAGCCCGCAAAGGTGCAGTATACCTGCCCCATGCACCCGGATGTGCTGAGTGATAAACCAGGCAAATGCCCAAAATGCGGCATGACCCTGGTTAAAAAAGAACCAGCTAAAAAGAAAACAGATTCTATGAAAATGAAAATGTAATTTATTTAAGCCCGGAGCATACATTCCGGGCTTATTAAAAACTTGTTACGATGATTAATCAACTTATCTCCCTGTCTTTAAAAAACAGGTATATTGTTTTACTTATCGCCGCTGCCCTTTTTGGATGGGGAGCCTACGCGATTAAGGAAAACCCCATTGATGCCATACCCGATCTCTCGGAAAACCAGGTGATCGTATTTACCGAATGGCAGGGCCGCAGTCCGCAGATCATGGAAGACCAGGTGACCTATCCGCTGGTAAGTAACCTGCAGGGGATCCCCAAAGTGAAAGCAATCCGGGCTACCTCTATGTTCGGAATGAGCTTTGTTTATATCGTTTTTGACGATAAAGCCGATGTGTACTGGGCCCGAAGCCGGGTACTGGAAAGATTGAACTACGCCCAGCGGCTATTACCGCAAGGGATCACCCCAACCTTAGGACCTGATGGTACAGGTGTTGGCCATATTTTATGGTATACACTGGATGCCAAAAGTATGGACCTGGGCGAGCAACGCGCCTTGCAGGACTGGTATGTAAAACTGGGATTGCAAACCGTACCTGGCGTAAGCGAAGTAGCCTCATTCGGCGGCTTTGAAAAACAATACCAGGTTAATATTGATCCGCATAAGCTTAATTACTATAATATCCCCTTGTCGCAGGTTTTAAAAGCAGTAAAAAGCAATAATAATGATGTAGGCGGCCGCAAATTTGAAATGAACGGAACCGGCTATATCGTTAGAGGCCTGGGTTATATCAAGACCTTATCGGATGTAGAAAACATTCCGGTCGGTGTGATCAATACCATACCGGTAAAGATTAAAGATATAGCTACCGTACAAATGGGCGGCGATGAGCGACTTGGTATTTTTGATCAGAATGGCAATGGCGAAGCCGTTGGTGGTATCGTGGTGATGCGCTACGGTGAGAATGCTGATAAGGTGATCCATGCGGTGAAAGACAAAATGGCCGACATTCAAAAAGGTTTGCCGCAAGGCGTAAAATTCAAGATCGCTTATGACCGGAGTGAACTCATCGAAAGCGCGGTAGGTTCTGTAAAACATACATTGATCGAAGAAATGATCACGGTATCCATTATTGTGATCCTGTTCCTCTTCAGCTGGCGCAGCGCCTTAAGCATTATCATACAGATCCCGATCACCATAGCAGCCAGCTTTATCCTGCTTAATGCCTTTGGTATCAGCTCTAACATCATGTCACTTACAGGTATTGCACTGGCTATCGGGGTAATCGTAGATAATGGCATTGTCATGGTAGAAAACTCGCACCGGAACCTATCCGTCGAACAACAAAAAGAAAGATCATGACCACAGCAGAACGAATAAAAATTATAGAAGCCTCCTGCAAGCAGGTGGGCCGTGGGGTGTTCTTTTCCACACTCATTATCGTGGCTTCATTCCTCCCGGTGTTTTTGCTGGAGGGGCAGGAAGGTAAATTGTTTGGCCCGCTGGCCTGGACAAAGACATTTATACTGGCTATAGATGCTATCCTGGCGGTAACACTGGCACCGGTGCTGATCTCTTTTTTCCTGAAAGGGAAATTGCGAACAGACGACCGAAACCCATTAACCAATACATTGGAAAAATTATACCGGCCAATCCTTAACTGGTGCGTTACCTGGCGTAAAACAACTATCGGGATCAACCTAATTGCTTTATTGATCAGTATACCCTTGCTGTTAAGTTTGGGCAGTGAATTTATGCCGCCTTTAGATGAAGGGACAATCCTGTTTATGCCGGTTACCCAGCCGGATGTATCCAATGCGCAAGCCAAGCAGCTTTTACAGGTACAGGATAAGATCATCAAAAGTGTTCCCGAAGTAAAAAATGTTTTGGGTAAAGCTGGTCGCGCCAATACCGCTACCGATAATTCGCCGATCAGTATGACAGAAACCATTATCCTGTTAAAACCAAAAAGCGAATGGCGCAAGGGGATCAAAAAGGAAGATATTATCAATGAACTGAATGCGAAACTACAAATACCCGGCGTGGTGAACGGCTGGACCCAACCCATCATCAACCGTATCAATATGCTTTCCACAGGCATCCGTACCGATGTAGGTTTGAAAGTATACGGACAGAACCTGGATACGATCTATTCCTTATCCGGCCAGATGAAACAGGCGTTACAAGGCATTAACGGGGTAAAGGATTTATACGTTGACCCGATTACCGGCGGCAAATACCTGGATATCCAGGTTAATAAAGAAGCTATAGGCAGATACGGCCTGAGCGTAGATGATGTGAACGAAGTGGTGGAAAGCGCACTGGGCGGTATGAACCTGACCACTACGGTAGAAGGCCGGCAGCGGTTCAGTGTGAACGCACGGTTGGCACAGGATTACCGCAATAATCTTGACGCAATCAAAAGAACGCTGGTACAAACCCCTAACAATGGCCCGATCCCTTTATCATCCGTTGCTGATATAAAAATTAGTGATGGCCCGGCTATGGTACAATCAGAAAATGCCTTGTTAAGGGGAACAGTGTTGTTCAATGTACGTGACCGGGATTTGGGCAGTACAGTTAAGGAAGCACAGGAGAGATTGAACACCATGGTTAAATCATTACCCAAAGGCTATTTTATTGAATGGAGCGGGCAGTATGAAAACCTGATCCGTGCTGAACATACCTTAAAACTGGTATTACCTATTGTACTGCTCATTATTTTTGCCTGTTTGTATTTTGCCTTTCATTCCATCCGCGAAGCATTTTTCAGCCTGATCTCTATTCCTTTTGCCTTGATTGGCGGCGCTTATATGGTGTATTTTTTTGGCGTGCATTTATCGGTTGCTGTAGCGGTTGGCTTTATCGCCCTGTTTGGGATTGCGGTAGAAACCGGTATTGTAATGGTTATTTACCTCAATGATGCCATGCAGCAGCTGATCGCCTTAAAAGGCAATTCCAAAGAAAACATTACGAAAGAAGATCTGCGGATTTATGTGATGAATGGCGCGGTGAAACGCTTACGGCCAAAGCTCATGACGGTTTGTGTCGCCCTGTTTGGCCTGGTGCCGGTGCTTTGGGCAACCGGGACAGGCAGTGACGTAATGCTGCCCATCGTATTGCCGATGATAGGCGGGGTTTTAACTTCTTCCACACATATTTTACTGGTTACCCCGCTCATCTTTTTGATGGTAAAGGAGTACGAATTAAAAAAATATGGCAAGCTGGAAGTATTAGAAGTAAAGGAGTAAAAACATGAAAACGAAATATCATATTATAGCTATGCTGATCACCTGTTTTGCATACCTATCTCAAAAAGCGCAGGCACAGCGCCTGCCATTGGATAGCGTTATAGCCCGTGTAGCCGGCAACCCGGCATTGCAGGCTTATGATGCAAAAGTTAGTGCGCAGGATGCCTACGCAACAGGGGCAAAAAGCCTGGATGCGCCGAAGATCAGCGCGGGCCAATACCAGGTACCTTATCAATTTAGCCCCAATGGTGGTTCATTCATGATCCAGGCCGAACAAATGTTTACCAATCCGGCAAAGCTGAAGGCCAAAGAAGATTACATGAAGGGGATCTCCAAAGTAACAGCCGAGGATAAGAACTATCTTAAGAATCAACTGATTGCACAGGCAAAGCAATATTATTATGAACGGGTAGTGCTGGAAAAAAAACTGGCGCTATTACAGCATACGCAAAGCCTGCTGGAGTATATGCTCAAAGATGCCAATATCCGGTTGACCTATGGCAAGGAAAAACTGAGTAATATTTACAAAGCCAAAGCAGATCTGTACGAGCTGGACAATACCCGTGATCAATTAAACAGCGAGATCAGCCAGCGGAATATCATGCTCAATACGCTGATGAACCGGGATAAGCAAACCGCTTTTACCGTGGATACCACCATTGTGTTAACTAATTATGAAACGGCGCTGACCGATACCGCGGCACTGGCCAATACCCGGAGCGACATCAAAAGCCTTAACCGGAATATTGAGTTGCAGCAATTAAATGCCAAGGTTGAATACAGCAAGCGCAAGCCCGACTTCGGAATTCAGACCGCACATATGCTCAGCTATGGCGGTTATGCTAACCAATATATCTTAATGGCATCTGTCACGATCCCTATCGTTCCCTGGGCCTCTAAAGAATATAAGGCTAACCTGAAAGGCATCCGCTATGAAGTACAGGAGTTACAGCAGAGAAAAATGGATGTGCTGAACCAGGCCGAAGGGCAACTGGCCGGAATAAGAACAGATATGCTGAGTAAGAAAAAGCAGATGAGCAATTATCAGCAGCATATTATTCCGGCCCTGCAGAATGGTTATAAAACGGCATTACTGGCCTATGATCAGAATACCGGCGATTTGCCATCTGTGTTAATTGTTATTAAGGACCTGCAAACATCCAGAATGAATGCCTTAGATCGTTTGCAGGAGCTTTTAACCTTACAGGTTGCCTATGAGCGGGAAAATGAAATCACAGCATTATCACCAAACAACCAGAACAAATGAAAAGTATTAAAATCATAACGATTGGCCTGATATCAGGCATGTTGTTTTTCGTTGCCTGTTCTGATCAGAAAAAGGAGCCGGCTAAGGCACAGGTTAAAACTGATGTAAAATATACCTGCCCAATGCACCCTCAGATCCTGGAAGATCATCCGGGCAGCTGTCCGGTTTGTGGCATGGCGCTTGTGAAAAAATCAGGCCAGGCCAGTGAAGGCTCCGGTATCAGCTTAAATACCGTTTTGCAACCGGTTAATTCTTCGGTACTGTCAACTGTTAATGCTATTGTGCCTGAGCAAAAGGAAATACCAACAACTATCCAGGCCCAGGGTTACCTTGATTTTGATACGCGGACTTTTAATAATATTGCTTCCCGTTTTTCGGGCCGCATTGAAAAGTTGTACATCAAATATGCTTTCCAGGAAATTCATAGGGGGCAGCGCATCTTTGATATCTATAGCCCGGATATGGTTACTGCCCAGCAAGATTTGATCTACCTGGCAAAAAACTCGGCACAAGAGGCTGGGTTAATCAATGCCGCAAGACAGAAATTGTTATTACTGGGCATGACCTCTGAACAGGTTAACCAGGTAATTAAAACCGGGAAGGCTTTTTACAGTTTGCCGGTCTATAGCGCTTACGAGGGGCACGTGCATGATACGCCCCATAGCCAGATGGCAGGCGCAGCACCGGTACAAGCGCCTTCCGGTTTTGCAAGTAACCTGCCGCTATCTGTAAAAGAGGGTATGTATGTTGAAAAAGGACAAACTTTGTTTAACGTAGTAGATCCACACAAACTTTGGGCAATTATAAAAATTGATCGCTCTGATTTAGCCGGATTGAAATTAAATCAGGCTGTTACGATCACGTTGCCGGACCTACCGGGTAAGACCATCACGGGCAAGGTTAATTTTATAGAGCCAACTTTACAGGAAGGTGATAAAACAACCAGCATCCGGGTTTATATCGATAATATGGATCACGGGCTGAAAGTGAACAGTATCATCAAGGCTACCATACAAAGTGGCAGTACAAATGGTTTATGGATCCCTCGATCTGCACTGGTTGATTTGGGACGAACCCGAATTGTATGGCTAAAAAACGGTGCATCATACGAGGCTCACCAGGTAAGCACAGGGGCTACAAACCGCAACGAAATACAAATTACAAAAGGTTTATCTGTAACGGATAGCCTGGCATCCAACGCACAATATTTAACAGACAGCGAAAGTTTTATTAAAACGCAAGGCCATGAATAAGAAATATTTTTTAAGATTAAACGCAGCCGGTTTCTTAGCTTTTGTTGTGCTGATCGCCATACTTTTTACAGCCTGCACCCAAAAACCGAAAACTACCGGTACTGCTGCTAAGGCAATGAATAAAGCTTATTATACCTGTTCTATGCATCCGCAGATCCACGAAGACCATCCGGGCAATTGCCCGATCTGCGGTATGAAACTGATCAAAGTAGAAATGACCGGTAATGATATGGATATGGTTGCGAGTAAGATCAGGCTGACAGCCACACAGATTCAACTGGCAGGTATACAAACCGATACGGTAAGGGAAGAAAATACCGGCAATGAAAAAACATTGACCGGAACAGTTACCACCGACGATAATAAATCGGAAGAGTTGAGTGCAAGACTGGCAGGCAGGATACAGCAATTGTTTGTCAGAACAACCGGCGAGAAAATATCGGTCGGCCAGCCGGTTTATTCGATCTACAGCGAAGATCTGCAGGAAGCCGAAAAGGAATATTTGCTGGCCAAACAGCAGCAAAAAGTGCTGCATAACCCCGATGTGGATTATCAGCAGCTCATCAGTGCTGCCGAAAATAAACTACAACTTTGGGGCCTTTCGCCTGCACAGATCAGGAGTATAGCGGCTTCCGGCAAAGTGTCTGCAACAACAACCATATTGAGTAAAGTTGGTGGAACAGTTAGCGAAATACTGGTACATGAAGGTGATTACGTTAGCGAAGGTATGCCTGTATTAAAAACACAAGCCTTAAACAGTTTATGGGTAGAAGCGCAATTGTATGCCAGTGAAACAAACAGCTATAAAGAAAATGACCGGGTAAGCGTTTCCTTTCCGGATTTGGGCGGACAGGTCATTAATGGCAAGGTTGAATTTATCAACCCGGAATTGTCCAATGCCTCAAAAATCAATTTGATCAGGATCAGTATACCCAACCCGCAAGGATTGATCCGCCCGGGGATGCTGGCCTACATTGCAATTGCCGGTGGTAACAACCATACTTTAGCGGTACCTGTTTCAGCTATTTTAACCGATGGAAAAGGTAGCCAGGTGTGGGTTAAAAACCCGGACGGTAGTTTTTCTGCCAGGATGATCAAACCGGGCAATGGTAATCAAAGTTATACGTCTGTTCTTTCGGGCTTAAATGCCGGGGATATTGTGGTAACTAAGGGGGCTTATTTGCTAAATAGCGAGGCTGTTTTTAAAAATGGAAGCGATAATATGGCCGGCATGAAAATGTAAGTATAATATTTATTACCAGTATTTAAGCAATTGTTTAAATACTGGTAATGCTTGTTGCTTAATTATGGCGATGGGCACCTGTAAACAGATTTTTGCTGATTCCGGACAAATCAGGAATTGCAAAGAAACCATTATGGAAAACCAACAAGGAATGATATACTACTGATTTGGCTTAGCTGTTTACTTTTTTTAAAAAGTGAATCTTTCCGGCAGAATAGCCCGCAACTTGTAATGAGTCAAGATCTGTTTTTAAATTGGGCACTACAACTTCGAGGCTCTTTTGTTGAAAATATGATCCATTGCTATGCTGGTTGATTTTTAAAGGGTCTTCAACATCATCATTCTCCAGGATTGTTTTTAGCAAAGGGTTGTTTTTGCTTAACTCCAAAACAGATTGACCGATAAGCGACTTTTCGCCAAGGTTTAGGATTCTCTTAGCTTCATGATTAATAAACAGGATTTCCTGTTTTTCATTGATTCCTAACACTGCGTTCTGTATTTCCTCAATCAATATTTTTATCCGCAATTCTGCTGCGATTATTTTAGTAAGATCGGCGTTTTCCTGATCGCCAAGGTTCTCAGCCATTGTATTAAATGCCTCGGCCAATTGGGTAAACTCATCACTTGCACTAAATTTAAGCCGGGTGCCATAATTTCTTTTACTAACCTGATCAAGACCGTCTGCCAGTTCGCGAAGCGGGTTCAGTATAAATCCGGGGAAATTAACAATTAATATAAAAAGGATAAAAAAGGTAATAAATACCATGGTCCCAAGATATAAGGTTGCTTTGTTTACTGTTAAATGAGTATATCCATTTTTAAACTCAATTGCACGCATGTTTAGCTCCTCGATCTTTTTCAACTGCAGGCGTGCAGTTCGTTCTGCCTGTTGCTTTTGATTTAAACCTGATGAGGGCTCAATGAGCAAAGTAAAGGCCTGTCGCAAACTGGAAGTTGCCGCTTTTTCACCCGGCTCTGTAATATTATTTTCCTGTTTCTGAAGTGCCTGATTAAATACGCCCGACGCGCCGGACGGTAATGGTAAATCATTTTCATCTAAAACAGAGCGCATTTCGCGGGTAAATGTTAATGTTTTATAATTGTTTTTCAGGGTAACATTTGAAGTTTCGGATATTACTTCAATATAGTAAACAGAGGTAGCACCAAAAATCAGCACAACGATAAACAAAAGGCCGAATCCCAAAAGAAGCTTTTTTTTGATTTTCATGACTGTAGAATGAGTTGAGTGAAAATGTATTATTATTGGTTATGAGACAGATTGTATAGTAAAGATAATTAAAATATCCCCGCGTTGCTTTACTTTAAGAACTTATAACCTGCAGGGATCTTGCAAACGGATTCAGCGGGGTTTGGTGTTTTCATTTTGGCTATGCTCTTTATCCTTAGCCTGTTGGGCATAATGAGCCGGTAAGTTTAGATGAGATTAAAATAACTCCAAGGAATAACTAACTTAGACATACATGAAATCAGGAGTCATTATATTAATGTCAGTTATTGCACTTATTCTAAATACGAGCTTATATGGTCAACAAATTGGAAGACGACATATGCTAAATACTGATAGCATAGCTGTCTATAAAAACGTTTCTGAAGTATCAGTACAGAATTGTTTAGGGAATTTACTTCAAGCTATTGTTAAGTCTAATAGTAAGTACTACAAGCAAGGGGTATCGTTCTATGGATTGCATATTAGCAACCGTAAGAAATATTGGTACTTAGAAATCTTTATAGATCAATGGCATGGAACAAAAGACACGAGTTATACAGCAATGTTAAAAATGAAAAATGCTGTATTCTTATGTAGCGGTGACCTGCGTAATAACTCTTTGTTTTCAAAGGTTGGTTTGCATTGTCAGAAGATAAAGTTCGTCGCTTCTAAAAAACAAATTGAACCAATGCTAATGGACCCATCATTACAAGGTACGTTAAATATCTGTTCAGGACTACCTATTTATGTTGAGGTCTATACGCCTGATCCCATACAGGGATATCAAATGAATGTTAAAAAACATTAGAGTATTATCTTAAGCAACAAGGCCCCCGTTACCGCAAGCGTTTTTCATTGCCGCAAGGCTGTGCCTTGTGGTCTGTTTGCTAAGTATTGAATATGCAAATACCGAATAAAATCAACACGGTGCTGCCGTGAGTTTCGCCGGTATAATACCGGGGCTTGGAAAATTGGCTGAAGAAGAAAAAATCGCCAAGGATGTAAAAGTTATTGAAGAGGCAGTAGTCGGTGAAGAGAAAGTTGCTACTAAGATCGAAAAAGAAGTTTATATGCAGGTTAATGAGAAAGGCGAAACGCTCAAAACAACCAAAACGAAAGCTGGTAATACTAAAATTGACGAAGAAGCACGAGGAACTCATCATACACAGTTAAGACGAGATGAATCCCGGCACTATGCGCAGAGAACAACGTTTGACAACAAAGGGAGAAAAAAATCTGTATAACTCATAATAAACCCAATAAATCAAATTCATATAAACACACGTACTATAAAAATGGAAAAAGAAGCCCAGGAGCCTAAATATAATTATATTGTAAATCAAAGTATTAGTAGTTTGAATGTTTTTAAAAGGCTGAGAGCACTGGCAAATAAATTAGTCGTTTTTGAAGATTTAGAAGTAGAGCCGTATGATAAATTTTCAATAGGTTTCCAAGCAGATTATTGGTTTATCAAATATCATTTATTTAGGGATGGGAGGATGGATTTGGATAATGATTTTGAATTTTTTTTTGACGAAGAAGATGTCAATATTGTTTGGTTAAAAATTACCGATGAGGAGACTTTTATCCTTTCATGCAGAGATGGAATTTGGTTCATAGATTTTTTCTATCTCGATAACAAAATTTTTGACTTTTTTAAGAACATGATAAGTGAGGTTAAAGTTAATGATTAATTTCCCTCGCCACCGCAAGCGTTTTTCGCCGCCGCAAGGCTGTGCCTTGTGATCTACATGCAATGTAATTCCCGGTTATGCACTACAAGTCAGTTTCCAGGCAAATATCTAAAAGGATCTGTTCTAATATAGTCCCATTAACACAAGTTGTTTAATATTTGCTTAACGCTACTGTTCGTACTTTTGATGTCAAATAATGGTTAATCAGCAAAATCGGACCGATCAATCAAATTAAGTATCATATCTTAGCTGCAATTGAAGTATGAATGCATTAGTTGACTTAATACAAACCTATGGGCTCTGGCTGGTATTTCTTATCACTCTTTTACAGAGCGTAGGGTTACCATTACCTGCGTTTGCAGTGCTGATCGTAACTACAGCCGTTACGCCTCCAACCGAAGCGAATATCATCATACTAATTTTAACAGGAACGCTGGGTACCTTAACAGGTGACGTCATATTATATTTTGCAGGGAAGAGATACGGAACGGGTATCCTTGGGAAATTATGTAAAATTTCTATTTCACCGGATACCTGTGTTCGCAGCACCGGCGATATTTTTGAACGCTACGGCGCCCCTGCGTTAACTATTTTGAAATTTGTTCCGGGCCTGTCGACACTTGCACCCGTTGTTGCGGGAGTTTATGCAATGCAGGTAACATTATTTGTTTTCTTTTCATCCATCGCAGCACTTATTTATATTGGTGCGGCAGTAACGCTGGGTGCAGTTTTTCGGCATGAAGTTGACGGTTTGATCTCTGCATTAAGTCATTATGGTAAGCTGGGAGGTTTATTTGTCGTCGTTTTATTCGGCTTATACCTTTTGTTCAAATGGCTTCGGCGTTATACCCTTATCAAACAGTTTGAAACGGATAGGCTAACTGTGAATGATTTGATTGAATTGTTGGATGGGGAATCGAGTCCTGTGATCCTTGATGCACGTCCGATAGATCAGCGCACAAAAAATGGGTTTATACCGGGCTCAGTCCCCATCGATGAAAGCAGTTTGAATGATATTGCCGACCGGTACGCAGAACATAAAGAGATTGTTATTTACTGCTCGTGCCCGAATGAAATAACTGCCGCAAGATATGCAGAGAAATTACGTAAAGTTGGCTTAAAACGCATCCGTCCCTTATTGGGAGGAATTGATGCATGGGCTGAATCAGGCCAGCGGGTTACATTTCTTTAAAGGCCGCTTAAATCTAATTGTTTTAAAATGTAGAGACGCATCACATGCGTCTCCCGCATGCAAATTCATGGACTGACTTATAAAGCGGCTTGTGCTATGGGATGTCAAATAGTTAATCAGTTAAATAGAAAATATCAGCGTAGTTTGCTACAGCGCCGGAGTCTTTCACGGCTTCTTTCTGACCGATCAGTAATTTTTCTACCGCATATTTACCTTGATTGAGTTGGATGTGAAGTTCCTGAGCTTCTTTTTCGCCCAGTTTAAGGTAAACAACCTCAGCCGGTGTTTTTTGCAAAAAGTTCAGGTTGCCAAGGTATAAAGAGTTGAAGCCGAATTTTTGATCGCCATAAGAAAACGCAGGCCGGATCGCGAAATCCATAGGAATGATCTTGCTATTTCCATCCTTCCGGTACACGGCGATCTGGGTTTTTATATACGCTCCTGTGGTCTTATCATTTAAAAGGTCATCACCTGCGTTATTTTTGATGACTAAGTTCAATTCCGGCCCCCTTGCCGGTGAACAGGCACAAAGGCCGCCGCCGCCGACATTTTCTTTTTTGCAACCCACATTGATGATAAATAGTAAGAGGGAGATGATAAGGAATTTTTTCATGACTTTTAATTTAGGTAATAGATTCTGATATAATTACGTGAAAAATCCGGTTAACGATACATCTCCGATTTTTTTTTACGGTATTCAGGGCTTAAGCCGGAGGCAACAAAATACTCCATGCGCAACGCGCCAATGATGGTTTAAGGATATTTATGAAGAACAGGGTGGCCTGCGATAGTCTTATTCCTTATCCATTTCCTACCCGCTGCATTTCATCAGCGGCACCATTATCGCGCTTAACCGTTTTGTAGGTTTTGCCGAAGCGATAAGTGAACGCAAGCACCACTACGCGGCTATCGCGCTTAATCTTAAAATATTCGGTGGCGTTAGGGAACTGCGTTAAGCCTTCCATAGCGCTGGTGTAAAATACATCGCGCATACTCAACTTCAGGTTAGCCTTCTTTTTAAATACCGACATGCCCAGGCCGGCCGACATTTGCCCGGTAGGGTACAGCCGTTCCTGCACATCGTTTCGGGCACGGGTAGTGTAAAAGCCTGATAGCTCTCCGGTAAAACGCTTGCCAATGGTGAACTGGTTGCTGGCATTGAGGTTAAGCTGGTTAATATCCGATGTGTAATGATTGCCGTTAAAGCCACTCAGCTTTTTATAATTGTACAGCGCCTGTGCTGTGAGCGTCCACCAGTTGGTAGGTGATGCTGTGATGGCTTCGGATACGCCAATGATGTACGTGCGACCCACATTACCCTGTGTATACAACAGAATGCCCGCTTGTGCAGGGTCACTCAAAAATATCTGCGAAAAGTAGTTGTTGATGTTACTGTATGACACTGTAGTAGTAAGCAGGTTTTTGTATTGATGGCTCAGCTCCAGGTTCCAGCTGTATTGCGGCAGGATGTACGGGTTGCCGGTTTGATAGGTGTACTTGTTGATGATGAAATAGAAGGGGTTGAGCGTTTGATAAGCCGGGCGATCAATACGGCGGCTTACCGTTAGCGTGAAGTTGTTGGCGGTATCAGCCTGGTAACTGAAATAACCACTGGGGAAAAAGCTGCCATAGTTGCGCGAGAAAGCCGAGTCCTTTTGCAGCACGTTGCCCAGTTGATGTGCATGATAATCGGTATGCTCATAACGCAGGCCTGCCTGGTAGCTGATAGCCTTGTACTTGCGCTCCAACAGTGCGTAGGCCGCATGGATGTTTTCACTATAAAGGAAATGGTTACTGCGGGTCAGGTCGTCGGTCCATTGGTCTGAGCTGAAGTTTTGATAAGCAGCGGCATTATCGGTACTGCTGTGTACCGACTTCCAGCCCAGTTGCCATTGGGCATCGTTTTTTGTTTTGAGCGTGTAGTCGGCCTTGCCCGAGAATATGGTGATGCCCGTGGGGATGCTGGCGCGCGTTAATTCGTTGTAGCCGCCGGTGGTTTGCAGGCGGTTGTTAAAATTCTGGTCGCTGGCAATGTTGTAGTGCAGCCAGTCGGCATCGGCGCTGATATCCTGGGTTTTGCTGATGGTATGGCGAAGGCTCAGGCTTACCTGCCCGTTTTTAAACCGGCTGTTGTTGGCATTATCGGTAGCGATAACTGAATCTGCCGCGCCGGTTGAGTTAAGCCAGCGCGCCGAAGCCGTGTTGTTACCCTTGCGGTGGATCATGGTTCCGCCAAGCACAATGCCAAGCGTAGTTTGGGGCGAAACGTCATAATCCAGCCCTGCTTTGGCAGTATTATTCAGCAGTGTGCCGGTGAAGTGTGAGGGCTGCTCCAGTGTTGAAGTGGTTGCCCCGCCCGCGTTGGTGTATTTGCGCAGCGCGTACAGGTTGGTAAGATATTTCTGATCGCTGATATTGTAATTGAAGAAAGTGCTGATGCGCCCTGCGCGATAATTGAGCGCCAGGGTATTATTGGTTTTGAAGTAAACACCCTGCGCCACCGTGGCCGAAACCGATCCGTTAAAGCCCTTTTGCCGGTTCTTTTTGGTTTTAATATTGATGATCCCCGCATTTCCATTGGCATCATACCGTGCGGTGGGATTGGCAATTAGCTCAATCTGCGAAACCTGGGTGGAGCTCATGCTGCTGAGCAGGTTGTTGAGATCGGCGCCGGAGAGATAGGTAGGCTTACCATCTATCATCACCAGCACCCCTGGCTTGCCTTGTAAAGAGATGCCGCCATTACGGTCAACCATCACACCCGGCGATTTCTCCAGCACCTCCAATACCGTAGCGCCTACGTTAGTTACCGAGGCTTCTACGTTGACGATCACTTTCCCCTGCTTTACCTCCACCGGCGGTGTTTTGGCAGTGATGTTCACCTCGTTCAGTACCGTGCTGACGGGTTGCATACGGACGGTATCCTGCTTTATATTCCCTGAAATAGTGTAGCTGCGCGTGGTTTGAGGCCGATAACCGGTATAAGTTACTGAAAAGCTAAATGTTCCCTGCGGGATATTATCAAACCGGGCCTGGCCGCTGGCATTACTTATGATCACGCTGACCTTCCGGTTAGCATGGATCAGTTTAACGGTGGCACCATCGGCGGGTTGGGCATTTTCTTTAATAACTATCAGCGTAAACTGCTGTGCAAAGCCGCCCATGGGTAACAGGGCCAGTAAAAAGAGTAAAAGCGTTCGGGTCATTCAGTCAATCCTAATAATCCCGTAAGATAATCAGGCTGAGGCTGATGTTTGCAATTTAAGATGCGAAAATATAGGGGAAAATCACTTTTTTACTTCGCTGTCTGAGTTGGTGAGGATGGCTGCTTATGGCCGGATAGTTTCGTTGGCCGTTCCTGAATCTATTATGTCGGGTACGTGAAAGCCACGAGTACGCCACGCTCTTTGTCGGCGCTGCTTTATAGTACGACTATAATACCCAACACATGACAAATCTTATTTACACAACGAACTCAGCTTCATTAAAACGCTTCCGTCGATAATTTCTGTCGCAACCTTGCCATTGGCGTAAGTGTAGGTAAAAGTATGGTTGCTGGTATCCGTTTTACCGCTATAGGCATTATAGATGTAGAAATGCTGAACGCCGACGTTATGCTTAGAGAAAGGATTGAAATAACTGAATATATCATAGGCCCAGTCGTAGGGCATCCTGTAGTTTACGTTGGGCTTGTCGTCGTAATTACCGTAGCGCGCTTTTACGTTACCGTACTGGTCGGTAAGTTCGGTTAAATTGTCGTTGTCGTCGTACACCAAATTATCAATATAGTTGCCATCGGTTTGCAGGGAGGTATTGTCCGAATATTGAGCGTAGCTGGCCAGCCGCCCTTTGGTGTCGTAAGTGTATGCGCTGTGTACTATAAGTTTATTACCCAGGTAATACCGGCTGGCGTTCATCAGCGTATCGTTATAGTCATACTCGTTACGGGTGTAATAATTAGCGAAACTGTTGCTGCCCAGCGACATCCACGACTTCACCACATGCCCATGATCGTAGGCAAAAGTATCGCTCCAGGCAACGGCGCCTCCGCTGGTAACCACATGTCTTATCAACTGGTGCAGGCTGTTGTAATAGTAATAATTGGCATAAGCCGCCTCAGGGAAGCTCATGTTCGAGTCTATCGTCATATAATCATAGCAGGCAGGGCCAGCCTGCTTTTTGGCCGCATCCTTTTTGCAGCCTGAAAACAGTAGTAAAACCCCAAAAAACAGCAGCAGGACTGGGATTATCAGTCGGGCAAAGACAGGTTTAGTCATGTGGTTTAAATGAGTATTTGACATGAAGATAGGAAATATATGCTGAAGGTGGAAGTTTTGATGGTAAGCCCGTTTATAAGAAATATTTGTAAACTTTTTTAGGACGATACAGTTGTGAAAGTCACGAGTACGCCACGCCCTTAGTAGGCGCTGCATACTCACGCCCTTTATCCGCATCAGTTTGGATGTTGTGCACTAAGACATGCTGCCGAAATAATTTTGTCGCGAATTACCCCCGGGATTGTCGCTTTTGCACGCTGCGAATTACCTGCATGCATCACATCTTTGTATCGTTGATTTAGTTTATGATCAATTAGGATCGTGTTACTAAAAACAACAAAGTAAACAGGCAACCGTACAAAATTTTTAAATAAGTAAATAACGATGAGTACAATACAGATCACAAGTTCGAAACTCTGGAACGCCATTAAGCTTTCCCTTAATGGCGAGCAACAGGATTATACGCAAGGCAGTATTCCGAAAGCCATCTTTTTATTGGCTATTCCAATGATCCTGGAATTAAGCCTGGAAAGCGTTTTTGCGGTCGTGGATATGTTCTTTGTAGGTAAACTTGGGCAAAATGCTATAGCCACGGTAGGTTTAACAGAGTCGGTGATTACTATTGTCTATTCCATCGCCATCGGTTTAAGCACCGCTGCAACAGCAATAGTAGCGCGAAGGATCGGCGAAAAGAAACCTGAAGCTGCGGCCCATGCCGGCGCCCAGTCGCTGGTAATCTGTCTGATCACCACTATTTTGGTTAGCCTGGCCGGAGTTTTATGTGCACCTGAGATCTTAAAGTTGATGGGTGCAAGCGAAGAAGTGGTTAGGGACGGCGCTATTTTTACCCGGATCATGCTGGGCAGCAGCCTGGTTATTATCCTGTTGTTTCTGATCAACGGAATTTTTCGCGGTGCGGGTGATGCTGCCATGGCGATGAAAAGCCTTTGGATCGCAAGCGCCATCAACATTATTCTTTGTCCGGTTTTTATTCACTTTTTCGGATTAAAAGGTGCTGCCATGGCCACCGTAATTGGACGGAGTTGCGGGGTGACTTTCCAGGTATACCACCTGTTTAAAGGCAGCGGCATTCTGAAGTTTCGTTGGGCTCACTTTAATTGGGATCCTGCGATTGTAAAGACTATCATCACTGTTGCCTGGCCTGCAACTTTTCAATTTATCATTGCAAGTGGCAGCTGGATCATCCTGACAAGGTTGGTTGCGGAAACCGGTGGCACAGCAGCCTCGGCCGGCTACCAGATCGCTTTCCGGAATTTCGTTTTCTTTATTTTACCCTGCTGGGGATTAAGTAATGCTGCCGCAACCTTAGTTGGGCAAAATTTAGGTGCAGGCCGTGTTGACAGAGCTGCTCAAAGCGTGTTGCTTACAGCGCGCTATAATGCCATATTGATGAGTTTCGTTATGCTGCTGTTCCTGTTTTTCGCCCGCCCCATCATAAGCATATTTACAACCGAACCTATTATTTTGAATTTCGGGAGTACGGCGCTCAGGATCATCGGTTCGGGATTTATATTTTATGCCATAGCCATGGTTATGAGCCAGGCCTTAAACGGGGCCGGCGATACCAAAACGCCTACCTGGATCAATTTCGGTTGCTTCTGGCTTTTCCAGGTGCCTTTAGCTTATTTACTCGCCAAAGGCTTTGGTATGCATTCGGCAGGTGCAATTACCGCGGTGCCGGCCGCCGAAGCGCTTTTAGCCCTGGTTTCCTGGTATTATTTCAAAAAAGGGAACTGGAAAAAGGTGAAGGTGTAAGACTGCTGTTATTAACTTAAAAACAATTAAACCACATAAATGATGAAAAAGACAATCCTGTTCATTGTATGCCTGTTATTCGGGCTGATGTTTATCAATGCCGGCCTGAACAAGTTTTTGAATTACATGCCCGTACCTAAAGACATGCCGAAAACCGCCATGGCCATGTTCGGCGCTATTATGCAGATCAAATGGCTGATGCCACTTGTAGGTACAGCCGAGATCATCGGGGGCATCCTGGTGATTATTCCCCGTTCCAGGGCTTTAGGTGCGGTGATCATTTTCCCGGTTATGGTTGGCATTTTGTTAACCGTTATCTCTTTATCTTCGGGATTGCCCATGGTGCTCGTGCTTTGGGCGGTGCTTATCTGGGTGATTATTGAAAACAGGGAGAAATATCTTCCTATGGTGCGGTAATGGGTGACCTGTACGGCAATCAGTGTTCCGCCCGTTTGCTGGTTTCATTAAAAAGTACGGGCTTTGTTAGCGTTTAACGAAGCCTGTGCTGCTTTGCTCAGCTTTGTTTGTTGTTTAATTAGAGAAGGTCAAACGACGAGACGCGAGTAAAAAGTTACGAGTACTCCACGCTTTTTGGCCAACGCTGCATACTCGCGCCAGTTGGGGGAAGTTACAAGTTCGTTAAATATCATTTCAAAACCAAACGAACAAGGTACACGCGACACGCGTGCACCAGCAATGGGGCCAGTCTTGGTGTTTAGAGGAAATACTTAAAAACAGATCCCTAATTCGCCCAAGATACTCCTCATCAGGCTGCATGATCATCAATAGCCGTTTGCTGCCAAAATTAAGCATTAATTATCCCATGTTTTACTTATGGGATAAATTCAAAGAAAGATTGCGAACCTTCGCTATATGGATAAGTGTTCGACCAACCGCAGATAACGTATCCGGTATTGGCTATAGTTGTATAAGCTGTCCCATACCTTATTGCATTTAATATTTGTTCCTTTTTCGTCCAGGTATCGGTAGCAGGGTCATATTCATAAACGAATGAGCTGACGCCGTCGGTATCATTGGTATTGCCGCCGCCAACATAGCCTTTGTTGTTCAAACCGAACAGGAACTGTCCGTTACTTCCGGCTTCGTATGGTATGCTCGCGATCTGTTTCCATGTTTCGGTGGTCATGTCAAAGGACCATGCTTCTTTTGAAGTTGCGAATGGTGCCTGAACAACTCCGCCGACTATGTATGCTTTATTGTTTATCGTAAAGCCGCTGGCCATTTCGCGCGCCTGGCCGGGAAATGGGCTGAGTTTTTTCCAGCTGTTGTTTGCGGGATCAAACCTCCACACGTCATTGACCTGAATAAAGGCAGAGGGTGTTCTCTGTTCGCCACCTACGATATAACCGTATTGAGCGGAATTAAAGTAAGCTCCGTAAAGGGTTTGTGTTCCCGGAAACGAATTGATCATAGTCCAGGTGTCACTGGCGGGATTGTAGGCATAAAACGCATTAGAGGGATAATCATCAAAAAGCCCAAGGCCGATATAGGCTTTGTTCTTTATGGAAAATACGCGTACAGCAAGTGCACGTTGCGGACAGTCGGCAACTCTTGTCCAAACATCTGCAGCCGGATCGTACTTCCACCAATCTTTTAATGATTGATTAGTGGCCCTGCTTTTACCAAGCCCTGTGTAAATATTACCATTCAATGTTACTGCTACCGAGTTTTCCCTTGCCTCTCCGGGGAATGATTTTTTTGGTCTCAGATATTTATAGATAAAATAATCGGCGGTTGAATAAGCAGCCAGGTTAACGCCAGTTTGAACTGATAGAGTCCCTGACTGTGAGATTGTTGCGCTGTTATATTCCACTACGAGTTTGTTTGCCGTTGCCGATACCACGTTTAGCTTGCTTGCTCCAATGGACACCATGTTTTTAGAAAGGACCGGGTTGAAAAACTGGCCGTTTATGGTGAGCGTTTTGCCAACTATCAAATTGACGTCGTCTGTCGGCGTAATTACAGGAGGGGTTAATGATAGGCCGATCATGTTACTTTCCTGGCCGAGTACTGCGACGGATAGCAGGTTGAACCCGTTCGTTATGTCATTTGTTACGTTAAAATAGATTTTAGTATTACTTATCCGGGTAGGGTGGATGATGGTGGTTTTATTGATGATGATGTTGATACTGTTCAAGTCGCTATTGTTGAGTGCATCCATTGTCAGCTCCACTTCATCGCCCCAGGTATAGGTTTTTGTTAGATATGTTAATCCTGGTTGTTTGGTTCCGTTTGACTTGAATGGAGTTTGCTGGCTGTAGTGATAAGTGTTTGCATTGTCGACGTAAAAAGCCTTTACATAATAAGTAGAATCTTTGGTAAGACCTGATAGTACATTATATTCGAACTGAAGGGCGGGGGAGTCATTCTTGTAAAGAAAAACACTGGCTAAGCCTGCTGCCGGATCTGGTTTAGCGGACCAGATAAAGCCAGTTTCTTTTACATTACTTAGTAATAAATTATCTATTCGGCCGGAAAACAGGGCTGATTGTGTTTGTTGAATAATGTTTAAGGTTATATTTGGTGATGGTTCTTCTTTCGGATTTTTTTTGCATGAGCAGATCAATGTAAGCAAGATCAAAAAGCGGCAATGGAAATTTTTCATTGAATGGAGTAGCGTGAAAAAGTTTAAGTTTTAAATAAAGAAAAAAATCTTTTGCCAAACATACAAATTACCGATGCGTTAGGCAACTATTCGATAAAACTGGTGGGGAAAGTATTAAAAGCTCATCCTAACTGGCGCGTATGCAGCGACGGATATTGTGGGCAGAGTACTCGTGACTTCTCAGCCTACTGGTAGTGAAAGTTACAGGTACGCCAAGCTCGTTGAGGACGCTACATACACATTAGTTTAGGTTTTTAATAATATAATCGTCGCAGTGGTACATTTATCCACTATAAGAATCATGTTGAACCGTTTTAAACATGCTCTTATAGTTCTTAAGCAAAACCGTTGCTACTGGTAAAAATGTAACAAATTCGAAAGTATTTGCAACATACGCGAAAGTAGCTTTCGGATGGGCTATGTTTCTTTGTGAGGCAATTGTGCCAGCCTTGCTAACTGTGGCGATCATGTTTGGCGAGTTTCAAAACAAATATGTTTACACGCTTATGAAAAACCTACAAAAAACCTTATCGATACCGTTTATAGTGATACTAAGCTGCGTACTATTTCCCGGATGCAACTATAGTAAAGGCACCAAAAAAGACTTCCGCACCGGTTTATCATTCAGCTACAATGGCTTTATTGTGCAGGACGTTTTATTGATTGATCCGGCGAATAAACGTATGACCGACAATAAAGTACAAATAAATACCCGTATAGCTATAGTTGCGCTTGGCGTAAACAATTATCAGCTTAAGGACAACAAGGTTTTTCCGGGAATGATGCTGTTGGTGACCGATAAAAAGGGAACACCTGTGCTTAAGGCCGACGACCTGTTTGCCGGCGATCAGGGCCATCCGCCTGCAAACGCTACCGAACTGCGCGGAGATATCACCATTGCAAGACCTATGGTAGCCGGGGAAACCTATCACGTAAAAATGCACGTTTGGGACAAGGTAAAAGCTGATAATGAAATAAATATTGAAGCAGACCTTGCTGTACAGTAAGCTATTATACACCCCGATTTTGGTAACCTTTTAAATTATTTATCATGGCCATCCTTTTGCCGAGAAAACCGACCCTTATTTGCATGGCAGTGCTTGGCCCCATTTGCATGGTGGACGGCATTGTCAAAAGAGACGCCAAAGAGATCCTGGCAATGTTGGCCGTATTTATATTTGCCATAGTTAGCCTCCTTAACGACAGGAAAAAAAAGCTGGCCAGTAAAAATGACCGGGAACGTAGCAACCCTATCAAACCAATAACTTAAACAAACTCCCAACCGGCGTGAGTATTGCAGCACTGGCTATTGTGGGCCAGGTACCCGTGACTTTTAATTTGAAAGTGAAAGTCACAAGTACGCCACGCTCTTTGCCGGGTGCGTAGCATACCCACGCAAGTTATTAAGAATTTAATTTTTTGTTAATAAATTTAAATTTTAGATAAAATAACGAATTTTATTTGTATCTTGCCTACTTATTAAAAAAGATATAATGCAAAAAGAAGGTACCGTGAAATTTTTTAATGCCGCAAAAGGCTTTGGATTTATTTCACAAAATGATAACAGGAGCGAAATTTTCGTTCACGCTACAGGTTTAATTGATGAGATCCGTGATAATGATCAGGTATCTTACGATGTAGAAGAGGGCCGTAAGGGTCTTAATGCAATCAATGTTAAAGTAATCTAATCATCAAATATCACATTGGTAAAAGCATCCGGCCCTAAAGCCGGATGCTTTTTATTTACATATCCCGGAACCAGGCGAAAAAAAGCACCGGGCTAATAAACAAATAACAAAAAGAAGTAAAATGCAGGTAGCTATCAGTAAAGAAGTAAAAGAATACCTTTTCGACCTTAGGAATATTGCAGCTGAAAACGGTTTTAAATCCGAAAAGCCATGGCAGGTCAGGTTGGCCAGCCAGGCTGATAAAAACTCAATTGAAAAGCAATACTATGCCAGCGTTTCTGTTAAAGCGGGTGCCGAAAAACTTGCTTCTATGCTGGCGCAGGTAGAGGCCGAACTAATGTTGCCGGCCACAGCATCCCTTAGCCTCAAAGATATTCGGCTTAATGAATTACAATACCTGGTTGCCTATAACCCGCTGCAGGAAAGGCGATAATACTTAGTAATCGTTCTTTCGGTAAGCACATAGCTTTAACCAGGTATTTATTACTTTTTCACCTTAATCGCATTTAAGCCTTTAGCTCCCTGCTCGGTTTCAAAGGTTACCTTGTCATTCTCCTGGATGGCTTCCGTTAAACCATTGGCATGTACGAAGATGCTTTCCTGGGTGGCCAAATCTTTGATAAATCCATAACCTTTGGATTCATTGTAAAAGGCAACAATGCCTTTCCGTACCGGATCGGCAGGAGCGAGGTACTCCTGCCTGGGGATACCGATCTGGATATCTTCGGCATTCATTGTTTTCTTTTTATTCGGATCGGGCGGAGTTGTGGTAATATTGCCGTTTTCATCAATATAAGCCATCATATCTTCCAGGCTCTTTCCTTTGTTTGAATTTGCCTTCCTGTCTTCTGCCTTGTCTTTCTTATCGAGTTGCTTTTTAAACTTTTTCTTTTCCCGTTCCTTTTTACTAAAGGTTTCTATTGGTTTGCCCATAACTTAATATACGAAGAAAAATCGACAAAAGCGACGATCCGAAAATTTTTTTTAATAAAGAAATGTTTTCCCCGCGTTATTCATTTTAAAAGTATCAACGTTGTCATGGGCGGGGGGCCACTCGTGTATATAAAATTGTTAGTACGGGATATTAGCTTTCAAATCAATTTAACTTTTTTCCAGATGTTATATCCGCCATACATAAACATGAGCACAATAAATACATATACCCAAACGGGGATATTGCGCCCGGCAATGACCAGGTAAAGGTAAGGTATGCTGAAACTAACAGCGGCCAGCAACAACGGCATCATGATAGCCCTTTTTGCCCTTAGGTTTTTAATTACCCAGCCAATAAAAATTACGAAGCATACTTTACTGACCAAATAAAGACAGCCCAGCAATAAGGGGTCAACCTCATGTTTTTCGCCTAAGGCAATTACCCAGTCTTTAATTAATATGAAAAAATCTGCCATCATTGCAATATATCATTTAATGTTGATAACGGAGGTGGAAAGAAGATGATAGCTATAGTCGATATTCAGTTCCCGATAACGATCAATTTGAAATGAAAACGTTTTTGATCGCTCCAAAATCAATTGGCTTTGATAAAAAATTCACCTTACCGGCGCGATGCAGCGCCGGATGTATTGTCGCTTTGTTAAACAGACCCCTCCACCTCCCGAATTAGTTTCGGGACAGGCTCTCTCAAGAGGGGAATCGCACAAGCCCTCACATTATTTCTTTCAAACACCTGTACTTCCGCCCCTCCAAACCTGCTCATTTGTAAATAAAGAGCCTGGTTTCTATAGGCACAAAAAAAGCCCTCAGAAAAAATCTGAGGGCTTTTAATTAAGTGGAGCCGGAGAGAGTCCTATCGAACATCATCTATAAAGACAGGAATCCGATTTATTACCTTGAGGTCAAGCCCAAATGGGATGACAATGGACGTTTTGCTTTAAGCAAGAACCAAACGGAGCGTTGTGCCGGGAAAAAAGATTGTTATGCCGTCATTTCTGTCAATGTTGACCGATACAAACGGCAACATGCTATGGATACCGGAAACATTCCATTTGTCGATCTAAAAGATTTTGTAAAGGTAAATGACAACTTGGGCGGTTATTTTGAAAAGCTCGTTTTTGAAAATATCACTAAAACGGAGTTGAATGATCCAAAACTCATTGAGTACCGGGGGAGTATACCGCAAAAACTGATCGATGAAACCGGAATAGAATTCGATCAATGAGCTGTTCCTTACTCGTACGAAACAATATGAGATAAGTATTTGATGATATATCGGTAACTTTTTCCTGAGATAAAATAAGAAAAAAATATTTTCTTATTTATTATTATTTTTTTTCTTATTATTGTTTTAAATAAACATCTAAACTACCTATACCTATGAATTCTCCAGATAAACTCTGCGGTTAAAGTATATTCCTGAAATTAAAGAATGATTTGCAATGAGTTAATTCATTGTTAAGCATTTGTATTGTCTTTTTGTTTTGTTATCGGCTTTATTAACGATAATAAGACCTGATGATTAGCGCAATTAAGTTTGATTTTGTATAACCTTTAAACTTTGAATTGAGCCGGATTAGATATGATTTATTGGTATTAATTATCGAAATAGTGCCTCGGTAATTAACGCGTGGATTGTATTATTGGCGATATATACATATATGGATACCGTTAAAAATTTGATTCTGGAACTGCAGGCTTTGGATGTTAATATTTCTGTGGAAGGGGATACCCTTGCTATTGATTCACGAAAGGGACTTATTGACGATAGATTGAAAAATCTAATCCGGAGCAATAAGTTGGAGTTGATCAAATACATTAACCAGATACGTGATGAAACATATACAAAGATATCGAAAGTAAGGGAGAGCGAGAGTTATGTGATGTCTTCAGCGCAGCGGCGTTTGTGGGTATTGTGCCAGTTGGAAGAAGGGAATGCGGCGTATAATATGTCGGGTGTACATGTTTTTGAAGGAGTTCTTGAGGTTGGGTGTTTATCATCGG
>NZ_JBHLTS010000019.1:0-216197 GCF_042434235.1 Mucilaginibacter angelicae | reverse complement strand
AAAGACCTCATCAAGGTATTAATGGCAAAAGACCTATCGATATGATCTCCTTAAACAACAAATAATAACCTGCTATTTTGTCTCCGAATTACTAAACCCTTACAATTGCGAGGTACGAAGCAATCCCAAACTGTATAGAGGGATTTGCATAGCCGCTCTGCTAATCGGGGATTGCTTCGTACCTCGCAATGACGTTTTTATAAATAAAACAACAAAGGCGAGGTAAACCTCGCCTTTGTTGTTTTAGCCTATCACTGCCGCGGGCTTTCAGCCCGTGGTGAGCCATGATGTCAGCTTTCAGCTGACGTAATTAGTAAAATCCGAAATCGAAAATCCCAAATCGTCGCTAATGCCATTCTTCCCTATACACAAACTTGGGCATTTGCCAGTTATATCTGATAGAGAGCAGGCGCAATGCAAGGCCTATAACACAAGCTATTACGATAGAAACCCCGGCGGGAGCGCCCAGATGTTCAATTCCTAAGTAAAACGCCCCGGTAACAATGGATGCGCTTGCGTAAACCTCCTTACGGAATAACAAAGGAACCTCGTTACACAATACATCTCGCAGCACACCTCCGGCACAACCGGTTATCATCCCGCTTAGTAAAATGATAATGATTGGCAAGCTGATCAGCTCCGCTATCTGGCAGCCGATAATGGTAAATACTACCAAACCCAAGGCATCCAGGTACAGGAACAGCGTTTTCATTTTTGTCATGATGCGGGCAATAACAGCGGCCAATATAGCGGCCGCTGCGGTGATCACCAGGTATTCAGGATGTTCAACCCAGCTCATAGGGTAGTGGTTAAACAATATGTTTCGTACAGTACCGCCACCCAGCGCCGTAACCCAGGCAATAATGCAAACACCAACCCAGTCCATATCACGCCTTCCGGCCGAAAGGGCAGCTGTCATGGCCTCGGCAATGATCGCAATGATATAGAGTATGTGCAGCATATAGGTAATGTTTAAGGTTTATAGGGCAATTTACTAAACAATAATTGAAACTGCCATAATTCCCCCTTCAGGGGGTAAGGGGGCTTTCCGGTTTCATCCAACCGCTTCCTCCTGTAAACCGGCAAACCAGCATGGCGGCAACAGTGTCGCCTGTGGCATTCAACAACGTAGCCATCGGGTCAACCAGGGTACCAATGATAATAGCAGGGGGAAGGGCTTCGGGGGGGAAGCCATAAGCTGAGATAAAAAGCAGCTCGCCAATATAGCCACCGTTAGGGATCCCTCCCTCAACCAGGCTTACTAAAACGGTCATGGCAAGGGCAATTGCTATGGTTTCGGCATTATTGAAACTTTTGCCAAACAGTGCAAATACCACAGCCATTTTTACTATGGATGAGATGCTTGAACCATCTTTATGCAAAGTGCCGCCAAGCGGGATAGTAATATTGGCAATAGCATCAGAGATGCCCATTTTTTTGGCGGCATCTAAATTGGCAGGAATTGTGGCAATGCTGCTGCAGGTACCCACTGCTGTGGCCGATGGTATAATGTTATTTTTCCAATATCGCTTAACCGCACTAACACCGCCGGCAATAAAGGCATACAGACTAAATATCGCCAGGTAATAAAAAGCGCCTACGCCATAATATAAAGCCATGGAGCGCGCATAGCCGCCAAATAACTGCGGACCAAACACCCCAACCTGGTAAGCAAAATAAGCACCCAACCCAACAGGGCCTATTTTCATGATGAGGATAAAAATATTCTTGAAAACCTCGTTTCCGCTATGCAAAAAGGCGGCAAATGCCTTGCCTTTTTCGCCTGCATGCAATGTGGCAAAGCCGGTGATCACGGCAAAAATGATCATGGCCAGCATACTTTTACGGGATAAAAGCTGGTAAAATTCGCTGGTGGTGAAGAGGCTTGTCAGTTGATCGCCAAAAGGTTTCTTAGTGATGGCTTCGGTAATGGGACTGGCTACAAGGTGCTGATGGATAGGGAAGATCCAGATAGCAATAATGGTTACTATAGCTGCTACAAGCACGGTTGATGCAAATACCAGCGAAGTAACACCTAATAACTTCCCAAGTTTTTGCGAACTATCCAGTGCGGCGATGGCCGAAGCTATGGCAAAGAAAACCAATGGCACAACGGCTGTAAACAGCAGGTTCAGGAAAATATCACCGATGGGTTTAATCACTTCTACCTTATCGCCCAAAACAGCCCCGGCAATACTGCCAATGATGATACCTGTTATTAATAGAATAATACCTTTATAGTTTTTAAACCAGCTGTTCATTTTGCTAAGATAATTAATTTGTACAGCGGAGACGCATGTGATGCGTCTCTACGATTTTGATTTTTTGTAGAGACGCATCACATGCGTCTCCCGCTATATTTTGCTTATCTGAGGATATCCCCATTTCTCTTAAATTAATATATTAGCGCCCATTATAAATACTAAATGCAAGTAGAACAAGCCGGGGATTTTATCCTCGACAAAATAAAAAAAGAGCTCCCCGAACATTTCCATTACCACAATGCCGATCATGCGCTTGATGTTTACACCGCTGCAAAACAAATTGCGTCAGGCGAGGGGATAAGCGGGCATGAATTACAGTTGCTGCTCACTGCCGCTTACTATCATGATTCGGGTTTTTTGTTTGGGCAGGTTAATCATGAGGAGGGCTCCTGCAAAAACGCCCGGCAATACTTACCGCAATTTGGTTATACTGCTGATGAAATTGAACAGGTTTGTGATATTATTATGGCAACCAAAATACCGCAAAACCCTCACAATCACCTGGGACAAATAATTTGTGATGCCGATTTGGATTATTTGGGCCGAAATGATTTTTTTATCCTCAGTAAAAGGTTATTTTCGGAACTTGTAATTACAGATCACCTTGAATCGGAATTGGAATGGGACAGGCAGCAGGTGAAATTCCTGCAAAGCCATCAGTATTTCACCCAAACCGCACTCAGGCTCAGGGCTGAAGGTAAAAACGAGCATTTAAAAATTATCACAACAAAAATTTAAATACTGCTATTAATGACACAACCGGGTTTGAAAATTGAAGAAATTTTAAAAGACGTAGTAACGGTAATTATCGGCATTTTATTCTGCGGGTTCGCGCTCAAAGGTTTTTTGGTACCCAACAGCTTTTTCGACGGTGGGGTAACGGGTATTTCATTGCTTATTCACGAGCTTTATCATATCAACATTGCCTTTGTAATTATAGCAGCCAACATTCCTTTCATTATTATGGGGATGTTCCAGGTTAACAGGACCTTTGCGCTAAAAACATTTGCATGTGTTATTGCGCTTGGGATCTGCTTGTTGTATGTGCCGTATCCTGTTATTACTTCTGATAAGCTGCTTGTATCGATATTCGGCGGTGTATTTATGGGCTTAGGGGTAGGGCTTTCTATCCGTGGCGGTTGCGCGTTAGATGGAATTGAGATCTTAGCTTTGTATACCTTAAAACGCAGTAGCTTCACCATCAGTGAGATCATCTTAGGTATCAACATCATCATCTTCCTGATAGCTGCGGTTGAGCTTGGCCTGCCAACGGCATTATATTCTATCTTAACTTATTATACAGCATCCCGCACCATTAGCTTTGTTATTGATGGTTTGGAGGAGTACACAGCCGTAAATATCATTTCGGGTCAAAGCGAGATCATTAAAGAGAAGTTGGTGATGGAGCTTGGCCGCGGTATTACCATTTATAAAGGTGAGCGTGGTTTCCTGAAAGAAAGCTTTGATGTACACCAGCCGGTTGATATCATCTTCACCGTAATAACCCGCCTCGAAGTACGCAGGTTAAAAAACCTGGTACACAGCATCGATCCTAAAGCTTTTATTTTTACCAACAGCATTAAAGAAGCTGCCGGTGGTGTGTTGAAGAAGCGGGTAAGGGAGCATTAATATTTCCATCACGTCATTGCGAGGTACGAAGCAATCCCCGATCGGCAGAGCCACTCTGTATAGTTCGCGATTGCTTCGTACCTCGCAATGACGGGTTTTGATATACATTTTTCTTTTCATTCTTTCCTTGCGCTCATCTGTGATGAGTGCTTAACCTGGGTTTGCGTTTATAACGCACAGGCGATGCAATCGCCAAACCCGTTTTAAGCACTCGTTGAAAACGAGCGCAAGTTGTAAATCCCACGGTATAATATAAAAACGGTTTCTTGTCATTGTTGGTATTGTTACCACAGGTGTTCGGAAGATGAAATATATCTTAAAAAATTATGTCATTGCGAGCGTAGCGCGGCAATCTCGTAGCCAATGCATGTCCGCTCTGGATAGCTACGAGATTGCTTCGTCGTTCCTCCTCGCAATGACATGGCTTTTTTAACCAACATTTCCATTCGATTTTGATCTTCCGAACAGCTATCGTATTGTCACCAACAATTCTCCTCCATTTTCGGAAAACGGTTATGGTTAAACTTTGGCCCGCTTTAATATCACTTTATTCAAACCAACGTATATAACCCGCTCAACCAGGTAAGAGAACAGTACGCAAACCATTACATAACACAGGTATCTTAAAAGGACGTTTGATATCAGCGTGTCAAAATAATGGGCTTCTATTACCAGGAACCAATGCGAAATGTAAATGCCGAATGATATTGGCGCCAGCACCTCAAATAAGCCGAACGTTTTATTAAAGCCTGTCCATTTTATCTTCGACCATAATATTGCCCCAACAACAGATATTAATGCAAATGAAAAATGCCGTACCTCTAAAAAAGGGCTTACACCAATGGTACTCTTGCTATGCAGCAGTTTTACATTTATTATCAGTATAATTATGTTCAGTACAAGGGCGCTTAACGGTATTCTAAGTGATTTGAAATCTATCTTTTTGCCATCAACATAAAGCCCCGCCATATCGGCGCCTATCCACCATATGCACAAGTACATCAATTCCCTGTTTATAAAATTGGGATATATAACATAGGTTATTGCTGCAATGATACTGAGGCCATAAACAAAAACCGACGATTGGACTTTTACTTTGTTTATAATCACAAAAAACAGCATATAAAACCACCATTCGTATGATAACGACCATAAAGGTGTATTACCAAAAAAGGGATTGCAAATTACGTTAGGCTTCAATGAACCAACGTCCTGTAACATTAACAGGTTTCCGGTTAATTTAACCCAATCAATTGAAACACCATTATTGTTGCTAATTAAAATAACGATATAATTTGCAATAAAAACACAAACAAGAGGGATATATATGCGGTTAAACCGTTTAAAGAAAAACGTTTTAAATGATTTATCTTTTGATTTGAGATAGGCGTATTGAATAACAAATCCCGAAAGTAAAAAAAACAGGATCACTGCTTCCTGCCCAAATCTGAACAACACAGAAAAATCCTTACCGGCTATAATTAATTTTTTGGAAAACAAGTGGTGTAATACCACATATGCAGCTGCAAAACCGCGGATTGCCTCAAGCTTGGTGAGCTTTTTTTTGCCTTTGTTTGACGGCAATGCGGGTGGACTTATTTCGTGGTATGCGACAGGAGGGGTAGATATTGTTGCTTCCATATATTGTATGTTACCTGGCCTTAAGATACCCCTATTTACCTTAAGGTTAATTCAGATATTGGTAAACGTACAATTTTCACACTGTTGAGAAAATGTTTAATTTATAATTAATGATAATGATGATTGTTTGTAAGTTGTTGTTTATTAGCTTTTTATATCTTTTGTTTTGAGCCTTGTAAAGTAGCTGGCAGAGCTGATCGCCTTTTAATAAAGTGAGAAGTTTTAATGGAATGCAGTGCTTAGTTTTGCTTGTGTTATTTTTGACAAACATCAAAATGAGGGCATTATAAAGCGCAGAAAGATGCAGTAGCAAAATTTTCTTGCGTTAATTTTTAAAAAGTGTTTAATTGGGTTCTGTTATAATACCCGCCATTGTTAATGTTGTAACCATAAGTGTTCGGAAGAAATAGAAAAGCGGGGGATTGTGCGATTCCTTCCCCAGGGAGGGTAATAGCCCATGAAAAGACATAAGTAAAGAATGAACCGCCGTATCGACTCACCCCGACATCGCTACGCTCGTCACCCCTCTCTACGCAAGCGTAAAGAGGGGATTTTATCCTTATTTTTTCTTTACCCTCTTTCCGCCAAAGGCGAAGAGAGGGTGGTCCAGCGTAGCGTAGACCGGGTGAGTCGACTATGCGCCATACCAATTTGCTTTAACTATCAATACATGGGCTATTACCCTCCCTCAGGAGGGAATTAAAAAGCTTCTGAACAACTGCCACGTGTTACGCTAAACCCGCCGGCAGTTGTCTTCCGGCTTAAAAACTAATCAACCACCTCGTATATCTCCACAGGTTTTACCTTATTCTTTAAACTCACCTCGCCAATTTTATTGAGGGCGAAGGAACCTTTAGCCTGTTCATAAACATCGGCACTTACAATGATCTGGTTGGCCTGCGCCACGGTTTGCAGGCGCTGGGCCAGGTTCACGGCATCACCTATTACAGTATAGTCTAATCGTTTCAATGTGGCGGAGCCGATATTACCTGAAATCATCTCGCCCGAATTAATACCGATGGAAACAGAAGGAGTGAACGTTTTTTCACCTGCCTGGATCTCATCAGCCCCATGCATCTTATCGCGCACGGCAAGGGCGGCGTCAATAGCGCGGTCAAGATGATATTCGCCTCGGAAAACAGCCATCACGGCATCGCCCATAAATTTATCAATATGCCCGTTTTGTGCTATGATTTCCTGCACCATGATATCAAAATATTTATTGATCATACCCACAACGGTATTGGCCGCAACGTGTTCGGTAATTGCGGTAAAGCCGCAGATATCAATAAATAATACTGTTGCCTCAATAGTTTCATTACTCAGCAGGCTATTTTCAAACTCCTTGTGGGTCATGAAGTTGAGCACATTTTCATCTACATACATGCGCAGGATATTATTTTCCTTGATAGCCTGCAGGGTTTTTTTAAGCTCAATGACGTGTAGCAAAGTTTTTTCGATAGTAATATCCAGGTCCTCGAAGTTCACCGGTTTGACCACAAAATCAAAGGCGCCGCGGTTCATAGCAGTACGAATATTATCCATATCACTATACGCCGATACCATTATCGCTTTTAAAATAGGGTTGGCATCGGGCAGTTTGGTAAGCAGGGTAAGCCCATCCATCTCGGGCATATTGATATCGCTTAAAACCACATCAATATCGGGATGGGAGGCCAGTTGGGTCAACGCTTCAAAACCATTTTGGGCAAACACAAATTCATATACCCCTTCCCTTATCTTTTTTCTGAATTTTTGCCTGATCAGTAATTCCAGGTCCTGCTCGTCATCTACTACCAGTATCTTGGCCATTATTGTTCTAAGTGTTTAAGTTTGTCTTTTAAATTATTAAAATCAAGTGGCTTGGTCAGGAAATCGTTGGCGCCAAGCTCCATTGATTGTTTGTAGTTTTCATCATCGCCGTAAGCAGTGATCATCATTACCACCGGCGGCGGTTTCTCATAGTTGTGCCTGATGTTGCGTAGTAACTCCAAACCGCTCATGCCAGGCATATTGATATCAGATAAGATCAGGATCACCTGCGAATGATGCTCTTCCAAAAAATGAAGTGCTTCCTCTCCGGATAGGGCGAAGTTAAATTCCACCTCGCCGTTTTTTATTTCTTTTCTGAAACGTTGTAAAAACAAGGGTTGAACATCGGCCTCGTCATCAACAACAAGTATTTTCATAGTACTTCAAAGTTAAATTTTTGTATGATTTTATTTGTGGTTAAACGCAAAAATTACCGGCGTTTAACTTTGGGCAACATTACCAACGGGTATGCAAATCACAAAACGTGCAAACTCGCCTTCGGCAGTTTCAACCTTAAGTTCACCGCCATGGCCTTTGGTAATAATGTCATAGCTCATTGACAGACCAAGGCCGGTTCCCTGCCCGGTAGGTTTGGTTGTAAAAAATGGCTGGTAAATTTTATCCAGAACTTTTTGAGGGATCCCAATACCGTTATCTTCCACGGTTATCTGCACCATGCTAACTCCCTGCGGCGATTTAACCTTTTTTGTATTAACAGTTACTGTAGGATCATAACCATCGCCTAAAACCCGTTTCTTTTCGGTAACTGAGTAAAATGAGTTATTAAACAGGTTAAGCAGCACGCGGCCCAGATCCTGCGGAATAGCTTCAATTTTACCCAGGTCAGGGTCAAAGCTGGTTTTCATGCCGGCATTAAATGATTTATCCTTGGCACGCAAACCGTGATAGCTCAGGCGCAGGTATTCGTCGGCGAGGGCATTGATATCTGTAGGCTCTTTTTTGCCGGTTGTAGCGCGCGAATGCTGCAGCATACCTTTAACAATAGCATCGGCACGTTTGCCGTGCTGGTTTATTTTGCTTAGGTTTTGGGTGATGTCATTAATGATGTCGCCCGCATCTTCCTTTACATCATCGGGCAGTTTGTCAAGCACTTCTTCCTTCAGTTCTTCCAGTAATTCGATGCTTACCTCGCTAAAATTGTTTACAAAGTTAAGCGGGTTCTGGATCTCGTGGGCAATGCCTGCGGTAAGCTCACCCAATGAAGCCATTTTTTCCGACTGGATAAGTTGGGCCTGGGTGCTTTTAAGCTCAGATAACGCCAGTTGAAGCTCTTCCGTTTGTTTGGTGAGCTCGGCTGTGCGTTCTTTTACCTCACTTTCAAGGTTAACTTTCATAGCAGCCATCATGCGGTTTTGTTCCTGCTCGGCAAAACGTTGTTTACGTTCATTCTCCAGGGCCTTGGTTTGTTTTCGGCTGAGCAGCCATAGCGAAAATGCCCAGATCAGTGAAAATACCACCAGGCTTTGTATCATGTTGTCGTGGTTGTTATAAAAAGTAGGGAACCATTTTTCCAATACATCCTGTATTAATCCCGCAATCGCATAGGGGATCAACGCAAAGGCAAGCTGTTTGCCCGATTTCAGATCTTCAATATAATAGGGCGATATTACTACTCCTAAAAAAAACAAGTGCGAAACTACCGTGGTCAGCTTTTCTCCGTGGTCAAAACTTACACCAAATACAAATATGCCTATAGCTATAAAATAACCAATATTGATGTATCTGTCCCACTTGGTTAGCAGGCCATCATTTTTCAGGTGTTTCCTGAATTGGGTAATCACAAATACGGCGAGGAAAGGTTCTAAACTCATGAAGGTTGTTTTACTTCTGTTATAAATGCGAAGCCGAAATTTAACAATTTTACAACTATTATTAAACTATGCCTGTAATTTAATTAACACGCAAAACAATTTGTAATTAACTGTTAGGCTATTAAAAAAATATAACGATTATTGGCCAGTGATGAAATTACTGCCGGATATGTTTACTGACATATTTGTGCCAGTGTTCAACTTTTAAAAAATGAGTGTTCAACCGAATGTAATCTGAAATATTAATTGGCTGTATATCAGCATGTTATTGTTTTTGTTCTAAAAGATTGAACGCTTAATTGTTTGATTACCAGTGTTGTTGTTTTTTTTAAGTGTTCACCCTTTATAAATTGAACACTGCTATTTTTTGAATATTAAACCAATCTATATAAAAAATGAGTACTACCAATACAAGCAATAATTTCAGCATGATCAACACCATGCGCTGGTATGGCCCCAATGATCCGGTGAGTTTGGCTGATATCAGGCAGGCGGGTTGTACAGGTGTAGTAAGCGCCCTGCACCAGGTACCTAACGGTCAGGTATGGACTTTGGAGGCTATCATGGAACGGAAGGCGCTGGTAGAAGTAGCCGGTCTTACCTGGGATGTGGTGGAAAGCGTGCCCGTACACGAAGCTATCAAAACACAAACCGGCGATTATTTGCAATACATTGAAAACTATAAACAAAGCCTGCAAAACCTTGCGGCCTGCGGCATCCATATAGTTACCTATAACTTTATGCCCGTATTGGATTGGACCCGTACCGATCTGGGCTTTACTGTTGAAGATGGTTCAAAAGCCCTTCGCTTTGAAAAAGCTGCCTTCATAGCCTTTGATGTATTTATGCTGAAAAGGGAAGGGGCCGAACAGGAATATACCGCCGATGAACTTGCCCGTGCCAAAGCCCGCTTTGATGGCATGAGCGATGATGATAAGCAACTATTGCAGCGCAACATTATAGCCGGTTTACCGGGCAGCGAAGAAAGCTTTACGCTGGATAAATTCAGGGCGGCCCTTGCTGCCTATGATGGTATAGATGCGGAAAGGTTAAGACAAAACCTCATCTTTTTCCTGCAGCAGGTTATCCCGGTTGCCGATGCCAATAACATAAAAATGGTTATCCACCCGGACGATCCTCCTTATGCCATTTTAGGTTTGCCGAGGGTAGTGAGCACCGCCGAACATATTAATGCTTTAATTGAAGCTGTACCATCATTAAACAATGGTTTATGTTTTTGTACCGGATCATACGGTGTAAGACCGGATAATGACCTGCCTGCCATGGTTAAACAATTTGGCGACAGGATCAATTTTATCCACCTGCGCAGTACCCGCCGCAACGAGTTTGGTGATTTTTATGAAGATAACCATTTGGAGGGCGATGTGGATATGTACGCCGTGGTAAAAGAACTGGTACAGGTGATGAAGCAGCGCAAATTAAGTATCCCCATGCGCCCCGATCATGGGCACCAGATGTTGGACGACCTTAAAAAGAAAACTAATCCCGGCTATTCGGCCATTGGCAGGCTCCGCGGCCTTGCCGAGCTGAGGGGACTTGAGTTGGGCATCATCCGCTCAATGGAATAATAAGTTTTCATGCCCATGAGATAAAAACAAAAGGCCTTTGCGGGAGCGAAGGCCTTTGTCATTTATTATTGGTTAGGTGCTCTTAGCCCATGTTATAAAAAAACTGTTCGGCTATAATTTTTCCGTCTTTTACTTCGTAAACAGCTATCTCGTTCATTGGCATGCGGCCGCCTTCTTTGTAGGTAACATCCATATCCATAGTTACCGCGAAGAAGTTACCGGTAACAATCGGGTCGGATACCTCGCCGCTGTGTACTTCCTGTACCGAGGCATACCAATATTCTGTTTTGCCTTTAACAGCTTCTTTGCCTTCGGTTAGCTCCATAGGCGAACCTTTAGGTTCACGGCTCACAATATTATCGGCATAAAGCTCATCAATAGCCTGGGTATGTTGGCCTTCGCGGCAATACTGTACTAATTTTTCTGCTACTTCGGTGGTGGTCATGATCTTATGGTTTTAATTGTTGTTATAAAGTTAGTTAATAACACTTCAAACCAATTGTCTGTTTCGTTTAAATTTCTGTTAAGTTTGATATACAATTGCATCCTCCGAAAAAAAATAAAAATTTTCTGTAACCATTTTACGCCGCCGAAGTACTTAAGGTATATACATAATTACAAACTGATTGAACACGCTTACAGATAACGCCATCATGCTAAAGGTGAAAGCCGGCGACCTTGACAGGATGGGTATGCTCTTTGAGCGTTATAACCGGCAGTTGTATGGCTTTCTGTTCCACATGACCTATCAGCGCGAGCTGAGCGAAGACATGGTACAGCAGGTGTTTTATAAGATGCTCAAATACCGGCACACCTTTACCGGCACCGGCGAATATATTCACTGGATGTACTCCATTGCCCGCAACGTTTTAAAGGATCACTGGCGGAAAAACAAACAACAGGTACAGTATGAAGGTGTGGAAGCAGCCGAGTCCATTGCCGGAGGCCTGGTACCGGATGAAGCTTTTGAAAAGAAACAGGCCAAGGCCGAATTGCACCGCGCCATGGAAAAGCTAAGCGAAAGTCAGCGGGAAATTTTAGCCCTGAGCCGGTTCCAGGAGCTTAAATGCCAGGAGATAGCGCAGATCCTGGGCATGACCGAGGGTACGGTGAAGGTGCGCATTCACCGGGCCATGCAGGAGCTGAAAAGTATTTATGTAAAAATGGAACGATAAAACAGTAATAAGATGAAATGTGAGCTATACGAGGAACTGTTTACCGGTTGGATAAACAAAGAGCTAAGCCCCGAAGAAAAAGGGGCGCTGGAACAGCATATCTCTGGCTGTGCCAGTTGCCGCAATGAATTGCAGGCTTTGCAGCAGCTATGGGGCAATATGGGCCAAATTGAAACACCCGAACCATCGGCTAATATGAGCGTAAAGTTTTATGCCATGCTGGATACTTACAAGGAATCGGTAAAGGAGCAAAGAAGCTTGTGGGCCGATATTAAATATCATTTAAGTAGCCTGTGGCAGTGGCAGCCGCGCTGGCCTATGGCCTACAACCTGGTACTGATTGTGTTTATTGCCGGCGCAGGCTACCTGTTTTTAGGCAAAGGTAAAAGTGATGATCAGGATAAACAATTGAAAGCACTGAGCTCGCAGGTGCATGAACTTAAACAAACCATGATGCTGGCCTTGCTCGAAAATCCTTCGGCATCCGAACGGATCAGGGGGGTGAGCTATACCAGCGAGATCAAGCATGCCGATAAACAGGTGATTGATGCTTTGCTGGCTACGCTGAATAACGACCCCAATGTAAATGTACGCCTGAGCACGCTTGATGCACTTAGCCATCTGGTCGGTCACCCGGAGGTAAGGGAAGGCCTCATTAAATCAATAGTGGAGCAGGATTCGCCGCTGATGCAATTGGCTATTGCCGATGTGATGCTGAAACTACAGGAAAAAAGATCGGTAGGGTCATTCAGAGAGCTATTAAAACAAAAAGGCCTTGATCATGGCGTACGTGATAAAATCAAACAAACCATAACCCAACTAATTTAAAAATAAACCAAATCATGAAAAGATTACTAATACCTGTTTTAACAGGTCTGGGGCTTTGCCTTGCCCAAATTTCGGCCCATGCTCAGGATTATAAAGAGCATATCAGCAAGCAGTTCACTTTGCAGGGAGCAGCTTCAGGCACTACGCTGGCCATTTACAATATTTTTGGATCGATAACCGTGCAGGGATATTCGGGCAGCCAGGTATCAATTGAGATAGACGAAACCATCCGTGGTAAAAATGGAGGAGATGTGGAAACCGGCAAAAAGGAAGTTAAACTGGGTTTTGATCAAAAGGCCGACAGCATTATAGCCTATACTGCCGAACCCTATGATACCCGCCCGCGCCGCAACTGGAACCGCGAGGATAACCACAGGCATATTGATTATACTGTAAAATTAGAGTATACTGTTAAAGTGCCTTATGGGATGAATCTTTGTGTATCCACAGTAAATGATGGTAATGTAGAAGTGAAAGATGTTTATGGTGCCTTAAAAGTAAATAACGTAAACGGTGGGATAACTATAGCCAATGCAAAAGGCACAACAAGCGCCCATACCATCAACGGGCCGCTTACTGTAACTTATCTGTCGGTTCCTCCTGAAGCTTCAAGCTATTATACGCTTAATGGTAAATTGGAAGTAACTTATCCGGGTAACCTGGCTGCCGATCTGGAATTTAAAAGCATGAATGGCCAGTTTTATACCGATTTTCCGGATGCGGAAATCCTGCCTACAAGGGTAAGTAAAACCGAATCAAAAAGCGGTGCCGGCACCACTTACAGGCTTAGTAAAAATAATGGGGTTAGGATAGGAGCAGGCGGTAAACTGTTTAAGTTTGAAACCCTTAACGGAAATATTTATATCAAAAAACAATAATAAAAATAAGAACATGAAAACGATAAGATTTACAGGGATATTAATACTAACTGTGCTGCTAAGCGCGAGGCTTTGGGCACAGGACGCAGAAAAAGGGCAGTTGGTTGTGCCGTTGAGTGAACCGGGAAAACCTTACAAACTGGAGGTGAGCTTGGTTAACGGATCGATCACCGTTACCGGTTACGAAGGTAAGGATATCATTATAGATGCCCAGGGCGAAGAAAGAAAGCATCGCGAAAAAGAGGCTGCTCCCGGTGGTATGAAACGCCTGTCGGCCGGTAATAACCTTGATATCCAGGCCCAGGAAAACAATAACGAGGTAAATGTTCATGGCAGCCCCATGAAAACAACTAACCTTACCATAAAGGTGCCGATGAACAGCACCAGCGTTAAGTTATCAACGGTAAATAATGGTAATATCAATGCCAGTAACCTCAACGGCGACCTGGAGATCAGAAATGTTAACGGTTATATCAAACTGAACAATATTTCAGGATCTGTTGTGGCCAACACGGTTAATGGCAACGTTGAAGTTACCTTTAAAAGCATTGATGCAAAAGCGGCAATGGCATTTTCAACACTTAACGGTAAGGTTGATGTTACCTTTCCGGCAAGCCTTAAAGCCAACGTGAAATTAAAATCAGATCAGGGTGATATCTTCACCGATTTTGATGTAATTACCGAACAGCGTAAGCCGGTTGTTACCAAAAACAATGGCGAAAAAGGAATGTACAGCCTTAAAATGGAAGATTGGGTTTACGGGAAAATAGCCGGCGGCGGCCAGGAACTGATGTTGAAAACCACTTTCGGCAGCCTTTACATCCGTAAGACGAAATAGATACTGGCCTTTGAAGACTTACGAAGTTTTCAAAACTTCGTAAGTCTGGATTTAAATCTCTTCTTTTTCCAAGTCTGCCGGAATTACTTAACTTTGGTATTCGTGCCAAATTCCAATAATTAAACTTTGAGTATCCGGAACCATATCATATGTATTATCGCGTTTTGCCTGTTTTTACCGGCCACACCGGCAATGGCATCTGATAATGTGGATAGCCTGCAAAAAGTACTCACCCATGTGCTTGAAAACAGGGCCAGGTATGACGGGCAAAAGCAACAGCAAATTCTAAAACTTAAAGAAACCCTTAAGTCAAACTACGCATCGCTCACGGAGAGGTATAACAACTACCAGCAACTTTTCAACGCGTACAAATCCTTCATCCATGATTCGGCTTATGTTTATTGTAAAAAGCTGAATGCCTGTGCTTATCAGCTTAAAGATCAGAATAAGATAAACTATGCCCGGGTCAACATGGGTTTTGTACTGGTATCGGCAGGTATGTTTAAAGAGGGGCTTGATACGCTGGGCAAAGTAAATAGCAAATTTCTGACTGATAAGCAGCGGTATGAGTACCTGTTTTTACAGGTTCGCAGTTATTTCGATCTGGCTGATTTTGACCGCATAGGGGATTATTATGATCAATATAGCAAAGCCGGATTGATGTATTGCGATTCGATCATGCATCAAAATAACCCCGACTCGTATGAATATCTTTCGGCGTTCGGATTAAAAGCTTTGCGCACCCATGATTACAAGGCGGCAGTAGAGCCTTATCAAAAGCTCTTGCGGTTTAAGCAAACCTACCAGGACAGCGCCATTAATTACAGCTGTTTAAGTTTTGTTTATCATGCGTTGTACAGGGATGATTTGAGTTTGCCGCTGCTCATCAAATCGGCTATTATTGATAATACCCATTCAACCAAAGAGTCTGTAGCGCTGACCAACCTTGCCGACAGGATCAAGAACAATGATATAGAAACTGCTTATAATTACATTAATAAGGCTATTGATGATGCTGTTTTTTATGGCGCCAGGCACCGTGAGGCGCAGATCAGTATCATTATGCCCATCATTGAAAGTGAGCAGATCAATGGCATTGAAAAGCAAAAGCGGTCACTAATGATCTATGCCTCTATTATTACAGTGCTGGTAATTATCGTGATCATATTTGCGTTCATCGTGTCTAAGCAGCTTAAAAAACTCCGCATTGCCGATCAGATCATCGTAAACAAAAACAATGACCTTAATGAGGCTAATACTTCTTTAGTAAAAGCAAACAGTCATTTGGATAATGCCAACCGCAAGCTATCACAGTTCAACGTTAAACTGGATGAGGCTAACATGATCAAGGATGAATATATCGGCTACTTTTTCAATATCCACTCTGATTATATTGAGAAGATAGACAGGCTTAAGCGTTCTATCGAGAAAAAGGTAAAGGAAAAGCGTTACGAAGAAGTGTTGATGGCCCTTAATCGCCTTAATCCGGGTTCGGAAAGGGAAAACCTGTCGCACAGTTTTGATAAGGTGTTCCTGAATATTTTCCCCGGCTTTGTGCAGGATTTTAATGCTTTGTTCGATGAAGCCCACCAGGTGCACTTGCACGAAGGCCAATTGCTTAATAGCGAGCTCCGCATTTTTGCCCTTATCCGTTTAGGGATTCATGATAATGAAAGTATCGGCAAAATTTTAAACTATTCGGTTAATACTATCTATACCTACAAAACCAAGGTCAAGAACAAATCATTTGTACCTAACGATGAATTTGAAGACCGCATTATGCTGATCAAAGCTGTTAAAGAAGTGTCGGATTTGGCGTAGAGCTCTTTCTATATTTAGAATTTTCGCCGACATCAAGTATTACTAAAGTCATATCATTTCTTTAGCTCAAGTTTTGCGGGATGGCAAAAGAGGGTTGGATAACTTGGGCTTGCGGAATCACAAGTCAGCCTCACACCATCCTGCACACAAGGCTTGCGCCAAAAGGTGGTTATTCCCATTTGTCATTAAAAAAATATGTCATTGCGAGCGCAGCGCGGCAATCTCGTAGCCAATGCATATCGAACATACAAATAAATTATGCATAGCTACGAGATTGCCACGTCGCGCCCCTCGCTTTATCCCTGCAGCTCCTCGCAATGACATGATTTTTAGTTTTTCGGGAAGCCGAGGTCTATAAAGCCAATGAAACTGGTTATTCTTATCCATATTTCCCTTCACAAAAATCTATATATCCCCCATTTGAAATCCGATATAAATAATTAATTATCAATTGTTTATATCACAACCATTGCCCATATTTTTAATATCGCCTTTCATATTCATTGTTTTTGGGTTTAAAGCGCTTTTACTTTGATGAAAGCAACCGGCACCCAGCCGGTGGTTTTAAACAAACCAATTAAACCCAATTATATGAACAAAGTTTACTTATTTAAGTATGGCTTAACCATGCTGTTTTTAATTTCCGTAATTACAGCCTTCGCACAAAAAAGTCCTTTTACCGGTAAGGTGCTTGATGAGCTGAACAGTCCGCTGCCCGGGGCTACAATCCGGATTAAAGGAACAAATACATCTACCGTTACTGATAACAATGGTGTGTTTGCTATTCAGCAAGCCGGGGTACAATCGATAACGGTTATCATTACTTTTGTTGGGTACGAAACCGTTGAAAAAGTGATCAATGCCAATCAGTCATTAACGGTTAAACTGGTACCCAACTCAAAATCCCTGGCCGATGTGGTGGTGATTGGCTATGGCTCGGTACGTAAAACTGATTTAACTGGAGCCGTTACTAACCTCGGAGCTAAAGATCTTAATCCGGGGCCAATCACTAATCCTTTGCAGCAGCTAACAGGTAAGGCTGCCGGTGTAAATGTTACCCAAACAGGCAGCGAGCCCGGTACCGCACCAAGCGTGCGCATCCGTGGTATTACATCGCTTATCGGCGGTAATGATCCATTGGTAGTGGTTGACGGAATCCAGGGCAATATGGACCTGCTGAAACAAGTTCCACCATCCGAAATTGAGTCGGTGGATGTTTTAAAAGATGCATCGGCAACGGCTATCTACGGTTCGCGTGGTGCGCCAGGTGTCATCATCATCACCACTAAAAAGAACAAAAACGGCACCAGCACGGTTGAATACAACGAAAACTCATCGCTTGATGTGATTTCCAAAAAGCTACAAACACTTGATGCCAACCAATGGTGGCAGCAGGCCCAGCTTTACGGCGTACCTGCATCTGCTAATCATGGTTCCAATACCGATTGGTACAACCTGCTTACCCGTAATGGAGTTACCCAAAACCACACGCTGTCTTTCGGTGGTGGCGCCAATGGGTTTAACTACCGGGCTTCTATCAGCGCCATTTTGCAAAATGGTATCGTGATCAAGTCGAACTACAAGAATTACATAGGCCGCATCCAGGCTACCCAAAAGGCACTTGATGATAAGCTTACGCTTACCATGAACCTGAACAGTGGTATTGATAATGCCAATTACAGCCCGCCAAGCATTGGTCGCGCGGCATTTACATCAAACCTTTTCAGTAACATTTATGTAACCCGCCCAACCGACCCGGTTTACAATGCCGACGGGACTTACTATTCGGACCCTAACGTGTTTCAGTACATTAATCCTTACGCGGTTGCACAAACTGTTGTTAACAATGTAAAAAACAACAATCTATTTGGCAGTTTACGGGCCGATATTGAGCTAACCAAAGGCTTAACCGCAGGTTGGTTTGGCAGCTGGCGCAAGGTTGACGGCAATACAGGCTATTACCTGCCTGCCGAATCTACCGTAGCTACGGCAATAGATAACCAGGGCATTGCAAACATCAGCAACTATCATCAGGACGAGCGCCTGATGGATATCAGCCTGAACTACAAAAAAGATTTTGGCGTACACCACCTGGATGCTATCGCGGTGTATGAGTGGCAGGGGCAAACTTATAACGGCAACTTTGCACAGGCCAAAGGTTTCATCAATGATATTGCAACCTATAACGCGCTGCAACTGGGCGACCTGAGCAAAGTTACCCCCGGCGATATGTCGTCTTACAAAAATGACCGCAAGCTGGTTTCATACTTAGGCCGTGTAAATTACTCGTACCAAAACAAATACCTGTTAACTGCCAGCTACAGGCGCGATGGTTCGTCTGTTTTTGGGGTAAATAACAAGTGGGGCAATTTCCCTTCGGCATCGGTGGCCTGGAGGCTTACCGAAGAATCCTTCCTGAAAGATCAGCATGTGTTCAGCAACCTGAAACTGCGCGGTGGCTGGGGAATTACCGGTAACCAGCAGGGTCTGGCTCCGCAAAACTCTTTACAGTTGGTTGGTTATGCCGGTGTTACCTATTTTGGCGGCCAGCAGATCACCAACTTTGTGATCAGTCAGAATGCCAACCCCGATCTTAAATGGGAAACCCGTAAACAAACCAATATCGGTTTGGATTTTACTACCCTTAACGATCGTTTAAACGGATCGATAGATGCTTATACAGCAACAACCGATAACCTGTTGTTCAATTATACCGTACCGCAACCACCGTATCCTTACCCAAGCATAGCCGCCAACGTGGGCAGTTTGCTTAACCGCGGTTTGGAGTTAACGCTCAGCTACCAGGTTATCAAAACCAAAAACACATCGTTGATACTGGCGGGTAACGGTTCGCTGCTTAAAAATAAAGTGCTTAACCTAAGCGGTTCAATAAACGGGGTGCCGCTGAATACCGATTATGTAGGCTGGGGATCAAACTCCTACCTCATCAAAGGTAAACCTATCGGCACTTTCTATATCCTGAAGCATGCAGGCAAAGATGCAGCCAATGCTGAAACCGTTGTTGATCAGAACAAGGATGGTGTTATTGATCAGGGCAACCTGAGTGCCGACAGGGTTTACGAAGGACAGGCAACCCCTAAATACACCTATGCCTTTACCCCAAGCTTCAGCTATAAAAACTTTGATGCCTCCATGGTTTGGCGTGGTTCGGGCGGTAATAAGATCTATAACCAGATCCGTTCAAACCTGAGTTATTTTGAAAACCTGGGTAAGGCCAATGTGCTGCAAAGCGCTGTGCCGCTGGGCTTGTATACCTCGCAATATGGCTCTGATCTTTGGCTGGAAAGCGGCTCATTCCTTCGCTGGGAAAACATGTCGTTCGGTTATCGTATCAATACGGCTCATATCAAATACATCAGCTCATTGCGCGTATCAGTTACTGGTACTAACCTGCTGGTTATCACCAAATACACAGGTATCGACCCCGAACTTAACGTGAGTGGTGGTAATGGCTCAGGCGGTGACTATGGTATTTATCCGCGCACACGCACCTTTTCCCTTGGTTTAAATGTAGTGTTGAAATAATTATTTGAGGACAGAGAAGACATGAAAAAGATATTAACAAGCATTTTAATTATTGGCCTGGGTGCTGCAAGCTGTACCAAGGTTAGTGAAAATGTATATGATAAATACCCTGCTGATCAATTTTACGGCTCGGCCAAGGGGGCAGACGTGGCGCTTGCCGGTGTTTACTCACAGGTGGGTGGTAACTGGAACGGCGTTGGTTATGCTGGTGCCGATAATGGCTGGTATGATTTAAATTCCTTTTCGTCGGATGAGCAGGTGATCCCGCACCGCAATACCGGTGACTGGCAGCTTGATTTTGCGCGCCTTTACCAGCGCCAGTGGTTGCCAAGCGATTTAATTATTGGCAACACCTGGAGCTGGCTTTACAAATCAGTTTATACGGCCAACCTGGCCATTGATCAGTTAACCCAGGCTAAGGCCGATGAATCAAAAATTGCCGAGGCCAAAGTAATGCGCGCCTGGTTTTACTATTTGCTGATTGATGATTTTGGCGATGTTCCATTTTACACCGATAACAATGTAACTGTTGATAAAATACCACAGGCAAAACGTAAGGATGTTTATGATTTCATCGTAAAGGAATTAACCGAAAACGTTGACAAGCTATCTGAAACCAAGGGCGGTGTTTACTATGGCCGTTTTAACAAATGGGCAGGTTATACCTTACTGGCCAAGGTTTATTTAAATGCTGAGGTTTATACCGGAACCGCCAAATGGAACGAATGCCTTGCAGCCTGTGCCAAGGTGGCATCGGGTGGTTATTCCCTGCACCCTGGTGCAGCAAACGCTGCAAGTCCTGTAGGATATCAGTATTATGAGCTTTTTGGCGATAAGCTGCCCGATGATGAAACCATCCTGGCTATTTATGTTACCGAAAATATTGTATCGCGTAATATATACACCATCAGGAGTTTGAACAGTGCCAATGGTGTGGCTTTGATTGGTTTCGCCGGATGGAATGGTACTATCGTGCCTAAAGAGTACTATGACAAGTTTGATGCTAATGATATCCGCAGGAAACAATTTTTAGTTGGCTCGCAGGCAGGTGGTGTGACTTATACAGCCGATGTTTCTTCGTTGGATAACCCAGGTGCCGGACCTAATGAAGGGATCCGCGATATTAAATTTTTCCCGGTTAAACCGGCTGATGGCAGTGGCGAATCAAACGATTTTCCGATCTACCGTTATGCTGATATCCTGTTAATGCAGGCCGAGTGCAATGTGCGGTTAGGTAATGCAGCGGCAGCTAAACCATTTATTGACCTGGTAAGGGTACGCGCAGGTTTAAGCGCCCTCGCTGCCAGCCCAACGCCTGATAATATTTATGATGAGCGTGGTTTTGAACTGAACTGGGAAGGCCACCGCAGGCAGGATATGATCAGGTTTAACAAGTTTACCCTGGCACATGGCTTTGTACCGGCCGTAGGCGATTTCAGGAAGCTGTTTCCGATACCTACCAGTGCGCTTAATGCTAACCCCGGCTTAAAACAAAATCCAGGCTACTAAATCCTATCACATTATGAAAAAATTAATCAATTTCAGCATAATACTGGTATCCTGCATGGCCTTTGCCTGTAAAAAGGATGCCAAATTAACCGTACTTCAACCAGTAGGTTTTGATTCATCTATTAAGGCATCAACCAATACAGTAGCACTTTCGGCAGCCACAGATGATGCTTCGGTGATCACTTTTTCCTGGCCTGCAGTTGTTTACCCTATCAAAGCTTCGGTAACCTATACTTTGCAGGTTGATGTCCCGGCCGATACCGTGGGTACTACAGCCTGGGCCAATGCTAAAAACATAGTGGTGGGCGACGATGTGCTTTCCAAATCATACAAAGGTTCGGATTTGAATACCCTTGCCATATCAATGGGTATTGAACCTAACACAACAGGGAAACTGGTATTCAGGATCCAGGCCACGCAGGATAGGAATGCTTACACTAAAGGACTTGCCGTAACTATAAGTCCTTACCAGGTATTCACTGGTTTCCCGGCATTATATGTTCCGGGCGATTACCAGGGCTGGTCGCCGGGTACCGCGCCTTCAATCGTGGCGCTGCAATCCAATAAAATTTATGAGGGTTATGTGTACTTCCCGGCAGGAGGCACCTATCACTTTAAGTTTACAAGTGATAAGGACTGGAACCACATCAACTACGGTTATGCCGGTGATGGCAAACTCTCAACAGACGGTTTAGCTGGTGATCTGGTACTGCCCGATGCCGGCTACTACGAACTATCGGCCAATACCAATAACCTCACCTGGACTTATACCAAAACCACCTGGGGCATTATTGGCGATGCCACACCCGGTGGCTGGGGAGGCGATACCCAAATGACTTATGATGTAGCTAAGCAGGTTTGGACGCTTACCTGCGATATGTCATCATCGGGCTCGTTCAAGTTCAGGGCTAATGGTGCATGGTCTATTGATTTTGGGATAACCAAAGATGGCAAGCTTACTTATGCCGATAGCCCTGTGTATGGTTATAACGGCACGCTGGATAACCTTACCGTACCAACAAGTGGTAACTATACTATCACGCTTGATCTGCACGATCCTAATAATTATAACTATAAGTTACACAAAAACTAACCATGGTAGGGCAGTGCCGCAGGGTGCTGCCTTACTTTAATTTTTGATGAAGATGAAATTAAACCCCACACGTACTATTATGATCAATGCCCTGCTTATTTGCCTTGTTTCGTTATTGAGTTTCTGTAAAAAAGATAATAACAGTACACCTGTAAACAGCACGCCTTACACCCAATATGGAACGCCCTTTGCCAATGTGCCCAGTCCGCAGGATGCCATTATTTACCAGGTGAACATCCGGGCTTTCAGTAACGATGCTTCGTTGAAAGGTGTTACCGCACGATTGGATTCGATCAAAGCACTGGGTGTAAACGTAGTTTACCTGATGCCTGTTACCCCGGTTGGTGTACTGAAATCTGCCGGAGGCTTGGGCTCGCCTTATGCTGTGAAGGACTATAAAGCTGTTAACCCCGAGTTTGGGAATACGGATGACCTGAAAGCCCTGGTAGATGCTGCCCATAGCAAAAATATGGCAGTAATGCTGGATTGGGTTGCCGACCATACCTCATGGGATAATGCCTGGATCAGCAATAAAAGCTGGTACAAGCAGGATGCAAACGGCAACATCATCCCGCCGACCGGCACGAACTGGACAGATGTTGCAGCCCTTAACTATGACAACCAGGACATGCGCAAAGCTATGATCGATGCTATGCAATACTGGGTTTACAATGCCAATATCGACGGTTTCCGTTGTGATGCTGCAGATTTTGTTCCATTTGATTTTTGGAAACAGGCTAATGATGCCCTTAAAACTATCACTACACACAAACTGCTGATGTTTGCCGAAGGTACCCGTGCTGATCATTTCAAAGCCGGTTTTCAACTGGAGTACGGTATGGCCTGGTATTCAGGTTTAGAAAATAAAATCTTTGGCAATAATGGTTCAGTTACACAGCTTTCTGCATTAAACACCAGCGAGTATTCGGGTGCTTTTGCAGGCTCCCAGGTGGTTAGGTATATCACCAATCATGATGTGTATAACAGCGATGGTAACCCTATAGCGCTTTACGGTGGCAAAGCCGGCTCTATGGCAGCATTCTTGGTGAGTGCTTACATGAAGGGCGTACCGATGATCTACAACGGGCAGGAAGTTGGTTGTACCCGCGGTATCGATTTCTTTTATCATACGCCGATAGATTGGAGCACCAACCCCGACATGACTGCAGAGTACAAGAAGATCATCGCTTTCCGTAAAAGCAGTGATGCGGTAAGGAATGGCGACTTAGCTACTTACAGTAGTGATGACGCTGCCGTATTCACTAAATCAACCGCCAAAGAAAAAGTTTTGGTTATTGCCAACTTAAAGGGAAATGCCGTAACTTACACATTACCAATTGGCTTAAATACTACATCGTGGAAAAATGCCTTCACCGGCGCGTCTGTTTCATTGAGCGGTACTATAGCCCTGCAACCATACCAGCATATGGTATTAACACAATAAACTTCTAAACAGATACATGAAATTTAAAAAGATCACCTTAATACTTGGTTGTGCTATGAGCATATCGCGGCTCATGGCGCAATCGCCGGTGCTGATGCCGGGCAATGTGGAGGGCATTACCATCAGTGAACAGGATGTGGCTTTTAAAGCTGGCAGCATCTTTGGGAAAGTTATCGTTTACAGTCCCTCGGTTATCAGGGTGCGGCTGGATAAAAAGCCTTTAGGCCGCGATTTTTCATATGCGGTTATCGCGCAGCCTCAAAAAACTAAAACAAGTATCAGCCAAAATGAGGAAAGCATAACCGTACTTACCGATTCGTTGAAGGCGGTTATTCATAAAAAGCCCTTCGCGATAGCATATTATACCATTGATGGGCAACTGATTAACCAGGACGAGCCCGGCCTCACCACCGGCTGGGTAGGTGAGGAGGTTACCGCCTATAAAACCATGATGCCCGATGAGCGGTTTATTGGCCTTGGCGAAAAAACGGGTAATCTTGATCGTAAAGGCAATGCTTATACCAACTGGAATTCCGACACCTACGGTTACCAGATTGATCAGGATCCTATTTATTCAACCATTCCGTTTTACATAGGTATCCACCATAGCCTTAACTACGGTATTTTCATGGATAATACCTATCAAAGCGATTTTAACTTTGGGGCCAGTAATAACCGTTTTTCATCGTTTGGGGCTCATGGCGGCGAGATGAACTATTATTTCATCTACAACAAAAACATAGCAGGGATTATCCAATCATATACAGGCCTCACTGGTCGCATGAAAATGCCGCCCCTTTGGAGTTTGGGTTACCAGCAAAACAGGTATAGTTATTACCCCGATACCGAGGTGCTGCGCATTGCTCAAACCCTGCGCGAAAAAAAGATCCCGAGTGATGGCATTACGCTGGATATTCATTACATGGACCGCTACCAGCTGTTTACCTGGGATAAAAAACGTTTCCCTGATCCGCCGCAATTAACCGCAAAGCTCAACAAGCTGGGTTTTAAGCTTACCGTTATTGTTGACCCGGGTATTAAGGTTGAAAAAGGCGCTCCTGCCTATGAAAGCGGTGCAAAGGATAGCGTATTTATTCAATACCCCGATAAAACTTTTTACACCGGGCAGGTATGGCCGGGCTGGTGTAATTTCACCGATTTTACCAGCGAAAAAGGTCGTGCCTGGTGGCGCAAACAGGTTAAGTTTTTTGCCGATAATGGCGTAAGCGGCATCTGGAATGATATGAACGAGATCTCGACCTGGGGACAGAAAATGCCATCGAACGTATTGTTTGATTTTGATGGTGCCAAAACCACGCATCTGCAGGCACATAATGTTTATGCTTTAGAGATGGTCCGCTCAAGTTTTGAAGGGGCGAGGGAGCATTTTAAAGAACGCCCGTTTATTTTAACCCGCTCGGGCTATGCCGGTTTGCAACGCTATTCTGCCATCTGGACGGGGGATAACCGCGCCGAAGATAACCACATGCTGCTTGGTGTACGCCTTATGAACAGCCTCGGCTTAAGCGGTGTTTCATTTACGGCCATGGATATCGGTGGCTTTACAGGGGGGGCAAGCACAGCGCTGTTTACCCGCTGGATGCAGATCGGCGCATTTATCCCTTATTACAGGAACCATACTGCGCTTAACACTAAATCTTCCGAACCATGGACATATGGCGAAGATGCGCTGGAAATCAGCCGTAACTTTATCAATTTCAGGTATAAGCTGATGCCGTACATGTACTCTAATTTCTATGAGTCTACACAAACTGGCATGCCTGTAATGCGTTCGCTGGCTATCGGCAATACTTTTGATGCAAAGGTATATGATCCGGCTTTCCAAAACCAGTATCTGTTTGGTGGCGCCTTCATGGTAGCACCGTTTGAAAGCACTAAAGAGTATGGCAAAATTTATTTACCCCAGGGTGGCTGGTACAATTTATACAGCGATGAGCAGCTACAAGGCAAGGCGGAGATCATTCAGCCGCTTAATATGAGCCACCTGCCTGTGTTTGTAAAAGAAAGCAGTATTATCCCGATGCAATCGTTAGTACAAACAACTGCAGATGCACCTACAGATACGTTGACTTTACATGTTTACAATGGCAAGGTAGTAAACACTTTTGTACTGTATGAAGATGACGGCAAATCATATAATTACGAAAATAATGATTTTAACAAGCGGGCAATAAGCTTTAACCCGCAAGTAGGTCAGTTAACTATTGGGGAAACTGCGGGCAATTTTGTCAGCAAATTTCGTCAGGTTAAACTGGTAATGCATGGTTTTAAGAACATTGGTAAAATAAAACTAAACAATAAAGTTGTAAATGGTCAATCGGCATACTATACCATGATCGATCCTGTAAATAACATCGATCCGCAGGGTGCAGATGGCGGAAGAAGGGATGCTGTACCTGTTTATGAATTGGCTTTTGGGCTATCTGCTCAAAAGCAAGTGATTGATTATGAGTTAAAATGATAATTTAAGAAAAATACTGCCGGAATGAGATTGATCTGGCATGGTTGATTATACAATTAGTGTAAAATTGGCGTTTCGGGATGAGATCCGGAACGCTTTTTTTGCAAATAAGCCCTCAACTGACAGTTGAGCAATAGGCTAAACCATTTTTCTGCACTATATTTGCTGACAGATTACCTGTTGCAATTACATAATATAGTATGGTTAAGCTTTTTATCGTGGGTTTTCCACGAGATATGGAAGAAATTGAACTTGTTGAACTGTTCAGCGCTTATGGTACGGTTAGCACCGTGCGTATAATTACTGATAAAGACAGCGGCATTAGTAAAGGTTATGGTTTTTTAGAAATGACCGATGAGGCCGGGGCCCAGCGGGCAATTGACGCTATGAACGGTGCCACCATCGATGAGCGTGAAATAAGCGTGCGGATAGCCGAACAAAAGCATCAGCCGCAGCAACAGCAGCAATTTTCAAAACCCAAGCCTGCCTTTAACAAGGTAAAGCCTCAAGGATATAATAAGCCGCGTTTCCCGCGCGAAAATAATCGCTATGAGCAACAAGAGGCAGCCGCCCCGGCAAGGGCTAAACGCCCCCGTAGGCAGCAGCCATAAGCTTTGTAATAAAGCTAAAGGCCAAATGCACAAAGCTGAAAGCCGGTAAATTGATTTTTACCTTCAGGAATTATAGAGTTCGTTTGTTAAAAACTGGTTCCTGAATTTTCCATGCGGGTCATATTCAGCTATTAAGGCTTTAAAAGCATCCATTTTTTCGTATCGTGCAGCTAATGTTTTAGCCGGGATGGTAAAGATCTTGCCCCAATGCGGTCTTGCTTTAAAAGGAGCAAGCTCTCGTTCAATTTGAGGGAGTAGTTTCAATACCGCCTCAGTTTCCTGTTTCCAGGTAAAATGGATAGCTACTGATTTTTGATTATGGGCAGGGCTCATCCACAGGTCATCGGCAGCAATGGTTCGGATCTCGGTAATAAAAAGGTGCGGGCCTATCTGCTTGCCTGATTTAGCCACTGCCTCAATAGCTTCTACAGCGTGATTAAATGGCACAAAAAACTCTGATTGGAGTTCTTTACCGCTGCTTGGTGTAAAGCCCATTTTAAAATGTGGCAAGCGCTCATACCAGGGGCCGGGAACGCCCATTTGTTCGGTACAGTTTTCGGCAGAGAGTGCTATAATAGGGTGCAGGTTTTTGGAAGCCGCCTTAGCCCCGTAAAACTCTTTCAGGTTTTCATCTTTATCTGTACCTATCCGGCTTTTTATCCAAACTTCGTTAATATGATCGCTTTGCCAGTCGGTAAACAGGCTCACACTATACCCGGCCGAGACAATTTTTTCAAAGTGCTGCTTTAGCTCGCTCATAGGCAGGCCGGTAAATACATGTTGTTTCATCATGTAAGTTGGCTGTATTTGCAGTGTAACTTTAGTGATAACACCCAAAGCACCAAGCCCAACAACTGCGGCGTTCAGCTTCGCGGCATCTTTTGCTTTTGAAAGATGAACAATACTCCCATCTGCCTTAACAATTTCCAGTCCTACTACCGCGCTTGAGAGGTTTCCGTTTTTTACACCAGAGCCATGTGTAGCGGTAGTAATTGATCCTGCAACCGATATATGCGGCAAAGAAGCAAGGTTATGCAGGGCAAAACCTTCTTTATGCAGGTATGGGGCAAGCTCGCCATATTTTATGCCGCCCTCAACCGTAACGGTATGGTTTTGCTTATCAATTGTTACCACCTTGTTCAGGTCGCGGGTGGAGAGCAGGTTATCTTTACTATCGGCAATGGTATTGAAGCAATGCCTTGTGCCCAATGCCTTTATTTTATCGTGCTTTTTTATGAGCTGCTGTACCTCTTCAACAGATTTGGGGTAAAATACATTACCCGTGCTGTAAGTTAAATTGCCCGACCAGTTTTGTAAGCGTGTTTGCTGCGCCCACGATGGGAGCGATGATAATAGGGGAGATGCCATTAAGGTTGTACTTAATTGAATGAAAGTTTTTCTTTTCATAACAAATTGGTTAATACAAGGTAGCTAATTATAAAACAGAAACGAAAGAGAAAATTACCCAGAGCTTGTTTGGTTTACCTGATTTGAAAAGTTTTTATAATTTTTTAATAAGTAAAAATAGATTTTTAAATAATTTATGAACTTTTTATTTATTTTGGTAAAAAAATTAACGTTTACCTGTTAATTCGGCATTAACTTTTGGTTAGGAATGAGTTTTTGGTAAATTGAAGCAGAAATACATTATAAAATAATAGTGAAGGAAGTTTACGCCCCTTTTATTCCGGGTACTTATAATAAAAATAGCCTTAATGAGCTGTCAGTTTTGCTTGATAAGGAAGAAAAGCATGCTATCGATAATCTTTTATGGAGTGATATCGGGTATTTTCCATCGGTTGATTTTTCAATAGCTCATGCTGATAACCATATCGCACTAAAATATTTTGTAAGGGAGCAGCATACCAGCGCAAAATACACAGCGGCGAACGACCCGGTTTATAAGGATAGCTGTGTTGAGTTTTTTGTAGGTTTTGGCAGTGATGATAAATACTATAACCTGGAATTTAATGCCATCGGTACAGCGCTGGTTGGCTTTGGTAAAGATCGTAATGGAAGAACACCGGTACCAGATGACAAAGTAAACAGCATACAAGCCTTAAGTATTATCAATTGGACTAATGACCCAGGCGGTTTTAACACCTGGGAGCTGACGTTACTAATCCCTTTTGATCTTTTCATTTATCATGATATTAAAACATTAAAAGAAACTACCGGCCGGGCAAACTTTTTTAAATGCGGAGATGACCTGCCCGAACCACATTTTATAAGCTGGAATAACATTGTTAGTCCCGTGCCTGATTTTCACCTGTCTGGTTTTTTTGGTACGATAAAGTTTATTTAAAGTAAAATACCTCTAATTAAAACAACATAGCATGACCCAAACAACAAGTTCAGTAATCGAATCGCCGGTAAAAAAATCAGCGGTAAACCCGATTGTTATTATCGGTGCTTTATTTTTCATTTTTGGTTTTGTAACCTGGATGAACGGTACACTCATTCCATACCTCAAAATAGCCTGTGAACTAACCACCCAGGAATCATACTTCGTAACTTTTGCTTTTTATATAGCTTACGTTGTAATGGGGATTCCGGCCGGTAAAACCATAAAAAAGTTTGGTTTTAAAAATGGTATGGCTATAGGTTTATTTATAATGGCTATTGGTGCCCTGATGTTTATACCGGCTGCACTCACTCGTACCTACGGCGTTTTTTTAGTGGGATTATTTATACAGGGAACTGGTCTTACAGTATTGCAAACGGCCTCTAATCCTTACATAACCATTTTGGGCCCTGCCGAAACCGCTGCAAGGCGTATCAGTATTATGGGGATCTGTAATAAAGTGGCTGGTGCCCTCGCTCCCGTGATACTTGGTGCCGTAGCCCTTGCCAATATCGACCAGTTAACAGAAAAACTTAAAACCTTAGCCCCCGATCAAAAAGTTTTGGAGTTGAATGAACTTGCTGCAAGGGTAATATTACCTTATTCCATCATGGTTGTAGTATTGGTTTTGCTGGCTATCCTTATTTACTTTTCGTCCCTGCCCGAAATTAATACCGAGCACGAAGATGAAACTGTAGCTGCTGCCAATACCGATAAAACCAGCATTACACAGTTCCCGCACCTGATACTTGGCGTGGTTACCCTGTTTGTATATGTGGGTGCCGAAGTTATAGCGGGCGATACCATTTCTCTTTATGGCACTTCTCAGCACATCGCTTTATCAACTGCAAAATTTTTCACATCGTGTACACTGGTATCAATGATAGTTGGTTATTTAACTGGCATTTTCTGTATTCCAAGATTTATTACACAGCAAAAAGCACTTGTTGCATCAGCTATTCTTGGTGCTGTGTTAACTGTTTGCGCGCTGCTTACGCATGGATACGCTTCGGTATTTTGTATTGCCCTGCTGGGCCTTGCTAACTCGTTAATGTGGCCTGCAATCTGGCCTTTGGCATTGGCAGGTTTAGGCAGGTTTACCAAAATTGCCTCATCATTATTGGTTATGGGGATTGCAGGCGGAGCGCTTCTACCTTTATTGTACGGTTATTTTTCGGGTAAATATTCGGCGCAATCTGCCTATATTATGCTGATTCCTATTTACCTGTTTATCCTTTATTATTCAACTATCGGGCATAAGGCAGGCAGATCTAATGTAAAAAGCTAATCTCAATAGCCTTATCTTTTAAATCATGACCGGGTATTGGCAGCATTTCATGTTGGTGATACCCGGTTTTGGTTTACTATGGTGTTGTGTATTTGATGGATAGCTGGTTATATTGTGCCTATATATCGTTAATGCGTTATAAATTTTACGATATATGGCTATGAAATTAAAATAGATTTTGTTTAATTTGTTGATTGTTAGGTTGTTGTGATTTTGGTTCGATTATTGGCTTAAAACGGATAAAATGAACAGCATTTACCGGAAAATTAGTTCATAACTTTTATTGGACTATGCTAATAAACAGGGGTAATCAATTAAAAATCAGCATCATGAAAAACGTAAAAACCTGCAAAAAGCTTAATCGTACTTTAACCAAATGGGTTATCGATCTGCATGGCAAAGGTTATACCAATGATTTTTCGCAAATAAATAATCAAAGGCTGCGTTGTATTCAAAACTGCGAAGATTTCCCGATCACCGATCTTGATATCAATGTTATTGACCAGGGTTTTGACCAGTTAACCCAAACTTATAAGTATATCCACACCATTGAAACTATGGATGGCGATAAGGGACTGCTTGTTATTGAAGCTTTATTTCCCCCGCAACTGGCAAACTGATATACAGTAAGTACCTAAATTTTTTCATTTGATAAGCAAAACCTTCTAATGAAGTAACATTCTTTAATTGCAGGTATCTAAAAGCCTGAAAATGGGGATTTCCCATTCTCAGGCTTTGTTATTTAAAGCTGCCCGGACACTGCTTTGTGGTTAATATTAGATACCTAAAAATGTTGTATGAACAGCGATTATCAGATACCAATAATCGCCAATACTCGAAATATAGTAAATTTTCAAACTGTAGTTTTGTTGTAAGTATTTGATATTTAGGTTTTTAAATCAATGGCATGCAATGTGCAGTAAGCTTTACAACAAATCAAACTGAAAACATCTAAAGAAATAAACTATGGAAATGTGTATATTCTGGATAACCCGCTTTGTATTGCTTGCCTGCCTTGCCGTGCTTATTTACATGATGATGCCAAACTACGCCGAGCAAAATGATGGCTGGGAATAAGCTATTTCAATCAATGATTTTATTACAATAATTTATTAATTAATACTCAAACCTTTAATTAGCTGATCTGTTATTGCTATATCATTCATAAAACTAATTATGGACAACAAAAACAAAACCGGATGGCCCGACAACAGCATCATTAATACCAGCGAAAATTATGAGGTTGAGTATTGGGCAAACAAATTTGGTGTTCGCCCCGAAAGGTTAAAAACAGCCGTACGTGCTGTTGGAAATTCCGCAGCGGCGGTAGCCAAATATTTGAACAACAAATAAGTACTACCGCCATGAGCCTGGAAAAGTATGCAGAGAAACGCGATTTCAGCAAAACCAAAGAGCCTAAAGCGGGCAGGAGCAAGGATAAAGATCACCTGATGTTCGTTATTCAGAAGCATGATGCTTCGCGTTTACACTACGATTTCAGGCTTGAAATGGATGGCGTGCTTAAAAGCTGGGCCATACCAAAAGGCCCCTCGACCGATCCTAAAGTCAAGCGCCTTGCTATGATGGTTGAGGATCATCCCTTTGATTACCGAAACTTTGAAGGTATCATCCCAAAAGGAGAATATGGCGGCGGTACCGTCATTGTTTGGGATGAAGGTACCTATGAACCTATCGAGGAGATCAAAGGCAAAAAAGCACAGGAAAAATACCTGCTTAAACAACTCGAAGCTGGCTCGGTAAAAATTAAGCTTCATGGCGAAAAGCTGGAGGGCGAATTTGCCCTTGTTAAAACCCATGGCATGGGCGAAAACGGCTGGCTGCTCATCAAGCATAACGACGAATTTGCATCGGCTAAAGACATTACCAAAAAAGATAAATCCATCCTTTCCGGCAAATCCATCGAAAGCATGGAGAAAACCAGCGAAAAGGTTTGGCAGCATGGTCACGAGGAAGATTTAGAAAAACCTAAGAAATCAGGTAAAAAAAAAGCCCTGAACAAACCTGTTGAAGAACTGGAAAATAAGGTTGATACCAACGATATTGAGGCTCTTGACGTTGAGGCGCTGCTTAAAAAAGCTCCCAAATCAAAAGCGCCGGTTAACATCAAGCCAATGAAAGCCACGCTTGTGGATGAGCCTTTTGATGATCCCGACTGGCTTTACGAGGTTAAATGGGATGGTTACCGCGCCATCGCAGTGATTGACAAAAAAGGAGCGGAACTTATCTCCCGTAATAACCTGCCCTTCGATAAATATTATCCCATCAATAAATTATTGAAAGACTGGCAGATTAACGCTGTAATCGACGGCGAGATCCTGGTGCTGAATGATAAAGGAATTTCCAATTTCGGCGCCCTGCAAAACTGGCGGAGCGAGGCTGATGATAATTTGGTTTATTACGTGTTCGATATTCTTTGGTACGAGGGCAAAAACCTGATGGACTTACCCCTCAGACAACGCCAGGCGATATTGACATCCGTTCTCCCTGCAAACGATGACCGCATTCGCCAAAGCAAGGTTTTTGATACGGGTGGCATTGAGTTTTTTAACGCCGCCGAAAAGATTGGGCTTGAGGGTATCATCGCCAAAAAAGCAAGCAGTGTTTATACTTCCGATCTCCGCTCCGAAGAGTGGCTAAAAATAAAGGTGCACCGCCGGCAGGAAGTGATCATTGCCGGGTTTACCAAAAATAGAGGTACATCTAAGTCGTTCAGTGCATTGATCCTTGCTTTGTATAATGACAAAGGCAAGCTGCAATATGTTGGCAAAGTAGGCACCGGTTTTTCTGATAAACTGCAAAAAGAAATGATGGAGCAGTTTAAGCCAATTATTATAAGTAAAAGTCCGTTTGAGGTGGAGCCTGATGTGGATAAGCCATCGAGGTTCAGGCCGCAGCGACTGGGTGCAAAACCTACCTGGCTTAAACCCGAACTGGTTTGCGAGGTTGCATTTGCCGAAGTAACCACTGAGGGTGTGTTCAGGCAGGCCTCTTTTAAAGGGATGCGTACCGATAAAAAAGCAAAAGATGTAGTACTGGAAACGCCTAAACACACCACCGAAACGGTAGTGGAAGCCGAAGGAGCCAATAATGATACACATGTTAAAGCCATTAAACCTGTGAAAAATACCGATCGTAAAACACTGCTTAACCCGCAGGATGAAACCCAGGTGCGTAAAATTTGCGGACATGAACTTAAGTTTACCCACCTGAGTAAAGTTTACTGGCCAGAAGATGGCGTAACCAAGCGTGATATGTTCAATTACTATTACCAGGTTGCCGATTACATTTTGCCTTATTTGAAGGATAGGCCAATGTCGCTTAACAGGTTCCCCAATGGGATTCATGAGCCAAGTTTTTATCAAAAGGATGTGAAGGGCAAAGCCCCCGACTGGATCACCAAGACTTTCCCTTATACCAACGGCGAAGGGGAGCATAAAGAATATCTGGTAGGCTCTGATGAATCCTATCTGTTATGGATGGCCTCATTGGGCTGTATCGAAATGAACCCCTGGTTTAGCCGGGTAAAATCGCCGGATAACCCGGATTACTGTGTAATAGACCTCGACCCTGACAAAAACACGTTCGATCAGGTTATTGAGGCCGCCCTGGAGGTTAAAAAGGTGCTGGATGCTGTTGATGTGCCATCGTTCTGTAAAACATCGGGTTCAACAGGGATGCATATTTATATCCCGCTGGATGCTAAATACGATTACGACCAATCGCAGCTATTTGCGCGGCTCGTTGTGGATATTGTGCATAAACAAATCCCAGGTTATACCAGCCTGGAACGCATGGTAGCCAACCGGAAAGGTAAAATGTATCTCGATTTTCTGCAGAACCGCCCGGGGGCTACGATTGCCGGTCCGTATTCATTGAGGCCCAAGCCCGGCGCCACGGTTTCTATGCCCCTGCATTGGGACGAGGTTAAACCCGGGCTTACCATGAAGGATTTTACCATCTTCAATTCCATTAATCGCCTGAAGGAAACCGGGGATCTTTTTAAAGGTGTATTAGAAAAAGGTATCGATCTGGAAAAAACTATTAAAAAGGCGAAGAGTGTTTTTGATTGAAAATCAATAAAAAAGCGTCATTGCGAGGTACGAAGCAATCCCCGATTAGCAGAGCCGCTCTGTATAGTTTGGGATTGCTTCGTACCTTGCAATGACGCGGAGTATAACTGCTCAAAATGACAAACCCTGTATCATATCAAGCTACAGCAGCCGACAAGATCACCCCGTTATGCGCATTCTCCACACCATTGGCATAGCCATTACTATCAATAAACATCTTTTCATTTTCTATCAGGAAATGGGCTCCACCTACAAAGAAGTTTCCTTTAATAGTTAGCACATGATCAGGGTGCTGTGCGTGGATTTCATTCAGCACATGACTTGACAAGCCAGGGTATTCATGCGGATCAAACTGGTAAACATCCAGCACCGGCTCAGCATGGGCAGGGTCAAATACCTTAATGCGGCCGCTGGTTACATCAAGACGAACGTTAGCACTGTTTTCATTGGTATTAGCACTTATCCTGATGGGTTCGCCGCTTTGCGTATTGATACTGGCATCAATGGTAAGCACTTTGCCTTTTTGGTCATCATAAAATGACAGGACCCTCAAAAACTCAATATTACTGAGCCCATCGCTATAGGTAAGCGTATTACGTTCGCTCAAAAATATAGTTGTCCCAAAAATGAATGCATGTTTCATAACGGAAATTTTTAATTGGTTAATTGATATTGATACAATTATCAAAGCCGCAAAATGTTTTAAATTTCAATTATTCTTTCCATGGCGAATGCAGGATACAATCGCAAAAATTCTTGCGGTGAAAATTGGGGATCATATAAGCACAAACATCGGCTTTGATATTACCGAAAGTAGTCTCGGTTTTATGTTCAAAGCCTCCAAAAAATGTAGGGATGATCTTCTTTTTAAAATCGTTGCGCGGGAACGCTGTAATGATCTCTTCCCTGTTGGCATCACTTAAATTTTCATAACCTTCACCCATCACATCAAGGCCAACGCCCGAATACATCAGGGCAACTTCAGGCTCTTTATATTCGGCAACGCCAATGGTGGTGTGCAGGGCAATCGTGTCCCAAACCAGTTGAAGCTGATCTTTAGGTAAGCCATAGCTTGTTAAAAACTCGCGTGCTGCGTTGGCACCATCCACCTCAAAACGTTTATCTGGGCTGCTGTAATGAGGGGTTAAACCAAGGTCATGAAATATGGAGCTTACATATAGCAATTCCGGGTCGTATTTGAATTGTTTGCGTTCGCCGTTGAGGGAAGAGAAAATAAACACCCTGAGCGAGTGGTTGTAAATGAATTCGGTGCCATGTTCACGCAAAAGTTCGGTGGCATGATTGGCGATAGTGCTATCAGGGATGATGATCCCAGCTATTGATTTTACTTTATTTACTGACATAATTTTAATGGAATTAATATGCCTCAAAATTATGCCGGTGCTGCCGGTTAAAAATGTTAAAACCGGCTAATCACATGCCAATATGTACAAAGTGCGATCGGTATTGATGGGGCGACACCAACGTGTTCTTTTTAAAGAAATGACTGAATTGCTCGGGCGTTGAAAAATTAAGATGATAGGCAATCTCTTTCACAGGCTTAGCCGAAAATTGAAGCGAGCGTTTGGCTTCGGAAATGAGCTGCCCGTTAATGATCTCCTTGGCGCCTTTGCCGCCGCAACGGTTACATAACTCGGTAAGCTTTCGTGTTGAAATGCCCATTTGCTTTGCAAATTCGGCAACTTCATGGGTGTTTTGATACTGCCGGCTAACCAGCTCCAGGAACTGACGATAGAGCTGGTTATCATAACTATCATAACCTTTGCTCAGCGATGCGTTGATGTTTGCTATTTTGATCATGATGATCTTTAAATAAGCAGCCATCGCATCGGGCTTGTTAATGTAGCCGGGTTTTGCAAACTCTGTGTGCAGGGTTTTAAAAAGCGGTTTTAATTCCTGCACATCATCGGCCATTAACGGTACCTGCTGGTTATCTGATGCATTATTGAACAGTACTGCTTTGCAATTGCTGGCACTTTCCGGCGCTTTTTCCCAAAAGCAATCGCCAAAGCAAATGGTATAGCCGGTTAAAACTGTATCGGCGGCAAAGGTAAAAAGCTGCCCTTTTGCTATCAGCAACAATTGATTACCCGCAATGGGATAGGGGGCAGCATCAATCACTATCTCTCCCGAACCTGCTGTAATTAAAAAAATGCGATTGTAAGTGGCCCTATGTACCCGCCCGTCATCAAAATGCTGTTTATCCCAGCTTTCTACAGAGAAAGAATCCGCGATGTCCCGGTCGGCAATGATATTTAAATGCTCTGACTTTTTCATGAGGTCACTATTATAAAGTGCTTAACTTAAAATAGCCAAGTGTGATCTTATCTTCCGGAAGGTCGGCATCGGGGATAAGTTCGATCTGGTGTTTTTCTTTTTGAGCAGGATTTAAGATATCTTCTACATTGTAAATATCATCAACATCAACGCCATATTTGTCGTCAATGTGTGAGTTAGCTCCGTCAAAACGATTGTTTTTAAAGAAAAGTGTCTCTTTGGCATTTTTGCCAGCCGATGCAAAATCACTCTGAACGGTGAGTACAGTGTAGTGCTGTTCTTCAAATTTATTAGGCTGATAGCCCCCAAGGTTGATGAAAAACAATTTACTGTTTTGGGAGCCGTTGTTGTTTCGGGGAATGATTTTAACGGCGTAACCATCAACGGTATTTACTTCCCGCCATGCATCGACATGAATTTTTTCAGGCTCAGGCCAAAAAGCCTGGATCTCCGGAATCAGGTCACGCAGTGATGGTGCTATACCAAAGAAAACATCGTGTTGCTCAATGTGCCTTCCCGGCGGTTTACAGCCTAACATCAACATAAAAAGTTTCAGGTTTTCCATGGGGATAAAGGTAGCATAGGGGCAAAGTGAAAACAAAGGCTTTTGTCAAACAACTATCACAAAGTGTTAAATTGATACTTTTGTTCAACGTTAGCTATGCTTTTTACGTTAGTTGCTGTAAATACGCATCGTATTAAAACCTATTTGATATACATGAAAAAAATAATTTGTTCAATAGCCGTGTTATTAACGGCTTGCTTCTCTGTTTTTGCATCTGCCCCTAAAAAAGGTTTGGATACCGCCACTTTTGCCACCGGGTGTTTCTGGTGTACCGAAGCTAAATTTCAGCAATTGAAAGGGGTTGAAAAAGTGATCTCCGGCTTTTCAGGCGGACACGTAGCCAACCCATCTTACGAATTGGTTTGTACTGGCACAACCGGCCACGCCGAGGCTTGTAACATTATTTATGACCCAACTAAGATCACATATGATGAACTGATTGCCGCTTTTTTTGTAGCGCATGATCCAACCCAGTTAAACAGGCAGGGTAATGATGTGGGGACACAATACCGGTCGGCTATATTTTATCACAATGCTCAGCAAAAGCAAAAGGCCCAGTATTACATCAGCAAGTTGAATGCTGAAAAAGCCTATAAAGATCCGATAGTAACACAAGTGGTTCCATACAAGGCTTTTTACAAGGCCGAAGACTATCACCAGAATTATTTTAACCAGAATGGCAGTCAGCCTTACTGTAAATACGTGATCCAGCCCGAACTGGAGAAATTTAAAAAAGTGTTTAAAGATAAACTGAAGCAATAATGAAAGCGGTATATATTATAGCAGCCCTGTTCTTTTTAACTACAGCTGCGTTTGCCCAGCAAACAAAAACAATAAAAGGGCACGAAAACAATCCTTATTACTCCAACACCGATACCAAGCATTTAAATGTATCAAATGCCGAGTGGAAAAAGATCCTGCCTGCGGCTTTATATGCCACTGCAAGGGAACAGGAAACCGAACGCGCTTTTACCGGTAAATACTGGAACAAGGATACAAAGGGTACTTACTATTGTGCGGTATGCGGTAACAAACTTTTTCGCTCGGATGCCAAGTTTGCAAGTGATTGCGGCTGGCCAAGCTTTTATGAGCCGGTACGCAAAAACAGCGTTATTTATAAAGAGGATAACTCATACGGCATGGAACGTACCGAGGTGATCTGCGCCCGCTGTGATTCGCACCTGGGGCATATATTTGATGACGGGCCGCCGCCAACGCATAAAAGGTTTTGTATGAATTCCGTTTCGCTTGATTTTGTGCCTGAAGGGTTTGGGCTGTAAGCTTAACTACTTCAATTCATTTATTTGCTTAATTGCTTCGTCTGCAGCTTTTGCGCCCGCATCATCGTTGAGTTTTATACGTTGATCTTTTACTGCTGAGAGGAGCTTGATGACTGATGGTGATAGCCCTAAAGGTTTAAGCCAGGTACCCATGTAAGTAAGGGCATCAACACCTTGCCGGGCATAAGCCGGGTTTTGCAAACGACCAGTCATGGCAGCGATGTCAAACCGCATCCTGTACTGGTCGTTGGCTGTTTTGTTGTTGTACGTTGCATAAACATATGGCCATTGCATGTCGTTCCCATACCTGGCATACACGGCAATTATTGCTTTGGTTAATGCCCCTTTGTTATCATTTTCTAAGCCTTTGGCTAAGGTCAACGCTTGTTGCTCATCTAACAAACCAATAGCGTTTAAAGCAGCCCCTTGTATTGCATAAGATTGATTTTTCAAAGCAAGCTGGTATAAAAGCAGATTTACCCGGTCCTTAAGTTGGCCCAATACAGTAATAGCCGCAGCACGCACTAATGTGTTTTTGTCGGTACCGGCAAGCAAGGTGAGTATGGGTATAGCCTGGTTACGGATGTTATCATTAGTCAGATCCATTGCATCAATAGTTTTGATACGTAAGCCATAATAATGATCATTCAAGGCGGCTATCATTACTTTTTGAGCTGCTTTTTCTGTTTGATGAGCTGCCGCTGTATCAATGGCCTCAAACCTGTCAAGATATAATGGCGCATTAAAAAACTGGAAATATAATTCTTCAGGAGTTTTGCTGTCGTTTTTTTCGGCCAGTATTATTTTATTGGCATCTACATTTACAAGGCTGGGTTTGGATATGGTATGGAAGGTCAACGTATCAAACCTGTTATTCATCCACACTTTATATCGCTGCTTTTTGCCATCGGCATAAATATCAACAGCCATTGGTAATTTAAAAGTTTGGCCAGTTTGGCTTTGCTGCAGATAAACAGTTTCTTTTTTTGCGGCATCATCCCATTTGTAACTGATGTTTAATACCGGGTGACCTGCGCCATAATACCATTGGTTAAAAAACCAGTTGAGATCAAATCCGCTTGCGTCTTCCATAGCCAACCTCAATTGCTGCGCCTCAGCAGTTTTAAATGCATAGGTTTTCAGGTAGATATTTAATCCTTTATAAAATGCCGCATCGCCAAGGTGGTTTTTGAGCATGTTTAAAATGCGGCCGCCCTTGTTATAGGTTACCATGGCATCAAAGGCATCCTCCCTGTCTTCGTAATAAAAACGGACAAGGGTTTTGGCACGGGCATCTGGCGAACCTAAATATCTTAACATCGCCGCATAATTATGTGCATCTCCTTCGTCCCTGCCATATTTATGCTCAGCCCAAATCGTTTCGCTGAAATCGGCAAATGATTCATTTACGGTAAGGTTGCTCCAGCTTTCGGCCGTTACGTAAGCGCTGAACCATTGATGGAATAGCTCGTGTGCGATGGTTGAAGGCCCGTTACCATAGTAGTCGTCTAAAAGCTCACGCGGGGTTTGCTGTATGAAATCGCCATGGAGGGTAGCTGATGTATTTTCCATAGACCCGCCCATATTATGATCGCGAACCACGATCTGGGCATATTTGTTCCAGGGGAAATCAACACCCAGGGTTTGGGAATAAAATTCCATCATCTCAGGTGTATCTCCAAAAATTTGTTTGGCGTAAGGGGCGAAAGCTGGTTCAAGGTAATAGCTCAAGACCTTATTGCGCCATTGATCATGATAGATCCTGAAATCGCCGATGGCTATCATAAACAGGTAAGGAGCGTGGGGCAGATCCATTTTCCAGGTATCGGTACGGGTACCATCAGTATTGTTTTTTTGTGATGCCAAACGTCCGTTTGATAAGGTAACATATTTACCGGGCACGGTCATGATGATCTCTTCGGTTGTTTTTTGATTAGGCTTATCAATAGTAGGGAACCATACCGATGAGCTTTCTGTTTCGCCCTGTGTCCAGATCTGGGTAGGCTTGTCTTTTTCTTTGCCGTCTGGGTTAACAAAAAATAATGCTTTGTGCCTTAATGCACCGTTACCGCCTGTTTTTAATTGATTGGGTTTGGCCGTGTAATCAATGTAAACAGTATAGGTTTCGTTGTTATGGTATACCTTATCCAATTGTATAGCAACGGTTGCGCTATCATCATATCTGTATTTTAGCGGGATGTTTTTACCGGCTTTTACTATGCTGATATTGTTAATGTCCATGCCTTTGGCATCAAGCCGTAAGGTGTCGGTAGGGTAAAAGTGAGGTTTTATGGTTACCCATTCCCTGCCATACAGGTAACTTTTTTTATAATCGAAATGAAGATCAAGTTTGGTGTGTACCAGATCGTTGACTTTTGTTGGCGTTGCACGGTAAATTTTCAACAAGGGATTACTGGCTGTTCCGTCCTGGGCATAAGCAGCACTTAATAAGCATAGTGAAACTACGCCTGGAATAATGATCTTGCTGATTTGCCAGTGCAAGCTACCGGTAATATATTTAATTACCATTGTTGTATATTTTAATTACACAATAAGCAAAAGATAAGCCTGTTTTGTAATTGATTTATAATGAACGAGTTGTGTTTGTTTTGGTTTTTGGCTTGCCATATATCGTCATTTAGTTTATTAAACCACGATATGGCACATAAGCCTGATAAGATACAAATTATCGGGGTGTAAGTCATGATAACGTAAACCTATAACTTTAACTGCCCCACCTAAAACAAGTATGAATTAACTTGTGTTATCCACAAACAACCAAGCAATTTAGTTATGCAACTGCAAAGCCTGAAAGATATCGCAAAACAGCTGATGGCCGGCAATAAAGGCCTTTTGGCAATGGACGAAAGTACCGCTACCTGTAACAAACGTTTTAAAGCACTCAATATCCCGCAAACAGAAGAGTACCGGCGCAAATACCGCGACCTGATCGTGAACACGCCGAGGCTGGAAGAAGCTATAAGCGGGGCTATTTTGTTTGATGAAACCATAAAACAAAGCACTGCAGATGGTAGGCTGTTTGTTGATATCCTGAAGGGGAAAGGAATTATTCCCGGTATTAAGGTAGATGAAAGCGCGCGGGACATGGATGGTTTCCCCGGCGAAAAAATAACCGAAGGCCTTGATGGCTTGCCGGAGCGTTTAGCAGGATACTATCAGGCAGGCGCCCGCTTTGCCAAATGGCGCGCCGTGATAACCATAGGTGAAAATACCCCGACAAGCGGCAGTATCAAAGCCAATGCATTTCTGCTGGCCCGTTATGCAATCATGTGCCAGGAAGCAGGCATTGTACCCATTGTGGAGCCCGAGGTATTAATGGATGGTGATCATTCGCTTGAAGCCTGTGCCGATGTAACCAACGAGGTTTTACACACTGTATTTAACCAGCTGTACCAGCAAAGGGTGAATTTTGAAGGCATGATCCTGAAACCTAATATGATAGTGCCAGGTATTAAAGCCGCACAGCAGGATAGCGCCGATGTGGTGGCCGATGCAACCATCAATTGCTTTTTGCGCTGTGTACCTGCTGCTGTGCCTGGTATCGCTTTCCTTTCGGGCGGGCAATCTCCTGAACTGGCTTCCGAACGGTTAAATGCCATGCATGTACGCTTTAAAGACAAAATGCCATGGGCCTTAACATTTTCATATTCAAGGGCTGTACAGCAACCCGCACTGGAAAAATGGGCTGGCAACGATGAAAATATAGAAGAAGCACAAAAGCTATTATATGAGCGTGCCCACATCAATACCATAGCCCGCGATGGTAAATACACACCGGAGCTGGAGAAACACCCTGTAGCATAAAACAATAAAGCCGCCTCATTCGGGCGGCTTTATTGTTTGTTTAACTTTATAATCCCTTAACCTTGTAATGGGTATAGGTGGTAAAACCTAAAAAAGTATTATCAATAGGGACGCCAAGTGGTGCCTGCAAGCCTCTTAAATATTTTAGGTTATCGGTATTGTAGTGACCGTAAGCAACTTCAACTCCCGGGAAAATGCGGCTGGTTAGATTACAGTAATCGCAGCCGGTTTTTTGCTCGTAAGCCTTTCGCATAAAATCATAGCCAAGACTGATGTTTTTGGAGCTGATCTCCCATAAACTGTTATCTCCCTGTATTTTGGCAATGGCGGCTGCATACGTATATGCCGCTAACGAATATTGATAATGCACACAATCTTTACGTACACAAAGCTCGGGCAGGGTGCCATCAGGCTGAATGATGTTTGGTAACTCCTTCACCAAAAGGTTGTAGCCCGCACGGTAAGTTGTATCATTATTTAAAAATACGCCGATTGCCATTTTTGCATAACCCGCCGATGCATCCCAGTTGTTTTTATAATCAGGGATCTTGTTGATGTAATTATCCTTTACGTTAACAAGATATTTACTGAACTGCTCCATATCGGCGGCAGCCCATCCTGCAGATTTGCCTTTTACCTTATAATGCCTGATGATCTCGGCCGCGGCAACAAAGCTTGGCGTTGTCCATGATGCTTCCAGATCGGGTTGGTTGGGATTTGTTTTCCCTTCAAGCAGGCCGTAATCCTTGAATGCGTAAGCCCATCCGTTCAGCAAACCAATTGCTTTTTGTGCATAGTTTGTATCTCCGGTAGCAGCCCAGGCAAGCGCAAAAGCATAAACCAGTTCACAATCTTTCCTGATCTGCGTTTTTGATGGTGATGTTGCCCCGTTTGAACCCACTATGATGGTTGGTGGGAACGAAGCCGGATATTCATGATCTTTAATAAAATCAAGTACCTTTTGGTATGCAGCTGTACGCATGGTATCGCCGGCTTTTAGCTGCGCACTGATGAGGTCCAAACTGGCCCTGGTATTTAAAATACCAGGGTGCACAAATTTGATTTTATTATTATCCTGTGCTTTTAGGCTTAAGGTAAAAAGCAGGAGCAGGCCCGTAATCCAGGCAATGTTTCTATACTTCATTAGTCAGCCTACTTATCCAATCCGCCGCGACGTGTTGCTTTAATCTGTGCAGGCCATTTAATGCCTTCGGTTTTGGTGTTAACGGTTTTTTGCGGGTCTTCGCTGGCCATATAAGCCATAATAGCAGCTAAAATGGCATTGTTTTTCAGATCGTCAAAAATAACTTTATCATAAGTATCCCGGTTGGTATGCCAGGTATATGCCCCGTACGACCAGTTAAGCGAGCTCAAAGAAAAACCCGGTGCGCCAACTGCCACAAACGAAGCAAAGTCAGATCCGCCACCGCCCGGCTGGCCCGGGAAGTTTGTTTTGATCCTGTTTTTGATGGTATCGGGCACAGCGGCAAGCCACCTGCTTAAATAATCCTTAGCTTCAACAAAGCCCTGGCCGGTAAGGTTTACCACGCGGCCGGTGCCGTTATCCTGGTTAAACAAAGCCTGCAGCTTGCTAACAATTTCGGGGTGATCTTCAACAAAAGCGCGTGAGCCGTTCAGGCCTTCTTCTTCGCTGCCCCAGTGGCCTACCAGGATGGTACGTTTTGGGTGCGGATAGAATTTCTTTAATAAACGCATAGCCTCCATCATGGTTAAGGTTCCTGTACCGTTATCGGTAGCACCGGTGCCGCCATCCCATGAATCAAAGTGGGCACTTAACATCACGTATTCGTCGGGTTTTTCGATTCCTTTGATCTCGGCGATGGTATTAAATGTTGGTACCACGCCTAACTCTTTCGATTCGCAATGGATACTGATCACCGGTTTATTTCCTGATTCGCTCAGGCGGTATAACATACCGTAATCTTCCAGTGAAATATCAACGGTAGGCACAATTTTGGTATAGGCTGCAAAGATCTTATCAACCCCGAAACCAGCCGACCAGTTATTGGTCAGGATCCCTGCTGCTCCGGCATTTTCCAATGCTACAGGTAAAGTTTTATTGGTAAAGCCTGTTTTGCTGATGCGTTTTTTCCATGCATCGGTTTGGGCGGTACGGTCAGCCTTCATTTTATCAAACGATTCTTTCAGTGCAAACTCCTGCCAGTTATAATCAGGCCTGCCGGTTGGCTGGAGCATGGAGATCATTACAAACTTGCCTTTAACATTAGGCAGCCATTGCTGAAAAGCTACTGAATCGGCCACATCCGGCAAAATGATCACTTCAGCTGTGGTGGTTTTTTTACCCATGCCAGGGCTCCAGGCCAGTTGGGTGCCTTCTAATGATTTTACCCTTGGCGATACCATGTCAATATGCGAAATGCCGCGTTCCCAACCGCGCCATTCGCCCCATTTTTCATTTTTAGCCGGTATATCCCAACTTTTGTATTTAGCTACTGCCCAGTCGTTAGCCTGTTTCATTTGCGGCGTGCCAACCAAACGCGGCCCGATGCCATCAAACAGCTCATGCGCCATTTTCTCCAGTTGCGAGTTGCTGGTTTCTTCGGTCATGATGCTGTTAATAACAGGGTTGTTTGATTGTGCCGAAGCCATGCCGCTGCAAAGCAACATGCCTAAAACAAATGGCCTTGCCTTGCTCCAAAGGCTGCTGCCGGTATAATGGTAAATATGTTTCATAAAGTCTAAAATATAAAAAAGCGGTTGAGGTAATACGTTTTATCCAAAATGATATTGATAAGTAACATAATTATTGCAAAGGCTTATTTAAGTTTTTACTTTGGCAGCCTAAATCTTATCGAATGAAGGTACCTGTTTTATTGACACTTTTGTTACTAATGTTTATAGGCTGCAGGCAGGCAGAAAAGAAACCCATTAAGATAATTAAAACCGATACGCTGCAAAGTCTACCAAAAACGGCAACTGCTATTTCAGAGCCTGACGATAGTTTGGTAAGCGCTAACTGGAGAGATTCTTTGATAGACGACTATATAAAACGTTCGGACAATGATTTAGTAAAATTATCTCGGGGTGATACAGCTATCCATGAAGGATGGATGTTTGACCAAATTGAAAAGAGGGGTGCAGCCACTTATTTTGTTTATAACATAGGCCATGACAATGATACTGGCGCAGGTGTTGTTTACGTTTCCGATAGCTGGGTTTTTATCGATAGCTTAAGCAGGAAACTTTATGAGAGCCAACCCGATGAGAGCTTAAAGGAATGGAAACATTGATTTGAATTTGTTGTGGGTTTAAATTCTGTAGTATTGCTACAGAATTTGTTCTCTTAGGTTAAATTAGTGTTATAAAATTAACAATAGCTTTACATGCGGCCGGTTCCTTTGTGAAACTAATCAATCACAAATGAAAAAACAATTACTCAGTGTCATCGCGGCCTCGGCGGTGATCCTTTCTTCCTGCCATGATGATAACAAGGTAACCCCATTCAGCTATCCTGATATGGCTGAAGCTCAAAATCCAAAAGTGCTTTTCACTACGGCTGATGGTGTTAATGTTTACAACGGAGGATTTGGATCGGCGGTTGCGGCAGATCCAAAACAGAAAGATGTATTTTATCTGCTTACCGACCGCGGCTCAAATGTTGCCGGTCAAACAGCCAATTCAATTATTATTGGTAAACCAGATTTCGACCCTCAAATAGGTAAATTCAGGTTAACAGATGGTAAACTGTACCTGGAACAAACCATCGAACTGAAAAATGCTAACGGCGGGAAATTAAATGGCCTGCCGAATCCTGTAGGGATGGGTGCTTCGGGCGAGGTCCCTTTTGATCTTAGCGGAAACCAATTATCTGCAAGTGCCGATGGTATCGACTCGGAAGGCCTGGTTTTGGCAGCCGACGGCAGCTTTTGGGTCAGCGACGAATATGGTCCGCACATAGTGCATTTTGATGCCAGCGGTAAAACCATTGAGCGGATCAATCCTTTCGGCACCGGAACAGGCGGCCGTAAAATCCCCGCAGTATTTGCTACCCGCAGGGCTAACCGCGGTATGGAAGGTTTAACCATAACGCCCGATGGCAAAACATTGGTGGGCATGATGCAATCGCCAATGTATAATCCGTCTAAAGCAAAGGTTGCCAATTCAACTGTATTGCGCATCCTTACCTTTGATATCGCTACAGGCGCTACAAAACAGTACGTTTATCTTATGGACAATACTTCATTAACGGGAGTTAGCGACATAACAGCTGTTAATGCCACTACATTTTTAACTATTGAACGCGATGGTAATTTCGGCGGTGCACCAACCAATCCGGCTACGTTTAAAAGGGTGTTTAAAATAGATATCAGCAATGCTACTGATATCTCTGATCCTGCAAACAGCGCCAACGGTAAATTATATGGCACTAAAACTGTTGAAGAGCTTAACGACGAAGCTGGTTTAAAAGCTGCAGGTGTTACTCCGGTTACCAAAACTTTGGTGCTCGACCTGCTTAAAGACCTGCCAACTGTTTATCCGCATGATAAGGCCGAAGGTTTGGCTTTATTGCCAGGCAATATCCTTGCAATATCTAATGACGATGACTTTGGCGTTATTGACAATGGTAAGAATGGTTTCGCTGCTAAAATTCTGCCTGCTACCAACTCTGTAGACCGTAACAGGCTATATTTTGTAAAGCTTAAATAACAATCCAAAAATCAAAATATCATCAAAGCCTTCCGGTGTCACCGGGAGGCTTTTTCATTTTATCAGGTCCGGAAATTTGAATCCGGAGTTTTAAAAGTAAAAATTTATTTTATTGTTAAAATAACATTTATTCACTGATGTGAATTTAACATTGATATGTATTATTTTATCATGATTGCGATAATATATTGGCCTTAATTTTATTTTTTTTAATTTAACTAATTTATAATCAAGTGTTTAATGTTTTTTATGATGATTTTCTATCTGTGTTAAATTAGTACAAAAAACCACTCATATTGTATTACAATCGATTGTTGGCTCTAAGTACATTTACTTAGCATATCATCACTTCTTTAATAATTGTTAAAAAGTGATTAATCTGCTTCAAACCAATTTTAACAATTTAAAGTAAAATGTATGAGAGGAAAACTACACATCAAAAAAGTTGTGGCCTTCATCTGCTTAAATTTATCGCTCGCGCTGATAAGTTTTTCAGGTTATGCTCAAAGTAAACAGGTAACCGGTAAAATCACCGGCTCAGATAATGGGCTCCCTTTACCAGGGGTTACCGTAAGGATAAAAGGAAGTACACAAGCCGCCGGTTCTAAACCAGATGGTACTTACTCAATAACCGCAGGCAGTAATGAAACACTTGTTTTTAGCTTTGTTGGTTTCTTAAATCAGGAGGTTGCCATAAATGGCAGATCAGTTATTAATGTATCATTAGTGCCTGATAATAAAACCCTGACCGAGGTTGTTGTTGTTGGTTACGGTACCACCAAGCGTAAAGATTTAACCGGTTCGGTTAGTTCGGTTACTGCCGAGCAAATTGCTAAAGTACCGGTGACTGCTTTAGACCAGGCTTTGCAAGGCCGTTCATCGGGTGTACAGGTTACCAATAATGATGGTGCACCGGGCGGTGGTGTTAGTGTGCAGATCAGGGGTATTGGTAGTTTGGGTAATAATGATCCTTTATATGTAGTTGATGGTTATCCTATTACTGGTGGCCTTAACAATATCAATCCAAATGATATTGCTTCTATGGATGTGTTGAAAGATGCGTCCGCAACTGCTATTTATGGTGTAAGGGCATCAAACGGTGTTGTTATCATCACAACTAAAAAGGGTAAAAAAGATGGTGTGCAGGTATCGTTAGATGCATATGCCTCACTTCAATCTGAACCTAAAAAATATAAGGTGCTAAATGCACAGCAATGGGGTACTTTAGCAAATGAGGTTCATGCTGCCGAAGGCTTTACTGAACTGCCTGAATGGAGTAATCCATCATCTTTGCATAATGTTGATTGGCAAAACGCGGTTTATCGTCAGGGTTTGAAACAAAATTATAACCTGGCAATCCGCGGGGGGAACGATAAAATTCAGTCGGCCTTTTCTGCCGGTTATTATGATCAAAAGGGGATTGTACTTGGCTCGTTCTTTAAAAGGATTAACCTTGGTATGAACATCGATTATAATATCAACAATTGGTTAAAATCATCAACAAGCGCCAAATTTTCAAGGCAGAACACCAAAAATCCATTTGGTACAGGTTCATTGGCTCAATTAAGCGAGCTGATCCCAACGCTTGACGGCGGTAACAAGCTTACCAGTGAAGTTAAAGACTCAAAAGGCAATTATGGTTTCTTTAACCCGGTAAACATCTACACCAAAAGCTGGAACAACCCTGTTTACTCTATCGAAACGCAGGATATTAAAAATTTGCAGAACTACTTTTTAGGTTCTACCTCGTTAGAAGCTACGATATTTGATGGCCTGAAGATCAAAAGTAATTTAGGCATCAATACAAGCGATTTTTCGGGTTATTATTTTCAGCCTGAAGATAACAGGTCAAGCGAGCAATATAATTTAGGCGGCGCAAACCAGCTGAGTGTTTATTCGCAAAATGCAAGTAATACATTTGAGTGGCTTTGGGAAAATACCATTTCATACAGCAAAACATTTGGCCAGCACGCCATTGATTTTGTAGGTGGTGTATCTGAACAGGAAAATACCGGCAGGCAAATAGGGGGCAGTGGTAATAACCTGCCAAGTAATTCTATCCGCGATTTAAGCCAGGTGCAAAATCTTACTGCCTACGGCGGTCAGCAAACTTATTCGCTGGCATCGCAGTTTGCGAGGTTGAACTATAAGTTTGCCGATAAATATCTACTTACAGCTACAGTAAGGCGCGATGGTTCATCCAAATTTTACCAGGGGCATAAATATGGTACTTTCCCTTCAGGTTCGGTAGCCTGGAAAGCTAAGGAAGAATCCTTTTTAAAGAATGTTAACTGGCTTTCTGATCTGAAACTGCGTGGCAGTTACGGTACGGTTGGTAACCAGTCAAGTATCGGTCTTTTTCAATATTTAGCACGTTATACTTCGGGCGGCCCGGCCACTTCGGGTTCAAACGTTGGTTATCCGTTCGGCAAGATCTATCAGAGCGGTTTGGCACTTACCAACCTTGATAACGTTAACTTGAAATGGGAAACATCCAAACAAACCGACATTGGTATGGATGTAGCATTCCTGAACAACAGCTTAACTTTAACAGTTGATTATTATAAAAAAGACTCAAAAGATTTCTTGTTAAACCTGCTTACCCCAGCCCAAACCGGTTTTACATCGGCAACTCAAAACGCCGGCAGTATCAGCAATAAAGGCTTTGAATTTGCCCTGAATTACAGACGTTCAATCAGGGATTTTACCTATAGTGTGGGAGTAAACATTACTACCGTTAGCAATAAATTGGTAAGTATAAATAAGAACACTCAATTTATTACCAACCTGGTTAACCTGCCGCTTCCGGCAAACGGTTGGGCAACCTTTAGCGAAACAAATATTGGCCAGCCGGTAGGTGAGTTTTATGGGTATCAGTCGGTAGGGATCTTCCAAACACAGGCCGAAATTGATGCGCTGAACGCTAAATCACCCACAGGCCATTACCAGGTAGCCACTACGCAACCCGGCGACCGCAAGTTTAAAGACATCAACGGCGATGGCCAGATCACTGCCGACGACCGTACCAGCTTAGGGAGCCCGATCCCGAAATTTTACGGCGGCTTAAACATCGACCTGTCATACAAAGCGTTTGATTTTAACGCGTTCTTTTACGGCAGCTACGGTAACAAGATCTTTAATTACCAGGAACGTAACCTTGAAAGTTTCCAGGCGCCGGGTTTTGTGGGGGTTGAAAACGTTAGCCAGCAGTATTATGAAAACCGCTGGACACCAACTAACCCATCAAACCGCTTTGCAAGGGCTACCTACAATGATGACGTTAGCGCTAATAACGTAGCTTCAAGTGTATATGTTGAAAATGGCAGTTACCTGCGTTTAAGAAACGTTACGTTTGGTTATACATTACCTGCTGCACTCACCAAAAAAATGAGTGTTACCAAAATAAGGTTTTATATAGCAGCTCAAAACCTGTTTACCATCACCAAATACACCGGTCTTGATCCCGAAATTGGACAGGCCACCGGTACCGATCCGATTACAGGTGCTACTATCACAAACCCAACAGGTTCCGGTATCGACTTAGGTACTTACCCTTCATCAAAATTTTACACCTTAGGTTTAAATGTAACTTTCTAAATAAACATTTAACATAACAGTAAAGAAATGAAATTCAACAAAAAATATATATACGTACTTTCAGTTGGACTGGCAGTATTGCTTCCGCTAAGCTGTAGGAAAAACTTCCTGGATCAAACCGATTCACAGCACCCTACGGCAACAACTTTGTTTGATAAACCGGCCGATGGGATAGCCCTTGTAAACGCCATTTATGATACCTATCAAAATGCCGATCTGCTAAAAAAATCACTTTGGTATTACGCCAATTTTCAATCGCATGATTTTTTTAACTGGGGAAATGACAGGTTTTACAACACTTATGCAATCCCATCAACATTTGGCGCTATCGAGGTTTTCTGGACACGCGCTTATGTAGGTATCGCCCGGGCAAACTCGGCCCTGCCAATCATTGCAAAAATGAAAGCTAACGGTGTTTTGACCGCTGCCCTTGCCGATAGGCTTACCGGCGAAGTTTACTTTTTACGCGGCATGACCTACTATTACCTGGCAGCAAGTTTTGGTGGCGTGCCATTGGAATTGAAAGATGGTACCAACCTTGGTTTAACGCCAAGAAGCACCCAGGATCAGGTGTTTACGCAAGTAGTATCTGATCTTACAACAGCAGCAGGCTTGTTACCATGGAAGGATGCACTGGCCGATTCTGAAAAGGGCCGTGCTACTAAGGGAGCAGCTTTGGGCTACCTGGGAGCTGCACAAATGTGGCTGAAAAAATATGCCGATGCTTTAGCTTCATACAATCAATTAACAGGGAAGTATACCTTGTTGCCTAATTTTATTGATGTAAACGAATACGACAAGCAAAATAATGATGAGTCGCTTTTTGAAGTGCAGTTTGAAGTGGCAGGTACGCAAAGCTGGGGAGCAAGTAATGAAGTTGCCTGGATCAGCACCTTCGGCATGCCCGAGGAGGTAACCAATTTTGGTTATGATTATGCTAACTCAGCTTTGGCAAGTTCTTTCCAGGACGGCGATTTACGCAGGATTGCAACCGTAATTGGCCCTGGCGATGAAAATCCAAGCCCTGGTATTAAGGCCATTGGTGGTATTAAATCATATCCATTGGTTATATCAGGCTTTGCAAGTACCGACCCTGCTGTGAAAGCAAAATATACCGGTGATGACGGCAAAATTATCAATACCTGCGGTACAAAAACTCATCCTTGGGTAGGATCTGATAATACACAGCTTAGAACAGGGTATTACAATGAAAAATTCTGGAGAGATCCAACTCTTGTGGGCAACTCAGGCAATCAAACCATATTTGGGGCTCAAAACCAGGTGCTGTTACGTTATGGCGAGATTTTATTGAGTAAAGCTGAATGCCAGGCCCGTACAGGCGATGCTGCCGGTGCATTGGCCACATTGAAACAGGTGCGCGACCGTGCGTTTGGTGGCTCGGCTCCATTAACTTTCATCAGCGATGGCAAAACAATAACTGATCCTTTGCAAATGGTTTACAGCGAATACAGGCATGAACTATCAGGCGAGTATTCAACCTTTTATGATTTGAGAAGGGCTGGTGTGGCAACTGATTTTGTGAAGAGCGTGTATGGTGTAACCATCCCAACCGGTCGTGAATTGTATCCTATCCCTCAGTTTGAAATAGGCCTTAACCCTAATTTAACTCAAAACCCGGGTTATTAATATCGCCTGATTTAAGAAAAGGGTTTCTTCCAGCCGGGAGAAACCCTTTTTGCATTTTCCAGACGGGGAGAATTTTACAAACCGGTTTATTGTATTCACCTGACTTACTTTAAATTGGATATTGATAAAATATTCGTAATCGATTGCGTAAAATAATTATCTTGCGTTATAAATGTAAGGCCGACATTACTATGCGCCTTAGCCAATAAACCATATTATAATTTAAATCAATGCATTGTTTTAATCAATCTCCTAAGCTCTTCGGCAGAAAAAAGTTTTGGATAGCCTGTGTTTGCCTGTTGGGTTGCCAGCAACTCAGGGCGCAAAATGCGGTACCCCTTAATGATCTTTCTTTTTTCGATAACCCATCATCAAACTGGAAAATAGTGGCCAATGCACAGGCCGATATTGTGCAGGATGAAGTTTTAACCGTTAAAGATGGTAACGGAATTTTGGTGAACCTGCCTGGTAAAAAGGGCGCAAAGGACTTGTTTACCAAAGCTGTTTATGGTGATGCCGATCTGGAGCTTGATTATATGATGGCCAAAGGCTCAAACTCCGGCATTTATTTGCAGGGGCGTTATGAAATTCAGCTCTTGGATAGCTGGGGAACGGTAAACCCTAAATCGGGAGATAACGGCGGCATTTACGAACGTTGGGACGATAGTAAGCCTGAGGGACAACAAGGTTATGACGGTCATGCGCCAAGGCAAAATGCCAGCAGGGCACCGGGCTTGTGGCAGCACATGAAAATTTCGTTCCAGGCGCCGCGCTTTGATGCCAACGGGCAAAAGATCTCAAATGCTAAAGTGATTTATGTTTGGCTGAACGGTGTTTTGATCCAGGATAACGTAGAACTTGCCGGGCCAACTCGCGGGGCTTTTGATACTAAGGAAGCCGCAACAGGGCCGCTGCGTTTACAGGGCGATCATGGGCCGGTAGCCTTCCGGAATATCAGGATAACCAGTTATGATAAACCACATCCAATACTCTCAAGCCTAAAATACTGGGTTTACAAGGGTGGTGATATTAAAGGTGATGATTATAAAAAACTAAAGCCGGAATCGGAGGGGACTTCACCGGTTTTATCATCAAATCAAAGTAAGCTCAGCAATGATTTCTTGATTCGTTACACTGGTAATATTCAAGTTAAAGAAGCAGGTGAATATGCTTTTAAACTGAGTGTACCGGGCGGTAAAGGCGCATTTCGTATTAACGGTGCCGATGCTGTAACGTTAACCGAAAACCGGGGCGAAGGCAAAGTGCAATTACAACCTGGTGATCATCCCTTTGAATTGTTTTATTCAAAAACTGTTGATTGGGCCAAGCCAGCTTTAGGGCTTACTGTAGCAGGTCCCGGGATCCGCGAATATTTATTGAGCGATGCTAACGTAAGTAATAATGACCCTGTTGATCCGATATTGATCAATGCTACTTCAAATACCATTTTGCGTAGCTTCTCTGACCTGCCGGGAGGCATCAGGGTTACGCACGGCGTAAATGTGGGCAGCCCGGAGTTGTTGCACTACACTTATGATTTAGACAAAGGAATGATAGTAGAGATCTGGCGCGGCGGCTTTTTAGATGCTACCCCCATGTGGCATGACAGGGGCGATGGCTCATCGCGTCCGGCAGGTTCTGTTCAGTACCTTGGCAAGCCGGTACCTGCTATTGAAAAACTCAGCGACGCAAATGCGGCCTGGGCATTAGATACTGCAGGTACGGGATACAGGCCTAAAGGTTATGTTTTGAATGCCGATGATGTTCCTGCTTTTAAGTACATCATTTATGGTTCACCGGTAAATGATGCCAGCAGTGTGATGGAAAAAGGACAAGGCATCCACAGGGAAATAACCGTTGCTAATACTGTAGATGGTTTGTTTTATCACCTCGCTTCGGGTAATATCGAAACGCTTGGCAATGGATTATACGCCATTGATGATAAATCCTACTATATCCGCCTTGATGATGCAACAGGAGCTAAAGCAATAGTTCGTGATGCAGGAGGGAAACAGGAACTTATCATTCCCATTCAGAAGAAATTAACCTATTCCATCATTTTTTAAGCTGCCTTGATCATGAACAATACTTTAAAACAAATGATAAACAGGGGCACGTTTTTATTTACGCTTGTCATTATCGCGCTGTTAAGCGATATCAAAAATACCTTTGCCCAGGCTGAATCGCCTAAAGAGGATGATTTTTTTAAGATTATGAAAGTACCCGCGCCGGAAGGTACTATTCTGGAAGTTGGCGGCTTATGCACATTACCTAATGGCACTTTGGCGGTAACCACCCGCCGCGGTGATATTTTTATGGTCGAAAATCCAACCGGTCAGCACCCCTTCTTCCGTAAGTTTGCTTCGGGATTACATGAGGTTTTGGGCGCTGCCTGGAAAGATGGCGCTTTATACGTGGTTCAGCGCGGTGAATTGACCAAGCTGGTTGATACCAATATGGATGGCAAGGCCGATGTTTTTGAAACTATTTACGCCTGGCCGTTATCGGGCAATTACCATGAATATAGCTTTGGCCCTAAAATAGCACCTGACGGCTCTTTCTTTGTAACCCTGAATTTAGGCTTCCCGCCGGATTGGTGGCACCCTAAAAGCTTTGTGCCTTATAGGGGCTGGGCTTTAAATATCAAGGAGGATGGAACAGTTACCCCATGGGCAGCCGGTTTCCGTTCGCCTTGCGGCATCAGTATGATTGATGGCGAACTTTGGTATTCTGATAACCAGGGCGACTGGGTTGGTTCGGGCAGTATCATGCCGATTAAAAAAGGCGCATTCATGGGGCACCCTTCAAGCCTGGTTTGGACAGGTTTACCTAATTCACCGCTTAAACTCACCTCGGAGCAATTCTTCGCCAAAAACAATCCAAGGATCGAGTTTGATAAAAACGGGCAGCCGGTAAAACCGCAGGATGTGGTAAACGAAAAATTCAAAACCGAATTTGAGGCCAAAAAGGAAATCCCCGAATTACAGTTACCAGCCGTTTGGTTGCCTCATGGTATATTAGGCATTTCCAACTCTGAGATTGTTAAAATCCCGGAAGGTGCGTTTGGCCCGTTTGCAGGCCAGTTATTGGTGTGTGATCAGGGCCAAAGTATGGTCGACCGGATTTTTTTAGAAAAAGTTAACGGCGAATACCAGGGAGCGGCATGGGCTTTCAGGAGTGGCTTTCAATCGGGTATAGTAAGGCTGGCCTGGTTACCTGATGGTTCACTGGCAGCAGGTGAAACCAACCGTGGCTGGGGATCAGCAGGGGAGGCCACTATGGGCTTGCAGCGTTTGGTGTGGAACAACAAAGTTCCGTTTGAGATGCGTGCTATCCGTGCCATGCCCGATGGTTTTGAGATAGAGTTCACCAAACCGGTTGATAAAAAGGTAGCAGAAGATCTTGCTTCTTATTCGGTTGAAAGTTATATCTATAAATATCATGGTGTATATGGAAGTCCGCCGGTAAATACCGAAAAATGCCCAATAGCCGGCGTTAAAGTATCAGCCGATGGTTTGAAGGCTCGCCTGATCGTGAATAACCTTCGTAAATATTACATCCATACCATTACGCTTGCTGCTATCCGTGATAAGGAAAATTATTTCAACCTCGTTCATCCAACGGCTTATTACACGCTGAATAATATCCCCGAAGGGCAAAAGCTTTCCATGACGGAAGTGAGCACAGTAAACTCGGCTAAAGCAGCGGCTTCGGCAGAGCTAAAAAAAGGCGCGACTGGTAAAAAGGGCGCGGTAGTTAAAACTGCCGTCGGGTTAAATGCAATTCCTACTTATGCCGAAGTACAGCCTATTTTACTGAAAAACACTTGCTTGTCATGCCACAATGCAACAAAAAGGCAGGTTGGCCCGGCGTATGTGGATGTGGCTAAACGGAAATACAGCGTAGCTGAACTGGTGCAACTGATCCATAATCCTAAGCCAGAGCACTGGCCTGATTATTCAACGCCGATGCCGCCAATGCCGCAGGTTCCAAAGGACGAAGCCCGTAAAATAGCGTTGTGGATCAAATCGCTCGCCAAATAAATTAAAATTCAACAAGATCAATTGCTTTAAATAATGAAACGCAAACTTATTTTCACTGCTTTGTTAGCAAGTAGTTCATTAGTAACATTCGCGCAGCAAACTGCCAAACCGGAGGATACCGAGATCTGGTCGCCGGTGCCTGCTGTAGTCACCCCGGGTAAGACTCCTGGTGATGCACCTTCTGATGCTATTATTTTGTTCGATGGTAAAAATCTCGACGAATGGGCGGCTACCAATGATACCACATCCAGCCATAAATGGAAGGTTGACGATCATATTATCACCGTTGATAAAACCGCTGGCGATATCCAGACCAAACGCAGGTTCATGGACTTTCAATTGCATATCGAATACCGGATCCCATCAAACATAACAGGCAGCGGACAAGCGCGTGGCAACAGCGGTATTTTCCTGGCAGCACTGCCATGGGGAGCAAGCGGTTACGAACTGCAGGTATTGGATAACTACAATAATAAAACCTATGTGAACGGGCAGGTAGGAAGTTTATATAAACAAGCCATTCCGCTGGCCAATGCCTGCCGCAAACCCGGCGAATGGCAAACTTATGATGTGATCTGGACTGCTCCCCGTTTTAACGAGGATGGCTCACTGAAATCTGCAGCTCGGGCTACTGTACTGCACAATGGTGTACTGGTTCAAAATAATACTTCATTGATAGGAGATACCCCATACATCGGCAAGCCCGAATATCGTAAACATGGTGCTTCGCCAATAAAATTGCAAGCTCATGGCGATAAAAGTGAACCGATTAGTTATCGGAATATTTGGGTGAGGGAGCTGGGGCAATAATTAAGTTTCTATAAAAAACGTCATTGCGAGGTACGAAGCAATCCCCGACTTTACAGGGCGGATTTGCATAGCTCCTCTGCTTATTGGGGATTGCTTCGTACCTCGCAATGACGCGTTATTATTGTGGCTATTTTCTTCTTGCGCTCGTTTGTAACGAGCGCTTAATATGGTTTGGCGATTGTATCGCCTTTGCGTTACAAACGCAAACCCACGTTACGCACTCGTTACAAACGAGCGCGAGATATAACTTTAACTCACTGCCTTCTTCCCCTCGATATTAGGCAGCAAGCCAGTGAAAATGCCAATCAGCGGCAAATAAGCACAGATTTTAAATACATAATTGATACTGGTCATATCCGCTACTTTCCCTAATACCGCTGAGCCTAAACCGCCCATACCGAAGGCCAGCCCAAAAAACAGCCCTGCTATTAAGCCTACTTTTCCCGGAACCAGCTCGGTAGCATAAACTAAAATGGCTGAGAAGGCTGATGAAAGGATCAATCCGATAAATACGGATAAAACGCCTGTCCAAAATAATGATACATAGGGCAGGAGCATGGTAAAGGGTGCTACGCCCAATATCGAGATCCAGATGATGTATTTGCGGCCGAAGCGGTCGCCCAGCGGTCCGCCAAACAATGTTCCCGCAGCTACCGATCCTAAAAACAAGAACAAATAAATTTGTGACTGTTGGATGCTCAGGTGAAATTTATTGATCAGGAAGAAGGTATAATAGCTGGTGATACTGGCCAGGTAGAAATATTTAGAGAAGATAAGCACCAATAAAACGCCTAAGGAGAATATCACCCGTCTTTTTGAGATGTTGAGCGGGCCGGCTTCTTTAGCAATTTTGTTTTTTGCATTGAGACTTAAGCGTTCGGCGTACCACCTGGCTATTCGCAGCAATACCAGGATCCCGGCAAAGGCTATGAGACAAAACCAGATCACATTTGATTGACCATAAGGGATTACGATAATTGCAGCCAACAGCGGCCCGATTGCGCTGCCAGCATTGCCGCCAAGCTGAAAAATAGATTGTGCCAACCCTTTTTTACCGCCTGATGCTAAATGCGCTACCCTTGATGATTCCGGGTGAAATATGGATGAGCCTATCCCGATTAGACTTACAGCCATCAGCATGATATAAAAGTGACCGGCGAAAGATGCCAGTAATAATCCTGATAAGGTAAAACCCATACCAATGGCCAGTGAATATGGCTTTGGTTTTTTATCGGTATAAAGCCCTACAAACGGCTGTAAAATTGATGCTGTTATTTGATAAGTAAAGGTAATAAGCCCTATTTGAGTAAAATTAAGGCTGAACCGTTGCTTGATAAGCGGGTATATGGATGGTATAACCGATTGCAGCATATCATTAATAAAATGGGCCAAACTTATTGTAAACAAAATTGAATACACAGTTTGCTGAACCAGTTTTTTAGGTTCGGGGATGGTAATTGTTGGTGATGTAGATTCCATTAGCTGTAGATAAAATTATAAAACATTATAACATCAGATGAATCTGATGAAATTTTTTAATATTGATGAATTTCAGTTGCAGTATTCCAGGCCTGTTTTGAATCACAATCAAGGATGTTTTTTAGAAGCCTTTCGTGCAGGTGCTGGGTTTCGATAAAACTGCGCGTATCAGGATAAATTTCGGTGAACCACTTTCTTAAGTGGACGGCTGCTATCTTGTATAAATCGCTCAGGATTTCATTCTTTGCGGCTTCAGCAATGGCAATGTGAAACCTAACATCGGCTTCAATACATTCCTCCAATAGCCCGGCTTCGGCTGCTTTCTTCCTGTTCTCTAAATGACCTTTCATAATAAAGATATCCTTTTGAGAACGGTTTATCGCGGCTTTTTCAGCTATTTTCATTTCTAAAAGCTGCCTTACCTCATCAAGGTCCTGCGATCGGGCACGTTTTAAGCGGGCTTCCATGGGCTCGGGGTTGCTGGCGGTGCGTTCCACAAAAGTCCCGGCGCCTTGCTGGATCCTGAGCAGGCCGGATTGTACCAGGCTTTTGGTTGCTTCGCGGATGCTGGAGCGGCCAACGCCAAACTCAACCATCAATTCAGGCTCGGTGGGCAGTTTGTCGTTTACTTGATAATGGCCGCCGGCTATCTGTTCCTTCAATTTCTCTGCGATCTCTTCGGCCAGCGATTTTTTAATGATCTTACTCATGTCTGTAATTCATCAGATGAATTACAAAGGTAAAAGTTTATCTGAAACATCAAAGTCATTTTTGAATCAAAATCAATCTTCAAAAAAATAATGTTCACTTGTGATCAACACTTTCTAAAGCATTAATATATATTTAAATTTAGCTTAACATTTGTGCCGTTACTTTGATGCTATAAAAATACCCCTGTGAAACAATACTCGGATGCACAACTTTTACTTGAACTGCAGGGCGGTGACGATAGGGCATTCAGGGAAATTTATGAGCGTTATGCGGATAAGCTGATCGCTTTTGCATTAAAGAAAACACAGCATGAGGATGAGGCGATGGATATGGTGCAGGAGCTGTTCCTTTCTATATGGAAAAATCGCCTTACTATCCAGGTAAATGGGGCGCTTGAAGCTTATTTGATGGTTTCCATTAACTATATGAGCTATAAGTGGTATAAAAAGCAAAGCACTAAGCCCCGGCCCCTGGAGGATGTTGCCGAAATACAGGAAACTTACGAGCACAGCACCGATCAAAAACTCTCCCTTGCCGAATTGCACCTGCTGATAAACCAGGAAATAGCGGATATGCCCGAAAAAATGCGGCAGGTTTATTTATGCAGCCGCGAGCAGGATATGACCGGTCCGCAAATAGCCGAGTTTTTAGGTTTATCACATCAAACTGTACGCAATCAGATCAGCAATGCTTTGAGCAGGCTGAAAAAATCTGTTCAGAAATATTATAACGTTATCCCCTTTGATAATTACGGCAGATTTTTGCTGCTGATAATTTTTTTCAAACGCTTATAGTACACTCCTCCGTTCCCGGTCACTTAAAGGTTATAAAGCCCCTGTTAGGTGAATCAGAAAGAAATAAAAAGACTACTCAATAAGTTTAACGCCGGTAAATGCACCGACGAGGAATTGCAGCTTTTACAGCAGTTAATGCATAACCTTGATACGGATGCCGAAGCTGATGATAAAATCAAAGCCCTTAAACAACCCCTTTGGGAACGAATAGAAAAGCAGACTATAGATAAAGGAAATGTACGCAGGTTAAATACCGCATGGTTAAAAGTGGCGGCTGCTGTATTGGTAGCTGTTTGTGCCGGACTGTTATATTCGAAGTTGGCGCAACATAAGCCCGAGCAATTAGTTTACCAGGTAATTACTGCTCCAAAAGGCAGTATGAAACAGGTAATGCTGCCCGATAGTACTACCGTTCAGTTAAACGCGGGTACATCAATCAAATTCCCGGTTACATTTAGTGCTGCAAAAAGAGAAGTTACGCTGATCAATGGTGAAGCTTTTTTTGATGTTAAGCACGATGCTTCAAAACCGTTCCTGGTGCATACTGCGAAGATTACTACACAGGTGCTGGGAACCTCATTCAATATTAAGTTTTATAAAGAGCTGCCCGATATCCAGGTGTTTGTGAACAGCGGAAAGGTTGAGGTGCATGATCAAAAACATACCCTTGGTTTTTATATGCCGCAACAACAGTTAACCTATAATAAGCATGATCAAAGCTTTACGCGTCAGCAAGTAGCCGGTGATCATTCGCTGAGCTGGATGCATGATGAACTGATACTGGACAATGTTTCATTTAAGGAAATCACAGTTTACCTGCAAAACCGCTACAGTGTGAATTTTAAATATGCAGGTAAAAGGTTGAGTCAGCAGCATTATTCGGTAAGGTTTTCAAATAAGCTCAATATCAGCCAGGTACTGGATATACTGCAGTTTATTGATGGTCGAAAGTATAAGCTAAAAGGAGATACAGTAAATATTAAATAATAATATAAAAGAGAAACCAATGCCTGCTACGAACAAGCACTGGCTTATTAAGTGTAGCTGCCAAAAACTAAAAGCCAACAGGCAGTTACTAATCACTTTAAAAACAAATGTATGGAAAAATCTTTAACCCGGATTTCAAGAAAATTAATCGCAGCAATTTTATTGCTGGTAACAACCCTGGCGGCATCATTGCCGGTACGCGCTTCGGCCGAACGTAGTGCGTCGCTGATGGATCAGCCGGTAACTGTAAAGTTTGCCGACGAAACCATGGATGCCTCGCTCGAGAAACTCAAAAAAGCGGTTAATACCGTTGCATTTAACTACAAAATGGATGATGTGGCCGCGGTAAAAGTAAAGGCAAACTCATTTGTAAACAAACCTTTAAAAGATGTACTTAATGCTTTAACTGCCAATACACAATTGGAGTACCGGGAAAAATACGGTACTATCATTATCTCGCACAAAAAAGTGGTGCGGGCGCCCGAAAAAATTACTGTTACCGGAACGGTGACCGATAAGGATGGCCCGCTTGCAGGTGTGGCTGTGCGCAGCAAAACATCAGCCGCAGCAACTTCAACAGATATTAACGGTAATTTTAAAATTACTGTTGAAAGGGGCGAAGTACTGGTATTCAGCTTTATTGGTTACAAAAGCCGCGAAGTTACAGCCGGTCAGTCGCCGCTTAACATTATATTAGATGCTGATGTTACCGGCTTAAATGCTGTAGTGGTTGTTGGTTACGGTACGCAAAAAAATACCGACGTAACCGGTTCGGTAGGTTCATTAAAAGTTACCAATGTTAAAGACCGTTCTGTAGGTTCGGTTACCGAAATGCTGCAGGGACAAATAGCAGGTGTTACCGTACTGAATGAAGGCGGCGACCCAACCTCGGGCCCAAGCATCAGGTTACGCGGTCAAAGCTCTTTTAACAATGAGGGCCCGCTGATAGTTGTAGACGGAACTATTTACAATGGCGGCCCGATCGACCCTTCAGATATTGAATCAATCGACGTATTGAAAGATTCATACGCTGCTATCTATGGTGCCAAAGCTGCCGGTGGTGTAATATTGGTCACTACCAAACGCGGTAAACAGGGCAAAACCAACCTTGATATTACTGCAAAAGGCGGTGTACAAAATGCCTTAAAAATATTGCAGGCTTTAAATGCTGCTGATTATGCAGACGCTATCAACACAGCCTATGACAATGCAGGCAAAACCCGTTTGCCGGCTTTTGATTCTAAAATAAACCCCGATTCGCGTATTACCCGCACCAACTGGACAGATGCTTTGTTCAGGACAGGCTACATCCAGGATTATAACCTGAATATCAGCGGCGGAAGCGAAAAATCTACTTTCTATATCTCAGGCGGCTATCGTAAAAACGATGCTATCCTTTTAAATACCAATGCTATCCGTTATAACTTTCGCGTAAACTCCGATCACCAGATCAACAACTGGCTGAAAATAGGCGAGAGCTTCTCATACTCTTATAACAACGGACAGGGGGCCAACACTACAAGCGCTTATACCGGCGCTATTTTATCGGCTATATTCTATCCGCCCAACGCGTCAATTTATAATGCCGACGGCAGCTTCGGTGGTGTGCCTGCACAATACGCAGGTTCATATGGCGACGTAATTAACCCGGTAGCTTATTTAAAGCGTTTGGATAACAGCGATGCGCAAAACAGCTTTAATATCAACCCTTACGTTGAAGTAAACCTGATTAAAGGTTTGAAATTTCGCTCAAATCTTGGGATAACTAAAAACATGGAGACCATCAAAAACTTCAGCACACGGGTATTGGAGCCGGGCAAAAAGTTTTTTGATAACTTCCTGTTCCAGGAGCAATATAATGCCCGCACCATTCTGGCCGAGCAAACTTTAAACTTCGACCGCACCTTCGGCAATCACCATGTGAGCGCTTTGGCAGGTTATACCTACCAGAATGATACCCAGGAGTTTTTTAGTGTGAATACTGATAACTACCTGAGCGAAGATCCGGCTTACCGTTACATCATTAATGGCAGCCTTAACCCAACAGGTGTGCCCTTGCAGGGTAATAAAAACGAATCGGCATTGATCTCGTACCTGGGCAGGATTGGTTACGATTATGCAGGTAAATACTTCATCAACGGTATCATCCGTCGTGATGCTACTTCGTTATTATCAAGCAAAAACCGCGCTGAAGTTTACCCCGGTGTATCGGCAGGCTGGTTGATCAGCAAGGAATCATTTTTTCCTACAGATGCATTGGTGTCATTCGCTAAGTTAAGGGCAAGTTATGGCCAGTCTGGTAACCTTGCCGGTTTGCCAAGCTTCCCAACTTCGGTTTCTTTAACCAAAACTGCCGGTTATTTAGGCAGTCCGGCCGCGGCCATTACAGGTTCGGCTGTTGATGGTTTGGCCAATCTTGATCTGAAATGGGAAAAGGCTACGCAAACTGATATCGGTGTTGATTTAGGCCTGATGAATGGTAAGATCAATGTTACTGCCGATGTATTCCAGAAAACGAATACCCGTTTCCTGTTCCAGCCGCCGGTGGCCGCTGTTTACGGTGTATCAAATCCTCCGTTTGTTAACGGTGGAAAGATCCAGAATAAAGGCGTTGAGTTATCTGTGAAGTACAATGGTAGTGTAGGGGAGCTTCATTATAATTTAACCGCAAACGGCTCGTACATTAAAAACAAGATAGATGACATTTTACCAGGACAACAAACCATCCTTTCTGGCCCAACAGTAAGGGATAACCTGGTACCTGTATGGTTGCAACAAGGTTATTCATTGTATTCTTTCTTCGGTTTAAAAACAGCTGGCTTGTTCCAATCTCAGGATGAGGTAAACAACTATAAAGATGCCTCAGGCAACCTGATCCAGCCAAATGCCAAAGCAGGCGATATCAAATTTCAGGACCTTAACCATGATGGTAAAATAACCGAAGCTGATAAAACTTACCTGGGTACGCCATTTCCTAAATTCAGCTATGGCTTTACAGCAAACTTTAACTATGGCCCCTTTGATCTGAGCGTGTTTTTACAAGGTATTGCGGGTAACAAGCTTTTCAACGCTGTTAAGTACACCGGTTTGAATGCATCTATCCAAAACTATAACCTGCTGGCCGATGCTAAAAATGCCTGGACGCCAACCCATACCAATACCAATATTCCGCGCTTATCAGCAAGTGACGCCAACGGCAACTTCGGTAACGTATCTGACTTTTATGTTGAGAATGGCTCATACATGCGCATTAAAAATGTAACCCTTGGTTATACTTTGCCAAAAGCACTGCTGACTAAAATTGGTGTAAGAAGCGCCCGTGTTTTTGCCAATGCACAAAACCTGGCAACATTTACCAAATACACAGGTCTCGACCCGGAAGTTGGTATTAACCAAAATGGTGTTGATTTGGGCTTGTACCCACAGGCAAGGATCATTTTAGTAGGTGTTAACGTAGGCTTATAAAAAATCAGGAACCATAATTAAGGAGATAACAGAGATGAAATTTAAAAATATAATTAGCAAAGGCTTAATGGGTGTAATGATTATTGCACTGGCCCAAAGCTGTAAAAAAGGTACTTTAGATAATATTAAACCAACCGGTACGCCAACCAGTACCAACTTCTGGAAAACGGCCGACGATGCTCAGGCTGCTGCCAATGGCTTATACGAAAAACAAAGCAACAGCGAAGATCTTTACGGCCGTGGTTTCTTTTGGTTCATTAACGCCAGCGATGATATGGTTGTAGGCCGTACATCTGCCGACAGGGAAAATATCAAAAACTTTATCTGTACCGGTAACGAAAGCAGCATTTACGCTCCATGGCAATTACACTTTGTGGTAATGAAACGTGCCAACGATGTGATCAACAATGTGCCAAACATTAACATGGATGCAGCCACCAAAAACTTTATTTTGGGCCAGGCTTACTTTATTCACGCGGTTATGCACCTGGAAATTGCCGATCTATACGGTTCAGACAAACAGGGTGCTCCTTTACAAAACCGTACTAATGCATTGGCTTTCCCTGCTCAGTTGCCTTCAGTAAAAGACAACTATGCCTATATCGAAGCAGATTTGAAAAAGGCCGCATCTTTATTGCCTTATTTTGATAAGCTGGCAACTACTGATTATGGTCGCGCGCATAAAACTGCTGCCTATGCATATCTGGCTAAAACTTACCTGCATGCTAAGGATTACGCCAATGCCGAAAAATATGCCGACTCGGTTATCCTGAGCGGTAAGCATGCTTTATTAAGCAATTATGCCGATGTATTCAAGATCGCCAATAACTATAGCTCAGAGTATATCTGGTCGGTAGCCAGTAACCTGAATGGTCAGAGCATTTTACCGGGTGCCATGCTGGAGAACAAAGGCTGGGGATTATACAATGGTTTTGGTTATTATCAGCCAACAAAAGAGTTGGTTGACGAATTTGAAACTGGTGATAAAAGGCTTCCTGCTACCATCCTTCAAAAAGGTGATAGCTTCCAGTATTTCGGGCAGACTTATACTTACCCAATCGGCGGTAAAAGCAACAGCTTAACCGGTTACCAGTTCAATAAATATATGGAGCCGTTTAGCTATGCTGGTGGTATCCACGTGAGTCCTAACGGTGATGAACCATCAACAGATTTAAACGTACCACTATTACGCTATGCCGAGATCTTGCTGATCAAAGCCGAAGCCCAGATCATGCAGGGTAAAAATGGCGATGCAGCACTTAATTTGGTACGCGTACGTGCAGGCTTAAAGCCGATCACCAATGCTACAATGGTTAACCTTAAACACGAACGTCGTGTTGAATTGGCAGGCGAGTGGAGTGATCGTAACTTCGACCTGGTACGCTGGGGTGATGCACAGGCAATTTACGCAAAACCGTTACACGGTGCGGATGGCTCAATTGTGTGGAAAGCACGTAACTTTGACCCGGCAAGGGATAATGTTTGGCCTATCCCGCCAAAAGATATCCAGATAAGCCAGGGGCAGTTGAAACAGAATGCCGGCTGGTAATTGACATATTGAAACTTTAAAAACCGGGCTATGCCCGGTTTTGCTATATCTATACCAAATGAAAAAAAGTACTACCCTAATTACAATGGCGGCACTGCTGGCAAGCGCTGGTCTTACGGCCAATGCGCAGGTTAAAAACTACACCGTGGCCGACGCGCATTCTCACAACGATTACAAAAACAATATCCCTTTTTACCGCGCCTATGAAAAAGGCTTCGGTTCTATCGAGGCTGACTGTTATGCCGTTAACGGACAGCTGATGGTGGCGCATGATAAAAAGGAGATAGATGCTAAGCGTTCGCTGAAGATCTTGTACATTGATCCCCTGATTGAAAAATTAAAACGCGATCCGCAGCGTCATTTAAGGTTGCTCATTGAGATCAAGGAAGATCATAAAGCAGTATTACCGTTGGTAATTAAGGAACTTAAACCGCTGGAACAATATTTCGCTTACGAAGGTCACCCCGGCAGGTTATCAATAGTAATGACCGGTGCAGTACCGCCCGCTGCCGAAATGACTAATTACCCTGCCTGGATCTCCTTTGATGTTGATCACATGGATGGCTTTACGCCCGAGCAATGGAAAAAGGTTGGACTTGTAAGTTTTCCTTTTGGTAAATACATGCACTGGAATGGTAAAGGCGTATTGAACAATGAAGAGATTGCCAGGATCAAAGGCGGTATTGACAGTGTGCATAATGCAGGTAAAAAGATCCGCTTTTGGGAAACTCCCGATACCAAAAGCAGCTGGCTGGCACTTATCCGTTTAGGTGTGGATGTAATAGGTACCGATAAGATAGAAGAGCTTGGTGATTTCCTGGATAAGAAACCAAAGAGCGAATACACCGCGCCGCAATCATATGCTGTTTATAAACCAACTTATAAATCGGACGGTACGGTTAAGAAAGTTAAAAATATCATTTTGTGTATTGGCGATGGTATGGGGCTTTCGCAGATCTATTCAACCTATACCGCAAACCGTGGGCAGCTGAATATTTTCCAGATGCTGAATATCGGCTTTTCGGTAACCAATTCTGCCGATGCTTATATTACTGATTCGGCAGCAGGAGCAACCGCGTTTGCATCTGGACAAAAAACTAATGACAGGGCTGTAGGTGTTGATCCATCAGGAAAACCTTTAAAATCATTAGCCGATTACAGCGCCGAAGCAGGAAAAAAAACCGCTGATATTGTGGTTTGCGAATTAACAGATGCAACCCCGGCGGCTTTTTACGCGCATGATCCGGAACGGAGCCATTCAACGGCTATCGCCAATCAAATTACTTCGTCGCCTATTGATATTTTCCTGGGCTCGGCATATAAAGATTTCATCTGGCCGGTTAATGGTGAAAGTCCTATTGATAAAATGAAAAAGCGGGGATATACGATTATCCGTAATTTCAATGATTTTTTAAACAGTTCATCGCCAAAGATCCTGGCCCTGATGGATGACAGCGTGACCCGCCCCAAAATGGAGGGCAGGGGTAATTACCTGCCTTTAGCTTTCAATAAAGTAACCCAGGCATTTAAAAATGCTCCAAACGGCTTTTTTATGATGATCGAGGGCTCGCAAATTGATCATGGTGGCCATGCCAATAACCTGAAGCAGGTGATCACCGAAAACAGCGACTTTGACCGTGTAGTTGGCGATGCGCTGAAATTTGCCGATGAAGACGGCGAAACCCTGGTAATTGTAACAGCCGACCATGAAACCGGCGGTTTAACCCTGCTTGATGGCAGCATTAACAACGGTTATGTATGGGGCGATTTCAGTACAAACGATCATACCGGTACCCCGGTCCCTGTATTTAGCTATGGGCCGCATTCGCTTGATTTTAGGGGAGTTTATAGTAATACGGAGATCTTTAATAAGATTAAGGCTTTACTGCAGCAGGCAGAATAATGATTTCGCGCAAAGGCGCAAAGACGCTAAGCTTTTCACTCTTCTATAGCGTCTTTGCGCCTTTAATGTCCCATCAGGGTCTCTCGCAGAGGACCCTGATGTATACGCCATGAAAATTTGCTGCTATGAATATCCTGGTAGATGGTTGGAATGCGTTGAACCTCAGGGTCCTCTGCGAGAGACCCTGAGGGGACAGGAATCATTTCATTGCGAGGAGGAACGACGAAGCAATCGCACGGAAGCATAGTCGCCCTGTATAGTGTGCGATTGCCACGCTATGCTCGCAATGACATGGTTTTATTCCTTCTCGTCCTTTGCTTTGTCCTACGCACCACTCGTCGAAATGCCATTAGAAATTAAATTTGCATTTCGTATTTTTATACAAACCAATCTCCTGAAATATGTGGGCAACAGAATCGCTTTGGTTCGAGGTGGCGGTAGTAAGTATCATTTACGCGCTGGGCAATATCATTTTTGGTCATTTTGAAGAACGTACCCCTGTTGTGCGCCGGGTTGGTAAATATCTTCTTACACTCATCATTGTAGTTGCTATCTCTTTTTACATCGGCAGGCCCGTTGCCATGGCATTTTTAGCCATATTTATTGTGCCGTTGGTATATATTCATGCCTATTACCTCCCGCGTAAAAAAGGCATCAACGGGTTAACCGGCGAACCTAAAAGTAAATATTACGAGTTCCGGAAGTGGGATAAGAACATCTTCGACCAGAAATGATCAGGCTATGATCTGTACCCATCCCGAGTAAACCGTGCCGTTTTTAAGGTCGATCTTATAATAGTATGTCCCCGGCGGTAACCTTTTGCCATTGTAAGTTCCGTCCCAGGCTTTAGTATATCCTTTAGCGCTGTAAACTATTGCTCCGTAGCGGTTAAAAACCTGTGTTGTGGCATTGTCATAAGCTCCAAGTGCATCTATTTGCCAGGTGTCATTTACGCCATCTCCATTTGGGGTAAAGGTGTTTGGAATGGTGAATTTATCCACCACTTTGACCTCAACGGCCGCTTTTGACTCTATATTGCAGGAGCCGGTTTGCAGCACATGTAAAATATAGGTAACATCACTCAGGGGCGATACAAAGGGGTTTAACGAGTTGCTATCGCTTATGTTGTCATCCGGCGTCCAGTAATAAGTTATGTTATTGCCACTTGCTGTGCCGTGAAGCTGGATCCGTTCGCCCCTGATAACTTCTTTATTGGCTGTAACGTACGCGATAGGGGCTTTGCCAACTGTTATGGTTACGGCGCTTTTTGCCGTACAGCTATTGTTGGTTACTTCAACCGTATAAATTGTAGTTTCATCGGGTGATGCCAGCGGATCTGCAATGTTGGGATTTGATAGGCCTGTTGTGGGATACCACTTGTACGATGTTCCGCCGGTTGCATGAAGGTAAATTTGTTCGCCTACACAGATGGCGCGGTTTGTACCGGCATTGGCAGCTACAGGTTGATTAATACTCACAGTAACAGCCGGAGCATCGCTTGAACACCCATTTTTAAAAACCGTAACACGGTACTGGCCGCCCATTGCTGCGGTAGCATCACTGATCACCGGGTTTTGCTGAGCTGATGTAAAACCGTTGGGGCCTGTCCAGCTATAACTATCGCCTGCAGATGCCGTGAGGTAGATGTTTTCGCCCGGACATACCGGCGAGCTTGCCGTTGCAGTAATCGGTTCGGGATTGATGATATTGAGGGTTAAGACTGATGAAATTAACCTGCATTGCGCCGAGGCGATATTACCTGCTTGTGCTACCAGCGTTCTGTATTGATAGCTACCTGCAATTGCTGGTTGATGAAGCGAATAGGTGGCCGATGTTGCACCCGGAATATTAACCCATCCGTTTGCTGTGCTTAACTGCCATTGGTAAACGGGGTTGGCATAGGGGAGAGCAGCAGCGGTCGTTACATTTAAATTGTACACATGGTTGCCTTCAGCGCAGCCTTTTGCAGTATATGCTGTTTTGTCGCTATTAAAATAAGCGGTTAAAGTCGGGCCGTATGGGCGTAGTGAAATATCATCCAGTGCCACATCATTCCCGTAACCTCCGCTTGCATTGTTGGTCATTTTAATAGTTACGTCGCCGCCGGTTGGCGGGGTACTGAAGATAATATTATATTCAAGCCAGCCCAGGCCATTATCGATCGGGCCGGTATGATTTGTTTTTGTTTCGAGCGATGTAATTACCGAAAAGGTGATATCAGGTTTGATACCACTCTCTTTCATTAAATTCAATACATAAACGCTGAAGCGGTAGGTGGTGCCGGGGCATAGTGTTTTAACGGTTCTTTTATAAAACTCGTCGATGGTGTTGGTGGCGTCAACTATCATCATGTAGCCATTCGGCTGCCTGGGCGTATGATTGCCGGTTTGAAGCCATGATTCGGGGTACATTCCGGCCGTTGAATTGGCAATGGTGTAGCTGCCTTCACCCGGTTGTGATGGTATGTAATTATAGGTAGTAGAAAAATCGCCGTCACTAATTTTCGGACCTATCTGCGCCGTTCCCGACCCAAAGTCTTCAACTAATACAGGCTCCCCCTCCTGCGCTTTTACGCGCAGGGCGAACTGCGGCAATAGGCAAGCTATCGCCAGTAAAGTGATAAATTTCATGTGTTTTTACGCATGTCGGCAAGACTTGCAACGCGCTCGCGTATCTTGCTTAAAAGTTTAATCAAAGCGGCCGGGGGACAGCCGGTATTGGTATAAACTCGGGTTAATGTTGTGTTTTTTAGTAAGAGGTTGCAAAAGGAAAGCCATGCCGGTGGCTTAACGGTGCGCAAAACGAGGGGGAGTAAAGTTGTGAAATGTGAGAAAATGAAAATGCGGCAGGTAGTAAAAATAAAAGTTGTAAAAAGTACACTAAGTTGCTGTTTTATACTTTTTTGAAAATTGACATAGTGAAAGATACAGCACAGGTTGTAAAATAGCGTTCAAAAAAATGTATTTCAATGGCTTGATTTTTGTTAAGCCGATGGATTTGATTTTTGATACTATTGTTGCTTATTTTCTACTCTGAATCTCGTTGTGGGGAAATAAATCTACAATATTTGGTTTCTTTGCGCATAGCAGACTCTATTCCTGTTAGCTCTTTACTTAAGTTTTAATTAAATGAACAACTTGAACAAAGAATATAAAAGGAACGAAATGAACAAGCTGCTATTCGAGGGGTAAAGGGGGAGGGATAAAGCGGTTGAAGACTTACGAAGTTTTTAAAACTTCGTAAGTCTGGGTTCTAATAAACACGCAAGGACGCTAAGAAGAAACCTTTGCGGCTCCTTTGCGAGAATAACCATTAAATTTGGTTATTATTGCTTAACCGATAGATACAACACCGCAGCAATAGAAGCGCCAACCAAAGGGGCTATCACCGGAATCCAGGCGTAGGCCCAATCGCTTGTTCCTTTGCCTTTTATAGGCAACAGCATATGCATAAACCTTGGGCCCAGATCACGAGCGGGGTTGATAGCATAGCCGGTAGTGCCGCCTAATGACAATCCTATCACCCAAACCAATAACGCAACCGGGATTGCACCAACAGAGCCAAGGCCGATAGGTGTTTTAACCGGCGTAATTTCAGCACCCGCTATATAGAAAATAGTAAACAGGAGCACAAAAGCGCCAATCACTTCACTGGCGATATTTGATACATAATTACGCACGGCAGGGCCTGTGCAAAATACGGCCAGTATAGAGGCCGGATCGTTTGTTCGTTTAAAATGATCGTAATACATTATCCATACTAAAAAAGCACCCATGCAGGCTCCCGCAAACTGGGCAATAATGTAGGGTATAACATTTGCCCATGCAAACTTGCCCGCAATGGCAAGCGCCAAAGTTACGGCAGGATTAAGATGTGCCCCGCTATACGGCCCGGCAACAACCACCCCTACAAAAACAGCCAGGCCCCAGGCGGTGGTTATCACTATCCAGCCGCCGTTATTTCCTTTGGTATCTTTTAAAACAACGTTGGCTACAACGCCGTCGCCTAATAATATCAGGAGCATGGTGCCTATCAGTTCGGCTACAAATGGAGACATGTTAAAATATTTTAAAGGTGGATATTAAATAACTGTTACCGGATGCCCGGAGTTCGACCAGCATTGGGCCGTGCTTACCGCACGTTGCCAGCCTGCTATGCCGGTTTTTACTTCATCAAGATCGTCGCCAGGCGCAAATTCAGCTTCGGCTGCCCAGAGTTGTTGAATTTCGGCGATGTCTTTCCAGTAGCCTACAGCCAGCCCGGCCATATAAGCTACACCGAGCGCCGTTGTTTCAGTAACTTCAGGCCGGATCACTTTACAGTTCAATACATCCGATTGAAACTGCATCAGCAGGTTATTGGCGGTTGCACCACCATCCACACGCAGTTCTTTTATCTCCACGCCTGCATCGGCTTCCATTGCTTTAAGTACATCCATGGTTTGGTAGGCGATAGATGCCAATGCCGCCCTTGAAATATGGGCTGCGGTAGCGCCCCGGGTTAGGCCAACTATGGCCCCGCGTACTTCAGGGTCCCAGTAGGGGGCACCCAGGCCCGCAAAGGCCGGAACAAAGTAAACACCCGCGGTATCTTTTACCGATGTTGCCAGTTTCTCAACATCGGCCGATGTTTTGATAATGCCCAGACCGTCGCGCAGCCATTGTACTACCGCGCCGCCTATAAAAATACTGCCTTCAAAGGCATAGGTGATCTCGCCGTTTATTTTCCAGGCAATGGTGGTAAGCAGGTTGTTTTTTGATTTGATAAACTCATGCCCGATATTCATGAGCATAAAACAGCCGGTGCCATAGGTGTTTTTAACCATGGCTTTATCAATACACATTTGCCCGAATAAAGCCGCATGCTGATCGCCGGCAATACCTGCTATCGGGATCCTTTGTGCAAATATATTATTGGCGGTATGGCCATATAATTCGCTTGATTGTTTTACTTCGGGTAGTATGCTTTTGGGAATGTTGAAGAGTTGTAATAGTTCGTCGTCCCATTGTTGGGTACGGATGTTAAATAACATAGTCCGGCCTGCGTTGGTCACATCGGTCGCGTATACTTCGCTTCGGGTAAGTTGCCAAATGAGCCAGCTGTCAACCGTGCCAAAGGCCAGTTCACCGGCTTCGGCTTGCGCTCTTGCACCTTCAACATTATCCAGGATCCATTTTATTTTTGATCCCGAAAAATAGGCATCTATCACCAGTCCTGTTTTATCACGGATTATATCACTATGGCCGCTCTGCTTTAGTTCGTCGCAAAAGGCGGCGGTGCGCCTGTCCTGCCAAACAATGGCATTATGGATTGGTTCGCCGGTTTTGCGGTTCCATACTATGGTGGTTTCGCGCTGGTTGGTTATGCCAATGGCTTTGATATTTCCGCCGCCTAAACCTGCTTTAGCGATAGCCTCTACCGCAACCGAGATCTGCCCTGCCCAGATCTCATTCGGGTCATGCTCAACCCAGCCCGGTTTAGGGAAGTACTGTTTAAATTCTTTTTGTGCCGAAGTAATGATCTTGCCCGCATGATCAAAAATTATTGCCCGCGAACTGGTAGTGCCCTGGTCGAGCGCTAAAATATATTCTTGCATAATTTGGTTTGGTTTACCTTGGTTTATTTATTGAATATCACATTAAATTTGTTCATTTTAATGCGGTGTTAGTATATAATTTTTTGCTGTTTCGTTAAAGGCTTTAACCTGTGCTTGTTCCCATGCTGCATCTTTTCCAAGTTCGCCGGCCATGAGGCGGGCTACTTCGGGTGCCATTGCGGTAGCCAGGCGGGCATCTAAAAATAACACCCGGGTACGGCGCGCCAGTATATCTTCAACGGTACGTGCCATCTCGTTTCTTACCGACCAGATCACCTCGCCCTTCGTATAACTGCCTTCAGCATGGACAGGGTTTTTCCAGTCGGGGTTCTCCTTGTGCAAAGCCAAAACCTTTTCAATATCGGCGCCATAAACAAACATCGGGTTTGTGCGGTCGGGATTGGGGCGACTGCCATGAATGGATAAGGAAGCTGTTTTACACGGCATATTATTTAGCCCCCCTGTTTCAATAGCCTTATCAACTATATCCTCGGCCATTTTGCGATAGGTAGTCCATTTGCCGCCCGTTATGGTAATCAAACCCGATGCTGAAACGATCAGTTTATGGCTCCTTGAAATTTCCTTTGTTTTTGATGATCCATCCTGCGGGGCGGCAAGCGGCCTTAAACCTGCAAATACGCTTAAAACATCTGCACGGGTTGGGGCTTTGGTGAGGTATTTGCCTGCGGTTCTTAATATAAATTCCACTTCCTCGTCCAGCGCAACCGGCTCAAGGCTGTGCGAATCGATGGGGGTATCGGTAGTGCCTATCAGTAACTTCTCGTGCCACGGAACGGCAAAAAGTACGCGCCCGTCCTCGGTTTTAGGGATCATCAGGGCATCCTCAGCCGGTAAAAATGAACGGTCGAGCACAAGGTGTACACCCTGGCTTGGCCTAACCATTGGCTTCTTTTCTGGTGTATCCATTTTAAGCACATCATCAACAAAAACACCGGTAGCATTAATTACCGTTTTTGCCTTTAATTGGTAATTGATGCTGGTTTCTGTGTCGGTAGCTTTTACGCCTGTGATTTTACCGGCCGTATTTTTGATCAATCCGGTTACTTTAAAGTAATTGATTAGGGTTGCGCCTTGTTCAATACCCGTTTGCGCCAGGTTAATGGCCAGTCTCGAATCATCAAACTGCCCGTCGTGGTAAACCACACCGCCATGAAGGTCCTTTTCCTGTATTCCGGGTAAGCGCTTAATTGTTTCTTTTTTGGAGATATGCTTTGCTCTGCCAAAGCTTAGTTTGCCGGCCAGCAGATCGTAAATGCTGAGGCCTATGGTATAAAAGACACCGTCCCACCAGGTATAATTGGGGATGATAAAACTTTCGTTTTTTACAAGGTGCGGTGCGTTTTGCAATAATAATCCCCGTTCGCGTAAAGCTTCGCGCACCAGGCCTATATCGCCCTGTGCCAAGTATCGCACTCCGCCGTGCACCAGTTTGGTTGCGCGGCTCGAGGTGCCTTTGGCAAAATCGGCTTGTTCCAACAATAGGGTAGAGAAGCCGCGTGAAGCTGAATCAACAGCTGCGCCAAGTCCGGTAGCCCCACCACCTATAATAATCAGGTCCCAGATCTTTTCGGTATCGTTAAGGTGGTTGGGATTAGCTTCTCTTGTAAATTGATTCATTTTATTTCGATATTTATTCAAATATATAAAATCGAAATAAAATAAAACTAAATGAAATTAAAAATAATTTTATTTCATTACTTTTGGGTTATAAGCAGCACAATAGGTTTTGTAAAACATTACAGTTGATTTTTCTGTTTAATTTAGCGATCATGAGTAAAAATACCGACCGGCATAAGTTTATCCTGCAAAAAGTTGATACCGATGGGTTTGTGAATGTGCAGGACCTGAGCAATCAGTTAAGTGTTTCGGAGGTTACTATCCGAAAGGACCTGAAACTTTTAGAAGATAAAAACCTGCTTTTTAGAACGCATGGTGGTGCAAGCAAAACAAACCCTTACGCTAATGACAGGCCGGTAGCCGAAAAGGAAAAGCTGAACGGTCCGGAAAAGAAAAAGATTGCCGCCGAAGCCGCTGTGAGGATCGATACTAATGATTCGGTTATTATAGCCTCGGGTACTACTATGCTTGCCCTTGCCCGTGCCATGCAGCCTAACAGGCATCTTACGGTAGTTACGGCTGCATTACCGGTAGCCCTTGAGCTTTTGCAGCACCCGCAGGTTGATATTGTTCAATTAGGCGGCCAAATGCGAAATACCTCATCATCGGTAACCGGTAATTACGCCGAACTGATGCTGGATGATATGCTATGCGGCGTGTTGTTTTTAGGAGTAGATGGCATCGATCCGGAAATAGGGCTCACCACAACCAATTTATCCGAAGCACGCCTTAACCAAAAAATGATCAATGCTGCTCAAACTACCATTGTACTGGCCGATAGTACTAAATTTGGCAAACGGGGATTAGCGAAGATCTGTTCGTTGGATCAGATCAATGAGATCATTACCGATAGTGGTATCAGTCCGGCAATGCTCAATATGCTGGAAGAAAAAGGGGTAAAGGTGACGGTTGTTTAGGAGTTTAAGCTTTGTTTGATAATGACAGCTCTTGAAAAGATAAAATAAAAAAATGTCATTGCGAGCGTAGCGCGGCAATCTCGTCGCCAATGCATGTCCGATCTGTATAGCTACGAGATTGCCACGTCGCCCCAGATGCTTTTGCCCATGCTGCTCCTCGCAATGACATGGGTTTTAGTTTAACAATAAAATCCTCAGTTGTTCTATTTCTTCCCCGCACTTTTCTCTGACGATGACCTTACTATCAACTGCGTATCCACCTTCTCGGTAGTAAATTCTTCAACAGGCCATTTGCTTTCAATGGTTTTGATCAGCATTTCGGTAGCCATTTGTCCTATCTGGAAAGCTGGCTGGCGTACTACAGTTAAAGGCGGGTCAAACAGATCAACCACATCCGAGTTGGTGAACCCTGCTATCGCGATATCTCCCGGAACTTTTAACCCCCATTTTTTTAATATCGACATACTGCTGATGGTAAGCCTGTCGCTGCCACTAAAAATAGCTTCCGGTTTATCATCCAGTGCCAGCAGTTCTTTCAGGGCAAACTCAACTTCATCCTGGATCATGCCGCCATGGTTACAGTGTTTCAGGTATTCGGGCCTGAATTCAATACCGTATTGATCAAGTGCCGCCTTGTAACCATCAAAACGCTCATGACTGATGAGCAGGTTATTTGAATTGGTAAGGTGGGCTATTTTGGTAAAGCCCGAGTTGATCAATGCTTCGGTACCATTAAATGCGCCCTGGAAATTATTGGCTATCACTTTGTGGGTATTCAGATCGGGGGCTGCCCTGTCAAAGAATACGATAGGGAAACCTTTATCAAGCAGGTATTTATATTGGGAGGTGTCTGTTGTTTGAGCTGCTAATGACACCAGTAAGCCATCTACATGCCTTGACAGTAAATGTTTTACATTGGCGCTTTCCCTGTCAAATGATTCGTGCGTTTGGGTGATGATAACATGATAACCGCGGTTATAAGCTATAGATTCAATACCGTTAATCGCTTGTGAAAAATAATCATTGGCTACCTCGCATACTACAACACCTATCGAATGACTTTTTTGCTCTTTAAGGCTTAAGGCTATCGGGTTGGGCCGGTAGTTTATCTTTTCGGCATACTCCAGGACAAGCTTTTTAGTTTCCGTACCTATTTCATAACTCCCGTTCAACGCCCTTGATACCGTTGATGTTGACACACCCAAAGCCTTGGCAATATCCTTAATAGTAACTGATTCAAACATAATTTAATCCGGCAGCAGGTTCTTAAATATCCAGGGAAAAATTGATATGGGCTAAGTTATTTTAAAAAATGAATATTTCAGCGTTTTTCAATTTTCAAACTGTGTAACTAATTTGTAATGGTTTCCATATTAGTCGGGACAATCTTACTTTAATCTAAGTGACATTGATTTTTAAAGTTGACGTAAAATTATTGTTATAATTACTACATTGTACCTGATTTCAATTGTAAAACGTTTTATCCCCTGGTTAAGCTATGTCTCACGAACAAATTGTTCATGACGATCATAATACTGCTGTTTGGCTTGCTTTTAAAGAAGGCAATTGGGATGCCTACACACAATTATATAACCAATATTTTAAGATCCTTAATAATTACGGGCATAAATTCACAAGGGATGTAAATGTAATTGAGGATGCTATCCACGACCTTTTTATCAGGCTGTGGACAAACAGGGCAGGGCTTGGCAACCCGGTTTCGGTAAAAAATTATCTCTTTAAATCTCTACGCAGCATTATTTTCCGCAAGCTGCAATCAAAATCGCGGTTTGTTGACCTGGAAGATGAAGCACAGCATAACTTCCCTTTCGAAATTTCATTTGATCAGCAGCTCATGGCCGATGAGGAAGAGCAGGAATTACAGAAAAAAATTAAGTTTCACGTAAAAGCCTTACCTGCACGGCAGCAGGAAATCATCTATCTGCGCTTTTATGAGGGTTTAGGCTACGATGAAATTGCTGATATTATGGAAATAAACATCAGTTCGGCCTATAAATTGATCTATAAAGCTTTTGATAACCTCCAGGATGTGCTCAAAACATCCAAATTAGCTATTGTTTTAGCCCTGTATTCATGCTTTTGCGTGAATAATTATTAAAAAAATAAATTTTTTTTCGATTTGTAGGGATAATTAGGGTAGGGTGCTGTCTATAAGGTTAAAATAACACCTTATAACCCATGCAGATTGCCAAATACAGTAATTATACCCTGCCTGACTTTTTAGAAGATGATGATTTTCTCCGTTTTGTGATTAACCCCTCACTTAACGATACCTTTTTTTGGCAGCAGGTTGTAGCCGCATACCCGCAACAGAAAGAAATAATAGCCGAAGCTTCAAAAATTATTACTGCATACCGTAAGCAGGATGTTTTTACCAACGAAGAAAATCAATCAAAAGTCTGGCTGCGGATTGAATCATCGCTGCAAAAAGGCGAGGTTAAGACAAAGATATTCACGTTAAACAGATTCCTTCGTGTTGCTGCGATGTTATTGCTGATATCATCTATAGGCATTGCTTTATGGCTGATAAAAGGCAGGCCAAATGAAATTGATACTACTTATGGCGAGCTGAGCACCGTCACCTTGCCCGATGGCTCAACCGTGGTGCTCAATGGTAACTCAAAATTAACTTACTCCAATAACTGGGACAAAAATTCAAGAGAGGTTTGGATAAGCGGAGAGGGACTGTTCAACGTAAAGCATATCAATAAAGACCCCAGCCATATTAAACCGTCTGAAAGATTTATAGTGCACTGCCCTGACATGGATATTGAGGTATTGGGAACAACCTTTAATGTTAGAAGCAGGCATAATAAAACCAATGTAGGTTTAGTGCAGGGAAAGATCAGGCTTGATTATGTTGACGCCGCATCGGGGAAACAATCGATTATTATGAAACCGGGCGATTATGTGCAACATGCTTATAAAAAAGCCCTTACCCGAATGATCCTTCCCGTTCCCGAAAAGATCACCAAATGGACAAAACATCAGCTTTTATTTAATGATGCCACACTGGCGCAGATCAGCGAGATCATGACCGATGACTATGGCTATCACGTTGATTTTTCGAGTCCCGATTTAGCCAACCTCAAAATAGAAGGAGAGATAAGCGTTCCCAATGTTGATGAGCTGATAGAAACTATCTCGACCACACTCCCTGTGAAAATTATCCGAACAGACAAAAATATCACCATAACAAAATTAAACCCCTAAACGAATAACTTATGAGAAAACTCGACTCATCCAATTTTTTAAGATGTTGCTGTTTCCTGATGGTATTGCTTGGCCGGTCGGCGTACGGCTACGCCCAAATGGCATTAACCAGTAACAACAGGATTCACGCAAAAAGCTACGTTTATACAGCTCCGCAGGCTGTTGAAAACAAAGTGCTGCTAAAAGATGCGCTGGATAACCTGAAAAAACAATTCAATGTTCAGATAGCTTACCAGGAAGGCTTGCTTGACAACAAATTTGTGCCAGCAAATTTGACCAGCAACATAAACCAGTTAACGCTTGATGATAATTTGAAGCAATTGTTGTCTGCCTTTCAGCTAACATATCGCAAGATAAATGATAACCAGATCTCGATTTTTACGGTAAAGGACCTTACCTCAACCAATGCAGCTGTTGCAGCAGTTACATTAACAGGTAAGGTTGTGGATGCCGGTGATGGTCAACCGGTTGTTGGAGCGTCAGTTTATCTAAAAATTGACAATAAGGTAGGTGCTATCACCGATATTATGGGCAGCTTTAAACTGGTAGTTCCTGATAAATATTCTGGCAGGCCATTAACCCTGGTGGTAGCCTATATAGGGTATAACCAGGAAGAAGTTGCAGTAAACGATCCCGCATCATCTTTGCAAATTAAACTGGCTCAAAACAACAAAGCCCTTAACGAAGTTGTGGTTACCGCCCTCGGTATCAGCAAGCAAAAGAAATCATTAGGCTATTCGGTTACCGAAGTTAAGGGTACAGAGTTTACCCAGGCCCGCGAAAATAACGTAGCTAATGCGCTTACCGGTAAAGTTGCCGGTGTTAACGCGGCCGGTTTATCAACCGGGCCCGGCGGTTCAAGCCGCGTGGTGATCAGGGGTAATGGTGGCCTTGCCGGTGATAACCAACCATTGTACGTGGTAAACGGTATGCCGATAGATAATAGCGTACCGGGTGGTGCTGCTACAGTTAACGGTATTACCAACAACGTTGACCGCGGTGATGGTATAGCAGCCATAAACCCCGACGATATTGAGTCAATAAGTGTACTTAAAGGCGGTACGGCGGCGGCGCTTTATGGTTCGCGGGCTGCGAATGGTGTAATTTTGATAACTACTAAAAAAGGCCGCATCCAAAAAGGGGTAGGGGTTGAATTTAACTCGACAGCTACCTATGATAATGTGGCTGTATTTCCCGACTACCAGTATGAGTACGGGCAGGGCGATGGCGGGGTAAAACCAACCACGCTGGCAGCCGCACAGGCAAGCGGAAGGCGTTCATGGGGCTCAAAAATTGATGGCTCAACTGATTATGTAGCTGTTGATGGAAAAACTCACCCTTATGTTGCACAGAAAAACAACCTCAAAAACTTTTATCAAACAGGCAGCACTTATACCAACAGCCTTGCATTTTTAGGCGGTAATGAAGCTTTTACCTACAGGTTTTCGGCTGCCGATCTGAACAGTAAAGGTATTTTGCCCGGTACTACTTATGATCGTAAAACCTTTAACCTTGCCCTGAACGGCAAACTGAGCGACAAGCTATCAATTGAAGCATTGGCCCAATATAATGTTGAAACCGGCCATAACCGTACTGGTGCAGGCGACGCCCTGGGTAATCCAAACTGGACCCCGCTTGAAGTAGCCAATACGGTTGATGTTCGCTGGCTTAAACCGGGTTATGACGCTTTGGGCAACGAGCAGATCTGGAACGATGCATCCATTGCGTCCAACGGGTATTTTGTGATCAATAAATATAAGGAAGATGACGTTAAGAACCGTTTTATCGGCCAGGGATCTGTTATTTACTCGCCTATAAAAGATCTTACTTTCAAGGCTACCATCAGCCGCGACTTTTTCAATTACAACTATACCAATATCCTGCCAACCGGTACATTGTATATTCCTAACGGCCAGTATGCAGGTATCAAGTCGGATGTGTCTGAAACCAACGAGCTCGCAACTGTTAATTACAAAACAAAGATCATCAGTGATTTAACTGTGAATGTTTTGGGCGGTGTAAACAGCCGTAAAAACACAACAAACCAGCTAACGTTTAGCGGTTCGCAATTTACCATTCCATATTTTTACAGCTTTACCAACCTTGCAGTTTCATCAACCACGCCATATAATGCTAAGGTAGTAACCAATTCGGTTTTTGGTTCGGCCGATTTTGATTATAAGAGCCTGGTGTTCCTGTCATTCACCGGCAGGAAGGATTGGTTTTCAACGCTTAGCCCAAAAAGTAACAGTATCTTTTATCCAAGCATAGGCGGCAGCTTTATCCTTTCGGATGCGGTTAAACTCCCTGAGTTTTTTAACCTTGCCAAACTGCGCGGTTCATGGGCGCAGGTAGGCGGCGGCGCGCCGGACCCTTACGTTATTAACCTTACCTACAGTAACGTACCAAGCGCCGGGCAGCCACTGCAAAACGTAACTACTAATAACATTACCAACAGCAATCTTAAACCATATACTTCAACAACCTTTGAAGGCGGTTTTGAATTGCAGATGCTCAGGAACCGCTTAGGTTTGGATGTTACGCTGTATGATCGTAAAACAACCAACGATATTGTAAATACAGCTATATCTTCAACATCAGGCTACAATAATGTGATCCTGAATGTTGGTGAGGTAAGCAACAGGGGTATCGAGGTATTGTTGAATGGTACACCTGTAAAAACAGGCAACTTTACCTGGACCGCGAGCTATAACGTAGCCTACAACGATAACAAGGTAGTTAAACTGGCTCCCGGGCTTAACACCATTCAGCTGGCAACTTCTGTAGGTAACTGGGGTATTTTAGATAATATTGAAGGTAAGCCCTTTGGTATGTTGGTTGGTACCCGTATGCAAAAGGATGCTCAGGGCAATGTAGTGTTCAATGCCACCACCGGTTTACCGGTACAAACCCCGTTGCAGCAGCTGGGTAAAAGCGTTGCCCCGCTTACCATGGGTTTAACCAACGAATTCAGGTATAAAAGGTTTTCGTTAAACTTCCTGATTGATGGCAAGTTTGGGAACAAGGTGTTTTCGGTTATGGAAGTGTATGCTACCCGTTTGGGCTTGATGAAATCAACATTGCCCGGCCGTGAAAACGGATTGGTGTTAACAGGTGTTGATCAAACAGGCGCACCTTACACCCGTACGGTACCTGTAAGTGGCTTAAGGTCATACTATGATAATTACAAAACGTATTCCGACCTGTTTTTGCACGATGGCAGCTTTGTTAAACTTCGCCAGGTTATCCTGTCGTATGCGCTTCCAACAAGCCTTTTAAACAAAGTTAAGATCCAGTCGGCCAGCATCTCCTTCGTGGCCCGGAACCTTTGGACTATCTATAAACAGACAGACAATTTTGATCCGGAGCAAAGCTTTACCAATAGTAATGCGCAGGGCTTTGAGTCTATCGGCTTGCCGCGTACCCGTTCACTTGGTGTAAACCTGGCTGTTAAGTTTTAACACTTTTAAATTGAATACGATGAAAAGACATTTAACTAAATATATTTATTGTTCCCTGGTAATGCTCGGCATTATCGCTATACAATCATGTACCAAAAACTTTGATACGCTTAACGTGAACCCCGATGCATCGTCAAAAGCGGTACCGCAGTACATTTTCACCAAAGCTCAGTACGATGGTACTGCCCGCATGCTTGACCTGTTATTAGGTACTATGCAGTATACTACCAGCTTTAATGATGTGGCCGGTTTCGGATCAAAGTATGTGTTGAGCCAAAGCCCGCAGTCGGCAGCCGCTTTTACTAATGCCTATCCAAATGAGATCAACGAATTGGTGGAGGTTTTAAAGGCAGTTGGCACCGATGCTTCGCAGGTGAACCTGCAGGCCGAAGCAAGGATTTGGAAAGTGTATTGCTTTAGCAGGCTTACCGACCTTTATGGGGACATCCCTTATTCGCAGGCGGCGCAAGGTTATAACCAGGCGATATACAAACCCGCCTATGATGCTCAAAAAGACATCTATGCCGATTTATTGAAGGAGCTTGACCAGGCAGCCCAAAGTCTTGACGCTGCCAAAACAACCTTTGGCTCGGCAGATTTAATTTACGGCGGCAATACTGTAAAATGGAAAAAGTTTGCCTACTCACTCATGCTCAGGTGTGCCATGCGCATGACCAAAGTCGATATTGCACAAGCACAAACCTGGGCTGCAAAAGCCATAGCAGGTGGTGTTATTTTAGATGATGCAGATGTTGCCAAAGTAGCTTACGTTGGTGCAGGACAGGATATCAACAAAAACCCTTTGGCGCTTGATCTTTATAACAACGATTATATTGCAGGTAACGGTAGTACCAATACCGAAGGTGGCAAGTACCAGGATGTGTTTATCAATTACCTGAAAGCCAATAAAGATCCGCGTTTAGCTGTGGTATCTGTGGTATGGAACGGCGGCGTGGCTGATACCACCTCGGCTATCCAAAAAGGCATGTCGGCGGGACTGAATGCCAAGCCTGCCGATTTTGTGACCTATTCGGAACCAAATCCTAAAACCATATTGCTGTTAAACTCTCCGCGATTGGTTTTTACAGCTGCCGAAAGCTATTTTCTGTTATCTGAAGCTGCTGCAAGGGGCTGGTATACTGCTGCCACTGCCGAATTATTATATCAGAACGGTATAGCCGCATCAATGCGCCAGTGGAGCATTATAGCTGGTAGCGCAGGCACCATAACAACGGCGCAGATCAACTCGTATATCAGCGCGCACCCTTTTAACACAGGTGGCACGTTAGATCAAAAGATGGCGCAGATCTACACCCAGTTTTGGGTTGGTGTATTTCCTGATGCGCAGGAAGTTTTTGCAAGCTACAGGCGTACCGGTTACCCTGTACTTGTACCTAATAATTATGTGGGCAATGCTACCGGCGGTAAAATCTTCAGGCGGATGTTGTACCCGGTTGCTGAGCAAAACCTTAACGCTGCATCATACGCTGCTGCCATTGCACGGCAAGGTTCGGATGACTTTTTAACCAGGATCTGGTGGGATAAACAATAGTGTTAAAGTTGATTAGTTGATGTTGTTTTGGGGAGGGCGTGGGGCCCTCCCCGATTTTTTTACTTTTGTTTTAATGTATAAGAAATATCTTTTTTTCCTGCTGCTGTTTTGTGGTATTCAAAACGTATCGGCACAAAATGATTTGGTTAAGGATGATAATGCAAGTAATTATAACCAGAATAAGCCCGAACGCGAACTATGGCTTAAAAACACCGGTTTAGGTTTGTTTATCCATTTTAGTATGGATAGCCAGCTGGGTGTAGTGATCAGCCATTCATTGGTTGGGGCAAGTGACGATTATGTGAACAGGTATTTTAATGAGCTGCCTAAAACCTTTGATCCCTCCAAATTTGATCCGCATCAAATAGCAACGCTGGCTAAGCTGGCGGGGATGAAATATATCGTATTTACCACCAAACACCATTCGGGTTTTTGTATGTGGGATACCAAAACCACCGATTTTAATATCACTCACACGCCTTACAAAAAAGACCTGTTAAAGGAGTTTGTTGATGCTACGCGCGAAGCCGGGTTGCAGGTCGGTTTCTATTTTTCGCCCGAGGATTTTAACTTTCTTCGTGATCATCACATCGCCATCAGTCGTACTGATGTTAAGATGGATGCCCAAACCCGGCACGAATATGACGAGTACACCCGGAAACAATGCGAAGAGTTGATGACCAATTATGGAAAAATCGACGTACTTTTTATCGACGGTGATCCCAAAGAAGTAGTTAAGCAAACCTGCTGGAAATTACAACCCGACTTGCTGATAACCCGCGGCGCTATTAAAACACCCGAACAGATCATGCCGGGCGCCATGATCAATGAGCCATGGCTCTCCTGTATCACCATGGGTACAGCCTGGGGCTATCAGCCAACTAACGAGCGCTATAAATCGGGCAGCCAGTTAATAGGTTTATTGATAGAGGCAAGGGCAAAAGGCGGGTCGCTGTTGCTGAACGTTGGCCCGAAGCCAGATGGCGCATTACCCATCGAACAGGAGGAAAGGTTGCGCGAAATGTCGGCCTGGTATTTTGTTAACCGTGAATGTATTGACAGTGTACGAAGCTGGGTGATAAGTAAAGAAGGCGATACCTGGTTTACCGCTAAAAACGGGCATACGCTTTATGCTATAGTAACTAATGCTGCCGACTGGAAGGAGGGGACCCGCAAAACTTTTCTTGTCCGTTCGGCCATTGCCACAGATAATACTAAAGTGAGTGTCTTGGGGCAGAACAGCAGGATCATCGAATATAAAACCGATGATGTAAGTTGCCGATACAAACAAACCGATAAGGGGCTTGAAGTATCAGTTGTAAAGGCCCAACGCATTTATGACGATCACCGCTGGCCTAACCCGGTAGTGATCAAACTGGAAAATGTTAACCCTGTTTTTAAAGAAGCTGCCATCGTTGAAACAGGAGCAGGTTCAAAGGTAAAAACCGGCGCGGTTTTAAAAGGAAAAATCCTGAACTACAAAAGTATTTCGGCAAAACGAGCGAGGTTTGATTATCGCCCTTATCACGGGCAGGTTGAAACTTTATATGCAGGAAAGTGGACAGCCGGCACCTGGGTAAATATTAAAGGTGATGGCACTTTTGAAGCAGTATTGCCTTTAAAAGCCGATTACGAATATAAAGCAGTGGTTGAGCAGGCTAATGTTGAAATTGAAGGAGAGAATAAACTGTTTAAGCCGTAATATTTTCCCCTTAAGGTAAGGTTTAACAAACCTATTGGCTGTTTAGCAGTTAATAAGATATGTCAAAGAAGAAAACCATGCCAAACGAACCAGATGAAATACCGGTAAATCCTGAGCGGCCGGAGATCAGGCAGCCTACTGATCCGGGAGAGCCGGAAGTGCCCGAAGAGGCACCTGAAAATATCCCGGATGAAATTCCTGATACTGAACCCGACCAGCCTGAGGTTGACCCGGATGAGTTTCAAAAATAAAGGGATTTTATATTATTTATTGTCATTGCAATCAGGAGTTTGCAATGGATGGCAGCGCTTTTTGTATTTTACAACATGCATGATATAACCTAAACTGCTTAAATTGCATCATGAAAATAGCTACGTATAACGTAAATGGAATAAACGGGCGCCTCCCGGTTTTGCTCCGCTGGTTAAAAGAAACAGCCCCTGATGTTGCCTGCTTGCAGGAGCTTAAGGCACCGCAGGAAAACTTTCCGGAGCAGGCCATTCTTGATGCCGGTTATAAAGCCATTTGGCACGGACAAAAAAGCTGGAACGGCGTTGCCATATTGGCTAAAGACAGGGAAATTACAGAGGTTTGCCGGGCGCTTCCCGGCGACCCTACAGATGAGCATAGCCGCTATATTGAAGCGCTTGTTGAAGGTATTACCATTGGCTGCCTTTACCTGCCTAACGGTAATCCGGCCCCGGGACCCAAATTTGACTATAAATTAGGCTGGTTTGAACGCCTTAAAATTCACGCAGCCGGTTTGCTTGCTGCCGATAAACCGGTTGTGTTAACCGGCGATTATAACGTAATGCCTACCGAACTTGATGCTTATAAACCAGAACGATGGGTAAACGACGCACTCTTCCGTCCCGAAACCCGTGAAGCATTTAAAACACTGGTAGACCAGGGCTGGACTGACGCTATCCGCAAACTTTACCCTACCGAAGTGATCTATACTTTTTTTGATTATTTCCGCGATGCCTATGGCCGTAATGCCGGTTTGCGCATCGACCATTTTTTACTAAGCCCCCATTTGGAAAAACGACTTATTGCTGCCGGCGTAAACAGGGATGTACGCGGCTGGGAAAAAACAAGTGATCATGCGCCGGTTTGGATTGAGTTGAAAGATTGATATTGAATCGGTAAAGGTTTGTCATCTGAACGATAGTAAAGAATCTTCTTCGATATGAAGAGCCGCTATACAGGGCGAAGAAGATGCTTCGTTCCTACCGATGACATGATAAATAAAAATGTTCCCGTCAGCAGGTAAGCTTCGGGTGAAAGCGGGCAGAACAATGGTGGTCTTGAGCGCAGGAAGGGGCATAGCAAGTTTTTGCAGAAGCATTGGGAAAGTGTGAGCGCAGCAGGGCAAAATAATTGCAGCCCGTGGTTCTGTTCGTTTTGCAGGGCAAAGGCCCGTGCGGCAAAGAAGCCTATCTGCTGACTTGAGTTTTTGGATACTTTTGTGTCAAGACAAAAGTATCTGGCCCCGCGCGGCCAAGAGCACGACGATGTAAGTCCATAGAAAAAAGCTCGTTACCTGCCTGTCGGGGATTGCTTCGTGCCTCGCAATGACGGCGTGGAGATGTCATTTCACCTTCAGAGTCCAACGGATTTGAACACTCAGCATGGCATTCGTTTTTAACAAACTACCTCCTCATAGCAATGTTTTCATGCACCCATTTAACCTCTTCCTCCGGCGTTACTTTATCTATGGTACTGCTTACCCGGCTAAATGTAGCCGAGGGAAAATCATAAGGTTTGCTATCATCAAAGAACGGGCCTACAACGCCCAGTATCCATACGTATTCGGCAGCCCAATGAGGTGGATTTACCCGGTACTTAAATACTTCGTAGTGTATAAAATTGCCTCGCCTGTCAAAATCAATGGTAACACGTTTAATATATTCTATTTCATTGGGACAGGCATCCAGTTCGGTAGGGAACTCCAGCCATTGAGCCAGTGAGCTTTCGGCTCCTTTAATGAGTGTATGGTATTCTTCGGGGAACAGGTTAAGTTCTCCCATTTCTTTTAAATACAAAAAGGTATCATAGCGGGTAAGCAGGTTTTGGGCAAAGGGCAATACATCTTCGGTTGTTAGGCCGGCGGCGGTTTCTGCTTTTTGATAAAGTGGTAAAATCCGGGCAGATCGCTCCAGCTCCAGTTTCTGCTTTTTCTTTTTAACATCAAACAGCCTGAACGCCGCAAATGCTATAATGAAAACAATAAGGGTAATGACAATAAGGGTAGTTATATCCATAACGATATGAATATAGGATTTTGTGTGGACGTGTTATGAAATTTAGTTTGTAATTAATGGAAAATCTATACTTAAGGTTTTTACTGTTTAGGCACATTTAATGGTATAAACAGTAAAATATTTAGTTGCCAATGCGACCTCATTTCAATTTTTTAATAATTATTATATAAATTCTATAGAATTAGTAGTATTTATCAAATCTTTTTTTACATTTGCCTCAGAAAATTAATCACAATAATTAAATCACTTAAAAGCACCCCACCATGCAACCCGAACTTTTACCTGAATACGGCCTTGCTAATTATCAGTTAACTGCTGCTGCTTTTACTTCTTGTTGTTATTCTTGTTGCTGCTGTTAAGGCTGCATTACAAGGGTTGATCCCTTCTCTATGATTGTGTGCTGGTCGCACAGTATTCCAAATTTTAAAATAACTAAATTCTTTAACGGGCATCGCTGCTTTGTGCGGATTGCTATGTGATGCCTGTATTGTTAATCATTTAATAAGTTCATTATGACCATTAACGACGTTTCCCTGCTTGGGAAAAAGATATTGGTAGGTGTTATAGTAACCCTTATACCTTTTATCATCATTGTCGGCGGGCTTTGGCTTGGCCGTAAGCTATTGGAAAGAAAGCCCGCAACCAAAACGGCACAAATTGTTCAACCTCAAAAAAATAGCCCATCATGAAACTGGAGCAATCAACTAAAATACAGATCATCAAAAACGCGTCGCTGAGTCTGTTGCTGTACATACTGCCTATAGCCCTTATGTTTGCCACTTTTGCCATTACCGGCGAGCGTCCCTGGGAAAAGAAACAGCATCAACAGAAACAGCAAACCACAGTAAAAACTAAAACTTCAAATACACAAGACAATGATTGAACAGATAAAACAAATAATAGATAACCTTAACGGCTACGGTTTTTCCGTTTTGGTACTTGTATTAGGCGTACTCGAATTTTCATTCGGCCTGTATAAAAAGCGCTGGAATAAAAACGAAAAATGGGTGGATATTGCCTGTTTTACTATTCCTAAACTAATTGTAAAGCCACTTGTGGCCTATTACAGTCTGTTGGTATTACCTGCGATACTGCCCGGATTTAAAAACGTTTTTAATTGGGTACCTTTCTTTTGGGGATGTGCTATCATAGCAGTAGCTGACGATCTGACCCAATACTGGTATCACCGCCTGCACCATCAGGTGCCGTGGTTATGGCGTTTTCACCGTACGCACCACTCGGCATCGTATATGGGCATGGCTATGGCCAGCAGACAAAATATCATTTACACCATTTTCTTTTCACAAACGTATTTAACGGCAGCATTGGTTTACCTGGGCTTGGGGATCCCGGCGTTGGTTGTTAAAGGTATTAAAGGCACCATCACCACCCTGGCGCATTCAAGCATCCCGTGGGATAAACCTTTTTATCAGTATAAAATATTACACCCATTGGCCTGGGTATTGGAACGTACCATATCAACCCCGGCAACGCACCATGCGCACCACGCCGCCACTACCGATGATGGCGTAGGTTACTACAAAGGCAACTTTGGTAATATGTTCTTTTGGTGGGATATCATTTTCGGTACGGCACACATTTCGCGCCAGTATCCTAAAGCTTACGGTATATCACATTACGAAGGCGACCAATGGTACGCGCAGCTGGCCTGGCCATTATTTAAATCAAAAGTGCCCGGAAGTGAGCTTGCTGCCGATGGCCCCATAGTTAGGGATGATGTGCCTTTGCAGCCCTACCAGCTATACCGGCCTGAGGCTGCTGCAGAGCCTGAAACTGAACAGGTTGATACAGCTTTTCAATTACAACCTGTTAAAGCGTAATGAACAAGATTGTACTTATACTTTTTAGTGCCTTATGGCTTGTTTCATGCAAACAACCGGCGAAACCAGTGGCGAGTATTGCGGTAGCCACGGTTCCCGGTACTAAAAAGAAGGTTTGCTGCGAATCAAATATCCCCAACAGGTTTAAAACAGCAGGGCTAAGCGGTGCGGCGCTTGCCCTGCCCGATACCGGTAATACCCATACCAGCCATGCGGAGATGGTATGGGTACCGGCCGGGACTTTCAGGATGGGGGCTGATAATCAGCAGGCCGAGCCTGATGAATACCCCAAACACGATGTAACTGTTGATGGCTTCTGGATAGATAGAACGGAAGTAACCAACGCCCAGTTTGAAAAATTTGTAAAAGCCACAGGTTATATCACCACAGCCGAGCGCAAACCCGACTGGAACGAGCTTAAAAAACAAATGCCCCCGGGCACCGAAAAGCCTGCCGATAGTTTACTGGTACCGGCTTCACTGGTGTTTGTACCGGCTGATCATCCTGTTAATTTGAATGATTATGCCCAATGGTGGACCTGGAAAACCGGTGCTAACTGGAAACACCCGCATGGGCCTGGCAGCGACATTAAAGGCAAAGGGAATTATCCGGTAGTGCAGGTTTCATGGTTCGATGCTGTGGCTTACAGTAAATGGGCAGGCAAACGTTTGCCAACAGAAGCCGAATGGGAGCGTGCGGCAAGGGGAGGCCTGGAAGATAAAGTATACCCCTGGGGTAACGAAAAAGTGAGCGAAGGGCAACCCAAGGCAAATACCTGGGAGGGGAGTTTTCCTTATAAAAACACCCGGCGCGACCGTTATTATTACTTAGCCCCGGTTAGTTCATTTGCACCCAATGGTTACGGTTTGTATGATATGGCCGGTAACGTATGGGAATGGTGTGCCGATTTGTACAATAACAACTATTACAAAACGGTAAACAATCCGGCAGGGGTTAAAAACCCAAAGGGCGCTTCAAAATCATATGATCCGGATGAGCCTTATGCCATAAAGCGGGTGGTGCGCGGAGGATCTTTTTTGTGTAACGACAGCTATTGCTCCGGTTATCGCGTATCGCGGAGGATGAAAACTACCGAAGACAGCGGGATGGAACACCTCGGTTTCCGCTGTGTGAGTAACTAAAATAATACCCCGAATTAAATAATTGATCTGCCCGGTATTAACAGGCATAACCAGAAAGGAACATGAAAAAATAAACAATTACATAAGCAAATAAGGGAAAAGCAAAGCTTTTCCCCCGGTCATTAAAACAACGAAACAGGGATCGATTGGCGTTGAGCCTGTTTCAATGGTGTCATTTTAACTATTCAAATCTATGCAAAATATTGCAAAGGCAGGAAAGGGCTATGCGTTGCCTTTTGCCCGGCCGGCAGCATCTTTTACGCTGCAAATTATAGAGGATGCTTTTCATCCACAGCAATTATACAGGCCCTTTAATGCGGTTACTGATCAGTCGTCCGGTTTTTCATCTTTTAAAAACCTGTCGACATGAAAAAACTTTTATTAATCCCATTCCTGCTGCTTATCGGGTTTCCGCTGTTAACCATCGCACAGCAAACCCAGCCTACAATCAATTCACATTTGGTTGGCCGTGTAATTGACAGCGCAACCCGCGAGCCGCTGCCCGGCGCGGTGGTTAAAATAGAAGGCACCACTCACGTGGTATCTACCGATATTGAAGGTAAATTCAGCTTTATTACCGGTCAAAAGTTTCCCTATAAACTCATTATAACTTTTACAGGTTATGAAAAGAGGGAGTTTATTGCCGATGGCAGCCCGGTTGAAATTAAACTTAAAGATGCCCAGACCCAGTTAAACCAGGTAGTTGTGGTAGGTTACGGTACCCAAAAACGTAAGGACATTACCGGTTCGGTAGCATCCGTACCTGCATTAGCTTTAAAGCAACCCGTTCCCTCGCTCGACAGGGCTTTGCAGGGCTCAGTTTCTGGCATCCAGGTTACACAGGCTACCGGGCAGCCGGGTGCAGGCGTTACCGTACAGGTGCGCGGTGTAAACTCCATTAATGCCGTTGCCGAACCATTGTACGTAATTGATGGATTCCCAACCTCAAACAGCAATTCGTTAACTGATGCAGGCGTAACCAACGGACCCAAGATCAACCCGCTGGCATCCATCAATACTTCAGATATTGAAAGTATCGAGGTGTTGAAAGATGCCTCGGCCACAGCTATTTACGGAACACGTGGTGCAAACGGTGTTATCATCATCACCACTAAAAAAGGTAAGGCGGGAGTGTCATCTATCAATTATGATGGCAGTTATGGCAAACAGGAGGTGATCAAAACCTTATCCCTGCTTAATACCCCGCAATGGGAGTCCCTGCGTAACGATGCATTGGTAAACAGCGGTAAAACCGCCCAGACCGAAGCCCAGCTCAATCCCTACAATGTCAATACCGACTGGCAGGATGCAGCCTTCCGCAAGGGGACTTCTCAAAATCACAGCCTTTCCATCTTTTCAGGTACCGAACGTACGAGGCTTGCCTTTTCGGGCAACTATTTTAAACAGGACGGGATCCTGCAAAACACCAATTTTGAGCGCTATGCGGGCCGTGTGAATGTGGAGCATGATTATAACGATAAGTTCAAGATCTCGTCATACATCACCGGCAGCCGTACTACAGCGCAGATAGCCCCGGCTGGTGTTGTACCTGCTATTTTGCTGATGACACCGACTACGCCGGTGTACAATGCTGACGGCTCGTTCTTCATCAAAAATATATTTGAGGGCACTTACGGTAACCCGATCAATACATTATATAACCAAACAAACACAACTACAACCAGTCGTATTTTAGGCAATATTGCAGGCGATTACAAGATCACCGAAAACCTTACCGCACGGGTATTGGCCGGTATCGACATCATCGACAATAAACAAAACCGCTACCTGCCTTCTACTGTTTACGAAGGTTCGGGTTATTCAGGTCTTGGCGAGGTCGGTACAATCAACTCCTTTAACTGGCTCAATGAAAATACGCTTACTTACAATAAAAAGTTTGGTAAACACTCATTGAATGTACTGGCCGGTTTTACCCAACAGCAGTTCAAGGCCGAAGGCTCCATCAACGGCGCATCGGGTTTTGTGAGCGATTATGATACTTTCAATAACCTGGGCTCGGGCAGCGTAACCAATGTTTCGGGAAGCGGTTTTGCCATAGCGCCGTCTACATCATCAAACATCTGGGCACTGAAATCATACCTCGGTCGTATTAATTATGGTTTTAATAGCAAATACCTGTTAACCCTAACCCTGCGTGCCGATGGTTCATCCAAATTTGCTCCCGGTCATCAATGGGCATCATTCCCTTCTGCAGCCGTGGCCTGGAATGCATCAAGCGAGGATTTTCTAAAAAATGTAACGGCTATCAGCCAGTTAAAGTTACGTTTCAGTGCGGGCCAAACCGGTAACAGCGATATCCCGGCGTATCAATCCTATTCGCAACTGGGTTATTACCGCTATAATTTTGGTAACGCCACAGTTGCAGGCTTTGCGCCGAACAGCCTGTACAACCCTAATTTAACCTGGGAAAAGACCAGTCAGTATGATTTCGGTTTTGATTTGGGTTTATTTAAAGACAGGGTCAGCATAACTGCCGATGTCTATTACAAAAAAACAACCAACCTGCTGCTTTACCTGCCGCTGCCGGCTACAAGCGGTTTAACTATCATTACCAATACAGCCATCACCAATCCTCAGCAGTATGAAAACGTAGGTTCGGTGCAAAACAAAGGTTTCGAGATCGGTATAAACTCCCGCAACCTCACCGGCGGCTTTGTATGGAATACTAATTTAGTATTCGCAGTTAACCGGAATAAAGTATTAAGCCTTGGAGGTAACGGCGTTAACCAGTTTATTCCCGATTCGTCACTGCCATCTATCATTAAAGTTGGTGAACCCATCGGTTCATTCATCGGTTACAAAACCAACGGTTTGATCCAGCAGGGCGGTCCGGTGCTTACCCCGGCAGCCAATACACAACCCGGTGGTCAAAACTACCAGGATATCAATGGCGATGGTAAAATAACACAGGCTGCCGACAGGGTGATCCTTGGTAATTCGCAGCCTAAATTCACGGGCGGTATTACCAATACTTTTTCTTATAAAGGTGTTGATCTGAGCGTGTTTTTACAGGGATCATATGGCAATAAAATCTACAACCAGCAGCGCAATGTATTGGAGTTAGGTACAGGTTATACCAACGCCACATCCACTTTGCTTAACCGCTGGACACCGACAAATACCAACACCGATGTACACAGTGCGTTTCAGGACCCGGCGCCAACCATATCCGACAGGTTTGTTGAAAATGGCTCGTACCTGCGCCTTAAAAGCCTCAGTTTAGGTTATACATTCCCGCAATCGGTGCTTTCCAAATCGCCGATCAAGAAGATCAGGATCTACGCCAACGCGCAAAACCTGGCTACCTGGACTAAGTACACCGGCTACGATCCGGAGGTGAGCAGCAACGAACAATCGGCCATTACATCGGGAGTTGATAACGGGGCATATCCTAACAACAAATCATTTATTGTGGGTATAGGGATCACCCTGTAGCCGATAACCTTTGATTTTTTTTAACATGAAAACTAAAAATATTAAATACCTGGTTTTACTGATAGCTTTTGGCGCGGCATCATGCGCCAAGCTCAATGAAGACCCGCGCTCATTTATCCCTGCGAGCCAGTTTTATAAAACCCAGGCCGATGCCGTGGCGGCAGTTACAGCAACTTATTCGCTGCTTAACGCCGGTGCAAACAGTATCCAAACGCCATATAACACACTTTTTAACACCGGTATGAATTTTATGGCCGATGATGAAGGCCCCGGCCCGGGAGCTACCAATGCCGATGTACGCTCACAGGCGGTGCTTGGACATTCGGCCTCAGGGCTGCGCATCCTGCAGATCTGGCAGCAGCATTACGCGGCTATCAAAAAGGCCAATATCGCTATTGATACCATCCCCGATATAAAATTTGATGCCACGCTCAACAAAAGGCTTGTCGCCGAAGCTAAGTTTTTAAGGGCACTTTACTACTTCAATTTGGTGCGTTTGTATGGCGATGTGCCATTGGTGCTGCATGATCAAACATCCATTAACCTGTCTGATCTGCAGGTTCCGAGAACAGCTGCGGCCACTGTTTACGCCCAGATAGAAACCGACCTGACCAACGCGGCAGTCGACTTACCGAATAACTATACCGGTGCCGATGTTGGCAGGGCTACTGCAGGTGCAGCTAACGCATTGCTGGCCAAAGTTTATTTAACCGAGCGTAAATGGGATAAAGCCGTAACACAGGCTGAAATCGTGATTAACGGCCCGTATGGATACGATCTGTTTGCCAACTATGCTGATGTATTTTTACCCGCGACAGAAAATGGAAAAGAGCATATTTTTTCGGCGCAGTTTAAAGCAAACTCGCAGGGGCAGGGCAATAATCAGGCACCGCGATCAATACTGAACGGGATCCCCGGCATGGTGGGTAGTTATGCCGACCAGGTAGTATTTTACTCCGTGCCCGATGCCACCAAACCAAACGGCGTAGATAAATTTTTCAGCATTTACAAGCTATATCCGGCCAATGATAAACGGAAACGGGTGAGTTTTGTAACCCGCTTTCAAAGTCCAACAACCAACCTATGGTATGGCAAGCTGAATGACGCGACAATCGCTAACGATTCTATCCCTTTCTTTAATAAATACTTCGATCCAAGCGTGGCCGCCAACGAAGCCGAATCTGGGGCTAACGTGTCTATCATCCGTTTTTCGGATGTGCTGCTGATTCATGCCGAGGCCGAGAATGAACTGAACGGCCCAACAGCCAAAGCCTACGCATCCATTAATCGGGTAAGGAAGCGTGCCGGGCTCGATGACCTTGCCGGGCTTGACCAAGCTGCTTTCCGTAATGCGGTTTATTTGGAGCGGAGACTGGAATTTGTATTTGAGTACCAGCGTTGGTTTGATCTCATCCGCGAGCGCGATGCTGCAGGTAATGGCATATTGGAGGCCAGTTTGCTCAAAGTGGGTAAAACAAATGTGAGCAAGGGGGCAAAGGGCAAATTCTACCTGTTCCCGATACCGCAGCAGGAGATAGATAATAGTAATGGTAAGCTTACTCAAAATCCTGGCTGGCAATAGCAGGTAGCATAATTTACTCACCCGGTCTACGCTACGCTGGACCACCCTCTCTCCGGCAAGCCGCAAAGAGGGTAGGGAAAATGAAAATAAAGTAAAGCCTGCAAGTTCAAGCGTCCACGCTTGAATTATCCGAAGCAAGAGCGTCCACGCTCCCGGTTTCTAACAAGCGTGGACACTTGAACTTGCAAAAGGGTAAATAAAATAAAAAACAAAAAATCCCCTCTTTACGCGCAGCGTAGAGAGGGGTGACAAGCGAAGCGAAGTCGGGGTGAGTAAATATGCAAGTGATTTAAAAGCGATAACCAATGAAAAAAATAACAATGTTCTTACTCATCCTGGCCGCCCTTACCGGCCGGGCATCAGCACAAAATGCGCCTATCGAGAACGGTTCACACGGCATAGACCCGCGGGTAAGTGCTGCCATTTTCCAGGTACTTGACGAATATATGGCAACTTTTAATGCCAAAGACCTTAAGGGATGGGAGGATACCTACCAGTTTCCTCATTACCGGCTGGCAGGCGGCAAAATGTCGGTATTGGAAAAGGCCGGTCTGCGCGATTCGGCCAAAGTATTCGGTGAGCTGCAAAAAGCAGGGTGGGACCACAGTCAGTGGGATCATAGAAATATCGTACAGGCATCGGCTGATAAAGTGCACGTGGATACCCGCTTTTCGCGCTTCCGGGCCGATGGCAGTTTGATAGGGCACTATGAATCATTATACATATTAACCAAAGAAAACGGCCGCTGGGGTGTGAAATTCCGCTCCAGCTATGCCGAATAAACTACATACAGATGAAAACAAAAAAAATAACATTGTTCCTGTCGCTTGGCTTGCTCGCCGCATTCACAGCCAAAGCACAAAACGGACAAGCACCGGTATTTGGCGGCACGGTGGGTAAAACGCTTGATGATTCAAAGGAGTGGTGGCCTGAGCCTCATAAAGCGCCCGCCGGTGCGCCAAACGTATTATGGATTATTTTAGATGATGTGGGCTTTGGTGCTACCAGCACCTTTGGCGGCATCATCAAAACCCCCAATTTTGATACGCTGGCCAACAATGGCCTGCGCTATACCAATTTTCACACGGCGGGTATCTGCGCACCAACGCGTTCGGCTTTATTAACCGGGCGTAACCATCATTATGTTCATGAAGGCGGGTTCTCGCATGTTACCATGTCGGCCGGTTTCCCGGGCTATGACGGGCGCATCCCTTCGGATAAAGGTACTGTTGCTGAGATCCTGCGGGAGAATGGCTACAACACCTTCGCAGTAGGCAAATACGGCCTTACGCCTGATGAGGATGCTACTGATGCAGGGCCGTTTGACCGCTGGCCTACAGGTAAGGGCTTTGATCACTTCTTCGGGTTCTTAGGCTCGGCTACGGATCAGTACAAGCCTGATCTGGTAGAGGATAACGCCCATGTAACACCCGATGGCCGTCACCTTACCGATCAGATCACCGATAAGGCAATATTCTATTTAACCCGCCAGCATAAGGTTGCACCTGATAAGCCATTCTTTTTATACTATGCACCGGGCGCGACCCACTCGCCCCACCAGGTAGCTACCGAATGGAGCGATCTGTACAAAGGCCAGTTTGACAGCGGTTGGGACGATTTCAGGGAGAAGGTTATCGCAAGGCAAAAACAGCTGGGCATTATCCCGGCCTACGCCAAACTGCCCGAGCGTAATTCACGCATCCCGGCCTGGAAATCATTGCCCGATGCAGAGAAGAAGCTGTACGCCCGTTTCATGGAAGTTTATGCCGGATATTTGACTTATACCGATCATGAAGTAGGCAGATTGATAAATCACCTGAAACAAAGTGGTCAGTTGGATAATACCCTGGTGTTTGTGATCATTGGTGATAATGGTGCCAGTAAAGAAGGCACGGTTCACGGTGTTATCAACCCTAAAAAGAACTCTGCTAAACTGGCTACTGAAGAGGCTTATCTGAAAACCAATATCGAAGATATTACTGATATCGGCACACCACAGGCAAGCACCAACTACCCGCTGGGCTGGGCACAGGCAGCCAATACACCATTTAAATACTGGAAGCAGGATGCCAATTCGGAAGGTGGTACACGGAACCCGCTCATTGTTTATTATCCTAAAGGGATTAAAGACAAAGGTACCATCCGCACCCAATATGGGCATGTGATTGATGTATTGCCAACTACACTTGAATACACTGGTATTAAACTACCCGAATACATCAGGGGTATTAAGCAGGATACTTTGCAGGGTACTTCACTGGTGTATTCGTTTGATCATCCTGAGGCTAAATCAAAACACGTTTTGCAGCACTATTATATTTTTGGTTCAAGATCAATTTATAGCGATGGCTGGAAAGCCGAAGCCGCACACCATCCGGATAACGTAGAACTGGGCGATTTTAAAGTTGGACAAAATGTGCCCGATAAGAGTTTTGATGACGACATTTGGGAATTATACAACCTGAATGAGGATTTCAACGAGCGGATTGACCTCGCCAAAAAATATCCTGAAAAGTTAAAGGAATTGAAAGCTGTTTTTGAAGCGCAGGCTCAAAAGAACAATCTGTATCCATTTATCGACTGGTATGATGTTTTTCACCAGCGCATCCACAAAAACTATAAAAAGTAAATTTTAAAATTGATACGATCATGAAATACGCTTATCAACGAATTATTACCTTATCGGCAATAGCCGTAGCGTTCAGCGCGCCTGCCTTTGCGCAATTGCCGCAGGTAAAGGTAACACCTGCAAACATAGCGCCTATTGATCCTGCCACTTACAAAGGTGTGGAAGGCAAAACCCTTGCCGAATCAAAAGAGTGGTGGAACAAACCACTCAAAGCGCCAAAAGGCGCACCAAACATCGTTTGGATTTTGCTGGATGATGTAGGCTTCGGTGCATCTGGTACTTTTGGAGGATTAATCAGTACACCAAATTTCGATACACTGGCTAATAATGGCTTACGGTATACAAATTTCCACACGGCCGGGATCTGCGCACCTACACGCTCGTCGCTGCTTACAGGGCGCAACCATCATTATGTACACATGGGTAACTTTGCCCATGCTTCAACCGCTGCCGGTTTTCCCGGCTATGATGGGCGGATCCCACCGGATAAGGGTACCATTGCCGAAGCTTTACGTGCTAATGGCTACAGCACTTTTGCCGTTGGCAAATGGGGTGTAACGCCTGATGAGGATACCACTGCTGTTGGGCCCTTTGACCGCTGGCCTACCGGTAAAGGTTTTGACCACCACTTTGGTTTTTTGGAGTCGGCTACGGATCAGTATAACCCACCGCATTTGGTGGAGGATAATTTTCATATCAAACCCGATGGCCGTAACCTGAATGAGCAGATCACCGATAAAGCCATCGCTTACATCGATGCCGCACATAAGGCGGCACCCGATCAGCCTTTCTTTTTATACTATGCACCCGGCGCAACCCACGCCCCACACCAGGTAAGCCACGAATGGAGCGACCTGTACAAAGGCAAGTTTGATGAAGGATGGGACGTATACCGTGAAAAAGTATTTGAAAACCAGAAAAAGGCCGGTTATATCCCTGCTTACGCAAAATTGCCCGAGCGTAATGAGCGCATCCAGGCCTGGAACAGTCTCCCTGCCGATCAAAGGAAACTCTACTCACGCTTTATGGAAGTTTATGCCGGTTACCTGACTTACATCGACCACCAGGTGGGTCGTGTGATCAGCTACCTGAAAGCTTCGGGCCAGTTTGATAATACATTGGTTTTTGTGATGATAGGCGATAACGGCGCCAGTAAAGAAGGAACTGTACATGGTACGATCAATCCTAAAAACTCAGCCCTAACCACACCGGAGGCTGATTATATTAAAAAGAACGAAAGCGATTACGAAACCATCGGTACACCCGAAGCTTCAACCAATTATCCTTTAGGCTGGGCACAGGCGGCCAATACGCCATTTAAATACTGGAAATCGGACGCTGATGCCGAAGGCGGTACACATAACCCGCTTATTGTTTATTATCCAAAACTGATCACCGAAAAAGGCGGCATCCGTACCCAGTACGGTCACGTTTCGGATATTTTTCCAACTACTATTGAGGCTGCAGGTTTAAAACTACCGGAGTATGTTAAAGGGATTAAACAGGATACTTTGCAGGGTAAATCACTCTTCAGCTCATTTAATAACGCTCAGGCAAAATCATTGCATACACAGCAATACTATTACATTTTTACTTCGCGATCTATTTACAAAGATGGCTGGAAAGCTGAGGCTGCGCACCGTCCGGATAATGTTGACTTGCTGAACTTCCCGAAAGAGAAGACCATTCCGGAGCGTAATTACGATAAGGATGTGTGGAAGTTGTATAACCTGAACGAGGATTTTAACGAACGTGTTGACCTCGCCAAAAAATATCCTGAAAAATTAAAAGAACTGAAAGACCTGTTTGATGCGGAAGCTAAAAAGAACCACATCTACCCATTTATTGACAGGGACGATATCAACAACAAAAGGATCCATAACCTCGAAAACAATAATTAACTATGAAAAACTTAAAAATTGTATTACTGGCCCTGCTGGTAGTTTTCACCGGCGTGGTAAAAGCCCAATCACCTGCTTTATTATCGATAGAAGCCTTTGCCGCTAAATTAAAACAGGCAAAGGAACCACAGATTTTAGATGCCCGTTCGGCCGAGGAATTTGTGCAGAATCATATTAAAGATGCCGTAAACGTTGACGCCAAAGCAACCGATTATCAGCAAAAGCTGGATGGTTTGGACAAGAATAAACCAACTTTCGTTTATTCGATAGCTAATGGCCGCAGTACGGTGCTTTCGCGCGAGTTACGTGCTAAAGGTTTTACAAATGTAGAGGAACTGCCCGGCGGTTTAGCCAACTGGATAGGTTCGGGGTATCCGATTATTTCTACCACAAAAAAAGGAGTTTCCTTGTCAAAAGCCCAGTTTAATGAACTGGCTGCTTCATCGCCTTTGGTATTAGTTGATTTTGGGTCGAGGTATTGTGGGGCCTGCAAAAAGCTGGTGCCGGTGCTTGATTCATTGAAAGCCAATAGCGCCTTTGCGCCCAAAGTGATCAGCATTGAGGTTTATGACAATACCAATTTGGCCAAAGAGTTAAAGGTGAACGTGCTGCCAACATTGGTGCTGTATAAAAACGGCAAAGAGATTTGGAAAAAGCAGGGCTTTTCATCAACCGCACAAGTTGAGGCTGTTGCTGAACAGGCCAAAACCGGCCTGGCTGCAAGTGGTAAATAAAACACAGCCATGCTAAGAAATATCTGCTACTTACTCATCGCTATATTTTACATGGGGCCTGCATTTACGCAGGCCCCTAAACAAAAGCCCAATATCGTCATCATTCTGGCCGACGATATGGGCTTTTCTGATATCGGCTGCTTTGGCTCGGAGATCAGCACACCCAATATTGACAGGCTTGCCCGCGAAGGCCTGAAAATGACACAGTTTTATAACGCCGGGAGGTGTTGCCCTTCACGAGCGGCATTGTTAACCGGCTTATACCCGCACCAGGCCGGTGTAGGCGATATGGTAAAATACAAAGGCTCACCCGCGTACCAGGGGTATTTGAATGAGCACAGCGCCACCATTGCCGAGCTGCTGAAAGATGAGGCCGGTTACAATACCATCGTATCCGGTAAATGGCACGTTGGGCTGCAACAGTCTGCACTGGCCTATAACCGGGGTTTTGATCAATCGTTTACCATGCTTAACAATGGCAGCAGCTATTTTAATTCGGCACCATTGTACAATGATGGAAGTAAGATCACTTTTATGCTCAATGATAAGGAGATTACCCGCAGCGATACTTCAAAATACCTTACACAGGCTATTACCGATTTCGCGGTCAAATCATTAGATGAGATTAAGGAGCAGCAAAAACCTTTCTTTATGTATGTGGCTTACAATGCCCCGCACTGGCCCATCCAGGCACTGCCTGAGGATATTGCTAAGTTTAAAGGCCAATATCTTAAAGGCTGGGATATGCTGCGGCAACAGCGCTATGAAAAACAGCTGGCTGCCGGTATCATCAAAAAAGAATGGCAATTATCGGGACGGGATAGTCGCGCACCGGCATGGGATTCACTATCTCCCGAAGAAAAAGACAAATGGGATACCCGCATGGCTATCTATGCCGCTATGGTTTACCGGATGGATGCTTGTATAGGTGAGATTATGAGCAAACTGAAGCAACTGGGAAAAGATAAGAACACTATTATCCTTTTTGCATCCGACAATGGAGGCAGTGCTGACCAGGTTAAAAGCCTGTCGACAGTAATACAAAAGAATGGCGTACCCGGCTCTGTAAATTCGATTGATAGCTATGAGATCCCATGGGCAAACCTAAGTAATACACCATTTAAGTTGTTTAAACGCAATACGCACGAAGGTGGTATAGCTACACCGCTTATTGCCTGGTATCCGGGACATATCAAAGCCGGGAGTTCCAATAATAGTCCGGGCCATTTAATTGATCTGATGCCAACCTGCCTTGACTTTGCGGGTGTTAGTTATCCCGTTGAGTTTAAAAACAGGGAGCTTACACCGTTGGCAGGTGTTAGTTTGCTTGATGCTTTTAAAGGCCAACCTTACATAGGCAATAAAACATTATTTTGGGAGCATGAAGGCAGCCGCGCTATAAGAAAAGGCCGCTGGAAACTGGTTGCCGAAATAGGAGATCCATGGGAACTATATGACCTGGAAGCCGATCGTTCTGAAATAAATGACCTGGCGGCTAAATATCCCGATAAAGTTAAAGCGCTTGAAACCGAATATCTTGCCTGGGCTAAAAAGGTTGGCGTTGTTGATTGGAATACGATTAAAGAGTTGTGATTAAGCGATCTTAATAAAACTTCATAGTATAAAAAGCGTCATTGCGAGGCACGAAGCAATCGCGAACTATACAGAGCGGCTTTGCTTATTGGGGATTGCTTCGTGCCTCGCAATGACGTATGGAAGAAAATTCTGATAACTTTCTACGCACTTACTTTAACCCCGGTTGTTGCCGCAGTCGGGATTTTTAACGATTTGCCTTGCGCCAGTAACTCAGAAGTAATAGCACGTGTATAGGTTTTGATCTCATTCTGGAAATCAGTAACCGACGCACCTGAGCGAATCTCTTCAAGGCGTTTTTCCCATGTTCCGGTGAGTTCGGCCTGGGCTATCTGCTGATTTTTTACCACTTCATAAACAGCTATGCCGGTAGGGGTAGGTACCAGGTTTTTCTTTTCCCTGATAATGTAATTGCGCTTAAGCAGGGTTTCGATGATGGCCGCCCTTGTTGCCGGAGTGCCAAGACCGCTATCTTTCATGGCATAGCGCAGCTCTTCATCATCGATTTCCTTACCGGCTGTTTCTAAAGCTTTAAGCAAACTTGCCTCGTTATAAAGTGGCCTGGGTTTGGTTTGTTTTTCGAGTAGTGCTTTTGCTGTTATGGGTAGGTTTTCGCCTTGAACTACTTTAGGCAGGGTGGCGTTTTCTTCGTCTTTTTTATCGTCTTCCTTATCATTGAACACGGCGCGCCAACCGGCAGTGTGAATCACTGTTCCGCTGGCGTTGAATTTTGCGCCCGATTGCACCACAATTTTGGTGACCTCTTTGATACAATCCTGGTGAAAAGCTTCAAGCATCCGCCCTGCTACCATATCGTAAATAGCCTGCTGATCGGCCGAAAGCTGGTGCGGTGTTTCGCCGGTTGTGAGTACGGCATGGTGATCTGTTACTTTCTTTGCGTTTACACTCCGTTTATTCAATGTGGCACTGCCCAGTGCAATAGCCTGTTTGCCAAAAAGAGGGTGTTGTTCCAGCTTTTCAATAAGCACGGGTACGCCTGCAAAAACATCATCACCAATATAGCGGCTGCCGGTACGGGGATAGGTAACCAGCTTGTTTTCGTACAGGTTTTGGAGGATGTTAAGCGTTTGATCGGCAGTAAAACCTTTGCGTTTGTTAGCTTCCTGTTGCAGGCTGCTCAGGTCGTGCAATAGTGGAGGTGGTTCTTTACGGGGTTTGGCTTCCACCTGTAAAATATGGCCGCCCTGCGGAAAGCCGCCTTCAACATCCTGCACCTGGTCGACAACCGCCTGCGCTTCTTCTTTTGTTTTATAATTTTCGGCCGATATCGCTTTAAATACCTGCCCGTCTTTATCAGGGTGGATACTTACCTGGTAAAAGGTTTCAGGCACAAAGTTTTTGTTTTCGAGATACCGCGAACAGATCATGGCCAGGGTAGGGGTTTGCACCCGGCCTAATGAAAGCACCGCACCGCGAATGCCCGATGAAAGACTAAGCGCTTGTGTTGCGTTCATCCCCACCAGCCAGTCCGACTGTGAACGGCAATGAGCCGAATTAAACAGCGTATCATAATCGCTGCCGGGCTTCAGGTTGCGGAAACCTTCTTTGATAGCTTCATCGGTTTGGGATGAGATCCAAAGCCTTTTAAAAGGCTTTTTGCATTTTAAGTAATAGTAAATATAGCGAAAGATAAGTTCTCCTTCGCGCCCGGCATCCGTCGCTACGATGATCTCGGTAGATTCATCAAATAGCTTTTGGATAGTATCCAATTGTTTTTTTACCGACGGATCGTCTACCAGACCATCCTTGGTTTTTACCTTACGGATGGAAAGCTTAAACTTTGGGGGCAGCATAGGCAGGTGCTGAACACTCCAGCCATAATAGCCATATTCCTGCGGGGCAGCAAGCTGCAATAGGTGACCGAAAGCCCAGGTAAAGGTGAAACCTTTGCCTTCAATATAGCCATCTTTTTTAGTGGTCGCCCCAAAAACTTTGGCAATTTCACGGGCTACAGATGGTTTTTCGGCTATAATAACTTTCATAAATGCTGTTTCCAATGCACTGGCTTATACCGGTGCCTGCTGATACGGGCGTCGAAAGTATGAATTTAAGGAGGGCTGTGCAAGGTTTGTTGGTAACATTGTGCCGCCCGGTATATGGAATAACCTGTTAAATACCGTTCGTAGTAGCCAGTAATTCTTTGTCTACCCCAATAATTATTTCCTTAAATATTGGCTCGGCGTTGATGTAACCTTCAAGCAGTTTAAACTGGTTTTTAGCCCTGATCAGGTTATGGCCTTCATATTGGGCACCGTAGTAAACGTCATTATTTAAAAAGTCGGTTAAAAAGCGGAGACCCTGCATATAGATCATCATTTTGCCCGAAAAAATGAAGTATTGTTTCTCTGTTTCAGTAAGAATACCACCCATTTCGCTCATGTAACCTTTATATATCGCCCTGAAAAAGTCTGTTCTGATAACAATCTTGTCAAGGTCTTTTTCTTCCTCGTTGGCAGGAGAAAGATAGGTACGCATCATATCGCCAACATCACTTAAATAATAACCGGGCATTACGGTATCCAGGTCGACCAGACAAAGCGCATTTTGCTCATCATCAAATAATACGTTATTGATTTTGGTATCATGATGTATTACCCGCAGTTTAATTTCCTTGTTTGCCGTAAATTGATTGTAGGTATGCAGTATTTCGATATTGCCCCTGGCTTGTTTTATTTCATCGGCGGCTTGTTTCAACTTTTCCTCATGAGCCGTTTGCAGGGCTTGTTCAAACTGCTTAAACCGTAATTTTAAATTGTGGAAATCGGTAAGTGTGTATTCCAGCTTGCTGATATCAAAATGGTTTAGCAGATGGGTAAACCGGCCAAATTGTACAGCGGCATTGTAGGCTGCTTTGGTATCCTGCAAAAAGTTTACCGTATGTGATCCTTCAATAAACGGGAATAACCTGTAATATTTACCATCATCGGCTTTAATAATGGATTTTCCGGTTTTGCTTTTTAATGGTGCCACAAACAGGTAACCAGGGTTGGTTTCATCAAGATATTGTTTGATCAGCGCCAGGTTGTTATCAATATGATTGGGGTGTTTGAAAACCGAATCATTTATTTGCTGAAGGATATATGCCTGGTTAACATCACTTATTTTATAAGTATGGTTTATTAAACCCGAGCCAAATGGCCGGATGGTATATTCAGAAACGTTTAATCCAAAATTTATAAGGATATTATCAAACATATTATAGGCGTTAACTCATCAAACATAGCTAATTGGAAAACGATAGCCATGCGCAAACGTTTGAGTGTTTTTTATCGGGGATTATTTTTTGTTCTCAACCAGCTGCGATTCGATGATCACCTTATAAAAGGCACTTGGCTCGTTGCTGCCTGTACCCTGGTGATGTAGCAGGTCCATTAAAATATCGGTTGCTTTTTGCCCCTGTAAATAAGGAAATTGCTCAACCGAAGCGGCAGGAATATTCTCCATGTAATGGATCAGCGGTAAATTGGCATAGCTTACAAATTCAAGGTCCTTATTTATCCTGATGTTTAATTTACTGGCATGTTTAATGGCAAAAAGTGCCACATAATCATTAAAGGTTACTATTGCAGTCGGCTTTCTTTTGCTGGCCAGCAACTCATCCAATGCTTTTTTTGTACCTTCTTCGGTCAAATCGCATGAAACAATAAGCGATGGATCGTACTTGAGCCTGTTTTTGGTCATGGCTTTGATATAGCCTTCTTTGCGCTCGCCGGTGGCTACCATGGTTTGCGGCCCGTTGATCATGCCTATTGCCCGGTGACCTTTTTTTAACAGATAGCTAACAGCTTCAATAGTGCCAATTTCCATGTTGCAGGCCACATAATGGATGTTAGGTATAGATGGGATCCTGTCGAAATAAACTACGGGGATATTGTATTTCTTTAGGTTTTCAAAATGCTGGTAAGAGGAAGTATTTTTCCCTACAGATACCAGTAAACCATCAACCCGATGGTTTTTCATTTTTTCAACCAATTGTTTTTCCTTTTGCTCGTCATCATGTGATTGTGCCAGCAATACAGTATAATTTTTTTTATAGGCAGTATCTTCAATGGCGCTTATAGCTGCAGAGAAAAAAGCTTCTGAAAGTTCGGGTAAAATAACCCCGATGGTATGGGTTTTGCCCTTTTGCAAAAAAATGGCGGTTTGATTAGGCTCGTAGTTCAATTCGCCTGCCAGCTTTTTAACTTTTGCCCTTGTGGTTAGCCCTATGCTTGGGTGATCATGCAAGGCCCTCGAAACTGTAGAAACCGAAATGCCTAATATTTGCGCTATCTCTTTTATAGTAGTTGGCTTTGTTTGCATTAATTATGGGCTAATGTTGTTTTTATAGTTAAAGTTAAGCCATTATTATGAAATTATAGTCTCTATCAGCCGGATTGCAAACGTTTGCGTTGTGTTTTGCGGTGTAAATCATCGGTTTGCAAATGTTAACCGGCTGGTATGATGAAGATTTAGATATTGGCAGTATTACAGCAGTATCCATTGATTTTATCATGGATATTAAAATAGTTGAGCTCATTCGCAATGGAGATCTTGACAGAAAGAGCCGCTTAAAAATATATTTATCTCCATTTTTTAAGATAGTGGTCATAAACTCATGATGTTTGATAAATACCTGTTTTTCAATTAATACCAGTTAAAAGATAATTATGACCATTTTTCAAACGTTTGCGTTGAAATTGAAACATTAATTTTTTACTAAAGCCGCTAATGCGAGTACATTTATGAAACGATACTTGTGTTATAACCCAACGATGAAGAAGACCATTATAATTTGCCTTGCTATATTGTTTGTTGCCATAAGCTGCAGGTTTGCTACTGCGCAAACTGTGCACATTGACGCTTCGAAACTGCGTCATGTGGTTCCGTTTGGTGGTAATGCATGGGTAAATGCGCCAGATACGATAACTGATAAGGGTTTAATTGGCCTAAAAAGCCCAAAATCAACTGCTGATATTTATTTCAGGGTTAGCGTTGCACAGGATATGCAATTTGCGCTGGTAGTACGCGTGCCGCAGGGCAGCAGCATTATACAACTATTGATAGGGAAAAATAAGCTCGTTAAAAAACTAAACAACACCGCATTTGATACCATCAGTTTTGGAAAGGTGCATATCAGCCAGCCAGGATATATAAAGGTAAGTTTAAAAGGTATCAGTAAAACCGGGACGGTTTTTGCCGATGTATCTGACCTGGTGGTTACGCTGCAAAAAGCAGATAATGATATCGCCTATGTTGTAAAAGGCAGCTCGTTCCATTTTGGCAGGAGGGGGCCTTCTGTTCATTTGCGGTATCCGGTGGCAGCGGATAAAGAGAATAAAGTAAAATGGTTTTATAATGAGATCATCGTACCCAAAGAACAGGACGTAATAGGTTCCTATTTTATGGCCGATGGTTTTGGCGAGGGCTATTTTGGGATGCAGGTAAACTCGGCCACTGAGCGCAGGGTATTGTTTTCGGTATGGAGCCCTTTTAATACTGAAGATCCGAAAAGCATTCCCGATAGCATGCGCATTAAACTGGTAAAAAGCGGCAGCAATGTTCATATCGGTGAGTTTGGTAATGAAGGCTCGGGTGGGCAAAGTTATATGCGTTTTCCATGGAAAGCAGGCCAGGCCTACGCGTTCCTGCTGAGTGCCGAACCCGATCTGGCTAAAAATACGACTACCTACACGGCATATTTTAAAGATGTGGTTGCAGGGAAATGGTTTTTGATAGCCAGCTTTACCCGTCCGCAAAAGGCTACTTATTTAACGCATTTATACTCATTTGTGGAGAATTTTGAACCCGAAAACGGCGATAAAGTCCGCAAGGCATATTTTACCAATCAGTTGATAAGTGACAGCGAAAATAACTGGCTGGAGCTTACGCATGCTATTTATACCGGCGATGCTACAGCTAATGCCAATTATCGTAAGGATTATGCAGGCGGAAAAGAAGGCAGCAAGTTTTACCTGCAAAACGGAGGTTTCTTTAACCATTACATCCAGCTCAAAACCCCGTACGACCGCGAGGTTACAGGGCAGCGGCCTGTAATTGATTTTGAAAAACTTCCCAATAAATAAGCCCCAAAAACCAAAATAATATATATGGAAAGAAGACAATTTCTTAAAACCAGCGTAATAGCAGCAGCCGGTTTTAGCATTTTACCATCAGGAAGCCTGTTTGCATCAGCACCTGCAAAAGTACGTTTAGGTTACATCGGCGTAGGTGCGCGTGGTATGAGCCATATTGCCGAAGGTTTGCTTCGTGATGATGTGGAGATCGTAGCCATTTGCGACACACAGGAAAGTTCATTGAAAATTTGCCGCGAGTACATCGCCAAAAAAGGCCATGCACCTGTAAAGGAATACACCGGCGGATTGGATGCCTATAAAAAACTGCTTGATCATAAGGATATCGATGCCGTTATTATAGCCACACCCTGGCAGTTTCACCATCCGCAGGCTATTGATGCCATGAAGGCCGGTAAATATGTAGGCTGCGAAGTAATTGCCGGTTTAACGGTAGAAGATCACTGGGATATCGTACGTACGTCCGAAAAAACAGGGATGCCATACATGACGCTTGAAAACGTTTGCTACCGCCGTGATGTGATGGCGGCGTTAAACATGGCACGCCAGGACTTGTTTGGCGAGATCGTTCATTTGGAGGGTGGATATCAGCATAATTTAAGAGGTGTATTATTTAATGACGGCAAGCATTATTACGGCGGAGGTGTTGAGTTTGGCCCCAAGGCCCTGAGTGAAGCGCAATGGCGCACACAATTCAATATTGATGTAGATGGCGATATCTACCCAACCCATGGCGCTGGTCCGTGTATGCATTATGCTAATATCAATGCAGGTAACCGTTTTACAAATCTTGTGTCGTTCAGTTCAAAGGCACGCGGTTTAGCGGCCTATGTGGAAGAGCTATCACCGGGCCACCCTAATGCTAAGATCAACTATAAAAACGGTGACGTTACTACCACCATGATCAATTGTGCCAATGGCGAAACAGTATTGCTGAGCCATGATACGCATTTGCCGCGCCCTTATTCGTTAGGTTTCCGCGTGCAAGGCACAAAAGGCCTTTGGATGGATGTTAACCAAAGTGTTTACATTGACCATAAATCAAAAGAAGATGATTCATGGGACCCGGCAAAGGATTGGTTTGAGAAATACGACCATCCGCTATGGAAAAAGTATGAAAAGTTTGCTGAAGGTGCAGGCCACGGTGGTATGGATTGGTTTGTGTTTAATGCCTTTGTTGAATCGGTAAAGCAAAAACGTCAAACACCTATTGATGTTTATGATTCTGTTACGATGAGCGTAATAACGCCTTTATCAACCAAATCATTAAAAGAAGGTAACGCAAGCGTGGAGTTCCCGGATTTCACCAAAGGCAAATGGAAAGAACGCAAAAATACTTTTGCGCTTGATGATAGTGGCTTTTAAGGATTGTTTAATTTTTGCATGTCTATGTTTAGCCTGGCCAAAAGCCGGGCTTTACTTTTTTTAAGGATTAATAGCTAAAAACGATGTCATTGCGGGCGCAGCGTGGCAACCGCATGCTATACAGAGCGGCCCTGCTTCCGTGCGATTGCCACGCTGCGCTCAATGACAGTATATATATCAACCTGCTCATAATCAAATTCTTTAGGTATAATCCGAAAATACGCAGATTCCATAAGATTTGTCCCCAATTCATTTCGTTTATCGCACCAAAAGCCTTCCAAAACACAGTTTTGTTACCTCAAAATACTTTGAGTCAAACGTTTGCGTAAGCTTGATTTTGACCAAAGCAAACGTTTGCGCTGTGTTTGCGGGGCTGATTTTTTGCTTTCAAAATCCTGTATCTCTAATTTCCAATATTCAAAAACAGGACTAAATCGCAACAGAAAACTAACAATTAATTAATACCAACACCCACCACGTATGATTAAAATTTACTCAAACCCCGACCAGGGCTTCAGCAAACACAATTATTTAGGGAGGCAGATAAGTGGCCTTTTTAAATTGATGTGCTGTTGCCTGCTTTTATTATTGCCTGTGCTTGCAAATGCACAAACAATTATCAGTGGTAATGTAAAAGATAAAGACGGCCCCATCATTGGAGCCACCGTAACTCAAAAAGGAGTTAAAAACACAACCTCTACCGATGTTAACGGTAAGTTTAAGCTTACATTAAAGGGTAACTCAACGGTATTGGTTGTTTCTTACGTAGGGTTCAAAACCCAGGAAGTATCTGTTGGAAACGCTACTGATATAACTATTACCTTACAGGAAGATCTCAACAAACTGAACGAGGTAGTTGTGGTTGGTTATGGTACCGTTAAAAAAGGCGACTTAACCGGCTCAATCAGTTCTATAAAAAGTGATAACCTGACATTGGGCGGTACTACATCTAATATCGGCCAGGCTATTCAGGGTAAAGCAGCTGGTGTGCAGGTACAACAAGCCAGCTTTGCGCCGGGTTCTGGCATCAATATTACCGTGAGGGGTGGTAATTCCATAAATACTTCTACAGCACCGCTTTATGTAGTTGATGGTTTTATAAGTGAGGCCGGCAGCCAGGTTAACCCTAACGATATCGAAGACATCCAGGTGCTTAAAGATGCGTCAGCAACAGCCATCTATGGTTCAAGGGGCGGTAATGGCGTTGTTTTGATCACCACTAAAAAAGGAAAAAATGGTAAAGTATCTTTAGATGCCGATATATCAGGCGGTACGCAATATCTGACGTACAAACCGGCTCTGTTAACCGGTCAGCAGTATACTGACATTCAAAATGCTACTGCTCTTGAAGATGGTAAACCGCAACCTTATCCTTCAAGTTTCCAGGTGGCAAATACCAATTGGTTAAAGCTGGCTACCCGCAATGCTACTGTTCAAAATCAAAGCATCAGCTTAAGTTCCGGCGATCAGAATTCAAAGATCTATGTAGCGGGTAATCACATTAAACAGGTAGGTGTGTTACAGCGTACCGGTTTTGAAAGGTATACCGCAAGGATTGGTGCCGAAAAAACCGTGAACGAAAACATTAAGATCAGCGGTAACTTCTACGGTGCTACTTCAAGTGCAACTTTGCAATCATACTCAGGCGATATCACTGCGCCATTGTTCAGTTTACTTACCGCACCACCGAACGTAAACCCTTATAATGCCGATGGTACTTATAACTATTATGTTACCCAGGGCACAAAAACCAACGCATTGGCCGGCCTGTTAGAGCCCACAAATAATAGTGGTAATAAATTAATTAATGCCAATGTTGGTTTGGATTATAAAATTATTAATGGCTTAACTTATCACCTCACCGCAGGTACTGAATACAACCAGACTACAACCGGCCAGTACTTGCCAACAACTACAATTGCCGGCGCAAAACAAGGTGGTGTAGCTGCGGAACAGATCTATTCAAATTTCAGGTGGATTGCTGAGAACTACTTCACTTATAAGTTCAATATCAAAAAAGACCACGATTTTACCATATTGTTAGGTACATCAAACCAAAAAGATGTTGCCGAATCATTACTTTCCGGTGCGAAAGGTTTTTCAACCGATGCGTTCCTGTATTATAATTTAAATGCGGGATCATTAAGTAACGGTTATGGAAGCAGCAAAGCGGAAGCTTTCCTTACATCATACTTTACGAGGTTTAACTATGCTTATAAAGATAAAATTTTGGCATCGTTCTCTTATCGTGATGACCGGTCATCACAGTTTGGTTCAAACAAGCGTTCGGGCTTTTTCCCGGCAGGTGCTGTAGCTTATAAATTAACTGATGAGGATTTCGTAAAAGATCTCAACACCTTCTCAAATTTAAAGGCACGTGTTAGTTACGGTGTAACCGGTAATGACCGTATTCCGGCAAGTTTATACCTTGCTACTTTTGGGCCGTATAGCACAGTGCTTAATGGAAGTGGTCAGTTGCAAACTGGCATCGAACCAAAAAATCTTGCAAATCCCAACCTTAAATGGGAGGCTACAAGGCAATTGGATATTGGTTTGGATATGGGCTTTGCTAACGGCCGTATCAATGCAAGTGTTGATTATTACAGCAAAAAAACTACCGACCTGCTGATCCAGGTTCCGATTGGGGCTCAATGGGGCGCTACTAATGGCACACAATATATAAATGGTGGTGCTGTTCAAAATAGAGGTATTGAGTTGTCACTTAATACTTCCAATCTGCGCAGCAAAGATCTGTCATGGAACACAACTATAACATTTGCCTACAACAAGCAGAAAACATTGGATTTAGGCCCTGGAGTTTCGATAATAAGTACTAACACTGCTAACCCAAGCGGTACGGTTTCGGGTCAGGAGTTTACAAGGGTAGTACCGGGCATTGAGTTAGGCGAGCTGTATGGCTATGTTTATGAAGGCGTTGTAAAAACCGGCGAAAAATATGCCCCGCAGCCAAATTCAAAAGCAGGTGATCCTAAATACAAAGATGTTAATGGCGATGGTGTAATTACACCTGCCGACCGTACTTACCTGGGTAACTCAAACCCACACTACATGGCCGGTTTCGGCAACGATTTCCATTACAAAGGCATTGATCTGGGTATATTTTTCCAGGGAGCGTTTGACTATTACCTGTACAACATGAATGCCATGGTACTGGAATCAACCACAGGTGCTGCTGCATTGAACAGGTTTGTTGCCGGTAAAAATGAAAATACATCTATCCCGCGCGAAGGTTATTACCTGAGCACTTACGGTAGCTATGTAAACTCACGTTTTGTTGAAAATGCCTCATATGTTCGTTTAAAATCACTTACGCTGGCGTACAATTTCCCTGCTTCGTTATTTCAGAATATGAAAATTTTACAAGGCATCAGGATATATGCCGAAGCACAGAACCTTTGGACAATCACAGGTTATAAAGGTACCGACCCTGAAGCAAACGTACATGCCGATGATACTGGTGCGCACCCAGGTCAGGTGTCGTTAAGGTCGGCTACTACCGGCGGTTTGGACTTTAACTCGTTCCCGGCATTTAAAACGGTAACATTCGGTATTAAGGCATCTATCCATTAATGAAATTATCCATTTAAGGGATTAACAAAATTTAAATCAAATGAAAAAATATAATATTCTACTCCTTGCAGCTGCGGTAATTACACAGTTTTCCTGTAATAAAACCAATCTCGAACCTAAGATATATAGCAACTTAACAAGCCAAAACGCGTTCCTCACCAAGTCTGACGCTATTGCGGCTGTAAACGCGGTTTATGCCCGCCTTAAAGGCCCGGCCGTAGGTGATAACTTTGACTATTGGACAGTAAGGCACTTCGCCCTTACCGATTTAACTACAGATGTAGGCCATTGCAGTTATGCAGGCGACCCTGGGCAACTGTCGCTTGTACAATGGAACTCAGCTAATGGTTTGATAGCAGAAGATTACAGGCAGATCTATAAGCTTGTAGCCAACGCAAACAACGCTATCTACAATATCTCGGGTATGAAAAGCATCACTGATGCACAAAAAAGTCAGTTTTTGGCCGAAATGAAATTTTTACGTGCTATAGCTTATTCTGATCTTACCGACGCCTGGGGGCCGGTGATCCTGAATACCGAAAAAGATGTAGCCAATCCTGATTACAAGGCTCAAACCCCTCCAAGCCCGGTAGCAGATGTTGACGCTTTAATGATCACTGATCTGCAAAACGCGATCAACGTATTGCCTGTTGATTATACCAAAAGCGATATCTATACAACTAACGATGTAGGCCGTGCTACTAAAGGCGCCGCTATGTTCCTGTTGGCCAAGATCTACCTGCGCGAGCATCAATGGCAAAAAGCTGCCGATTTAACCAAACAGGTTATGGATCTGGGTATTTACCAGTTATATCCATCGTACGAAGGGTTATTTAAAGAAACAAATACATGGTGTTCTGAAAACATATTCTCGGTATTGAGTGATGCTAACGTTAATGGTACTGAGTTGCTGAACCACTTTGGCCCGTTGAGCCACCCGGTATTAACCGACAGGTGGCAGTATTACGCTGTAACCTGGGATTTTTATAACAGCTATGGCGATGAGGACGACCGCAAAAAAATGTTCTTTACCCAATACCAGGGTGTTGATGGTTTAACCCACAAACAAGCGCCTTCATTAGGTGCTACAGCTCCGGATGGTGTATTGTATATGCCTGATGTTGCGACTATGAAGTATGCCGATCCAAACGGTGCAAATACCTACTACGATGGCCACAGCGTTGATATTTTGCGCTATGCCGATGTATTGCTGAGCCGTGCCGAAGCTTTAAATGAATTGGGTGGTCCAACTGCCGAAGCCGTTTCATTGGTAAACCAGGTTAAAGGCAGGTCGCACGCCAAGCTGCTGGTACAGGCCAATCTTACTCAGGCCACTTTCCGCGATGCTTTATTACAGGAGCGTGGCTGGGAATTGTATTACGAAGGCAAGAGAAGGGCAGACTTGAAACGCTTTGGCAAATATGACGTAATCGTGAATGCATACCTGAAACGGATTGGCCAAACCAATACCGTGCAGTTACCGCGCGATGAATATTTCCCTTACCCGCTTGCCCAGGTTACTATTAACCCTAAGCTGAACAACGCAGGCAGACAGCAATAAGCATAATTTCAAATTTTAGCAAAGAATATACAGCCTTTACAGGTTGTATATTCTTTACTGTTTAACCGGTATTACAAATTTTAGTGATGAAGGATTGGTTTAAAGTTTTAGCGGCGGGGTTGTTGGTTACGATCATCTGCGGGTGTTCGGGTGGTAACCTGGTAAAAGAAATTCATATAGGTTTGTATAACAACAACGAGCTGAAAATTAAGCTTGATGTTATGACCAGCAAGCCTGTTGATCTGTATGCCGAGTACTGGATAGAAGGTAAGCAGCCGGTAAAATACCGGTCGACCACTACCGGTAATGCTACATCGTACAAGCTTGTACTTTGCAATATTTTGCCCGATACTACTTATTCATATCATATTGTGACCGTTGATGGTGGGGATACCGTTATTAGCAAAACACACACTTTTAAATCGCATCCTTTGCCAATGTTTTTGCAGGAACAGTTTATCGCAAAAGTTGCTGCGAAAGCTACGCTGCCGCCACAGTTTAATGATGGTTTAATGCTCATCAACAAACGTTATGCGCCGGGAGTGGCATTTTTGGTTGATGCCAAAGGGCAGATCAGGTGGTACCACATGATTGACAGGCTGGGTTTTAAGGTGATCAATTTCACAAAGGATAAAACCTTGCTCTCCATTTTAGGCCGTAATGATGAGCCTACCAGCTACGGCAGCGAGATTTTGGAGATTAACATGCTGGGCGATACGCTGCTGCACCTTACTAAAGGACAGGGTGATTTTAAGCAAACCATCCACCACGAAATACTAAAGAATGATAAAGGCCAGCTGGTAACCATTTTTGTTGATCAAAGATTGATGGATTTAACATCGGTAGGAGGGAATAAGCAGGATACAGTTAATGGCGATGGTATAATGGTGATGGATAAAACAGGTAAACAGCTTTATAAATGGAGCGTGTTTGATGTAATGGATCCGCTGAAAGATCCTAAGATCCTGAAAACCAAAAAAGACTGGATGCATGCCAATAGCCTTAACTATGATGTTGATGACAATTACCTGATGTCGTTTTATAACAACGGGCAGATCTGGAAGATAGATTCGCATAATGGTAAAGTAATTTACAAGTTTGGCAAAGGCGGTACCATAGCAATGCCTGCCGATTGCAACTTTACCCAGGCCCACGCGGCCCATATTAATAAACAGGGGAACCTCATGTTTTTTGATAATGGGGTGGAGAAACACCAGTCGGGCGTGTATGATATGAAAATTGATGAGAAAAACCAAACATCAACTATTGTCATGCACATCAAATTACCTAAAGAAATTTTTAACGGCCGCATGGGCAGTGCATACATGATCAATGATACAACTACGCTGGTATGCTGCTCAAAAAGGCACATCGTAGTGCTGGCCAATAACAAAGGCGTTTTACAGTGGACGATGGAAACATCAGTGCCAACCTATCGCGCCGGCTTTATAAAATACGACCAGCTTGATCCATATTTAAAACCATAGATCATTAAAAATGAAAAAGAAATATCAATATATAACTTTCCTGTTGGTGTTATTTGCTTTGGCTAACGTTACACAGTTGGTATCGTGCAGCGGTAGCAAGGCCGAAGAGGCCGATAACGACGATTCATTGGTTACCGACAGGCTTGTTTCGGTAGATACCGCCAAAATGCCGGGCGGCAAATATGGTGAGGCTGTGCGTTATGGCAGAAATTTGATGTTGCATACCGCATATTACATCGGCCCCGAAGGCGTTAACGGGCATTATACCGGCAATAAAATGAACTGTACCAATTGCCACCGCGATGCAGGTACAAGACCTTTTGCTTTTAACCTGGTAAGGTCGTTCCGTGATTATCCTCAGTACCGCGCAAGAGAGGGCAGGATTTTATCTTTGGCCGAGCGGATCAACAATTGTGTAATGCGTCCTAACCTGGGCAGGCCGTTGCCCCTGGATAGTAGGGAAATGGTTTCAATCATGGCTTACCTGAAGTTTTTGAGCGATTCATCAAGTGTTTCAAAAACCACTAAAGGGTTAAAAAACATGGAAGTTGAGCTGCCCGATGTTGCAGCATCATCAGACAGGGGCGAGGTTTTATACGCCCAAAATTGTGAGCGGTGCCACGCTAAAAACGGTGAAGGAAAAATGCGCTTTGATAACGTAACTTACGAGTATCCGCCGGTATGGGGAATGTTGGCTTATCGTCCGGGTTCAAGTATGCACAGGGTGGTTAAACTGGCGCAATGGTTAAAGGGCAATATGCCTTATGATAAAACAACCACAGGCAAACCTTTCCTAACTGATGCCGAAGCGCTTGATATTGCCGCCTATGTTAACGACGATAAAAAGCATAAACGTCCGTTGCCTAAAACCACCAAGGAAGTTGATTATCCGCATTACGAAGAAAAAGCAATCGATTATGACAAAGGGCCCTTTAAAGATCCTTTCTCTGAACAACAACATAAATATGGGCCGTATAAGCCTATCATTGATTATTGGGAAGGCAAGGGGATTACGCCTGCTATTTAAAATAAGTGACCGTTCGATTGGTTGCACGGATGCAGGAAGCGTGGGATAGTGCGATTCCCTCCCTTGGGAGGGTGTAGGGAGGGGTTTCTACGATAGGCTTATCAGTCTGCATAACGCATAAACCCCTCCCTGCCACCGCGCTGTCCGAACGCACCCCTCCCCAAGGAGGGAATAAAAAGTCTTCCAAACAACATTATAAAAAGACTGACTAAATTTATTCCATGAAAAAACAATTTTTAGCTATCACTTTCCTCTTAACCGGCTTTGCGGCTTCGGCACAAAAGGTGCCTTATACCAATTGCGAAAAATGCTGGCTGGCCGATTCATTAGGTAATCACCGTGTGGTGTTAACGTTTAATGGTACAGGTAAAGTGGCTAAAGCAGTGATCAACTGGAGGCGGAGAGATAACGACCCGGAGAACAAACGGATCATTATTGAGGATGCTAAAACCAAACAGAAAATAACCAACGTAAAAATAGGCACGGTAAACCGCGAAAACGGCGAGCTGTATTTTGAGCCAACATCGGGCAAGGGCACTTACTTTGTGTATTATATGCCTTACAAAAATGAAGGCCGTTCAAATTATCCTAAAGGCGTTTACCTTAAGCCCGAAAATACAGCTTCTGCAGATTGGCTTAGTGCTGTAAATGACAAGGCATCATTGGCTTCGGTGAAAGAATTTCAGTCGATTGATGCTTTTAATAGCTTTTATCCGATGGAGGTTATAGCTACCAGAGCAGAAACGGAAGCATTGGTAAGCAAGCATAAAGCCGAACCATTTTTGGTTTTTCCGGAAGATAGGATGAATTCTATCCGCATGACTAATGACCTGCCTCAACGCTGGATAGAACTTGGTCCGCAAAATAAATATACAGGCGAGGCTTCACGTGGAGAAAATTTTGCTTTTCAGCTGGGCATTTATGCGCTGCAAAATATCGATAATGTTAAGGTAACATTCAGCGATCTAAAATCGACAACGGGTAAAGCAATTCCCGCTTCGGCACTGTTTTGTATCAATACTGGCGGTACCACTTATGATGGTAAGCCGCTTACCAAAACTGTAAATGTAAGCCAGGGCCAGGTGCAGGCTTTATGGTGTGGTGTTGATGTTCCTGCCGCAGCATTACCTTCGGTTTATACAGGTAAGGCTATCATAAGTATCAATGGAAAAACGGCAAAAATAATTGCTTTAGCTGTTAAAGTAAACGCTAAAATATCGAAAGATGGTGGTGTAAGTGAGCCTTATAAAATGACCCGCCTCGGTTGGCTCAACTCAACCATGGCGCAGCAAAACACCGTTATTGCACCCTATACACCACTTGAAATAAGCGGTAATACCATTAGCCTGCTGGGCCGTAAAGTAGAAGTAAATAAGGATGGTTTTCCAAAGCAGATCCAGACCTATTTTACGCCCGAAATGACGGAGTATGCAGCAGCGCCTAATAACCTGCTTACCGAAGGCATCCACTTTCATTTTATTGATGCTGCCGGAAAAAAGATTAACCTGAAAAGCCAGGGCATACAGTTTACCAAAAAAGAGGCAGGTACGGTGCAATGGACAGCTGTGAGTGCCAACGACAGCCTGCAGATGGACGTAACTGCTTCGTTAGAGTTTGACGGCTTTATCGCTTACACCGTAAAAGTAAAAGCCTTGCAGGATGTTAGTCTGAAAGATATTACCATGCACATTCCTTTTAAAAAGGATTTTGCCAAATATATGATGGGCCTCGGTCAAAAAGGCGGCTATCGTCCCGAAAACTTTGAATGGAAGTGGGATGTAGCCCACAAAAACCAGGATGGCGCGTGGATAGGCAATGTGAACGGCGGGTTGCAATATTCTTTGAGGGATGAGAAATATGTTCGTCCGCTGAATACCAATTTTTATCTGCAAAAACCTTTATTGCTGCCTACCTCATGGGGCAATGAGAACAAGGGTGGTATTAAAGTAAGCTTTGATGGTAAAGCAGTATTAGCAAACAACTACAGCGGCGAGCGTGATCTGAAAAAAGGGGATGAGCTTTATTACAATTTTACCCTGCTGGTAACACCTTTCCACACTATCAATACCGATTTTCAGTGGGCTACAAGGTTCTATCATTCATACAAACCTATTGATACCATTAAAAGCGCAGGTGCAACGCTTATCAATATTCACCATGCTACGGCTATAAATCCTACTATTAATTATCCTTTCATCGCCTGGCAAAAAATGAAAGCCTATGATGATTCGGCACATGCAGCAGGTTTAAAGGTGAAGATCTATAACACTATCCGTGAGTTATCTAACCATGCCTACGAAACCTTTGCTCTGCGCAGTTTAGGTCATGAAATCTATTCGCCGGGTAAGGGTGGAGGCTTTAGCTGGTTACAGGAGCACGTAGGCGACGACTATATAGCGGCCTGGTTTGTACCCGAAATTAAAGACGCAGCCATCATTAACAGCGGCATGAACCGCTGGCACAATTACTATGTAGAAGGTATGAACTGGCTAACCCAAAACGTAGGTATCGACGGTATTTATCTGGATGATGTTGCCTTTGATCGTGTTACTATGAAACGTATTAAACGCGTGTTGACCAAAGACGGCCATCCCGGTATCATCGACCTGCACTCGGCCAATCAATACAACAAAAGCGACGGTTTTAATAACAGCGCAAACTTGTACATGGAGCATTTTCCTTACCTCAACCGCCTTTGGTTTGGTGAATATTTCGATTACGAAAAAAATGATCCTGATTTCTTCCTGACCGAAGTGAGCGGGATCCCATTTGGCTTAATGGGCGAAATGCTGCAGGGTGGCGGCAACAAATGGCGCGGTATGGTTTACGGGATGACCAATCGTATGCCATGGAGCGATGGCGCCGATCCACGCCCGATCTGGAAAGCCTGGGACAACTTTGGCATGAAGGGGACTAAAATGATTGGCTATTGGGTTGATGATAACCCGGTAAAAACTGATAAAGCCAAAGTTATTGCTACCGTTTACAAAAAAGACGGAGCTGCCATGGTGGCCATTGCAAGCTGGGAAGATGCCGATACCGATTTTCAGCTAAACATCGACTGGAAAAAATTGGGTATCGATTCCGCTAAGGCAACCATTACTGCTCCCGAAATTAAAAGTTTTCAGCCGGGCAAGACATTTGGTTTGAACGACAGGATCCCAGTTGAAAAGGGTAAAGGGTGGTTGCTGATCATTAAATAATACGGTAATGAATAAAAAATGGTTTATAGCTGTATGTTTTTGCATAGGCAGCCTGGGCGCTGTTGCCCAGCAGCCGGCAAGTATCCGCGAATACAACAAAACAATCACTACTTATCCCTTTTCGGATCCTAACCCGATACCGGCATTCACCAATATTTATCCGTATTTCCGTTACGACGGATTTACGGATAAACCGGTGCAAAAGGAATGGAAAGTGGTTGAGCTGGAAAACACGTACATCAGGTTAACCATTTTACCGCAGATAGGCGGCAAGATCTGGTCGGCAGTTGAGAAAGCGACCGGTAAACCAATTGTTTATGAAAACCACGTAGTCAAATTCAGGGATATTGCCATGCGCGGCCCCTGGACAAGTGGTGGAATCGAGCCCAATTATGGCATAATCGGTCATACGCCAAACTCGGTTACCCCGGTTGACTACCTTACCCGCAAAAATGCCGATGGAAGCGTAAGCTGTATCATCAGCGTGCTCGACCTGCTTACCAATACCACATGGACAATGGAGGTGAACCTGCCGGCAGATAAGGCCTATTTCATTACCAAATCCTTCTGGCATAATTCAACGCCGGTTGAGCAGCCTTATTACCATTGGATGAATACCGGCATTAAAACCAACGGCAAGCTGCAATACATTTTCCCCGGAACCAATTACCTTGGCCACCAGGGTGAATACAGCGACTGGCCCATCAATAAACAGAACGGGAAGGACCTTTCCTTTTATGATAACAACAACTTTGGCGGTTATAAGTCATACCATGTTTTTGGCAAATACACTGATTTTTTCGGTGCTTACTGGCACAATGATGATTTTGGAATGGCCCGTTATGGTGGTCACGAAGATAAAGCCGGTAAAAAGATCTGGATCTGGGGATTATCAGACCAGGGCATGATTTGGGAAAAACTGCTTACCGATAACGACGGGCAGTATTCCGAAATTCAATCGGGCAGATTGTTTAACCAAACTGCGGTTAAAAGCACTTTTACACCTTTCAAACATAAAGGTTTTGCGCCGGGTGCCTCCGATACCTGGACGGAATACTGGTACCCGGTATTGAAAACCAAAGGTTTTGTACAGGCCAATAACTACGGTGCGCTCAATGTTAAAGCCGATGGCGGTTGGTTGAAACTCTATTTCAATCCCGTACAAAAAATAGCCGATATACTGGAAGTAAAGCAGGGCGATAGGGTGATCTACAGTAAAAAGATAAGCTTGAGTCCGCTGCAACTCTTTACTGATTCGATGAAGGCGGATGCCGGTGATGTGTTGGTAACGCTGGGCAACAATAAGCTCATCTATAACTCGAAACCCGACGCTGATAATTTAAGCCGCCCACTTGATTTGCCGAAGGATTTTGACTGGGATAGTGCTTATGGTCTGTACACGCAAGGGAAGGAGTTCATGGATCAAAAAATGTACTCCGAAGCCGAAGAAAAGCTCCAGGCCTCATTAAAAAAAGATCCTTATTTTCTGCCCGCGCTGGTACAATCGGCTGCATTAATGTACCGTGATATGCGTTATGCCGAGGCTTTAAGTTTTGCCAAAACTGCTTTGAGTATCAATACGAATGATGGCGCTGCAAATTACTATTACGGCATCATCAATGCGCAATTGGGTAAAGTGGTGGATGCTAAGGATGGCTTTGATATGGCCGGTTTATCGGTTGAATATCGTAACGCTGCATATTCAGCTTTGAGCAGCGTTTATCTCAAAGAAAAAAACTACCCGAAAGCACTTGAGTTTGCCTCAAAGGCACTCGACTTTAATCGTTTGGATATTTCTTCGCTACAAGTGCAGGTTGTAGCTTATCGTTATTTAAACGATGGTAAGAATGCTGCAAGGATTTTAGATACGATACTGGCTTATGAACCGCTTAATCATTTTGCCCGGTTCGAGCAATATTGGGCGCAGCTATCTGATGCCAGTAAAACAGCCTTTACAACCATGATCCGCAACGAACAGCCTATTGAAAGCTACTTCGATCTGGCGGATTGGTATTATCACAATGGCTGCCTGAGCGAAAGTGAAAAAGTTTTACAGATGTCGCCTGCTAATGCCCTGGTGAATTATAAGCTGGCGTTTTTGCAATATAAGGGAGGCAAACCCGTCAATGAACTTTTAAATAAAGCCAGTGCTGCAACGGCTGCATTTGTATTTCCTTTTCGCAATAGCGATGAAGAAGTATTGCAATGGGCCATACAGCAAAGCAATAGCTGGAAACCTAAATATTTCCTGGCGTTGCTTTATAAAGACAGGAACCGTATCGGTGAGAGCAAAAAGCTGTTTGCCGATTGCGGTACCCAGCCCGATTTTGCACCCCTTTATGCCGCCCGTGCAGCCATGGATAATGATGGTTTAGCCGATCTAAGTACAGCAGTCAAGCTTGATAAAGGCTGGCGCTATAGCAAATTGCTTGGCGAATACTATGTTAATCACAAACAATACGCAAAGGCCCTAACTACTGTTGAGCCGTTTTATAAATCGCATCCTGATAATTATATCATCGGTATGTTGTATGCTAAAACATTGCTGCTTAACAAACGGTACAGCGAATGCGGTAAACTATTATCGCGCATTGATATTTTGCCATTTGAGGGCGCAACCATCGGGCGTGAGCTATACCGCGAAACCGAATTAATGCAGGCTGTTCAAAAGATAGATGCTAAAAGCTACAAAGCAGCTTTAGGTTATATAACCGATGCCAAAAAGTGGCCGGCAAACCTGGGTGTTGGTAAACCCTATGCCGAAAATATTGACGAGCGCCTGGAAGATTGGATGATCTATCTGTGCTATACTAAAATGGGTAACACTGATGAGGCCAAACAGTATCTTCAAAAAATAACAGCTTTTAAACCTCAAATTGATAATACGGTAAGTAATTTCCTTTCGGCCAATCATTTGGTTAGTGCCTGGGCTATTGGAAAATTAGATGGCAGTGCGGCAGCAATTAATTGGTTAAATGCCGAGATCCAAAAGTATCCCGATGATAAAGTGATCAAATGGTGCAAAGAGGTTTATGAAAGCAAGGCCTTTAAAGAAAACGATGTAAGTGATGCCAGTATCAGGGTATTGGAGCGTTTGATGTAATTATCTCAATTGCTTGGCAAACTCCGATGGCCTGATCTTGGTTAGCTGGTAAAATATGGCACTAAAGGCTGATAGGCTATTGTAACCTAATTTATAAGCGATCTCACTCATCGACATATCGGTTTGCAGCATCAGTTCAATTGCTTTAACCATTTTTAAGAGCTTAAAGTACTGTAAAAATGAAGTATGGAGGGTTGATTGGAACAGGCGTGAGAGCGTCCGTTCACTAAAACCTGTTTTATCGCTTACTGACGAAAGCGTTAAAGGCTCAAAAGCATTTTCATTCATATAATCCAATACCGGATGCATTCGGGTAATATCGGTAGTAGGCAGGGCTACAGGTAAGGCCTTTTTGCTGATCTCCGGCAGTATCGCTTTTATCCCCGCTAAAAAATGAAATGCCTGTTCATCAGGATGCACATCTCCGCTCCACCGCTCCGAGTAAATGAGCATCTGCAATAAAAGGTTATTAATAGGGTAGATGCCCCCTTTGCCATAAAACGGATTGCTGTTATCATCGTGCCAGTAAAAGTACAGGGTGCGGGTAACTGCTGATTTGTGCATTTCCACAAAATGCATCATCCCGCCGGGGATCCATACATAATGCCTTGCAGGTATTACCAGGGTTTTATCAGTTAAATGGATATAGGCTATGCCCCCCTCAATATAAATCAGTTGTCCTTTTTTGTGATTATGGTTCGGGTAGTTTCTTTCTGTTTTCCAGTTAATTACATAAACGGATTCGGGATACTGGTCTATCTCCTTAAAGAAATTTTCGGCAGTAACCGCGTCAATGTTTTGGCTGGAATGAATAAGCATTTGGCAAATTTAAATAAAATAAGCTTTTAACAAGTGCCGACCTTTGTACTATTAAACAACCATGAACTTTAATAGTAAATTTTACCTGGCCTTGTTGCCAGTTTTGTTGCCGGTCTTTTCATTAAAAGCGCAACAACCATTAGCTGATACCAGCAAAAACATTTCCTTAACTATAGCCCAGGTTTGGCAAAAAGCAGCCATTAACAGCAAAGCTGTACAAATTAAACAACTACGTGTAACAAGCAGTGCCGAAGCCATTAAGGATGCTAAAGCCGAGCGCTTACCCGAGATCAGCATTAACGGCGAATATGCCCGCGTGAGCAATATGCCGGTTTACGAAAACGGTATTTTTAACACACCAACCCAGTTCCCGGTTTTGCATACCACCTATACCGTAGGCGGCGAGGCGTATTTAAATATTTACAATGGTAATAAAACCAACCTGGAAATTGATGCTCGTAAACGCGAGAACAATATTGCCGGCGAACAGCAAAAGCTCACCCTATCTGAAGTAAAACTGCGTGCAGCAGCCTATTACCTGGATATGCAGCGAAGCCTCATTTTTAAAGATCTGTTGCTGAAAGATATCGCCGCGCAGGAAAAGCAGCTTTTACAGATCAAAACGCTGCAAAAAAATGGTGTAGTGTTAAAAAGTGATGTACTGAGGGCCGAGCTCAAGCTCTCTAAACAAAAGCTCTCCTTAGTACAACTGGATAACGACCTGGCCATAGCCAATCAGAAATTGAATATCCTGATAGGTCTGCCCGATGATCAGCGGGTGAACCCTGTCGACCAGGTGCAGCTGGATTCAATCACGATTAAACCTTATGATGAGTACCTTACCGATGCCGGCAAAAACGCCTACCAGGTAAAGATCTCCGAACAGGAAACAGAACTAAGCAAACTCAAGCTGAAGAATATAAAAGCTAATGTATCTCCCAAAATAGGCCTGTTTGCGGCTTATAATTACAGTTATCCGCAAATCCTGTTCTATCCATATTCGCCAAGTTTATATGGATTGGGTTTTGCGGGCGTAAAAGCTTCTTTTTCAATCTCATCCTTTTATCATAACAGCCATAAAGTAAAAGTGGCAAGATTGGATCTGGAAAGCCAGGAAATTGAACATGCCCAAACCGAAGATGTGGTACGCCAGCAGGTTAACGAAGCCTGGCTCAGGTACAGGGAAGCTTTGAACAGAGTACAGGTAAGCCAGACCAATGTACAGCAGGCCACCGAAAACAGGCGCATTGTAAATAACACGTATTTCAATCAGCTCTCATTAATAACAGATCTGTTAGATGCTGATACACAGTTATTACAAACCCGCTTTGACCTGGCCGCAGCCAGGATAGCCGCTCAACTTCAATATTATCAATTACAAAACGTAACCGGGAAACTTTAACAATGAACAAGCATATAAACACTTATACAAAAACTGATAAGTTAATAACTAAAATAACCACTTGGATAGCCGGCATAGTTGCCGCCGCATTATTAGTATGGGGAATTATAACACTGGTGCATCTGTACAGTTATGAAGAAACCGATGATGCACAGGTTGAAGCCTATATTAACCCTATTACAGCAAGGGTCAGCGGCTTTATAAAAGAAATAAGGTACGATGAAAACCAGGATGTAAAAAAGGGAGATACCCTGTTAATCATTGATAACCGCGAATACCAACTACAGCAGGAAGAAGCAGGTGCAGGATTGCAAAATGCCCGTGAACAGGTTAGCGTACTGGAAAGCAATGTACAAACAGCCGCAAAAATTGCTGATGTAAACAAAGTGCAGATAGCCGCCGCCAAAGCCAAACTGGTAAAAGCCCAGCAGGAGTTTGACCGTTTCACCAAATTGTATGATGCCGAATCGGCAACCAAGCAACAGCTGGAAAATGTACAGAGCGCGCTTGACGTAGCCCGGTCCGATTATCAGGCATCGTTAAATAATTACCAGGCATCATTATCAAAAGTGAATGACAGCCGCTCGCAGATCTCGCCGGTATTATCGGAGATCAAACGCCGTGAGCTGGTGCTGCAGCGCAATAAACTTGATGTTTCCTATACCGTTGTTACTGCGCCTTATGATGGTAAAATGGGTAAAAGAACCATCCAGCCTGGCCAGCAGATCCAGCTTGGGCAAACGCTTGCTTATATAGTTGATAAAGAAACCGGTCTGTGGGTTGTAGCCAACTTTAAGGAAACCCAGTTACATAATATGCAGATAGGGGAGCGTGTAGAGATTACTACGGATGCTTATCCCGACAGGAAAATAAAAGGGGAGATCCTTTCTTTATCACCGGCCACTGGTTCTCGTTTTTCATTATTGCCTCCGGATAACTCCACAGGTAACTTTGTGAAGATAGCACAGCGTATCCCCGTAAAAATTAAAATAGACAATAAGGCTGCCGATTTTTTAAGCGCCGGTATGAATGCCAGCGTAACCGTACCTAAAAACTAACGGACATGAGCAATCTGATTCCTGTTTTTAAACCCTGGGTGCCCGAGTGGCTTATCAGGACCACTTTACTGCTGGTTGTATTGCCGGGTATTATCCTTTTTTCATTATCTATCAGTAACGTAAACGCTGCTGCCGGTTATTATGGCATAAGCCCCAACGATGCGCAGTTTTCAATGATCATCCTGTATGCGGCAACAGCGAGTTTCGTAGTGCTGGAAAAACGCTTTTTCAAAAACATAGCCAGTAAAATGTACCTGCTCATCAGTGTGCTGCTGTTGGTAACTACCTGTTACATCTGTTATCATGTGCATGCCTTTTTTGTGCTTTTGATTTTCAGGTATATACAAGGGTTGTTGACCTGTACAAGTCTTAGCATTACGCTTACGCTGATGTTTACCCGTTTGCATAGTGAACGATCTAAAGAAATTGGCTATTCGGTTGTTTATTGCATCCTGCTGTGTGTGTCGCCGTTGTCAACGCTGTTTACGGCATCCATTATTGATAACTTTAACTTTAATGTGATATACAAATGTGCTATCTACTCTTTTTTGCCGGGAGCCATATTGATGTGTATCATCATGAACAATGTACGCCTTCACCGTAAGCTACCTTTATATCAGCTTGATTGGGCCAGTTTTGTGATCTACTCGGCAGGGCTTTGTTTGATAGGTTATATTATGGTTTACGGCCAGCAATATGATTGGTTTGATGACAGCCGGATCCTTTATAGTGCTGTAGGAGCTGTTGTATTGCTTACTATTTTCGTGATCAGGCAGCTTAATTCTAAGCGGCCTTACTTTCATATCCAGGCGTTTAAATACCGCAAGTTTGTGCTCGCGGCATTGCTGTTGTTTGTTTTTTATATCTGCCGCGGCTCATTCGGGATTACCACATCATTTATGAGCAGTACTATGGGCATGGATCCTATCCACGTTGGATATCTGCTTATCTATAATCTGGCAGCCATCATAGCAAGCGTAACCATATCATCAAGATTTTTGCTGATGAAGAAACAGCTGCGGCATATCCTCATTTTAGGTTTTACCCTGTTGCTGGCTTTTCATGTATATATGTGCTTTATATTTTCTACCCAGGTTAATACCAACGATCTCATCATCCCGGTAATATTACAGGGCTTGGGAGCTGGTATGTTAATGACCCCTGTTATCCTGTTTGTGATCTCATCATCCCCGGCAAAATATGGCACAACAGGTTCGGCTGTGGGCATCTTTATGCGTTTTACGGGGTTTAGCAGCAGTATAGCGCTTATCAATTATTTTCAGCTATACAGGCAAAATGATCATGCAAACCGTTTCCAGGAACAATTAAGCCAGCTAAACCCGCTTGCTGTTCAAAAATTGGCGATGTACAAACAAGCCCTGACCGGAAAAGGTGTAGCCGCCGATCAGGCAACCAAAATAGCCAATGGCCTGTTAAGCAAAAATATCAATGCACAGGCCCAGCTACGTTTTGCTGTTGATTACTATCAGCTTATCAGCTGGCTGTTGCTGGCTATTATATTGCTGGTTATTCTATTTCCATCAGTTAACCGTACAATTATTAACCTTAAATCAGATCAGCCTGCAGCTGTGGTTTATTAATTGATTTTATTCGCTCCTTAAACTTTTTACCGGGTTTTCCAGTGCCGCCCTGATGCTTTGATAGCTTACCGTTAATAAAGTGATCAAAAGGGCACCGGCAGCGGTTACTGCAAAAATCCACCAGGAGATCTCGGCACGGAACTGATAATGCTGCAGCCACTTGTTCATGAAATACCAGGCAAGGGGAGAAGCAATTAACAGGGCTATGATAACCAGCAGCACAAAATCTTTTGAGAGCAATCGCCATAAATTGAATACGGATGCTCCCAGTACTTTGCGTACACCTATCTCCTTTACCCGTTGTTCTGCAACAAACGAGGCCAAACCGAAAAGGCCGAGGCATGAAATGATGATCGCCAATCCGGCAAAAACAGTAGCCAGCCTGCCAATATGTTCTTCGGCGGCAAATTTTGAGGCATATTCGTCATCAGCAAATTTGTACTCGAAGGGGGCCGATGGGATGAGCTTTTTGAAAACTGCTTCTATTTTAGGTAATGCCTGGCTGGCGCTTACATCGGGTTTTATCTTAATGTTGATCAGGCTTGTGGGTACATGGCCTTTGATCATGAATATGGTAGGGGACATCGGCGCATAGGGCGATTCCATGATCATATCTTTAACCACGCCCAGGATTTTATAATGCTTTATTGGCTGATCCTGGAATTTCCAGCTGACTTCTTCACCAATGGGGTTTTTTAATCCCATGTATTTCACGGCCGATTCGTTGATCACTATACCCGATGAATCGGTTATAAAATTTCTTGAAAAATCGCGTCCGTTCACAAATTGCCAGCCTACGGTTTTGCCATACTCAAACGTTACGGGCAAGGTGCCAAATTGATCCTCAAGGTTAGGGTTTTTACCCCGCCACGTAAAGCCCCCGTTGCCTGAAGCTATCTCGGTAACTTTCCCGAATGATTCGGACATTTCGGTTACTACGCCTGTGTTTTTCAGCTCGGAGCGGAGCAGATCGTACTTCCCATCAAAATCGCTTGATTTTTTTTCGATCATTACCAACCCTTCGCGGGTATAACCAACCGGGCGGTTTTTGGCAATCTGAATTTGCCTGTAAACAATAATAGTACAAATGATCAGAGCTACAGATACCGTAAACTGTGCTACTACCAGTACCTTGCGCGGGATAGAAGCAAAACGCCCAACCCTGAAAGTGCCCTTTAATACTTTTACCGGGTTAAAAGATGACAGGTACAAGGCCGGGTAACTGCCTGCTATTGTGCTGGTGATAAAAATAAAGCCTATACCAGCCACCCAAAAATAAACATTTTGCCATGGGATTAGTATCTGCTTAGCCGATAGATCGTTGAACCAGGAGAGTGATAAGCGCACAAGGATGAGCGATACCAGGAATGAGAGCAGCACAACTAAAAAGGATTCGCTGTAAAACTGGCCTATCAGTTGTTTACGCATGGAACCGATGGCTTTTCTGACACCTATTTCCTTAGCGCGTTTTTCTGAACGTGCAGTGCTTAGGTTCATGAAATTGATACAGGCCAGCAGCAACACAAAGCCTCCGATGATACCGATAAGATATAACATTTGCATCGGACCGGTATCGGCAACGCCCCGTTTGTAATTATGTAGGTGCCAGTCGCGCATGGGGTGTAAAAATACCTGCGGGTTTAGTTTAGCCTCGTCTTTAAAGTTGGCAAGGTTCTTTAATTCGGCATCTTTAATGTTTCTTGAAACCTTGTCAAAATCAGTATTCGGGTTGATCTCCACATAAATTTTAAGGAAGTGGTTTTGCCAGTCACTTGATGCTTGTTTTATCCAGGGATTATCGATTACCCATAAATCGGCAGGTGAGATAAACTTAAGATCTTTGAACTGGGTATTTACCGGCAGATCTTCATAAACACCGGTAACCTTCACATTAAATTTGTTATTGATTTTCATTAACCGGTTTACCGGGTTGATATCACCAAAAAAAGCCCGGGAAGTTGATTGCGAAAGCATGATTGAATAAGGATCTGTTAACCCCGCCCGCGAGCCATAAATCATTTTCAACGTTAACATTTCAGGTGCGCCGGGATCCATGAACAGGCCTGTTCTGGAAAGCTTTTTATCCCCGGCCGACAGGATGTCGTCAATATCCCACGAAGCCATGACAATATGCTTGAAATTATCTTTATAGTTGGTTTTAAGCTCCGTTACCATCGGAACCTGCATCGACCCATTTGCAAAGGGCTCTTTAGTATGTGGATCGGTAAGCCGGGTCCTTACCTGGGCAATGCGATCGTAATTTTGATGGTATTTATCAAATGATAACTCATCCCGGATCCATAAGCTGATCAGGATAGTTACGGCCATACCAATAGCAAGGCCGCCGATATTGATCAGGGAAGAAACTTTATTCTTTAAAAGATTTCGCCAAGCAACTTTTAAGTAATTTTTAATCATGACATTATGGGTTTAAAGAGGACTAAAAAGAATGATCTTAAAGTGCTGTTTAAAATATAGTGCCAATGTATTAAGTTGTTGATTTTTAGTGATTTATTCAGGCGTGTTGACTTGGGGATGTATCAAAAACGTACATGCCTACGTTCGTTTTTGTAACAAGCTGAAAATGAACTTATAAATGGATGGTCGTGGAGCAAAAGACAAGCTTAATAGCCCTGGATCGGGTAGGGTAGAAGGTTTCTCCTTTGTTCAAAATGCTGAAAAAGGAGAAAGCAACCTTTAGCTAAGTTTCGAGAGCTGTTTAGAAGGGATATATTATGCCTGTATAAAAATGCACAATAATGCATTTAAATACAGGTTGATTACTGAACAGGCAATTTATCCTATTCAGTTGATAGTAATTGAATGTATTGCTCCAGTAAAATGATGTACTTATCTTTCCAAAGATTTACCCTGTTTTGATTTGGGCGCATCATTTCCCTGCTCCTGGCATCATATGTATCATTAGTTCTTTTCTGGAAATATTCTGGAAATTCATTCGAAAAGTCATGATCTACAATTCGGCCTATGCGGTGAATAATATCTGCATTTAGCTCTTTCCTGTTAAACCATTGGTATACCACGCTTCTGCTCACATCTGAATGCTGTGCGAGTTCGGTAATGCTGAAGCCTTTTTTTCTGACGAGTATCTCTACAATTTGACCGTGATGTTTTTGCATAATTTTTAGCTGTAAAAAGTTAAAAAAGTAATCCAAAATAAGCTTAGGTGCTAACTAATAATTAGTTGTTAATCAGCTGACTAACCATTGTTAGGTAACCATGTATTGCAACATCTGTGCCAGTGTCCCAAATTTAATCTTGACGAAATTGATAGGAGAGGTTGATTTAGTAACAAATGAGATTCCCCACTTTTACGAATAAATTTAACTTTTGCGACATTTATTTTCCTGATTTATTTTTTTAAATAAAATACCGTGTATTTAATTACGCGCATAATGTGGAATAATGTATACATAGTGTGAAATTTTATTCCCGTTTTATGGATTTTGGAATTTATGTGCAGACTAAAAAAAGAAATAGTGAGAAGTGAGATCACGAATTGCTACAATAATGTTACACTTTTAATGCTTGTAATGCAATTGTGAAAATTGGTGCCAGGTTTTATCGCGCTAATCGTTATTATATTAATAGTTAATTAATATGGAATTAACCTGATGGTCGGGTAATTTAAAAATTCAGTAAGCAATCACTTTCTATAAAATTAAGTACCACTCTAAAGTTTTAAATTATATCCTTTATCGCATTTTTTTAATACTGAATGATCCCGGCAATAATCTTCTTTCAATATTGAAAAATGATTATTGCTGTGGTGTTCGCCGGGAAATTGTCAGTTGCCAGGGGGGATTTTGATATTGTACAATCCTGTAAACCAGTTAAATTGAGAAAAAACGACAGGTTGAGAAGTATTTGAGTAGTAAAGTGTATAAAAAATAGAATAGGGATATTTTAACAAATTTGCCAAATTGTTAGTACTTTCATAAAAAAATCGTCAAAATATTAAATTACTACCAATGAGTACACAGCATCCATGGCATGAAGTTTCAACCGGGCCTAAAATTCCTTATGTTGTAAACGCCGTTATTGAAATTCCAAAGGGCTCAAAAGCTAAGTATGAGATTGATAAAGAATCCGGACTTTTAAAATTAGACCGTGTGCTTTTTTCATCCGTAATGTACCCGGCTAATTATGGGTTTATTCCTCAAACCTATTGTGATGATGAGGATCCGCTTGATATTTTAGTATTATGTTCGGTTGATGTTTTTCCAATGTCCATCATTGAAGCAAAGGTGATCGGGGTAATGCACATGATTGATAATGGTCAGCAGGATGATAAAATTATTGCCGTTGCCAACAATGATATGTCGGTAAATTACATAAATGATTTAAGCGAATTGCCTCCTCATACTATTAAAGAGATTGAATGTTTCTTTAAGGATTATAAAGTTTTGGAAGGTAAAAATGTAACTGTTGAGCGCTGGATGGGGGTAAGCTACGGGCACCGCGTTATAGAAGACAGCATGGTGCTATATGACGTTAATTTTAAACCGGTTCAAAACAAAGTTGCAGGTTAAAAAGATTACGGACAGAAAAAAATGCTTAATTCAACTCCCTGTTAATCGGGTTGTTGAGTTAAGCATTTTTTATTTTCACTTCGCCTCCCGGCGGGTATTATAGTTGAGTTTATAAGTTTAGTTTAGTATTGTTGGCTCTTCTTACTTTTTTCCTGCTCTGTTTATATAAGTAGTTTCAGTTTGTGGTTTTAATCTATTTAGCCAGGGCACTCTTTCTACCGCTGATTAAATTTCTTTTTTGAGTTTTCGAGAAGGCTTTTATTGTACTTCTCCAATAGCTCTATGTATTTATCCCTCCAGTACGAGTCCTCCATCTCATCTGCATGATAATCCGGAGCTTGATTATAGCCTTGATTTTTAATATTGTCAAATTCACCCTCTGTAAACAAATGAGGAAATTCGACAGAAAAATCGTGCTTAAGGCAAAGCCCTATTTTGTATATGATCTTTGGTTTTAGATATTTTTGATTAAACCAGTAATAAACGGAGCGTCTGTTAACATTAGTGAATCGTGCGATTTCGCTTATGCTGCAGCCTTTGCGCCTAACCACTTTCTCCACTATTTCACCATGGTGCAAATCCATAAGTTTTTATAAATGTGTTTTGAACTACTTAAATAACAATCGTAATCTTAATTAAGTTGTATAATAAAAAATTAGCAACAAGTTAATAATACATCTTAAAAAGTTAACTTGCAACATTTAAACAAATTTGATCTACGTTTACCTTCACTGTTAAAACGCAGTTAAGCTGTTCAATGGTCATTAATATGGCTTTGCCCATAATTTGAGTAACCACACCCTGGTAATTATACAATAATCCATCCTTTATTTTAACCTTATTACCGATATTCAAATTTTGAACACTTATAAGCTCAACTTCCGAATAGTTGTTAACTATTGATTTTATCCGTTCAATTTCCAGTTCATTTAGTATAACAGGCCTTCCGCAATAAGATACAAAATTTATTACCCCCGGAACCTGCTTTACCTTAAGCTGTTCACCTGCATTTACCTTAACAAAAACGTATGATGGAAATAATGGAGTTTCTATCATTTTGTTTCGGTCGGCCCATTTTTTTAGTGATTTAATCACCGGGCAAAAAGAGGTGATTTGGTTATCATTTAAGGTACGGTCTATTTTTTTTTCAAATCTTGATCTTGTATAAACAACCATCCAATTGGTAGATGTTGGTTTAAGTAAAACGGCGTTCTTCATCATAGTGCTGTTTTTTAATAGTTTGAAAATTAGATAGATAATCAAACTGAATGCTTTTCAATTGTTGTACGTTATTTTCATAAAAATCGCCATTTAGTTTAATAATTCGCATAGTCTCACACAATTTGTTTTCAAAATGTGAAAAAGTGTGGTGTGAAAAATACACCTGTTTTAGTAATTGTGTTTGAATAATTATCAACTGCGGATGATGGAGGTTTTTAACCGGCAGGATGCTAAAATCAGTAAAAAAATTAATGAATAGTTACGCAAAAAATGCTTTTAACTTATAGTTGTTATAAAAGCAGCCTGATTTTCTTTAATCGTTGGGTTGAGGTATAAAAATGGCTTTTGTAAGGGGCTTGTTTAGTTGATCTGTTTCTGCCTGATTTTTATGGAGGATGCCCATACGTAAATGGTTGTTGATTTGTTACAGAAATGTGAATAATATCACACTTTTGTACATTTTAAAACAATCGCCAGTTTTGTTGATGAAAAGTGAATTATATGGGTAATTTTGTATCAATGTGTTAAATAAAATTCATGTTTAATTAAACATTGATAATGAATTGATAAACAGGCACAGCAATTTTTAATTGAAAAAGAGTCATTGTAAGTGAAATGGCGAAGCTATACTCAATTATCAATTAGTATCCCTGACCAATCTGATAATTACTGCAACCACAGTACCCAAGTTAATTTACTTATAAAAAGAGCAGGTTGCCGGGCCACATTTTGTATGCCGGCAGTGGGAAATTAACGCTAAGTGCATTGAAGTCAGGGCATAACAGGATTTTTAAAATAACAAGGATTTTTAATCCCCTCGCTGATAACTTAATCAAATGAATAGGCCAAACGCATCGAGTAAAAAGATATTAGTTATAGGCATCAACTTTTCTCCTGAATTGACGGGCATTGGAAAATACACCGGAGACATGGTTGAATGGTTTGTTGATAATAATTATGAATGTACTGTAGTAACATCTTTTCCGTATTATCCATTCTGGAAAGTACAGTCACCGTATATAAATAGGTTTTATAAGCGCGAAGTACTAAAGGACGGTAAGCTTACTGTATACAGATGTCCGTTATATATACCTGAGAAACCCGGTGGTTTAAAGCGGCTCATTCACGAAGCCACTTTTTTTGTGTCGGCTTTTTTCATGATAATTTCCCTGTTGTTTAAGCCAAAAAACGATTACATTTTTTGCATAGCCCCACCCTTTCATTTAGGTTTTTTAGGGCTGTTTTACAGGTTCTTTAAACGGGGCGAAATTATTTACCATATCCAGGACCTGCAAATTGAGGCCGCGAGAGATTTGAATATGCTAAAATCAAAAATGGCATTTAAAATTTTATTCGCAATGGAAAAATTCATCATGCAGAAGGTTGATTTTGTAAGCTCCATCTCCAAGGGCATGCTTAAAAAAATCAGCTGTAAAATTAACCGGGAGATTTCATTTTTTCCCAACTGGGTTGATACAGATACCTGTTACCCTTTGAGCAACTGTGCTGAACTGAAATTAAAGTGGAATTTTGATGTTAATGATAAAGTGGTATTATACTCTGGCAGTATAGGCGAAAAGCAGGGAATTGAAGCAATTTTAGATGTAGCGGAGAAACTTAAATCTGTTAAGTTTATAAAGTTTGTTATCTGCGGCACCGGCCCTCATAAAGATAAACTCATTCAGCGGGCTAAGTTACAGCAGCTTGATAACGTGAGTTTCTTTCCACTTCAGGAACGCCATTTATTTAACAGCTTTTTGAATATGGCCGATGTTCATCTTGTTTTGCAAAAAAAGAGTGCTGCCGACCTGGTTATGCCGTCAAAACTCACTACAATATTAGCCGTTGGCGGATTGGCCCTGGTGACGGCAGAGCAGGGCACTACTTTATATGAAGTGATAAAAGACAATAACATGGGCGTTGTTGCTCCGCCGGAGGATATTGATCATTTAAAAGAGGCGATCCTGAACTGCTGTACATCTGATAGCACTGAAATTAAAATGAATGCCCGTAATTATGCCGAAAATCACCTTAATATCAGTAAGGTGATCAGAAGGATGATGTCAAATATGCAAAAAACTGTATATCCCGAACCAAAAGGAATTAAGTATTTAAGATTGGACAGGGATGCGGATTAAAATCAAAAATTAGTTAACGGTAATATTTACACAGCGTCTTCAATATGGAAGCGCGACGCGGGGCCCGACAGTGAAATTTCAGGCTGAGAATATAAATAATTTGAGGATGAATATTCGTACACAGTAACATTGCTCAATAAAACTGTAATGTTTTCATTCTTGTTTTCAAAGGATTTAACCTCACCCAAAAAGGTAAGGTTGATGTTCAGATCGGTAATATATATTTTTTTTGTAACGGGCTCAGTCATAGTTTAATTATTGGCGCAAAGAAAATAAAATTTTATGGCAATCTTTTTCCGAATGGAAAGAATTGATTGGTTTTTATATAATACTATGTAATTGTTTTAACTGGCATAATATATTAAAAAGGCAATTAAATACTTGTTCAATAATAAACACTATAAACCCTAACCTGTGTGAAATTAATATTTATTGACGATGAGCCAATTCAACATTTTATTATTCAAAGAATGATTGAAACCTATTTATCATATGAGCCAGTAACTAAATATTATTTCGATGCAACAAAAGTTCTTGATTTTTTAATTGAAAATAAAGCTAACAGCGATGGATTGCCCGATATGATATTTGTTGACGTTAATATGGCTATTATGAGCGGTGCTACATTCCTTCATAAATATAGTAAGCTGAGGGCCGGTTTAGCAAAAAAAATAGATGTTTATATTATGTCATCCTCAATTGATCCGTCAGACCTGGCCCTGTCAAAAAAATATGATTTCGTTTTAGATTATATCATAAAACCCCTAACAAAAGCTACGCTCAAAAAAATATTAGAGCCGGTATAATCAGCACAAAATCTCAATTGTTTAAGCAACCGGTAATACTATCAATATAAATTTTACACTTGCTTTTTTTCAGGGTAGCCTCCCGCATGGTGAATAACGGAATTGAAGAAGTGTAGTCATAAACTTCAATATCACGCATAGTGGCAATAACATGATCATTTACTTCTTTATAAGATTTGAAGAAGCCCGCAAAGGTCAGATTTTGTTCTAAGTCAGTTAAATAAATTTTCTTTTGAAGGGGTGGCGTCATCGCAAATATGCTTTTGAATAAAGAATAAAATGTATTTGAACTGCTATACGGTTTTCCCCTAATAATGTTGCAACAATTATTTAATCATTTAATGTTGCTTTCCAACTAATCATATTCTGCTAACAGTTAAAGCTGTATTAACATCTTTTAAGGTGCCGGGGATGAACTCACGGCCCGGTTTTTTAAAGAAATAATTAAATCAATCATGATGAAAAATCAATTATTTACAACGCTTTTATTTTTAATGGTAATGCTGACATCTTGTGCCAACTACAAGGAGAAGCTTTATTTCCAGGGACTTGAAAGAAACCCTGAAATGGGTTATAAAATTACCAATTTTTCTCCGCCAACCATACAGCCCGGCGATGTTTTAGCATTAAATGTCAAAAGTTTAAATTCAGATGGGTCAGCTATTTTTAATAGCGGGGCGCCGACTACGGCTAAAGGTAAAGATGGCAGCAGTTCCGCATCTTCCCCAAGCGATGGCTACCTGGTAAATAAAGACGGTGAAATTCAGCTTCCTTTAGTACACGGCGTTAAGGTAGGCCAGCTTTCACTTGAAGAAGCCGCCGCTGTTATTAAAGGTAAAATTTCATCATACCTGAAAGAACCGGAAGTAACAGTTGCTTTAATGAATTTTAAAGTTTCGGTATTGGGCGACGTAGCTCATCCCGACGTGCTTTCTGTTACTGATGAACGGTTTTCAATTACCGATGCGCTTAGCCGTGCCGGTGACCTTACGCCAACCGCCAACCGTAATAATATTTTATTGGTCAGAGAGGTTGATGGCAAACGGAAATATATAAATATAGATATTACCTCACCAAGGTTATTCGAATCGCCATATTATTATCTCAAAAGCAATGATCTGATCTATGTTGAGCCAGGTAAAAATAAGTTTGCAAGCCAGAGCACCTTACTTAAAATACTGCCAATTGTAATTTCAATAGCCTCATTAATATTGGTTACCTACCAGGTAACTAAATAAAATACCCTAAAAGTTATTTCAATAAATAAAAATATAATATGGAGCTTGTCAATTCTAATGATTCAGGATCGGCCAAAGTCAGGATCTTTTTTAATAAGATCTTGTTTCATTGGCCTTTATATATAGTTTTCCTGGCTGTGTGTTTTGGGCTCGCCGTTTTTTATCTTAAGTATAAGCGGCCAGTTTACCAGATCTATGCCAAAGTGATGGTTAAAGACCAGCAAAAGGAAGCAAACAAAGCCGCCCTTGAAGCAATTAATTTAACCGAAGCTCAAACAGGTATTGATGAGCAAATGGGCTTAATGAGTTCAATTCCGGTAACCAGGCAGGTAGTGGAGGATTTACAATTATGGACTACTTACCTGGAACCAACGCCATATTATTCGTACAAGGATATTTATAACACTACCCCGGTGCAGTTTAAATTAATTAGCCGTGGAAAAGGTTCGTTAAATTCAATATTTGATATTGTAATTGAAAGCGACAGCACATTTTTAATAAAACAACCTAAGGAAAAATCAATCAGGTTTGCGTTTCAAAATAACCTGGTTAATAGTTTTGGCACCTGGAGGCTTGATAAATCACCTGATTTTAATCGTTACATAGGTAAAACTATAAGGATAAAGCTACGTGAGATAGATGATGTTGTAGGTTATTATCAAGGTGCCATTCATGAATCGCCTGTAGCCAAAAGTTCAATGGTTGCTTTCCGGCTGGAAGATGAGGTTCCGGAGCGGGGCCGTGAAATTGTTGACGACCTGATAAGGGTTTACATGGCTGCCTCGGTAGAACAGAAGCGCAGCTCTACCCAAAATACCATCAAGTTTGTTGAGGAACGTTTAGGTTCCATTACCCAGGAGCTGAATAACGTTGAAAACAAGTATACAGGGTATAAAAGTGTACGTGGTATCACTGAAATTGCCGATCAGTCGTCTCAGTACGTGGGAGGGGCCCAATCAAATGAAAAGCAGCTTAATGATATTAAAATTCAGGTAAGTGTTTTGGATGGTGTTGAACGTTACCTCAACTCTGATGATGGCAAAGGTAATACTCCGTCAACATTGGGTATAAACAGTCCTGCGCTGCAGGGATATATCGACCGCTTAACCGACTTGCAGTTGGAGCGTACCAAAATGCTCTCTACATTACCTGAAAGTAACCCCTTATTCAATCCCATAAACCAGCAAATAACGTTAACACGGTCGGCCTTGCGGGAAAATTTAAAAGCAACCAGGGCTTCCTTAATAGAAACTCAAAGAAACCTGCAAAGTGTTGGCTCCTCATATCAATCAACCATACGCAGCTTACCCGGCCAGGAAAGAGACCTGAAGGATATTGACCGTATGAAAGGGATTAAGGAGAATTTATTTGTTTACCTGCTTCAGAAAAAGGAGGAGTTAAGTTTAGATTACGCCTCAACAATTTCTGATGCCGTTACCATTGATCAGGCACATTACGGGTCGCAAAGTGCGCCAATTCCCGGGTCGGTTTATGCCATGGCGCTTTTATTCGGGCTTATTGTACCCACCGGCATGATATACGGAAGGGATGCCTTTAAAAATAAGGTTTCGAGCAAAAATGCTATCATTGAAGGTACAGGAATGCCTGTTTTGATCGAGATCACCGATTCTGATACTACGGATCCTATTGTAGTGCTCAATCAAAAAACCTTTATCGGCGAGCAGTTTAGGGATTTGCGTACCAAGCTGAGCTATTTACACAATAACAATAATAACCCAGGCAAAACCACACTGTTTACTTCAAGTATTTCTGGCGAAGGCAAAAGTTTTGTGTTAAGTAATTTGGGGGCAGTTTTAGCCATTGCCGGAAGAAAAACAATCCTTGTTGAACTGGATTTACGGAACCCAACCCTGGCTAAACGCTTTAACCTGAAAAATTCAACTATCGGGTTAACAGATTATATTATAGGTAACGCAAATCAGGCACAAATAATTCAAAAGTCGGAGATCTCAGATGACCTGCACATCATTTGCGGTGGTGCCGTGCCGCCAAATCCTTCAGAATTGCTTGAAAGCAAGCAACTGGCCAACCTGCTTGCCGACTTAAAATTAAAATATGACCACATTCTTATTGATACGCCTCCGGTTCATATTTTAACGGATGCGATGATCATTTCTCCGATGTGTGATTTATGCCTTTATGTGATCAGGCAGGATTATACCCCAAGCCAGGAACTGGGCTTTATAAGCGAACTGCGCAATGACAATAAATTGCCAAGGATGAAACTGGTTTTTAACGCTGTTAAAAGTGAGCTGCATGCCAATAGCTATATCTATCAAAAAAACAGCTATATCAAGGAGCCTTCCAAAAGTGTGAAAAGCAGGTTCAAAAAATTCATGAGCAGGTTTTAACCATCCATTTAATCTCATTCTTTTATTTATAAATGCAGCTAAAGTTTAACGATATGCATTTGATGACTAAACTCCCCTCAATATTGCCTGCTATATGAAAAGTTTAACAAGTAACATTGCTGTGAATGGCAGGTTCGAAAAATGGCAGCAATGGACTAAGCTTGTTGCCGTCACATTTTCTGCCCAGGCAGTTATTCAGCTATTGGGCTTGTTAACCGGGATCTTGATTGTTAGGTTGTTGCCTACAACAGAGTACGCTTTTTATACACTGGCAAATACCATGCTCGGTACAATGACTGTACTGGCCGATGGCGGCATCTCATCAGGGGTAATGGCACAGGGAGGGAAAGTTTGGCGCGACCGCGAGAAATTAGGAGTTGTAATTGCCAGCGGCCTCAAACTGCGTAAAATATTCGGCGTATTCAGTTTACTGATCTCTTTACCGGTACTTTTTTACCTGCTTGTACATAACGGTGCATCACTATTATCTTCATGCTTTGTTGTGCTGGCCATCATCCCATCGTTCTTTGCGGCATTAAGCGATACATTGCTCGAAACAGCCTCCAAACTGCACCAGGGAATAAACAAGCTGCAAAAAAATCAACTATCTGCAGGTTTAGGGCGCTTTGTACTAATGATTGGTTCACTGCTGTTGTTTCCGTTTACAGCTGTGGCAATATTAGGAAACGGTATCCCGCGCATGTGGGCTAACGTTCAGTTAAGGAAAATCTCAGCCGAGTATGCCGATCCCTTACAAAAATCTGATCCGGTTATTGAAAAAGAAATCCTTTCAATAGTAAAACGGTCATTACCGGGGGCTATTTATTTTTGCGTATCAGGGCAGATAACCATTTGGCTGATCTCCATTTTTGGAAATACACAATCCATAGCCCATGTTGGCGCATTAAGCCGCTTAACTACCGTTTTAACCGTTTTTACCACTTTATTCAGCACCCTGATTGTACCGCGTTTTGCCCGGTTGCCCGAGCAAAAAAAGTTATTGGTACAACGGTTTATACAAATTGAAGCGGCACTTTTTATAATCAGCTTTATTATAGTTGTTATCGTATTGCTGTTCCCTTCACAGGTACTTTGGGTATTGGGCAAGGGGTATGCAAACCTCAATAAGGAGATGCTTTTAATTACCATTTCAAGCTGTCTGGCTATGCTTGCCGGCGTTACCTATTCTGTTTTGGTTTCGCGGGGCTGGATCATAAAGCCGGTAATTAATTTAACCATCAATATATTATTCCAGCTATTGTTGGTTGTTACCATGGACCTTTCAAAAACAACCAATGTGCTGATGTTTTCTATCGTCGACTTTTTACTCGCCTTTATAATTTTAATTATATACTTCATTTACAGGGTTTCCAAACTACCAAAACAAATAGTTTCATGAAACAGAGATACCCGGCTATGTTAAGGCATAAACTTAGCAATGTTAGTTTATCGCTCCGGAAAAAATATTATAAGTTTTTAGGGATGCAAATTAATGAAAGTGTGGTTTTAGGTAAGATCAAGTGTAAATGGCCCGGCAAAATCAGTGTTGGAAAAGAAAGTGTAATTGAAGATGATGTGGTTTTCAAAACCCCCCAGCCATTTGCCGAAACCAACTTTGTAAAAATCGGTCAGCGTGTTTTTATTGGTCATGGCTGCGATTTTAACATCACATTAGGGTTAACAATAGGCGATGATTGCCTGATAGCAGCCAACACAACCTTTGTTGATGCAGGCCGCGAAATGGACCGCAGTTTGCCAATCAATCAGCAGCCAGTTATACACAAGCCAATAATTTTAAAGAACGATGTATGGATTGGGACGCATAGTATTATTCTTCAGGGGGTAACTATAGGTGAGGGCAGTATTATAGGTGCCGGTTCTTTGGTCAACAAATCAATTCCCGATTACCAGATATGGGCCGGTACACCCGCCCGCTTTATTAAAAACAGATAAAATACTATGCAAACAGTTATTTGTACGCTTTTTGAAGGACATTACCATCTTGGTGTCGCGGCATTTGTTAATTCGCTTTATAAACATGGTTATAAAGGGGATATCTATGCCGGTTATTTAGGCGAATTGCCCCCCTGGGCTACTGCAACAGATTTATCTCTTTTTGACGATCTGCAATTAGCAACTTACAAAGTTAATGATGATATAAAAATCCATTTTGTTAAGTTAAAAACCGCTTATCACTTAGCCAATTATAAACCTGATTTTTTGAAGTGGCTTTTTGAAGGCCCGGCCCGTGACGCAGAAAATATTTTTTACTTCGATCCGGATATAATTTTAGATTACAGCTGGGATTTTTATGAAGAATGGGTTTCATTCGGGGTTACCGTTTGTGAGGATGTGAATTCGCCGCTTCCTCCCAACCATCCCCGCAAAATGGCATGGAAAAAATATTTTGGAAAGTTTGATATCAACCTTAACCTCGAGAGAGAGATTTATGTAAACTCCGGGTTTATAGGTGTAAATAAAAAAGATATCGGCCTGGTTGATACCTGGATTATGATCCAGGAAAAAATAGGCCCCTTAATAGGCGGTTTAAGCCGGGCCCCATTCCCCGGCGAGGCAAACCTGGCTAAGGAGCACGCCGGTGATTATGCTCCTTTCAGCAAAACCGATCAGGACGCTTTGAATATTGCAATTGGCGCCTGGGACGGGGTGGTGAGTTTTGTTGGTAAAGAGGGTATGGGCCTGCAGGGAGGTGCAACATTGATGCTTCATGCCTTAGGGAGCCCTAAACCCTGGCGCATTAAATTCCTGAAACAATCACTGTTGGGGGTAAGCCCAAGAAGTGTAGATAAAAAGTTCTGGAAATGCGTTGATCATCCCATTAATCTTTTTAAAAACAACTATGTGCAGCGCAAAAACCTTGTTGTAAGCGTAGGCGCATTTATCGGCCGGTTTTACACCAGGAACTAAGCAAGTTGGATATCAGGAGCAATAATAAATCATCCCCGAATTTTTATACCATAATATGAGGATTTTGCTTGTTTGCGGATCTTTGGAACCCGGACGTGATGGCGTTGGAGATTATTCACAAAAACTGGCGCGGGAGTTTGTAAAACAAGGCCACCAGGTATTCCTTTTTGCGCTGAATGATCGCCACATCACTACTTTGATTGAGCGGGCAGGAGATGAAGGGATCGCAGAAATTCGCCTTTCCGCTTCAATGGATGCCCGGACACGCTTTGCAAAGCTGAAAGAAGTAACAGATGCTTTTACCCCCGACTGGATAAGCCTGCAATATGTAGGTTATTCATTTAACAAACGCGGAATTGTTTTTGACCTGGCCAAACAGCTCAGGCGTTTAAAGACTGGTGCCAATGTACATGTGATGTTTCATGAGATCTGGCAGGGCGAATCAAAAGATAGTACGCTGAAAGATAAGATCATCGGATTTTTTCAAAAGCGATCAGCAATAGCAGTTGTGAAGGCATTAAAGCCTAAGTGTATTTCAACAACCAACGGCTATTATCAAAAGAGCCTTTCAAAAGCAGGTATCGATACAAATAAAATACCGGTATTCAGTAATATGCCTTTAGGCGACCATACCCGGAGAAAGATTTACGAGCAGTTACCAGCCAACTATAGGATTGATAATACAGCTTATGTTTTAGCTTGTTTTTTTGGAGGTTTTCATTATCATGATTTGCTTGCCGAACGGATAAAGCAATTATCGGTAAGTATTAACGATCAGTTTAATAAAAAACTGATAATCACCCATGCGGGTAAAAGCCCGGGGATAAAGGAACAGTTTTCCAAATTAAACGAAGTAACCGGAATCCAGATGCATGTATTAGGCGAATGGGCCGAAAACGATATAGCCGATTACCTGGGTACCTGTGATGTAAGCCTTTCCAACCATCCGAAAGTTTTATTTGAAAAAAGCGGCAGTATAGCAGCCGCCTTATACAACCAATGCCCTGTTATCATTTTGCGCGATGGTTTTGCCAATGATGATCAAAAAAGGGATGAGATTGAAGAGCTGAAATATATAACCGATATAAAAAAGTTTATAAACCAGGATCCCGGCTTCGCCGAAAAATATAGTCCCAAAAACGCTGCCGAACAGTATAGCGCCATGTTTAAATTGAGTGTGAAATCATGACCGTTGGAATAATAACTACCAATTACAACACCATGGAGATGACCTCCAAGTGTATCGATCACTGTTTACGTTACGCAGATGATAAGATCGATCAGTTCACTGTTGTTGACGATTGCTCAACCGAGTTGTTTGAAAACAAGTTTAACAATGTGCAGCTGCTTCGTAACCCGCAAAACTTAGGCCTGGTTAAAAGCTTAAATAAAGGGTTAAGCGCTACTGATACCGATCTGGTGATCCTGTTTGACTCTGATGCCTGGCCGCTTGAGGAGTACATCCTTAAAACAAAAGCGTTTTTTGAGGCTAACCCAACCATTGGCATAGCTGCTTACAGCACCGAAAATGCCGATGGAAACCCGGCAGTAGCTTTTGAACCTGAACCGGATGCCATGAGCGTGATACTCGGCCAAAAACTGCATGGGTACTATCAAAAATATTTTAACAAAAGCCCTAAGCAAATAACCGTATATACCTGCGCCATGGTAATACGGAAAGAGGTATTACAGCAGGTAGGCGGCTTTGATGAAAATTACGACTGGCTGGAGCTTGATCATGATATTTGCATGAGCGCCATCCGTAAAGGCTGGGGTATTGGTGTAATTCCGGTAAGGGCATTTCATAAAGGCAGCGGTACACCGCAAAAAGTAGGCAGGCGCGTTATCCGTTTTTATCAAAACAGGATAAAACTGCTTAAGAAATTTGGAAAATATCCGGCAAAGCCGCTTTTAAACACATTAATTGTTGGGCGTTTGGCTGTGGAATATTTAGCTATAAATACACTTGGACGCCTCAAAATGACAAACGAAATAAGGGCCGACAAATCTTACTCGAGGTCAAGCCTTATCGGTATGTTTTTTACCGGTAAAATCTAATTGCGCAAAACAATGATTTATTCACAAGCACCTAAAAAGATAGCCGGCGGGACAAGCATTTTTATGGATAGCCTGCGTATCGTGGCCGCTCTGGTTGTTTTTTTAGGGCATGGCTATGCCCAATGGTTCACTACAGTTGGATATAATTACAATGGTGTGGATTGGGGCCATATGGCAGTTGTCATATTTTTTGCCCTGTCCGGCTACGTTATAGCATATTCAACTACAGCAAATAACAGGGGCCTTTTACAATATACCCAGGCCAGGTTAAGCAGGTTATATTCGGTTGTGATTCCAACGTTACTGATCACCGCCCTGATTGAAATTGTTGTTAAGTTTTCTGATCCCGCTTTATTAGCTCACTATACCCGCGGCGTTTCGTGGCCACGATATATCATATCAGGCCTGTTCTTGAATGAAGTTTGGTTCTTATCTGCCTCGCCACCTATTAACGGGCCATTGTGGTCATTATCATATGAGTTTTGGTATTACGTGGTATTTGGCTTGTTTTTCTTCAGGACTAAGGGCTGGAAAGGGTTATTGTTACCATTAGCTGCATGTTTAATAGCCGGGCCAAAAATTTTGCTGATGATGCCGATTTGGCTCCTGGGCAATTGCGCATACCGGTTTAAAAACCCAATAAAAAGCCATACGCTGTCATGGTTGTTAATTACGGTAATGATTGGCATAGCAATAACATTATTTTGTGTACTGCCGGGCTATCCGCTTCATTTAGGCAAAGCCCCGTTGTTTTTTGCCGGACAGTTCATTACCGATTTTATAATAGGCGTTTTTGTAGCACTGGCATTATGGATGCTGCCTCAGTACGAAAACAAAGAAGTTAAAAAGCCAAGCCCGGTTGTAAACTTCATCAGGAAGTTTGCTGATCTGACATTTCCGTTATATGTGCTGCATGACCCTATGCTGGTACTGGTACGATCACTATGGAAAACCAGGCTGTTTGATGTTACGCAATTTACAATAGCTATGCTGATTGTATTCACAGCTACCATGGTAATCGGTTACATTTTGGAAGAAAACCGGAAGCACTGGACAAGTTTTTTCAAGAAAGCACTTCAAAAAGGAAAAACCTTATCACTGGCAAAAGCCAATACTTAATATGGCTCAATCTCTGAAGGTATTATTACTTACACATAAGTTTTACCCCGATTTGGGCGGAACAGAAGCCAATGCCGAATTTTTGGCAAAAGCATTTCACAACTACGGAGCCGAGGTACATCTGCTCACCTGGACACAGCAATCAGGTACCAAAGTGTTTCCTTATAAGGTTGTCCGCAACCCCGGCTTAAAACAATTACTGGCCGAGCATAACTGGGCCGATGTAGTTTTTGAAAACAGCCCGGTTTTAAGGATGTCATGGCCGGCTGCTTTTTTCAGAAAGCCACTGGTTGTATCCTTAAATACATGGATAAGCAATGAAGATGGTTCAAAGTCCCTCCCTGCAAAAATGAAATACTTGTGGCTCAAGAAGGCCTCAAGTGTTATAGCTGTAAGTGACGCCATCCGTCAAAAGTGCTGGCCTGCGGCAGTTGTAATTGAAAATGCATACAATGACGATCTTTTTGTACAAACGGTAACTAATGATAATAAGCCGAAAAGCTTTGTTTTTTTAGGCCGGCTGGTATCTGATAAAGGAGCTGATTTAGCAATAGAAGCGATAGCGCAGTTATATAAAGAATACCTGCAAGCAAATTCAGATCCCTCTGAAATTTCATTAACTGTAATTGGAGAGGGAAAGGATTTTGAAAAACTAAAACAGTATGTTATAGATTCAGGCATCGGGAAAATCATCAGGTTTGAAGGCAGCTTAACTGGCGAAAAGCTGGTTGCCTGCCTAAATCAACATAAATATATGCTCATCCCCTCAAGGTGGCAGGAACCATTTGGGATAGTTGCTTTGGAAGGGCTTGCATGCGGTTGTATCCCAATTGTATCTGACGGTGGCGGCTTGCCCGATGCTGTTGGCAAAGCAGGACTGGTATTTAAAAGAGGTGATTTGCAAGACCTGATAAATACAATTAAAAGCCTCCTGACCGATAAACTTTTACAGGAAAAACTAAGAGGGGAAGCAGATGCTCATCTCAAAGCACATACCAGTAAAGTGGTTGCCAAACAATATTTCGATCTCATTAATCCCGCAGTGCAATAACAAAATTTATGAAAGTAATTTATACGTCGCCTAACCGGAGCCATCATTACCGTTATGCGCTTGCGCTTCATGAAGCTGGGATCCTGCATAAGTTTGTAAGTGGTTTTTCGCGCTGGAGCCCGCGTGCGGCGTTTACCGAAATAGGAAATAAATTAGTGCGTACAGATAAACTTCAAACAATTTATTTGGCAAGCCTAAGGTTCAAAGCCCCTAAGTTTATCAGTACACAATTGGCTTATTTAGCTAAGATTGAACAGGATAATGCCTGCATAAAATATTTAGATGATGCCGATATTTTCATGTACTATAATGGCAGCGGCCTCAATGCCAGCAAAAAAGCCAAAAGCAAGGGTAAAATAGTTATTGTAGAAGCTGTGAACAGCCATGTGCAGTACCAGGAAAATTTAATGAAAGAAGAGTTTGAATCATTAAAGCTGCAATGGCAACCTTTTCATGATAAGGAAAAAGCAAGGCGGATTGAAGAGTACCACATTGCCGATTATATCCTGATGCCCTCCAACTTTGTAAAAAGAAGCTTTATTGAAGCTGGTTTTCCTGAGCATAAACTGATCAGGGTGCCATACGGCTTTAATCAATTGGCAGGAAATGCAGAGTTGGTTGATGATAAAGATCAGGATGTATTTACCATCCTGTATGTTGGGAGCATCTCGGTGCGTAAAGGTTTAAGATATTTAATTGAAGCTTTCAAATTATTAAATCATCCCAACAAAAAATTAATAATTGTAGGCCCGGAAAATAATCCTAACGGTTTGGCCGATGTTGTGATTCCGGATGGGGTGGTGTTTACAGGGATCTTAAAAGGGCAGGAGCTGGAAGCGGCTTACAAAAGCGCCAGTGTTTTTTGCCTTCCTTCAATTGAAGAAGGATTAGCATTGGTTTTGGGCGAGGCCCTGTCATTCGGCGTTCCCATTATTGCCACAGAAAATACAGGTGCCGATGACATCATAACCAATGGAGAAGAAGGCTTTATAGTTCCGATCAGGAGCAGCAAAAGTATTGCCGAAAAGCTGCAGCTGTTAGCCGATGACGGACTACTTTATGAAAACATGAAAGCAAAGGCGGTAAAAAAAGCCACCGGTTTAAAAGGCTGGGACGAAACCGGCCGGTTATTGATAGCATCGCTCAACGATGTGTTTGCAGCTAAAAAATAAAAATTAACCAAAGTTTACATGGATAATCAGCAGGAGAAATTACGGGTTTATATTAAAAAGCTGCTTTACGTACTGGTCTTTGTACTCATTTTTGAAGGCCTTATGCGTAAAATGCTCCCTTCTGCTTTAGGGCTTTTGGTGTTCTTTTTAAAAGATATTTTATGCATCATGGGCATATTCAGTATCAGTAAAGCAAAATTGAGCGGCCTGGCATTAACGCTTTTCAAAAACTGGAAAACAGTGATGCTGGTATTTATTCCGCCTGTTGCATTCACCGTTTTTCACGACCCTATTTTAAGCATTTTCGGGTTAAAGCAATACCTGTTATACATGATTGTTGGTGTATTGATGCCATTTGCTTTCCCTCCGGATAAGATGGCTGAATTTAAAATATTTGTCATTTGTATTTGCATCTCGTTAATACCAACAACAGGTATAGCAGTATTACAAAATAGTTTGCCCGCAAGCCATTGGTTAAACTTAAGTGTTGACGGAGGCTCGTTAGAAGGGTTTTCGGCAGCGGGGCGGCTTAGGGTAAGTTCTACATTTTCCTTTACCGGCCAGTACTCATGGTTTTTAAATATGGCATGTACATTTTTAGCAATGAGCTTTTTTTGGCCGAAGGAAGAGGTTAAAGGAAAAGCAAAAAACTGGCGGATCATATACTTAGCTGCCACGGGCGTAGCGCTGTTGATAGGCACGTTTATAACAGGGGGGCGTTCGGCAGTATTAGGCTGCGGGGTTTGTTTGGTACTTGGCCTTGCCTTTGCAGCACTTAAATCTCCGGGGCAAATTATGTCAAAAGGGTTGATTGCTGTTGCAGTATTCGTTGTATTGCTCGGAGGTATCCGTGCTGTCAAGCCTGAGTTTTTTGCAGCATATGATGAGCGCTCAAGCGATAACGATTCAGGTACACAATCCGAAGAGATCAAGGGAAGGGTTCAGGGAAACTTTTTAAACTGGACTAACTGGGTTTTTGAACAGGATATCGTTGCCATAATGTTTGGCAATGGCCTGGGGGTAATGAGTAACGGTTCCGAAAAGATCAGCCAGTATGCAAATGATTTAAAATTAGAGGAAACCGGCACCGAAAGTGATTTTGATACCACTATTTATGAGGGTGGGATCTATCTTGCTGTTGTATGGTATGCATTCAGGTTATGGATGATCATATTTTGCCTTGGTATATGGCAAAAAATGCGAAGAAAGGAATGGGGGGTATTGCTTTCGTTTTTGCTGAGTTATGTTATCCTTAATGCAGCAATAGGGGCCGTAGGTAAAAACCCGCCTGTAAATATCTGGCTCTGGCTGGCAATAGGCAGCGTTTTAATCATCAAAAATTATAATGATCAGCAGGATAAGGCGCTGAAAGAATCTGCAGCCAAATCGGTTCTTGCAGTATAGATATTACCAACAAAATCTTATGTCAAACAATAATTTTAGGGTAGCCATCATTGTATCGCATCCAATCCAGCACTTTTGTCCGCAGTATATCAGCTTTACAAAAATGAAAGATGTAGATGTAAAGCTCTTTTTTGCCTCGATGCTGGGCTACAAAAAATACGTGGATAAAAATTTTGGCCAGGAAATATCCTGGAACAACCTGCGACTGGAAGAGTTTGATCATAAATTTCTAAACGGCGAACAGGTTTTACCTTCAACCAAAGAGCTTGATGCCCCCTCGATAACTGAAGAGTTAGATTCGTTTAATCCTGATGCTATTATTACCTACGGGCATTTTCAAAAAGTACAGCGCAGGGCACACAAATGGGCCAAAGCCAACCATGTGCCTATTGTATATATTACCGATTCTGAAAACCGCCAGCGCCGTAAATGGTATAAACTTTTGGCCAAGTTTTTTTTACTAAGGCAGTATTATAACAAGGTGAATTACTTTTTCACGGTAGGCGATGCCAATGAAGCATATTTTAAACTTTACGGCGTACCCGAAAAAAAGTTTATCAGGATGCATTATCCTATTGATGTAGATGTATATGCCGATGCCTTTCAAAATAAAGCGGCGTTAAGGAGCAAGATCCGCGGGCAATATGGGATCCCTGAAAATGATTTTGCTATAGCGGTAGTAGGAAAACTGGTAACCTGGAAAAACCAGGAGCACCTGATAGACCTGCTGATAGATCTGGAAAGCAAAGGACATAAAGCCCATGCGTTCATCTTAGGCTCAGGTAAAACCCTGGAAGGTTTGAAGCAAAAGGCCGAACAACTGAAGGTAAATAAAGTACACTTTACAGGCTTTGTTGATCCCTTAGAATTACCAGCTTATTATGCCGCCATCGATGCCTATGTGCACCCGGCCAGTATTGAACCGCATTCATTAGCTATCAGCGAAGCCATATATATGGGATGCCCGGTGATTTTGAGCAGCACTTGCGGCAGTTACGGCGATACCGATGATGTGCAGATCAACAAAAACGGTTTTGTATACAACTTTGGAAACATCGCGGAACTGTCCGAGAAAGTTGTAAAACTGCTTAATGATCAACAACTGCGTCAGCAATTCAGCGATCACTCCCGTAAAATATCTTTGAAATTTCAGCAGCGAGCCCATAAGGAATCAATGCTGGATTTGATCAATAAAGTTAATAAGGCCAAACGCAGGTCTGTATCTGTTTAACTATCACAATGCGCATTGTTTTTTTTACGCACCCGCCGTTTTTAGGTTCGCAAAGCATGCCCCGTTTTGCTGCAATGTTGGCCAACGGTATGGAACAACGCGGGCACCAAATTGAGGTTTGGACCCCTGAAGCTAATTTTTATAAGCTATCGGCGCCAAAAAGTTTAAAAAAATGGTTAGGATATCTTGACCAATATCTGGTGTTTCCGGGTCAGGTCCGTAAACGGATAAAATCATACCCCGGCCAAACATTATTTGTATTTACCGATCATGCTTTAGGCCCATGGGTGCCATTAGTAGCTAACCGCCCGCATATAATTCACTGTCACGACTTTTTAGCACAGCAATCGGCCTTTGGCAAAATAAAAGAAAACCCAACCGGTTTCACCGGTAGGTTATATCAGCAGTACATACGGAAAGGTTATCTAAAAGGGAAAAATTTTCTATCGGTTTCCAATAAAACCAGCCAGGACCTTCAGGAGCTGTTAATCAGGAAACCCCAACTATCAGATGTAGTTTATAACGGCCTGAACCGGGATTTTAAACCACTCGAAACAGATAAAACCCGGCAGGTGTTTGGCAAATCAATTGGAGTTGATCTTTCACAGGGATATATTTTACATATAGGCGGTAACCAATGGTATAAAAATCGTGAAGGGGTAATAGAGATCTATGAATCATGGCGAAAGCTCGGTAACGGAAAACTGCCCCTGCTGCTCATAGGTAAAGAACCAACAGCTTCATTAAAAGAGAAACAACAACAGTCGGCTTACGCCAAGGAGATCTTTTTCCTGACAGATATCAGTGATGACCAAACCCTGCTGGCCTATGCAGGCGCAACGCTGTTATTATTTCCATCCCTTGCCGAGGGCTTTGGATGGCCAATAGCCGAAGCAATGGCATCAGGCTGCCCGGTAGTTACAACCAATGAAGCACCGATGACGGAGGTTGCAGGAAAAGCAGGCTTCCTGATTGAAAAACGAAATAATCAAGGCGACATCGCAAATTCCTGGGCAGATAAATCGGCATTGGTTGTTGATCATGTTATAAACCTATCACCTGCTGAGCGCAAAACTGTAGTTGAAAACGGCATAAAAAACTCCAGGCGGTTCCAAACTGAAACCATGCTTAACAGCATTGAGGAGATTTACAAATATTTAACAAAAAGCTTTGATATCAGGCTTGAAAAATAGCATCCTGTCCTTGTCTCATAATTATCTAACTTAATTTAAAATGACTACTAAAACTTCAAAGAGCGAATCTGCTACTATAGTTTACCTCAGAGGGTTAGCAGCATTTGGTGTAGTATTATATCATGTAAGGGAGGATTTATGGGTTGGTTGGAACGCGCTGCGCGGATCATCTTCGGCTTCCGCATTTGATAAAGCCGTTGCATGGATTTCTATACCAACACCTTTTTTAGGGTCGGGAGTTATCCTGTTTTTTCTTTTAAGCGGTTTTTGCATCTCGTTGCCTTATGTAGGTAATAACGCCCGTAAATTAAATTTAGAAGAATACGCTATCAGGAGGTTTTTCCGGATCTATCCCCCATATTTAATAGCTATAATCGTCACCTTAATAATCGAATTTGTTTTATTAAAAACATATGCGCTGCCGGTTGCTCCCTATACCTCGTACCTGGCAAATGTTTTTATGGTTCAAAACTATACAACAGGCGCCCTTACATCAAACGGAGCATTGTGGACCCTGCCGGTTGAGCTTGAACTTTATATCGCATTTCCTGTTGTATTTTACTTACTCAAAAACTGGGGCAATAAAGCGCTGATAATTATTACCGGCATAGTATCATTAATAGCACTTGGCCTTTTTATCAGTGGCCAGTTTTGGCTGGGTTCTGATTTTGCAATGTACTGGGTTGTTTGGTGTGCCGGGGTTTTGCTTGCAAAGGATTATGCCAACGGCACACTACGCAAGCCATCAAACTGGCTTTTAGTAACGGGAGTAATAGCAATTGGAATAGCGGTAGTGCTGCAGGTACGTGGTATACCTTCACCTTACCTTGAACTGCTTTTCGGTTTTTTTTACCTCATGTTGCTATGGTTTGGCATTAGTACCGAACACCGTTGGAATAAATATATCCCGGGAGGTATTGTCAAAGCAATGAACGTGTTGGGCACCTGTTCGTTTTCGCTGTACTTAATTCACAAACCTGTTTTTAGGTTAATTGGCATTGTTTGGGTTAATTATTTTGGTGGTAAGCCGGTTAATTTTTTAATCCCTTTCGGCTTTTCAATACTCATGGTTTTTATAGCATGGGGTTTTTACCTGCTTATCGAAGCCCCAACACATGCACTGGCAAAAAAACTATCCCGCACCAAAAAGCAACCGGCGGTAATAGTACCAGTAAATGAATAAGCTATTTCGGCACTAATTCATTAAGGTCAGCAATCATTCTATTATTCCATGCAAACAGATCTTTCAAAGTTTACAATCGGCGATTATCAAAACGGCAGCAAAATAAAAGTGACAGTTTGGTATTTTATCAACTACTTTATTTTTAACAGCGCGTTCCCATGGCCCTATAAATTCAAAGTAGCCTTACTGAGACTGTTTGGTTCAAAAGTAGGCGAGGGTGTTGTTATCAAAACAAAGGTTAAAATAAAAAACCCATGGCGGCTTAGTATTGGTGATCATACCTGGATAGGCGAATCGGTTTGGATCGATAACCTCGAAGATGTCAGCATCGGAAAAAATGTTTGTATCTCACAGGATGCCATGCTGCTAACCGGCAACCATGATTATACCAAAACAGATTTCCCATACCGCTTGGGTAAGATCACGCTTGACGATGGTACATGGATCGGTGCAAAAAGCGTGGTATGTCCGGGAGTTGTTTGCCGCAGTCATTCCATTTTAACTGTGAATTCCGTTGCCACTAAAGACCTTGAGCAATGGAGTATCTACTCAGGAAACCCGGCATCATTTGTACGGGTTAGAAAAGGCATTACCGACTAATACTACTGTTCAGGGAAAATGAGTGAAAAGATCAATTTAGTTTGCCTGCCCTTTGCAGGTGGTAACAAGTATTCGTACAGGCCTTTATTTACCGAAAGTTCAACCGTATTTAATGCCACCACGCTTGAATACCCGGGTAGGGGAACAAGGATTTTTGAAGAGCTTACATCAGATATTGATAAGCTTGTTAATGACCTGTTTAACCAACTGAAACAAATATTAAGCAAAGGCAATTATGCACTTTACGGGCATAGCCTGGGTGGGTTACTAACTTACCTGCTTGCAGTAAAAATCCGTGAAAACAAAGCCGAGCTGCCTAAACATATATTCATTACAGGTGCTTCAGGGCCTTCTGCACCATCGCGTTTAACAAAGAAATTTCATTTATACCCTCAAAAAGAATTTATAAATGAGATCGTCATCCTTGGCGGTATGCCCGATGAGATTTTGCAGGATAATGCCATGCTGGAGTTTCTTGAACCAATTCTCCGTAACGATTTTAAAGTGAGCGAAACTTACGTGCATAAGGCTGCCGAAGCGCTGAATATACCTTTTACAGTTATTACAGGTATTGATGAAGACCTCACCGCCGAAGAAGTTTTGCTATGGCAAAAGGAAAGTATCCCTACGGTTGATTTTATGCAATTGGAAGGTGATCACTTTTTTATAATGCAGCACAAGGATTTTATTATCAATGCCATTTCTGAAAAGCTGATAAAACAATTAGAAACATTTTAGTCATGAACGAGGAACAATTATATCTGAAACCCAATGTGGTAATTGAGCCATTGGTAGATAAATGGTACGCCTGGAGCCATTTGATTTCTCCGGCAACTGCCGCCATGAATATAGTTGGAAGGCATTTGGCAATCATCGAATCGTATTTAATGGCCCCGGCCATTCATGCCAATGCCGTACTTAACCCTAAAATGAAAGGCGGCCCCTTTATGGATTTTGGCGGCGGAAGAATTGACGAAGTAACAGAACTGGAGAAACAATCGCTTGAAAAACAAAAACACGTTATTGAGTTTGCTAAGGCGATAAAAACCTTAGATAAGTTGCTGGATAACGAAGCAACAGGTTACGGTTTAGAGGACTTGTACCCTAAAGTGCCTGAAATTTTGAGAGGCTACGTTGAGCTGTATTATGACCGTAATAATAACCCCGGGTTCAGGTTTTTTGAGTCGCTTTTATACCAGAGTGAGTTTTACAATAAAAGTTCCCAAAGCCTGGCTATGTGGATCACCAATAACGATGAGCGCCCGTTTTGCCTCAGTACGCCCCGCCTTACCGAGCCTGATGTATTAAGCCTGGATGTTCCTTTTGACCATGCCTGTATTGATGCCCTGGCCAGAATGAAGCGCACATCTAACAGCTATTCAGCCATTAAAGAAATTTGCGGAATTACTCCGGAACAGGAGCCCCTGTTTAAAACATTTTTTACAGAAACGCCTCCGCCTCCCTATGAAAAATATACCGGCGATAAGATCAGGATGCGTTATTTTGGCCATGCCTGTATCCTGGTTGAAACAAAGGATATCAGTATCCTTGTCGATCCGCTGATTAGTTATTACGGTTATAGCTCGGATGTTCAGCATTTTTCGGATGTTGACCTTCCGGACACAATTGATTACGTGCTGATAACTCATAATCACCAGGATCATATCCTGTTTGAAACCCTGCTGCCTTTAAGGCATAAGATCAAAAACCTGATTGTTCCGCGTACATCAAGTGGCAAACTGGAAGATCCTGATCTGAAGTTAATGTTCAATAGCATTGGCTTTAACAATGTGATGGATATCAGTGAAATGCAAACCATTCATTTCAATGATGCCATTATTACCGGTTTGCCTTTCATAGGCGAGCATAGTGATATGAATATCCTCACGAAAGCTTGCTACCTGGTAAAAATAGGCGACTTTAAACTGCTCTTCCTGGCCGATTCACGCATTGTTGAACCTCGTTTATATGAACTGGTGCACAAGCATATAGGTAATGTAGATGTGCTTTTTATCGGTATGGAATGTGATGGTGCGCCGTTAACATGGTTGTATGGGCCTTTGCTTACCAAAAAGTTGCCAAGGGATATGGATGGAAGCAGGCGCCTTGCCGGTTCTGATTGTGATAAGGGTATGGCCCTCATCGATATATTTAATCCGAAAGAAGCTTACGTGTATGCCATGGGCCAGGAACCATGGGTTGAATTTATCAGCAGCATCAAATATACCGACGAATCAAACCCCATAGTACAATCCGACAAGCTGGTAAAGCTATGCACAGAGCGGGGGATAGTTGCTGAACGCTTGTATGGCGAAAAGGAACTATTGTATAACAAGCAGGTTGATAGTCTTATTGAACAGTAACGATCAGGCCGTTTAGGCTTTCAGAAAAACAACAGCATGTCCAGGTTCCGGTTTCCATTACATCCCGCACAACGGGAAGTTTACGTTGGTCAGCTTTTAGATCTTGATAGTCCGCAATATAATATTGGGGGTTACATTATACTAAAGGGGGATCTTGACGTGGAAAAATTTCACGAAACTGTTAGCTCACTTCCTCTGATTTTTGATGCTTTTAAAATGAGTTTTGATTTAAAGGCGTCGGATTTTGTTTATCAGTTGAATACTGGATTTACTGAATGCGAATTGATAGCCGCCGATTTTAGTACACAGGTCAATCCCCGGGCCGAAGCTAAAATATGGATGTACCAGACATTCGGTACACCATTCAACTTAACTGCCGATTTGTTGCCGTTTGAACATTATTTGATAAAGATTGCCGATAACGAGCATTGGTTTTTAATGAAGTATCATCATTTAATTACCGATGGTTATGGCTTTATTGTAAGTATTGAATATCTCGCAAAAAAATACCAATCGCTGGTTGAGGGGCAGCCATTTGTTTTCAACGCACCCTCTTACCAGGCTGAAACAATTCGCGCCAATGAATATTATAATTCAGAAAGTTATGAAAGGGATGGTGATTACTGGAAGAGTAAAATTATAGCCAAACCTGAAAAATTACTTGCAAAAAAATACCCTCAATATACTAATGAAGGAAAAATAGGAACTACCTATAGTATTGATCTTTCAGATAATCAAAAAATACAGCTTGAGCATATTCAGCAAGTTTGCAATGCCGGCCTACTGCAGTTAACAATAGCTGCATTGATCATATATTTCGGGAAAATTACCCCAGCAACCGGGTTTGTATTTGGGCTGCCGGTTCACAAACGCGGCTCAAGGCAGCAGAGGAACACTGTCGGCATTTTTACAGGTGCACTTCCTTTTAAAGGAGGTTATGAGGCCGGGCAAACTTTATCCGGTTTGCTTGCCGAAATTATAAACACCCAAAAGCAGGACTATCGCCATTACAATTATTTGGTAGAAGATTTGGGCCGTGCCCTTAAAATTAATTCGGCAGTTGATAATTTGTATGATGTTATTGTAAACTACGAACCCCTTGATTTTGATCTGAATTTTGGAAACACCATTGAGGCAAGTGTTTTGCGGTTGGCCAATGAGGGTGAACGTACGCCTTTGCAATTATGCTGGCGCGATTATCATAAACAACAGCGCCTGCAATTGCAGATCCAGTTTTGTTATGAATATTTTACGCAGCAAGAAATTGAGCTTTTGGGCGAACGGATTATTCACATTATTATCCAATTCCCTGATTTCCTGAATAAAAGTATCGAAGGCATTGATGTTTTACCGTTGAAGGAACATAATCAGCTATCAGTATTCAGTACATCCGATCAGGAACTTAATGAAGATATTGCCCAACATAAAACGATAATATCGGCTTTTGAAAACCAGGCAGCCATTTGTGCGGAAGCCAATGCACTTGTGTTTGATAATAAAGAGGTAAGCTACAATTCAATCAACCAAAGAGCAAACAAAATTGCTAATTACCTGAAAGGCCTGGGTGTGGGGAATGAAACGCTGGTAGCGGTTTGTATAGAGCGCGGTACTGATATGATTGCCGGCATACTTGGCATTCTGAAGGCAGGCGGCGCTTACGTGCCAATTGATATCGATTACCCTAAAGATCGGATCAGCTACATTCTCCATGATACGGGCGCGAGGATCATCCTGAGCAGCAGCACAGGCAGTGCATTATTGCATGATCAGGACGCAATGATTGTTGAACTGGATAATGAGCCGTTGATAGAAATTCAAAGCAGCGAAAACGTAAATACCGTTATAAACCAAAATCAACTCGCGTATGTAATGTATACCTCCGGCTCAACCGGTAAACCCAAAGGGGTAATGGTTGAGCATCGGGGAGTTGTAAATCTTGCCGCAGGCCAGGCTGTGGCGTTAAGGTTAGTACCTGGTATGCGCACCCTGCAGTTTGCATCTATTGGTTTTGATGCTTCATGCTATGAGATTTTCAATACGCTGCTAAGCGGTGGCTGTTTGGTGTTGTGTAAAAAAGAAACTTTACTATCTGCCGAAGAATTTAAAAAACTGCTTGATCAGCAAAAGATTGAGTTAGCGGTGATCCCGCCTTCATTTCAGCAAGCCATAGCCGATTCTTTGGGTTCTATCAAAACAATAGTTTCAGCGGGTGAGGCTTTAAACGAAACGACAGGCAGGTATTTGCAATCGCAGGGTGTAAGATTAATAAATGCTTATGGCCCAACAGAGAGTACCGTATGCGCAACTTTAACTGATGAACCTATCCGTACAGATAAAATAATAGTTATCGGAAGGCCGATTGCCAACACGCAGATCCACATCAGGACAGTGTCAGGAGAGTTAAGCCCAATCGGCGTGCCGGGCGAGATCTGCATTGGTGGTGTACAGGTAGCACGTGGTTATCTGCACCAACCTGAGCTAACGAAAGAAAAGTTCATTAACGACCCATATAGCGAAGAGCCAAACGCAAGGTTATACCGAACCGGTGACCAGGGCCGCTGGCTTGCAGATGGAAATATCGAGTACTTAGGCAGGATAGATGACCAGGTAAAAATTCGTGGTTACAGGATAGAACCCGGCGAGATCGAACAGGGCCTGCTTCAACATGAAAATGTAAGGCAGGCAGTAGTACTCGCCAGGGCAGACAAACAAGGCACCAAACGGCTAACTGCCTATGTGGTCATGGACGAAGCAGCCTATGACAAACAGGAATTGCAAAACTACCTGGGTGAAAGGTTACCGGAATACATGGTGCCAAGGCTTTGGGTAAGAATGGATAGCCTGCCATTAACGCCGAACGGTAAAACAGATAAACGAGCTTTGCCCGAAGCAGAAGCAAGCCACGAAGAAAGCTACACCGCACCTATCACAGATACAGAAAAGCAATTAGCCAAAATCTGGGAAGAGCTGTTAGTTGTAGAAAAGATCGGTACAAAGGATAACTTCTTTGAACTGGGCGGTCATTCGCTGCTGGCCATGCGGGTGATTTCGCAGGTAAGAAGGGAACTGAACAAAGAGCTGAAAATCCGTGACCTGTTTGTGTACCCGGTGATAGCCGATTTGGCCAAACAACTGGATGATGAAGAAACAGAAGCAGCGGGCAGCACTATAAAAAGCATAACTCCAAGACCTGAATATATCCCATTGTCATACAGCCAGGAGCGGCTATGGTTTATCGACAGACTGGAAGGCAGTGTACAATACCATATTCCTGCGGTATTGAAGCTTGAAGGAGAAGTAAATACCAACGCCCTTGAAAACGCACTGAAAACAGTGGTAGAACGCCACGAAGTGCTGCGCACTGTGATCAGGGAGCAGGAGGGACAGGGCTACCAGTATGTGAAAGCGAGTAACTGGACGTTAAAACAAAGTCATTCAAACGGAAACGAAGCAGAACTGAAAGCATATATCGGCAAAGAAGCAAGCCGGCCATTTGACCTGTCACAGGATGATATGCTGCGCGCAGAGTTGATCGCGACAGGAGAAAACGAATATATCCTATTATTGGTGCTACACCATATCGCAGCCGACGGCTGGTCGATGCCGGTGCTGGTATCCGAGTTAGGCAAGCTTTATAATAGCTTTATTAAAAATGATGCATCGCAACTATCAATCCCTGAAATTCAGTATGCAGACTATGCAATATGGCAAAGGGAATATTTGGATGCGATAAGCCTGCAAAACAAATTAAACTACTGGGAAGAAAAGTTAGCAGGAACAGGAATATTAGAATTGCCAACAGATCATATGCGCCCTGCTGTACAAAGCAGCAAAGGATCAGTATATGAATTTACGATAGCAAAGGAACAAGCAGACAAGCTCCAAAAGCTAAGCCTTGAACAGGGAGCGACGCTGTACATGACACTGCTTTCGGTGTTTAAGGTGCTGCTTTACCGCTTTAGTGGACAGGAGGATATTTGTGTAGGTACCGCAGTAGCCAACAGAGACAGGGAAGAAACGGCAGAATTGATAGGCTTTTTTGTAAATACGCTGGCGCTAAGGACAAACCTAAACGGCCAGGAATCATTTACAGAGCTACTATCCAAAGTAAAACAAACTACACTGGAAGCTTATGGCCACCAGGAAGTGCCGTTTGAAAAAGTGGTAGAAGCGGTAGTAAAAGAAAGGGATTTGAGCAGGAGCCCGCTGTTCCAGGTAATGTTCGTGCTGCAGAATACAGGCACTATACTGGCACTGGAACTGGGCGATATCAAAATTACCGGAGAACGGGCAGGCGAACCTTCAAGCAAATATGATCTGAGCTTTAATGCAGAGGAAACCAACGACGGGATCAGGTTTGTAGTAGAATACAATACCGACCTTTATGAGGCAGAGACTATCGTAAGGATGGCAGGCCATTATGCGGAACTGATCGCGTCGGTAATAAAAACTCCAACAACCTCAATAAATAAAGTTCAGCTGTTAAGCAAAACAGAAGAGCAGGAGCTGAGCACCTTCAACGAAACAACAGCAGGATATCCGAAAGAAGAAAATATTGCCAGCCTTTTTGAGGCCCAGGTAAAAGTTACACCTACTGCAACAGCACTGGTATTTGAGGGAGAAACAGTAAGCTACGAAGGGCTTAACGAGCAATCAAACAGAATTGCGAACTACCTAAAGACACAAGGTGTAACAACAGAAACATTGGTAGCAATATGCATAGAGCGTGGTACAGCAATGATCGCGGGTATCTTAGGTATTCTGAAAGCAGGGGCTGCCTATGTACCGGTTGATATTGATTATCCAAAAGAGCGGATCAGTTATATTTTGGATGATATCAAAGCAACAATTATCCTGAGCAGCAGCACAGGTAAAGCGGTTTTGCAGGGGCAGGATATAAATATCATAACACTGGATAACAACCTGGAAATACAAGCCCAAATCAGCGAGAATTTAAATATCGCCATCTATCCAAACCAGCTTGCGTACATCATGTATACCTCAGGTTCAACTGGTAAACCCAAAGGTGCGATGGTGGAGCATGGTAACGTTGTAAGCCTGGTGAAAAATGCGGGCTATTTTAACGCTGATCATAACGATACCTTACTGGTAACAGGCTCGCCATCATTTGATGCAACCACTTTTGAATATTGGAGCATGTTGCTTAATGGCGGACAACTGGTACTTTGTAACGATAAAGACCTTTTCAATAGCACAACGCTCAAAAAACTGATAGTTCAGCATAAAGTAACCGTAATGTGGTTTACTTCAAGCTGGTTCAACCAACTTGCCGATGACGCTCCTGAAGTATTAAAAGGATTAAAAACCATATTGGTTGGCGGCGAAAAGCTTTCGGTGCCACATATCAAAAAGATCAGGGCCACATACCCGGATTTGAAGTTGTTGAACGGTTACGGCCCAACAGAAAATACAACTTTTTCACTGACTTATCCGATCACCGAAATTAATAGCGACGGAATAATCCCGATAGGCAAGCCTTTAAATAACCGCAAAGCATATATTCTGGGTCCGGCGCATCAGTTAAATCCCGTGGGGGTATTTGGTGAAGTTTGGCTTGGTGGTGACGGTGTATCGCGCGGCTATTTAAATCAGCCAGAATTAACAAACCAGAAATTTATTAAAGACCCTTTTACAGATGCTGGTACACTGATGTATAAAACCGGTGATGTGGGCAGGTGGCTTGCAGACGGAAACATCGAGTACCGGGGCAGGGTAGATGACCAGGTTAAGATCAGGGGTTACCGTGTTGAGCCGGGCGAAATAGAGAGCCTGCTGTTACAAAGTGGTTTGGTAAACCAGGCCATTGTACTGGCCCGTCCTGACAAAAACGGTGTTAACCGTTTAACCGGATATTTTGTTGCTGATGCCGCCTGCGATAAGCAAAAACTTCAGGATTATCTGCATACACAAATGCCAGATTACATGGTGCCCCGTTTATGGGTGCAAATGAAAAGTTTTCCGCTTACAGCCAATGGCAAAGTAGATAAGCGTGCATTGCCTGAAGCCGAACTATCGGTACAGGGTTATGTAGCCGCACGCAATGAAGTAGAAAGCCAGCTAACAAAGATCTGGGAGGAACTACTCGGCGTAAACCCAATAGGCGTTTTCGATAACTTTTTTGAGTTGGGTGGCCATTCGGTATTAGCCATGCGGGTTGTTCATTATATCGAAAAGGAATTTTCAATAACTATTCCCATCAGCGTCCTGTTTCAATTTGCCTCTATTAACGAATTGAGTAAATACATAACAATCCGCAATAGTAATAAAACAACTAATCAAACATCATCCTTTACAATAGTTGACATATAAGCACAAAAACCTAATCCCGCCCCCTCCAAACCCCGATTTTCAAAGAAAGTTTGCATGAAAGAACTGTTTACTAAAGCTATTGATATTTTATACCTGGCCGAACAAAATGATGTAAAAATCATATTGAACGGAGATCGTTTGCAACTTCAGGTTCCTGAAAATGTAGCTGTCGATCCGTTGCTTATCGACGAAATAAGGGAAAATAAAGAGGCGATCATTAATTTTTTAAAGCAGGATAGCTGGAATGCAAAAACTGAGGGCAATGATAAAATAGCACCTTTCGATAGGGACGTTGTTTCGGAAATTCCTGTGTCATTTAGCCAGGAACGGTTATGGTTTATCGATCGCCTGCAAGGCAGTTTGCAATATCATCTTTCCGAAGTGCTTTTATTGAAAGGACATTTGGATGTAGACGCGCTGGAAAATACTTTCAAAACCATTGTTAACCGTCATGAAGTGCTCCGTACTGTGATTAGGGAAAAAGATGGAACAGCTTACCAGGAAATAAAAGCAGCTGATGGCTGGCATTTAGGCCGTGATCTTTCAGGGGGTTACGTGAACGGTACCGAAAAACTAAAAGAACGCATCAATTCACTTATCGAAAAGCCTTTTGACTTGGCTGCTGATGATATGTTGCGTGCAGATGTGATAGGGCTTGAAGACGGGACGCATATATTAGTTATTACCATGCACCACATTGCCGGCGACGCATGGTCGATGCCTATCCTTGTACAGGAGATTGCTGCTTTATACCAGGCTTATACTAAAAAAGAAGAGCTTGAGCTGCCTGCATTGCCACTACAGTTCGCCGACTTTGCCTTATGGCAGCGGAATGCACTGCACGAGCAGCAGTTGGAAAACAAACTGGAGTACTGGAAAACAAAGCTTGCAGATGTTGAGCAACTGCAATTACCGGCAGATAGTATCAGGTCATCCAGTGCAGTTGTTAATGGATCTACATTAACATTCAATATTGGTAATGACCTTACCTCGGCGCTGCATAAATTAAGCCAGAAGAACGGGGCAACATTATACATGACCCTGCTCACTGCTTTCAAAGTATTACTTTATCGTTACAGCGGGCAGGAAGATCTTTGCGTAGGTACCTCGATAGCAGGTCGCCCGCAGCAGGAGCTTGAGCAACTGATAGGCTTTTTTGTAAATACCCTTGCACTTCGTGACCAGGTAAACGGCGAAGCTACATTTAACCAACTGCTTGCACAGGTAAAACAAACCGTGCTTGACGCGTTTACCCATCAGGATGTACCCTTTGAGCGTGTTGTGGAAGCAACGGTAAAAGAGCGGGAAGCAGGCGTTAGTCCGCTTTTCCAGGTAATGCTGGTTTTGGGTAATACACCCGAAGTACCTGCCATAACCCTTGGTGATTTGGAATTATCAGGCTACGGGTTTGAGCATAAAACAGTGAAGTTCGATCTTACCTTTTTCGTAACAGAAACAAAGCATGGCTTAAAATGGGCTGTGCAATATAATACCGATCTTTATAACACCGCGCGCATTAGGCGCATGGTTAAACATTTCGAAACTTTACTGATCTCTATCGTGATAAACCCTGATGTTGAGATCAGCAAGCTAAGATTGTTAAGCCGCAAAGAAGAATTATGGCTGGTAAAAAACGAACGCAGCCATTGCGCATATATAGCCAACGAAACCATCATTGAATTGTTTCTTGCCCAGGCATTGCACAACCCTGATGAGCAGGCAGTGGTATTTGAAGGTAAGGCTTTAACTTACCGCGAATTGCATGTTCGCTCCAATCAGCTCGCCCACCACCTGCAGCGCTATAGTGTAAAGGCAGGCGTACTGGTGCCGGTTTATATGGAACGAGGCATGGACATGATCGTAGCCATTTTAGGTATCCTGAAATCGGGTGGTGCATATGTTCCTATCGATACCGATTTTCCGGCCGATCGTGTAAAACATATCCTGGATGACACCCGGGCTGGTGTCATCGTGAGTAGCAGTAAATTTGCTGATCGTGCAGCTGCTGTAACTGAATTTCAGAAAGTTTTAGAGCTGGATAATATGGAATGGGAACTTTCCATAGAGCCGGAAAGCGACCCTGAAATATTCCCGTCATCAAATCATTTAGCTTATGTGATCTATACTTCAGGCTCGACCGGAAAACCTAAAGGAGTGTTGGTTGAACACGATAGTCTGCTCGATTATATTTATGGTTTAAACGAGCGTACGGGTATCAGCGAGTGCGAAACTTTCGGCCTGATGTCGACCATCGCGACTGATCTTGGCAATACTGTTTTATTCAGCTCACTTGCTTATGGTGGCACATTGCATATTTTCTCTAAAGAAAAGGTAAGCAACGTGCACCAGATCCATCAATATTTTGGAGAGAACCGGATTGATTGCATCAAAATTGTGCCATCGCACTGGAAAGCACTTTCGCCTGAAACAGATGCCCCTTTATTACCTGCAAAACTGCTCATCTTCGGTGGCGAAACTTTGCCGAAAGAAACGGTAACACGGATTGCCCGCTACAGCGATTGCCGCGTGGTTAATCATTATGGACCTACCGAAACCACTATCGGCAAGTTATTGTACGAGGTATCCGATCAATTAATTGAAGGTTCCCGTATCCCTATCGGTCGCCCGTTTTCAAATACCATCGTTTATGTTTTGGGTAAAGAAATGGAGCGTAGCCCGATAGGTATCCCCGGCGAACTTTACATAGGTGGCCGGGGTCTGGCACAGGGATATCATCGCCTGCCCAAACTAACTAAAGAAAAATTTATTGCCGATCCATACCGCAGGGAAGGGTCGCGGATCTACCGTACTGGTGACCGGGTGGTTATGCGTGCCGATGGTAATATCGAATACCTGGGCCGTATGGACGACCAGGTGAAAATACGGGGATATAGGGTTGAGCCCGGCGAGGCTGCCCTTGTGCTTGAGCATAGCAAATATATCAGTCATGCCGCGGTGCTGGCCTTTGATGATAAACTGGGCAATAAACAACTGGTAGCCTACATCGTGCCATCGGCAAAATTTGACCCGGTTGGTTTGAATCTCTACCTGAAGGAGCATCTGCCCGATTATATGCTGCCTTCGCATCTTATCCAGCTTTCGGCAATCCCGTTAACGGCTAATGGCAAGATAGATCGTAAGGCCCTGCCTCATCCCGAAGTACAGGCATCTGGTAAGGAATATGCAGCTCCCCGTAACAAAGTTGAAAGCATGCTTTCCGAGATCTGGCAAAATATTCTTGAGGTAGACGAAATAGGTATCAACGATAACTTTTTTGAACTTGGCGGTCATTCATTATTAGCAGTAAAATTAATAGCCGAAGTCAGAAAAGCCTTTGAACAGGACCTTTCAATTGGCGAAGTGTTCGATTATCCAACAATAGGATCGTTGTCATCACGCTTAGGTCGTGCAGAGCAAAATACATCAGCCAGCATCATCGCAGGGCTGCGTCCGGCTCTGATCCCACTGTCATACAGCCAGGAACGTTTATGGTTTATCGACCGGATGTCGGGCAGCGTACAGTATCATGTACCAGCCGTATTTAATTTATCAGGTGTGTTGAATATTGATGCCCTGCAAAATACGTTTCGTACAATTGTGAACCGTCATGAAGTATTGCGTACGGTGATCTTTGAACGTAATGGACAAGGATATCAGCATGTAAAACCTGAAAACACCTGGGCTTTAAAGCAAACCGACGCAAAATATTACGAGGAGCAGCACCTGTCGCTTGAGCAATATATCAGGTTACAGATAGCGCAGCCATTTGATTTGTCGAAAGATGACATGCTGCGCGCAGAACTGATAAGAGTTGGCGAAAACGAATCCACTCTTGTTTTAACCATGCACCATATTGCCTCAGATGGTTCCTCATCGGCAATATTGGCAAAAGAATGGCTTGAATTATATAACGCTTTTTCAGATAACAGGGAGCCTGTACTGCCTGTATTGGCAGTGCAATATCCTGATTATGCTATCTGGCAGAGGACTAATTTACAGGGCGACCTGCTGGCCTCAAAACTGGCTTACTGGCAACGCAAATTGGCCGGGGTTTCAACGCTGCAATTACCTGCCGACCGCCAGCGCCCGGCTGAGCAAAGCACTAATGGCGCATTATACGAGTTTGAGATAAGCGGAGGAGTTACGAGCGGACTGCACGCGCTTAGCGTACAAAACGGTGTGTCTCTTTATATGACATTGCTATCTGCTTTCAATGTTTTATTATACCGTTACAGCGGGCAGGAAGATCTTTGTGTAGGCAGCCCGATAGCAAACCGAAACCAGCCTGAAATAGCAGAACTGATCGGCTTTTTTGTAAATACGCTGACCATTCGGAGCCATCTGGGTGCAGAAATGTCATTTACATCACTTTTGGCACAGGTAAAACAAACCATGCTGGAGGCTTATGAGCACCAGGATGTACCGTTTGAAAAAGTGGTTGAGGTTGTTGTAAAGGAAAGGGATTTGAGCCGGAGCCCGTTGTTCCAGGTAATGTTTGTATTGCAGAACACCGCGCGCATACCTGAATTACAGCTTGGGGGCCTGAGATTGAAGCAAATTCAGGATGCACATCAAACCGCTAAATTTGATATTACGCTATTCATCATTGAATCAGAAAATGGCTTACGTGCCGGGTTGGAGTATAATACTGATCTTTATGATGAGTCAACCATTAGCCGTATGGCAGGTCATTACAGTCAGTTGCTGAATGCTATAGTTGATGCACCGAATGAATCTGTTGGTCGTTTAAATATGATTGGCGGGGCTGAAAGCAATCAGCTTGAAACGTTTAACGCTACAAAAGTTGATTACGCCGGAAATGAAAGCGTTATAAGCCTGTTTGAAGAGCAGGTTACCAAAAATCCGGATGCAATTGCCTTGGTTTTTGAAAACGAAGAATTGAGCTACTGGGTTTTAAATGAACGCTCAAATCAATTAGCAAGATACCTGCAAAAGCAGGGGGTAAGCAATGAGACTTTGGTGCCTGTATGCATAGAACGTGGTTTGGGAATGATCATTTCCATTCTTGGCATCCTGAAAGCAGGCGGTGTTTATGTGCCGATAGATCCGGATTTTCCGCAGGAAAGGATCGACTATATGGTGGCCGATACCGGTGCATCCATATTGGTTAGCAGCAGGCAAAGCAGTAAACGAATCTTAAATTCAAATGCGTTAGTAATTGAGATAGATGGAAAACAGGAACAGGATATTGCTAATGAAAGTAAAGCCAATCTTGGTGTAAACATCAGCGCTGAGCAGTTAATCTATATCCTTTATACTTCGGGCTCAACAGGCAAACCAAAAGGCGTAATGATGCCGGAGCGGGCTATGTTTAACTTATTGAACTGGCAGGAAACGCAGTTTAAAAATAAAAACCGCAGGGTTTTACAATTTGCAGCTTACACTTTTGATGTAAGTTTCCAGGAGATCTTTTCGACGCTTTGTTTTGGGAATACAATTTGCCTTATTGATGGCGATAGCCGCCGGGATATGGATGCGTTAATTGATCATATTGTTAAATATGAATTGACGCATTTGTTTTTCCCGGTGGTTGTGCTGCAAAATTTAGCAGAGCAGATCATTTCTGACAGGAGAATTTCACTTTTGGTTGAGGAGATCATCGTTGCCGGTGAACAATTAAAGATCACGGACGAGGTGAGGACTTTGATCCGGAATACAGGTATAAAAGTGATCAATCAATACGGGCCTACAGAGGCGCATGTGGTAAGCAGTTATACTGTTGATAGTTCAACAATTGCAGTTTTACCACCCATCGGCGCACCGGTATCGAACACGCAGATCTATATCAGAAGTGCATCGGGCGAGTTAAGCCCGATCGGAGTACCGGGCGAGATCTGCATTGGTGGCGTACAGGTAGCAAGAGGTTACCTGAATCAGCCGGAGCTGACGAAAGAAAAGTTTATCACAGACCCATACAGCGAAGAGCCAAACGCAAGGTTGTACAGAACAGGTGATCAGGGCCGCTGGCTTGCGGATGGCAACATTGAATACTTGGGCAGGATAGACGACCAGGTAAAGATCCGTGGCTATAGGATTGAGCTTGGCGAGATCGAACAAGTGCTGTTGCATAAAGAAAATGTAAGGCAGGCCGTAGTACTGGCCAAGGCGGATAAGCAAGGCACCAAACGGCTAACTGCCTATGTGGTCATGGACGAAGCAGCCTACGATAAACAGGAGCTTCAAAACTATTTGGGCGAACGGTTACCGGAATATATGGTGCCAAGGCTATGGGTAAACTTACAAAGCTTACCCTTAACACCGAACGGCAAAACAGATAAACGTGCATTGCCAGAAGCAGAAGCAAGCCATGAAGAAAGCTATACCGCACCACAAACCCAAACAGAAAAGCAATTAGCCAAAATTTGGGAAGAATTGCTGGGTGTAGAAAAAGTTGGAAAAAAGGATAACTTCTTTGAGCTGGGCGGTCACTCGCTGCTTGCCATGCGGGTGATCTCGCAGGTAAGAAGGGAGCTGAATAAGGAGCTAAAAATCCGTGACCTGTTTGTATACCCTGTTATAGCCGATTTGGCTAAACAGTTAGAAGATGAAGGAACAGAAACAGCAGGCGGCACGATAAAAAGCATCAGCCCAAGACCGGAATATATCCCGTTGTCGTACAGCCAGGAACGGCTGTGGTTTATCGACAGGCTGGAAGGCAGTGTACAATACCATATCCCTGCCGTACTAAAGCTTGAAGGAGCGGTAAATATCGCAGCACTGGAAAACGCGCTGAAAGCAATTGTAGAACGCCATGAGGTACTGCGTACGGTAATCAGGGAACAGGAAGGACTGGGTTACCAGTATATCAAAGCAAATAATTGGACATTAAAACAAAGCCAGTCAAACGATAACAAAGAAGAGCTAAAAGAGTACGTCAGCAAAGAAGTAGCGAGGCCGTTCGATCTGTCACAGGATGATATGCTGCGTGCAGAATTAATTGCAACGGGAGAAAGGGAATTTATTCTGCTTTTAGTATTGCACCATATCGCAGCCGATGGCTGGTCGATGCCTGTTCTGGTATCCGAGTTCAGCAGTTTTTATAGTAGCTTTAGCAAAAACGAAGTACCGCAACTATCAACCCCTGAGATCCAGTATGCAGACTATGCAATCTGGCAAAGGGAATATCTTGACGCAGACAAACTGCAAAGCAAACTCAGTTACTGGGAAGAAAAACTATCAGGCACAGTTACACTTGAACTGTCAACGGACCACATGCGCCCTGCCTTACAAAGCAGCAAGGGATCAGTATATGAATTTACGATAAACAAGGAAGTAGCAGAAAAACTGCAGAAGCTAAGCCTTGAACATGGTGCAACGCTATACATGACGCTGCTTTCGATATTCAAAATATTGCTGTACCGTTACAGCGGCCAGGAAGATATCTGTGTAGGTACGCCTGTAGCCAACCGGGACAGGGAAGAGATTGCTGAACTGATCGGTTTTTTTGTAAACACGCTGGCCTTAAGGACAAACCTAAACGGCGAAGAAGCATTTACAACATTACTGTCCAAAGTAAAACAAACCACACTGGAAGCTTACGGCCACCAGGAGGTGCCGTTTGAAAAAGTAGTAGAAGCAGTGGTAAAAGAAAGGGATCTGAGCCAAAGTCCGCTGTTCCAGGTAATGTTTGTGCTGCAGAATACTGCTGTGATCCCAACATTGGAACTGGGAGATATCAAAATCACCGGAGAACGGGCAGGCGACCAATCGAGCAAATATGATTTGAGTTATAATGCGGAAGAAACCAGGGAAGGTATAAGGTTTGTAGTAGAATACAATACTGACCTTTATGAGGCAGAGACCATTGCAAGGATGGCAGGTCATTATATTGAACTGATCTCATCGGTAACCAGCGCTCCAAAAACAATAATTAGCAAACTGAAACTGCTAAGCGAAGCAGAAGAGCAGGAACTAAGCTCGTTCAACGAAACAACAGTAGCATATCCTAAAGGAGAGAATATAATCAGCCTTTTTGAGGCGCAGGTAAAAGTTTCGCCAGAAGCTACGGCATTAGTATTTGAAGGAGAAACAGTAAGTTATCAAGCCCTTAACGAGCAATCAAATAGAATAGCGAACTACCTGCAAATACAAGGCATAAAAAGCGAGAGCTTAATAGCAGTTTGTATAGAACGCGGCACAGCAATGATCGCGGGTATCCTGGGCATATTGAAAGCAGGGGCAGCTTATGTGCCGGTAGATATCGACTATCCCAAAGAACGCATTAGCTATATCCTGGAGGACACCAAAGCAGCAATTGTTCTGAGCAGCAGCACAGGTAAAGCAAACCTGACAGATGTAAATGCTCAGATTATCGAATTGGATAATAACCAGGAAATAGCTAATCAAAGCAGCGAAAACCTGAACACAACCATCAAACCGAACCAACTGGCGTACATTATGTACACTTCAGGTTCAGCCGGTAAGCCCAAAGGGGTATTGGTGGAACATCAAAGTATCACTAATTACACTTATGGCTTTGTAACCTATTTCGGGATTACAGCATCGGATAAAATTTTACAGCAATCATCAATATCATTTGATACGATGTGCGAGGAAGTTTATCCTGCACTAATCAGCGGTGCAAAAGTTGTCATCGTAAAAGAAGGCGGTAAAGACGTCGATAACATTAAACATCTGCTGGCTACAGAAGCAATAACGATATTAAGTGCCACGCCAACTGTAATAGCTTACCTTAATAAAGAAGCAAGCGATAATAATATAAACACCAAAAGTCTGCGCTATATCATCAGCGGAGGTGAATTGCTGCAGCCGAGTTTTATAGATCACCTGTACCCAACGGTAACAGTGGTAAATAGTTACGGCCCAACTGAAGGCACCGTATGTGCAAGCTACTATACAATAAATGATATTGAAAAAGCAGCGCTGATAGGTGCCCCTGTATCCAACACGCAAATTTACGTAAGAAGTACCTCAGGCGAATTAAGCCCTATAGGAGTTCCCGGCGAAATTTGCATTGGTGGTGTACAGGTGGCAAGAGGTTACCTGAACCAACCGAAGCTGACGAAAGAAAAGTTCATCACAGACCCTTATAGCGAAGAGCCCAATGCTAAACTTTACCGGACAGGTGACCAGGGAAGATGGCTTGCGGATGGCAATATCGAGTATTTAGGAAGGATAGACGACCAGGTAAAGATCCGAGGTTACCGGATCGAGCCGGGCGAGATAGAACAAGTGCTGTTGCAACATGAAAGTGTAAGGCAGGCCGTAGTACTGGCGAGATCAGGCAAGCAAGGCCCCAAACGCCTGATTGCCTATGTGGTAATGGACGAAAATTCTTACGACAAGCAAGAACTGCAAAACTACTTAGGCGAACGTTTGCCTGAATACATGGTGCCGCGGCTATGGGTAAACCTACAAAACCTGCCACTAACGCCAAACGGTAAAATAGATAAACGCGCATTGCCAGAAGCAGAAGCAAGCCATGAAGAAAGCTACGCGGCACCGCAAACAGCTACAGAAAAACAATTAGCCAAAATCTGGGAAGGACTGCTGGGTGTAGAAAAAGTTGGAACAAGGGATAATTTCTTTGAGCTTGGTGGTCATTCATTGCTTGCCATGCGGGTGATCTCGCAGGTAAGAAGGGAACTAAACAAAGAGTTAAAAATCCGTGACCTGTTTGTGTACCCAATCATTGCAGATTTGGCTAAACAACTGGAGGATGGAGAAACAGCAGCAGTTGGCAACACGATAAAAAGCATAACTCCAAGACCGGAATACATCCCGCTATCCTACAGCCAGGAGCGGCTTTGGTTTATTGACAGGTTGGAAGGCAGCGTACAATACCATATCCCTGCAGTATTGAAACTGGAGGGCGAAGTAAACAAAACTGCACTGGAAAACGCGCTGAAAGCAATCGTAGAACGCCACGAAGTATTGCGCACCGTGATCCGGGAACATGATGGCCAGGGCTATCAGTATATCAAAGCAAACAACTGGGGATTAAAACAAAGTCAGTCGACCAGTAACGCAGAGCTGAAAGAGTTTATCAGCGAAGAAATAGCAAAGCCATTTGACATGTCGCAGGATGATATGTTGCGTGGTGAGCTGATAGCAACTGGAGAAAAGAAATTTATTCTGCTGTTGGTATTGCACCATATCGCGGCCGACGGTTGGTCGATGCCTGTACTGGTATCTGAGTTCAGCAAGCTTTATAACAGTTTTAGCAAAAATGAAGTTTCTCAACTATCAAGCCCTGAGATCCAGTATGCAGATTATGCAATTTGGCAAAGGGAATACCTTGATGTGGCAAATTTGCAAAGCAAACTGAGCTACTGGGAGGGAAAACTGTCAGGAACTGCAACGCTTGAACTGCCAACAGATCATACGCGCCCGGCGGTACAAAGCAGCAAAGGAGCAGTATATGAGTTTACGATAAACAAGGAAGTAGCAGAAAAACTGCAAAAGCTGAGCCTTGAACAGGGCGTAACGCTTTACATGACCTTGCTATCAGTGTTCAAAGTATTGCTGTACCGCTATAGCGGGCAGGAAGATATCTGTGTAGGTACACCTGTAGCTAACAGGGAAAGGGAAGAAATCGCGGAGCTGATCGGCTTTTTTGTAAATACGCTTGCGCTAAGGACAAACCTAAATGGCGAAGAAGCATTTACAGAGCTGCTATCCAAAGTAAAACAAACCACACTGGAAGCTTACGGCCACCAGGAAGTACCGTTTGAAAAAGTAGTAGAAGCGGTGGTAAAAGAACGGGACCTGAGCCGGAGCCCGCTGTTCCAGGTAATGTTTGTGCTGCAGAATACTACAGTGATCCCGACTCTTGAACTTGGTGATATTAAAATCACCGGAGAAAGGGCAGGTGACCAATCGAGCAAATATGACCTGAGCTATAATGCAGAAGAAACCAGGGAGGGTATAAGGTTTGTAGTAGAATACAATACCGATTTGTATGAAGCAGAAACCATAGCAAGAATGGCAGGCCATTATGCAGAACTCATTGCATCGGTAACAAAAGAACCGACAACTCAAATAACTAAACTGCGATTGTTAAGCAAAGCAGAAGAGCAGGAACTGAACTTTTTTAACGAAACGGCAGCAGCCTATCCGGGAACTGAAAACATTATCAGCCTTTTCGAGGCACGGGTACAAGCTACTCCTGCCGCCACTGCACTGGTATTTGAGCAAGAAATAGTAAGCTACGAAGAGCTAAACACAAGGTCAAACAGAATAGCGAACTATTTAAAGGCACAAAGGGTAAGCAAAGAAACCTTGGTAGCAGTTTGTATAGAACGTGGCAACGCGATGATTGCAGGGATTCTGGGTATCCTGAAGGCAGGGGCAGCTTATGTACCGGTTGATATCGATTATCCTAAAGAGCGGATCAGCTATATTCTGGATGATATTAAAGCGGCGGTTGTGCTAAGTAGCAGCAAAGGCAAAGTAAACCTGACAGATACAAATGCTCAGGTTATCGAATTGGACAATAACCAGGAAATAGCCAATCAAAGCGATGATAACTTAAACATCACCATTGATCTAAACCAACTGGCTTACGTTATCTATACTTCAGGCTCAACCGGTAAACCTAAAGGGGTAATGGTAGAACATGGCAATCTGATCAATTATCTGGTAAATAATAAAACACAATATATCGGCGGTAGCAGTAACAAGTCGGGCACGTTCATCCATCTATCTTACACGTTTGATGCCTCAATTACAGGTTTGTTCATGCCGTTGATTAGCGGAAGATCGATAGTAATAGCCGGTACAAAATATGATAACGTATTTGAAGATGCGAACCTGTTAAAATATGCGCCCTATGAATTTATAAAACTAACCCCGGCGCATATCGGTCTGCTGCAGGAAGCAACATCCGGTGCAGACAGGAACATGCTTACCGACAGATTGGTAATTGGTGGCGAAGCTCTTCGCTTAAACCATTTTGATGGTTATAACACAGGCGGCTGTACTACGGAGATCATTAATGAATACGGTCCGACTGAAGCTACAGTAGGCTGCAGCGTTTACAGCTTTAAGCTTTCTGATAATCTTTCAGGTATTCCTTCAGGCATCCCGATCGGCAAACCTATCTCAAATACAACATTGTACATCTTGAATGGGCAGGGTGATCAGCAACCGGTAGGCGTAAAAGGTGAATTATACATTAGCGGTGAAGGCGTGGCACGTGGGTATTTGAACAACACTGAACTAACTTCGGAGAAGTTTATTGCAGATCCATTCAAAACGGGCGGACGGCTTTACCGCACAGGTGATAGCGTCCGATGGCTGTCTGACGGGAATATTGAATATCTTGGCAGACAGGACGACCAGGTAAAGATCCGCGGTTACAGAATAGAACTGGGAGAGATTGAAAATGTGCTGCTTCAAAACCCTGACGTAATCCAGGCAGTAGTGCTTGCCCGGGCCGATAAGCTGGGCGCCAAACGCCTTGCCGTTTATGTGGTAATGGATGAAGCCGCTTACGATAAACAGCAATTACAGCAATACCTGCAGGAACGCTTACCCGAATATATGGTTCCGCGACTTTGGGTAAGGATGGAAAATTTACCTTTAACCATAAATGGTAAAATAGACAGGAAAGCTCTCCCCGAAGCAGAAATAAGCGAACTGATATCAAAAACCCAGGTTTCACCGCGCAATCAAACTGAAGAGCAACTGGCGGAGATATGGCAGGAATTATTAGGCATGGATCAGATTGGCATCTATGATAATTTCTTTGAGCTTGGAGGAGATTCCATCTTAACAATACAGGTGGTAAGCCGGGCGCGTAAATATGGGATAGAAATTCAACCCCGCGATATCTTTTACCACCAGGTTATTGCACGCCTGGCCGAAGCTGTACAAAAAAACGGTATCAATAAAATTAAAACCGAACAGGGAATTTTAAGCGGGGATGCAGGTTTGCTACCAATTCAGCAATGGTACCTCGACAGAAACGAAACGGAGGTCTCGCATTATAACCAGGCGGTTTTGCTATCGACAGATAAAAATATCAGTGCAGCAACTCTTCAAATGTGTTTTGAGGCTTTAGTTTCATATCATGATGTCTTAAGGCTGCAATACACTAATATCAATGGCAGATGGGAACAACACTATAGTGCACCGCATGTAAACGTAGTAACCGAAGATCTGACTGATATTGAACAACACGATCTGAGTGCTCAGATCAGTTCATACACCAACACTTATCAGCGCAGCTTATCAATTACCGGAGGCAGGTTGATCAATGTGGTTTTGATGAAAATGCCGGAGGGCGAAACTGCAAACAGGCTTTCTATAGTTGTGCATCATTTGGCCGTGGATGGCGTATCATTGAGGATCATATTAAGCGATTTGAATACCCTGCTTGATAATATCGCAACTGGCGAAGAACTTAATTTAGGTACTAAAGGAAGCTCATACAGGCAATGGCATCAGGCTTTAACCCGATATGGCGAAAGCAAACGGCTACTGGCGCAGGAAAAATACTGGGAGCAGATCATAAACAGCTATGAACCTTTACCGGCCGATACAACATTTACCGGTAAAGCGCAAATGAGCGACATGGCAAATATCCGCGTAAAACTTAACGCCGGATATACCACTCAACTGCTGCGCGAAGTGCCAAAGGTATATCACACGGAAATAAATGATCTGTTATTAGCCGCTTTGGCAAATACTTTATGCGGCTGGGCCGGGAAGCAGGAGGTAGTGATAGGACTTGAAGGCCACGGCCGTGAACCAATAACTGATGAAGTTGATATCAGCCGCACTATGGGTTGGTTTACCAGCCTCTACCCGGTAAAACTTAGGGCCGAAGCTGATGCGGATAAGCTGATAAAAGAAGTTAAGGAAGATTTGCGGAAAGTAGCCGATAAGGGCCTTGGTTTTGGTGTTTTGAAATACATAAACAAGGTAGATGCCTTGCAGGGAAAGGATCCTTGGGACATTATGTTTAACTACCTGGGGCAGTTTGATCAGGCAATAAATTCAGGGAATTGGTTTAATTATGCTCATGAAGATAGTGGAGAATCTGTAAACAAAACACAGTCTTCACCTGTTAAAATCACAATAAATAGCTATATTATTGCCGGAGAACTGATAATAAACTGGAGTTTTAGTAACAAGCATTATATTGAAACAACGATTAATGATTTGTCGCTAAAGTATATAACCTGCCTTTCACAATTAATCGATCATTGTTTGGAACAAGCTAAATCAAAAATAATATTTACACCGGCCGATTACGGCTTAGGGGCCGAGATAAATTACCAGGAACTGGACAGATTCCTGGATGATAATGATACGGACAACATTATGAGTTTTTAAGTACCAGGTTTTATGGAAATAGGTGAATTTTTATTAAACCTTGAAAGTATGAACTTTTCATTATCGGTGGATAATGAAAAGCTGAATTTAAATGCTAATAAAAACAAGGTTACCCAAGAGCAGATAAACGCTGTTAAAAATAACAGCGAGATCATTAATTATATTAAAACTCATAAGGATGAATTAATCCGGTACATTTCTACTATTCCAAAAGTATCGGCAGGTAACCAAAAAAATGTAGTTTCCATTTACAGGTTGAGTGGGCTGCAGGAAGGTATGCTATTCCACAGCCTGTACAATGAACAATTTGGCAGCTATATTGAGCAGTTTACCTGCGATATTATTGATGCAGATTTGAACGCATTGAAAGCCGCCTGGGCTGAGGTTATTACGAAACATACTATTTTACGCACCGGCTTTTACTACGAGTCGTTCAGTATCCCTGTTCAATGTGTTTATCGTGATGTAACGCTTCCCATAATCGAAATAGATTACAGTGAGCTTGATCCGGCATCTCAAACCATAGCCTTTGATGAATACTTAACTGCCGATCGCGAAAGGGGTTTTGATTTTAACCTGCCACCTTTAATGCGCATTACTTTGGTTCGGTTGGCTGATAACCGTTACAGGATGTTATGGAGCTTTCACCATATCCTGTTCGATGGCTGGTCGCTGCCTATATTAATGAGTGAGTTTTTAGAAGCTTATGAGCTTTTACTAAAAGACCAGGCTATAACCCGGGTGCCGGAAGATAAATATGAAGATTTTATCCGCTACCTGGAACGGAGGGATAAGTGGGCCGAAGAAAGCTATTGGCGAAATTATTTGCAGGGCATAAGCGAGGGGACTTCTTTACCCTTTGTTAAAAAAACAAATGCTGCACTTTTAAAAGCCAAATTTCTTTCCGTTACCAAAATATTTGATAAAGATGCTTCAGCGCTGATCTCTGCCTATGTAAAGAATCACCGCATTACCCTAAACACCCTTATGCAGGGCGTATGGGCATTGTTGTTAAACAGGTACACCGGTAATGCGGATGTATTATTTGGTGCCGTTGTATCCGGCAGGCCCGATGAATTACCCGGTGTTGAACATCGCGTAGGTCTGTTTATTAATACTATTCCATTCAAAGCCACTTTTGATAACCAGGAAATAATTAACTGGTTGCAAAGCTTGCAGGCTGATCAGGCTGCTTCGAGAAACTATCAGCATGCCACACTTCAAAGTATCAAAGAGTGGACAGGCATAAAAGCCGACCTGTTTGATACCTTGCTGGTTTTTGAAAATTATCCTGTAAACAAAGCTATAAACGCCAAACAATGGTCGTTAAAAGTTGAGAACGCCAATACTTACGAACAAACTAATTACCCTTTAACTATTTTAATTGCTGATGCCGATGGTTTGAACTTTACTTTTAATTATAATTCAGATCTTTTAGAAACCAGCTATGTACAGTCTATCACTGATCAGTTTGCCTATGTACTGTCGCAGATTACTGAGGGGAGTGTAAAATCGCTAAACGACATTTCAATACTTACTCCTGCCGAGGCATCGGTTTTAAAAAAATTCAATAATACTGCTGCACCGTACCCGGCGGATAAAAATCTTGTAAGCCTTTTTGAGGATCAGGTGAAAAAAACGCCTGATGCTGTAGCTGTAAAGTTTGAGGGGCGTTCACTTACCTATCTTGAACTGAATGCGCGTTCCAATCAATTGGCACGTTATCTTCAATTGCAAGGTGTTGCTAAGGAAACATTAGTGCCGATTTGCCTGGAACGTAGTTTTGAAATGCTGATAGGCATATTGAGCATATTGAAGGCCGGTGGTGCATATATCCCGGTTGATCCTGAATATCCTGTTGAAAGGATCGCTTATATGCTTGAGGATAGCGCCGCTAAAATAGTATTAAGCAGTACTGTAGGCATCTCAAAATTGCAAGGGAATAACTTGCAGGTGATTGAGTTGGATGAAGATTGGGAATTAATCTCAAAACAAGATAACAGCAATCTTGATACGCTAATAGATGCCGGTCAACTCGCTTATGTGATCTACACTTCCGGGTCGACAGGGAAACCTAAGGGAGCCATGAACGAGCATGGAGGTGTGGTTAACAGGCTCAACTGGACACAAAGCTATTTCGGCTTAACAGCAGCCGATACCGTTCTGCAAAAAAATACATTCAGCTTTGATGTATCTGTATGGGAGCTTTTATGGCCTATACTAACCGGTGCCAAACTGGTGTTTGCCAAACCCGGCGCCCAGGGCGATAGCCTGTATCTGAAATCGGTAATAGAAGGTCAGTCAATTACCCTCCTTCATTTTGTTCCCTCGATGTTGAGCGTGTTTTTGCTCGATATTGAAAAAGGCGATTGTCCTGAATTGAAGCATGTATTATGCAGTGGCGAAGCTTTGACAACTGCACAGGTTAAGTTATTCAGGAGCAAGCTGCCTCATGTGGCTTTACATAATTTATATGGCCCTACCGAGGCCGCTATTGACGTTACTTATTGGAGCGATTTAACAAAAGATCCGGATATAGAGATTGTTCCTATCGGCGCTCCGGTGTCAAACACGCAGATTTACATCAGAAGTGCATCCGGTGAGTTAAGCCCGATAGGCGTACCGGGTGAGATTTGCATTGGCGGCGTACAGGTAGCAAGGGGGTACCTGAACCAACCGGAACTGACTAAAGAGAAGTTCATCAACGATCCGTACAGTGAAGAAATAAACGCAAAACTATACCGTACCGGTGATCAGGGGAGATGGCTTGCAGATGGCAACATCGAATACCTGGGCAGGATAGATGATCAGGTAAAGATCCGTGGTTACCGGATCGAACTTGGTGAGATCGAGCAGGTGTTGCTGCAACATGAAGATGTAAGGCAGGCCGTAGTACTGGCCAAGGCGGATAAGCAAGGCACCAAACGGCTAACTGCCTATGTGGTCATGGACGAAGCAGGCCACGATAAACAGGAACTTCAAAATTACCTGGGCGAAAGGTTACCGGAATATATGGTACCAAGGTTGTGGGTAAGAATGGACAGCCTGCCGTTAACACTTAATGGAAAAACAGACAAACGAGCACTGCCAGAAGCAGAAGCAAGCCACGAAGAAAGCTATACTGCACCACAAACAACAACAGAAAAGCAATTAGTCAAAATCTGGGAAGAATTGCTGGGCGTAGCAAAAATAGGGACAAGGGATAACTTCTTTGAGCTTGGTGGTCATTCACTGCTGGCTATGCGGGTGATCTCGCAGGTAAGAAGGGAACTGAACAAGGAACTGAAGATCCGTGACCTGTTTGTGTACCCAACCATAGTAGATTTAGCCAAACAATTGGAAGATGAGGACACAGAAACAGCAGGCAGTACGATAAAAAGTGTAACACCAAGGCCTGAATATATCCCGCTGTCATATAGCCAGGAACGGTTATGGTTTATCGACAGGTTGGAAGGCAGCGTACAATACCATATCCCAGCCGTACTGAAATTGGAAGGCGAAGTAAATACCAGCGCCCTGGAAAACGCGCTGAAAACAGTGGTAGAACGTCACGAAGTACTGCGTACAGTGATCAGGGAACAAGCAGGGCAGGGCTATCAGTATATCAAAGCCAACAGCTGGACATTAAAACAAAGCCAGTCAAACTATAACGCAGAACTAAAAGAATACATCAGCCAAGAAGTAGGCAGACCGTTTGACCTGTCACAGGATGATATGCTTCGTGGAGAACTGATCGAAACAGGGGCAAATGAATATGTACTGCTGCTGGTACTGCACCATATCGCGGCCGATGGCTGGTCGATGCCGGTGCTGGTATCGGAGTTCAGTAATCTTTATAGCAGTTTTAGCAAAAACAAAGTATCACAACAACCAAGCCCCGAGATACAGTACGCAGATTATGCAATCTGGCAAAGGGAATATTTGGATGTAGCAAACCTGCAAAGTAAATTAAACTACTGGGAAGAAAAATTAGCCGGCACAGCCACGCTTGAGCTGCCAACAGATCATATACGCCCTGCAATACAAAGCAGCAAGGGATCGGTATATGAATTTACGATAACAAAAGAACAGACAGAAAAACTGCAGAAGTTAAGCCTTGAACAGGGCGCAACGCTTTACATGACGCTGCTGGCTATATTCAAAGTACTGTTGTACCGTTACAGCAGCCAGGAAGATATCTGTATAGGTACACCTGTAGCCAACCGGGACAGGGAAGAAATCGCAGAACTGATCGGCTTTTTTGTAAATACGCTTGCGCTAAGGACAAACCTGAACGGAGAAGAAGCATTTACAGAATTACTATCGAAAGTAAAACAAACCACACTGGAGGCATACGGTCACCAGGAAGTACCGTTTGAAAAAGTAGTAGAAGCAGTAGTAAAAGAAAGGGATCTGAGCAGGAGCCCATTGTTCCAGGTGATGTTCGTATTACAGAATACAGCGGTGATCCCAACGCTGGAACTGGGTGATATCAAAATCACAGGAGAAAGGGCAGGAGACCAGGCAAGCAAATATGACCTGAGCTATAATGCAGAAGAAACGAAAGAGGGGATCCGGTTTGTAGTAGAATACAATACCGATTTGTATGAGGCAGAGACCATTGCAAGGATGGCAGGGCATTATGCAGAGCTGATTGCATCGGTAACTAATGCCCCACAAACAATAATTAATAAACTGCAACTGTTAAGCAATGCAGAAGAGCAGGAACTAAGCTCGTTTAACGAAACAGCAGCAGCATACCCGAAAGAAGAAAATATCATCAGCCTTTTCGAGGCACAAGTAAAATTTGCATCGGAAGCAACAGCACTGGTATTTGAAGGAGAAACAGTAAGCTATCAAGCCCTTAATGAGCAATCAAATAAAATAGCACATTATCTAAAAGAACAAGGTGTAAAAACTGAAAGCTTAGTAGCTGTTTGCATAGAACGCGGCACAGCAATGATCGCGGGTATTTTGGGCATCCTGAAAGCAGGGGCAGCTTATGTGCCGGTTGATATTGATTACCCAAAAGAGCGGATCAGCTATATTCTAAACGATACCGAAGCATCGATTGTTCTGAGCAGCAGCACAGGAAAAGCAAATTTGGCAGATACCAATACCCTGGTTATTGAATTAAACAATAACCAGGAAATAGCCAACCAAAGCGGCGACAACCTGAACATTACCATCAAACCAAATCAACTGGCGTACATCATGTACACCTCGGGTTCAACAGGTAAACCAAAAGGTGTAATGGTAGAGCATCAAAGCATAGTCAATTACACTTATGGCTTTGTAAACTATTTCGGGATCACGGCAGCAGATATAGTTCTTCAGCAATCATCCGTATCATTTGATACGATGTGCGAAGAAGTTTATCCCGCACTGATCAGTGGTGCCAAAGTGGTTATGGTAAAAGAAGGTGGTAAAGATGTGGATAATATCAAACACCTGCTGGCTACCGAAGCGATAACGATATTAAGTGCAACGCCAACCGTAATCGCCTACCTGAATAAAGAAGCTGCTACCAACAGCGTCAACATCAAGAACCTTCGCTATATTATCAGCGGTGGCGAACTGTTGCAACCTGGTTTTATAGATAATCTTTATCCGACAACCACAGTAGTAAATACCTATGGCCCAACAGAAGGCACAGTATGTGCAAGCTATTATACGATAAACGATACCCAAAAAGCCGCGCTGATCGGCGCACCGGTGTCGAATACGCAGATCCGCATCAGAACAACCTCGGGCGAATTAAGCCCGATAGGTGTACCGGGCGAGATCTGCATCGGCGGTGTGCAGGTAGCAAGAGGTTATCTGAACCAACAAGAGCTGACGAAAGAAAAGTTTGTCACAGACCCATACAGCGAAGAGCCAAACGCAAGGTTGTACAGAACAGGTGATCAGGGCAGATGGCTCTCAGATGGGAATATTGAGTATTTAGGCAGAATAGACGAGCAGGTAAAGGTCCGTGGTTACCGGATCGAGCCGGGTGAGATAGAACAGGTACTGCTGCAAAACGAAAATGTAAAGCAGGCCGTGGTATTAGCGAAGGCGGATAAACAGGGCACCAAACGCCTGACTGCCTACGTGGTGATAGACGAAGCAGCCTATGATAAACAGGAGCTTCAAAACTATTTAGGCGAACGTTTACCTGAATACATGGTGCCAAGGCTTTGGGTAAGAATGGACAGCCTGCCGTTAACACCCAACGGCAAAACAGATAAACGTGCATTGCCTGAAGCAGAAGCAAGCCACGAAGAAAGCTATACCGCACCACAAACTCAAACAGAAAAGCAATTAGTCAAAATCTGGGAAGAATTGCTGGGCGTAGCAAAAATAGGGACAAAGGATAACTTCTTTGAACTGGGGGGCCATTCACTGCTGGCTATGCGGGTGATCTCGCAGGTAAGAAGGGAACTGAACAAAGAACTAAAGATCAGGGACCTTTTTGTGTACCCAGCCATTGCAGATCTTGCCAAACAACTGGAAGGTGAGGACACAGAAGTAGCAGGCAGCACTATAAAAAGCATCAACCCAAGACCGGAATATATCCCGCTGTCGTACAGTCAGGAACGGTTGTGGTTTATTGATAAGCTGGAGGGCAGTGTACAATATCACATTCCCGGAGTTTTAAAATTAGAAGGTCATCTTGATGCCGTTTCTTTGGAACTGGCAATAAGGGAAGTTGTGAACCGTCATGAAGTGCTACGCACCGTGATCCGGGAACACGATGGTCATGGATTTCAATTGGTGAAACCGGTGGGGCTATGGGGATTAGCACAAACCTCATCTTTAAATGAGACGAAATTAAAATCATATATCAGCGCGCTGATTGAAAAGCCTTTTGATCTGTCGGCAGATGATATGCTCCGTGCAGAGTTGATCCGGACAGGCGAAAACTCATATGTATTAGTGATGGTGATACATCATATAGCATCTGATGCATGGTCATTGCCAATCATAGTTGATGAAATTGCCACTTTGTATAGCGCCTATAGCAATGGCAACCAACTGCGTTTGCTCGAACCTGCGTTACAATTTGCCGATTATGCTTTATGGCAGCGGGATAACCTGCTTGAAGAAAAAGTAGAAGAAAAGCTGCAATACTGGAAATCGAAATTACAGGATGTTCCCGCTTTACAATTACCGGCCGATTATACACGCCCAACAGCTAACAGCAGCAAAGGGGCTACTTTAACGTTTAATATCGATCAACAACTCAACAATAAGTTGCAGTTATTGAGCAAGGAGCATGGTGCCACACTTTATATGACGCTGTTATCAGTGTTTAATGTGTTGATGTACCGCTACAGTGGTCAGGATGATATTTGCGTAGGCACATCAATCGCAGGCAGGCCAAATCCTGAATTGGAGCGGTTAATCGGCTTTTTTGTGAACACACTTGCATTACGTAACCAGGTTAAAAGCGACGAGCCATTTACAAAGCTATTAGCGCAAGTTAAGCAAACCACGCTTGAGGCTTACGAGCACCAGGAAGTGCCCTTTGAAAAAGTGGTGGAAGCCGTGGTAAAGGAAAGGACAGCAGGTGTAAGTCCGCTGTTCCAGGTAATGCTGGTGCTTGGCAACACGCCAACTGTACCCGAATTAAAACTGAGCGGTTTAGAACTTATCGGGTTTGACTATGAGCAATCTTCAGTAAAATTCGATCTTACATTTTTTGTGAGTGAAACTCCTGATGGCCTTCAATGCGCCGTACAATACCGGACAGATATTTTCAGCGCGGTGCGAATCGAAACTATGGTGGAGCATTTTTGCACCCTGTTGGCTTCGGCAGTTGCTGATCCGGAAATGCAGGTAGGCAAATTGCAAATGCTCGACCAGCTGCAAAAAGAAAATTTGATAACCCAGGGCAGGAGTGTTTGCTTGTATCCAACAGATAAAACTATTACCGATATCTTTGAGGCCATAGTATCAAAATCGCCTGTTACAAATGCCGTTACTTTTGAAGGCGAGTCGATCAGCTTTGAGGAATTGAACAAACGCTCAAACCGCTTGGCACATCACTTGCAGCGATATGGCGTTGGAGCAGATACCCTTGTGCCGCTTTATATTGAGCGGGGCATCTCAATGATTGTTGGTATCATGGGAATCTTGAAAGCCGGCGGCGCTTATGTACCGGTTGATACTGATTACCCGCAGGAAAGGGTAAACTATATACTGGAAGATACCAACGCAAAAATTGCGGTAAGCAGTCCCAAATTTGCCGGCAACCTTGCTGATATCTCCCAATGGTTAAAAGTTGTTGAACTTGACGAACAAAACTGGGAACTGGCAGCAGAGGCTGAAACCGATACAATAAGATCTATTTCCCTTGACAATCTTGCCTATGTGATCTACACGTCAGGTTCAACAGGAAAACCCAAGGGCGTACAAATTACCCAGCGAAACATCATTGACTATGTTTATGGCCTGAATGACCGTACCGGCATTAGCGCTTGCAAATCTTTCGGTTTAATGTCAACCATTGCAACCGATTTGGGTAATACAGTTTTATACAGCTCATTATTGTTCGGCGGTACGCTGCATGTTTTCTCTAAAGAAACTTTGAGCCATATCGAAGCCCTGCATAATTACTTTGAAGAAAATCGGATAGATTGTATCAAGATAGTACCCTCGCACTGGAAAGCATTATCGGCAGATGAGCCTTTGGTACCTGCTCGCATGCTTGTTTTTGGCGGGGAATCATTATCTACAGAAATAGTATCCAAAATTAGGCAGTATAGTGATTGCCGCATCATTAACCATTACGGGCCTACCGAAACCACAATTGGTAAATTATTATATGAAGTAACGGATACAAACCACACCATAATCCCGATTGGTCGCCCGTTTTCAAATACGCAAACCTATGTATTGAATAAAGAGCTGCAATTATGCCCTGTAGGTGTTCCCGGTCAATTATTTATTGGGGGTATGGGATTGGCAAGGGGATACCAAAATCAGCCGGAACTAACACGCGAGAAATTTATAGCAGATCCTTACAGCAATGAAGGTGCATTGATGTACCAAACCGGTGACGCCGTACAATATAATGCCGAAGGGAATATTGAATACCTGGGCCGTGTAGATGACCAGGTAAAGATCAGGGGCTACCGTGTGGAGCCGGGCGAAATTAGCCGGATCCTGGAACAAAGCAAACTGGTAAATCAGGCAGTTGTAATGGCGCGTCGCGATAAACAGGGAAATAATCAATTGGTAGGTTATGTGGTGGCATTAGGTGAATTTGACCGCCCGGCTATTATTGGTTGGTTAAAAGAACAGTTGCCGGAGTATATGGTGCCTGCTTACTTGATTGAGCTCAAAGAAATTCCTTTAACGGCAGCGGGTAAAATAAACCGGAAGCTGCTGACCGATCCGGAAGTTGAAGTATCGGCAAAAAGTGATGATGCACCTGCAAGCGAAACAGAATTAAAACTGGCAGCCATCTGGATGGAAATCCTCGAAGTAGACTCGATAGGTGTTCATGACGATTTCTTTGAATTGGGCGGGCATTCATTACTGGCCGTACGCCTGATTTCGGCAGTGCGCAAAGCGTTTATGGTTGAGCTGCCTATCAGTGACGTATTTGATTACCCTACAGTAAGCAAGTTAAGCTCCCGCTTGGCTATTAGTAAAGCCGGCGAGGAAATTACAAGTATCGGAGCGCAGGTACGTCCTGAGCATATCCCGCTGTCGTTCAGCCAGGAACGCATGTGGTTTATCGACAGGCTGGAAGGCAGTGTTCAATATCACGTTCCGGCAGTATTGCGTTTAAATGGTAACTTAAACATTACGGCATTAACCCGGGCTTTCGGGCAAATAGTTAACCGTCATGAGGTTTTACGTACAGTAATAAGGGAGCATGAAGGCCGTGGTTATCAGTACATAAAACCGGGAGGCGATTGGCTGATAGAGCAAACATCGCTTGCAGAAATTGAAACTGCTGATATTAGCTTGCAGGATTATATTCAACGGCAAATAAACAGGCCTTTTAATTTATCGCAGGATGACATGCTGCGTGCCGAACTGATTCAAACAGGTAATGAAGCATATATTTTGTTGTTAAACATGCACCATATAGTTTCAGATGGCTGGTCAACCTCCATTCTTGTGCGGGAGCTTGGTGTTTTATATAAAGCATTTGCAGCAGGGGCCGAAGTTAAAACTTCTGAACTGCCCGTGCTACCGATCCAATATGCAGATTACGCTATCTGGCAACGAAACCATCTTCAGGGTGACCTGCTGGAACAAAAGCTCAGTTACTGGAAAGATAAGCTTGAAGGCATTTCTGCCATCCAGCTGCCAACTGATTACCGCAGACCGGTGATCAGAAGCAACCAGGGTTTAACTGAAGCAGTTTTCGTCAATAAGGAGTTGGTAAACGGATTAAATGCCTTAAGCCGCAAGCAGGGAACAACGCTTTATATGACATTGCTTTCGGCATTTATAGTACTCCTTTATCGTTACAGCGGGCAGGAGGATATAAGTGTGGGCACACCGGTCTCAGGTCGTAGCCACCAGGAAATTGAAGGTTTGATAGGCTTTTTTATCAATACACTGGTTTTAAGAAATAATGTGCAGGGTAGTGAAGTATTTACCAAATTGCTTGAGCAGGTAAAAAATACAACCCTCGAAGCTTATAACCACCAGGAAGTGCCTTTTGAAAAGGTGGTTGAAGCCGTTGTAAAGGAAAGGGATATGAGTCATAGTCCGCTGTTCCAGGTAATGTTTACGCTTCAAAACACGCCCGAAATACCTGAACTGAAACTGGCCGACGTAACATTAAGCGCCGAAACAGCAGAGGATACCACATCTAAATTCGATATCAGCTTAAACCTGGTTGAGACTGCAGATGGCCTGGTAGGAGGGTTGACCTATAATACCGATCTTTTTAAAACCGAAACCATGCAGCGCATGATCGGTCATTTTACCGCTATCCTGCAATCTGTTGTCCAAACTCCAACCGAAATAATCGGGCATATCAATATGCTGAGTTCAGCTGAGGAAGAGGAGCAAATAAAGATCTTTAACGCAACAGATGCAGATTATCCTGCAGATAAAAGCGTTCTGGATATTTTTGAGCAGCAGGTAGCTCAAACGCGGGATGCTGTAGCTGTAACCTTTGAGGATGAAACGATAACCTACGGGCAGCTTAATGATAAAGCAAACAGCCTGGCAAAATACCTGCAGGTACAGGGTGTAAAAACAGAAACCATAATACCTGTTTGCACCGAGCGCAGCATTGAAATGATAATAGGTATACTGGGGGTGATGAAAGCCGGTGGGGTATATGTACCTTTTGATCCCGAATATCCGCAGGATCGGATCGATTATATGCTGAAAGATACGGGCGCCGGTTTGGTAGTTAGTAGTAGCAATTGCAGTAACAAATTTGCAAAAACAAGTATTCAGGTAGTTGAGCTTGATAAGCATTGGGCCGAAGTTGAAAAGTATGATGATACAGAACTAAATACATCGGTTAATGCCGGGCAGCTTGCCTATATCATTTATACATCAGGCTCTACCGGCAGGCCAAAAGGGGTAATGATTGAACACCGTAGTGTGGTTAACCTTGTATTGGCATTTAAACATCATTTGAAATTGGAGCAGGGCACACGGTTCCTGCAATTTGCTTCATTTGGTTTTGATGCCTCATGTGTTGAGATCTTCAGTACCCTTTTATCAGGAGGCTGCCTGGTGATGTGTACAAAAGAATCCCTTTTATCTGCCGATGAATTTGGGCAGCTTTTGAGTCGCCAAAAGATTGAGGTAGCTATATTACCACCCACTTTTCAACAGTTCATTGAAAATGTGCCTGATACCCTTAAAATTATCATGTCGGCAGGTGAGCCTTTAAATGAGGCTGTAGGTAAACAAATACAATCGCAGGGGATAATGTTGTTCAATGGATACGGGCCGACGGAATTTACCGTATGTGCCTCGCTTACTAATGACCCGATAAGACCTGACGGCGTTATAACTATAGGTAAACCAATAGATAACGGAAATATCTATATCCTGAATAAAGAAAACCAGCTAAACCCGGTGGGTGTAACCGGTGAGATTTGTGTTGGCGGAATCCAGGTAGCCCGCGGATATCTGAATCAGACGGAGTTAACAAGGCAGAAGTTTATCAATGATCCGTTTTCCAATGATTCCGGTGCACGGTTGTACCGCACAGGCGATTTGGGACGCTGGCTGCCAGATGGTAACATCGAATATCTTGGCCGGATAGATGACCAGGTGAAAATCCGCGGTTATCGTATAGAATTAGGAGAGATCGAAAATGTGCTGTTGCAAAGCGGCCTGGTATCGCAGGTAATTGTATTGTCAAAACCCGACATTGATAGCGTAAACCGGTTAATAGCCTATGTAACTACAGATGGCGTTTATAACAAGCAGGCCCTGATATCATACCTTACAGACCAGTTACCCGAGTATATGGTACCCAAATTATGGGTGCTGCTTGATAAATTTCCGGTAACAACACATGGCAAAATCGACAAACGCGCCCTGCCTGATGTTGATATGGCAGAGCAGTTAACTTATAACTATGTGGCGCCGCGCAATAATACAGAAGAAGGGTTGGCGGCGATTTGGCAACGCCTTTTAGGGATTGATAAGATCAGTATCCATGATAACTTTTTTGAACTGGGCGGCCATTCGATATTAGCTATGCGATTGATAGCTGCAGTAAAAAAGGAGATGGGAATCAACATTACCATCAGGGACCTGTTTCTGCATCCAACAATTGCCAAGCTTTACCGCAGGTCACAAAATCAAAATATCGATCTTACGCAATCGCTTATCCCTATAAAAACTACAGGCAATAAAACACCGCTTTATATTGTTTGCGGGGCCGGGGGCACAGCCTTTAAATTTAAGGAGTTTGTAAAACTGCTTGACCCTGAGCAGCCTGTTTACGGGTTGCAGCAGCCTTTGCACATCAGTAATCCTGCTGATTTTCCGGATACCATTGAGGGGATTGCCGAAAGGTATTTAACAGAAATGCTGTTAGATAATCCTTATGGCCCATATGCCTTAGCAGGCCATTGTCTTGGTGGTATGATAGCCATTGAAATGGCCAATCAGCTTCAGGCCAAAGGGAAAAAGGTATCAATGCTTGCTATGTTTGATGCGGATGCAAAGCCATTGGTGGATGCTGTTACTGAGCAGCATAGCAATAATTTATCATCTTTAGTTAAAAGGTCAGTTTCGGTAATATCTACCAAATTGAAATTTGAGATCTTCCTGTTAATGAAGCACCCTAAACAGGCACTGATGTATAAGGCAAGAAAAATAGGCCCGTTGTTTACCAATACCGAATCAAAACTGGCAAATATTGACCAGGATATTTTTGACAGGATTACCCTGCAAATAAAAACAGCAGCAGACAATTACCAGATAAAGCCTTACACTGGCGAGATAGTTTTGTTTAATGCTACGCAGCAGTACTATTTTATTGATAAGGTTAACAAGATCATTTACAAAGAACTGGAAGTTAATTTTGAAAACAAACATGCCTGGAAAAACTATGCCCAATCTGTTAAAATTCATGAGGTTAAGGGAGAGCATTCAACAATTTTTGATGAGTTAAATGCAAGGGAGTTTTCTGAAATATTACAACATTATTTAGGTTAGTAGAAAAAGCATGGGATTAACAATTCGGGACAGATTGGTTGCATACCGTAATCTGCCAAAGTTTTTTAGCCTGGTTTGGAAAGTTAGCCCCCGGTTAACATCATATAATATCCTGATAAGGATAATGCAGGCAATTATTCCGCTTGGTTTGCTTAATGTAAGTAAGTATATAATTGATGAAGCCATTGCCATAACCCACAACAGGGCGCTGCCGTACGATTATCTCTGGAAATTAATTGCCATTGAGTTTATCCTCATCCTGTTGTTAATTATACTTGGAAAAGTTACCTCGCTTATTGATGAGCTTTTGGGCGAGCGCCTTACAAACGATACCACCAACATGATCATGCAGCACGCTGCAAAACTGGACCTGGTACAGTTTGAGAACTCTCAGTTTTACGACAAGCTGGAAAGGGCAAGGCAGCAAACCACAGGCCGTGCAATTTTGCTTACGCACTTATTTAGCCAGGTGCAGGACCTCATCACCATTATTTCATACATAGTTGTATTGGTAACCTTTAATCCCTGGATCATCGTGATCCTGTTATCGGTTACTTTGCCATCCTTATTAGGCGAGTTTTATTTCAATAACAAAAACTATACGTTATTACGCAGCCAAACCCAGGCCCGGCGCGAATTGGATTACTTAAGCCTGGTGGCAAGCAGCGATGTTGCAGCCAAGGAAGTTAGATTGTTTGATCTTTCGGGATTTTTCATAAACCGGTTTAAAAACATCTCCCGCGATCTTTACAATGCCAAGCGGAAGTTTGGGGTTAAAAGATTGATCATCAGTTCTCTTATAAGTATTCCGGGCATAGTTGGGTTTTATTTGGTGTTCTTTTACATTGTGCAGCAGGTGCTGCATGGGAGTTTAACAATAGGCGGGCTCACACTTTTATTAGGTACGATACGGCAATTGGGCGGCCTGGTGCAAAGCAGTGCCAAGCGCTTTAATGCAGTTGCCCAGGGGGCTATTTACCTCACAGATTATTTTGATTTCTTTAACATCATGCCCACTATCACCATCCCAAATAATCCGCGGCCCTTTCCTGACCCTATTATTTCGGGCTTCACGTTTGAGGATGTCGGGTTTAAATATACCAACTCTGAAAAATGGGCCAACAGGCATTTGAATTTCACCCTTCGCCCTGGCGAAAAGCTTGCTTTGGTGGGTGAAAACGGGGCTGGTAAAACTACCCTCGTAAAACTGCTGGTAAGGCTGTATGACCCAACAGAAGGCCGCATAACGCTCGACGGCTATGATTTGAAGGAGTATAATATTGATGATATCAGGAAGCAAATGGGCATCATTTTCCAGGATTTTATTAAGTATCAAATGTCTGCATCAGTAAATATAGCTGTTGGAGATATATCGGAAATTGATAGAGAAGATCTTATTACCGACGCAGCAATGCAAAGTCTTGCTCATCCTATAATTGACAGGATGCCCAATAAATACCAGCAAATGTTAGGCACTCATTTCGACACCGGCTTTGAATTATCGGGCGGCGAATGGCAAAAAGTAGCACTGGCCAGGGCTTACATGCGTAATTCGCAGATAGTGATCCTCGATGAACCTACAGCCGCCTTAGATGCACGCTCGGAATATGAGGTGTTTAAACGTTTTTCGGATATCACCGAGAAAAAGACCGCTGTATTGATCTCTCACCGTTTCTCAACCGTACGTATGGCTGATAGGATCATCGTACTTGATAAAGGTGAAATCCTGGAGATAGGAAGCCATGAAGAACTTTTACAAAAAGGCCATCGCTATGCCGAATTATTTGAATTGCAGGCAGCTGGTTATAAATAACAAACAGTTCGGCAAAACTTTACATCAACAATAACATTTACTTAATTAAATAACATAACATTAGTAGGATGGAATTAACCTCATCAACTTTAATTACCGCATTAATTTTAACTAAAAACGAAGAGCCGAACCTCAGAAGGGTTCTTGACAGGTTAACCTGGCTCCAAAGGGTTGTTATTTTAGATAGTTTTAGTACCGATGCTACACTGGATATCGCAAATTCTTATCCCAATGTTGAAGTTTTTCAACGCAAGTTTGATACGCACGGCAACCAGTGGAATTACGGGCTTTCATTACTTAAAAGCAAATGGGCATTAACGCTTGATGCCGATTATGTGCTTACCCCCGAGTTTACACAGGAAACAAAAAACATAGTTGCTGATCCGCAGGATACTGCTTATGAAACAACGTTTAGTTTTTTGGTTTTCGGGAGAAAACTTTTTGGAGACAATACAACACCCCGCCCTGTTTTATTTGATATTGATAAATGTATCTATTTTGATGACGGGCATACACAGCGTTTAAAAGTTAATGGCACAACCGGTAAGTACAAGTCGTATATTTTACATGACGACCGTAAATCCCTGTCACGGTGGTTAAATAACCAGGATGGCTATGCTATTAAGGAAAGCAAAAAATTGGTTAGCTCACCGGCTGCAGGAATGCCAATGAGTGCAAAGATCCGTAAGACAAAAGTACTGGCGCCTTTTTTAGTTTTTTTTCATTGCCTGTTTGTTAAAAGGTTGATCTTTAACGGCTGGGAGGGCTGGCACTACACCCTTCAAAGAACAATGGTTGAGATTTTACTTGCTATACGATTGATTGAAGACGAAAAACTTGCTGAAAAACCGGAACCCGAGCCGTCTTTAGTCATTAACCAGGACGATTTAAAATCACATCTCGCTAAATAATCCATTAACAGGCGCATATTTGCGTTCCTTTACAGCTAACAATACATTATGAAAATACTGCACATTATACCTGCTTATAAACCTGCTTACGGATACGGAGGGCCTACTGAATCTGTATCACGTTTATGCGAGGGATTAGCGGCTAACGGGCATAATGTTGATGTTTATACCACCACTGCTAACGGTAAAACCGAACTGGATGTAGTACCCGGCACTGTAATGGATGTAGAGGGGGTTAATGTAACTTATTTTAAACGCATCACCGGCGATCATACACATGTTAGCCCTGCATTATGGCGCAGGCTTATCAAAACAGCTAACCATTACGACGTGATCCACATCCATTCCTGGTGGAGCATTTTAAGTGTGGTAGCTGCACGGATTGCTTTATTCAGCAAAACCAAAGTGATTTTGGCCCCCCGCGGTATGTTGAGCGAGTATGTGTTTGAAACAGGGAACAGCGGCTATAAAAAAATGATCCATAAGTTTGGAGGACGCAAAATTTTAAAGAAATGCGTACTGCACGCCACCGCCCAGTCCGAATATGTTGAATGCCGGAAGCTGATTCCGGAATGGGAGGGTTTCGTTTTACCCAACATTTTGTCATTGCCCGATATCGAAATAAAGGAAACTAATAATGAGTGCTTCACTGTTATTTTCATGTCGCGTATTCATCATAAAAAAGGGCTTGAAAAGCTGTTTACCGCTATAAGCCAGCTTTCATTTAACCTTAAACTTGTTATTGCCGGAGATGGTGATGAAGCGTACATCCAGCAATTGAAGCAACTTGCCGATGAGTTGAATATTGCTTCAAAAATTGAATGGATAGGCTGGGTAAACCGGGAGCAAAAATTTGAACGCCTTAATCAGTCAGACTTGTTTATCCTTACCTCCCTAAATGAAAACTTCGCAAATGTGGTGGTTGAATCGCTGCATATGGGTACTGCTGTTTTAGTTTCTGAAGATGTGGGGCTGTCAAATTTTGTGAGCGAAAACAACCTTGGCTGGGTATGTACATTAGATATTGACAGCATTATCGAAAAACTGAACGAAGCCTATCTTGGGAAACAAAAATTAGATCACATCCGCAAGCATGGCCGTGAAATTATCAGGACAACATTTCATGAACAAGTGCTCATTACAAAATATTACGAAGAGTATTTAAAATAATCCCTCTTTTCTTTCAACTACGTTACCTGGTCTGGTAACTATCACCATGTTTCAATTATGGTGACCATATATTCTTATATCTATTAAAAACTAAAATTTAAAGTAAACATTATGAAACCAACCTTACTTATCCTGGCCGCAGGTATGGCCAGCCGCTACGGCAGCATGAAACAAATCGACGGTTTTGGCCCCAACGGTGAAACCATAATTGATTATTCTATTTACGATGCAATTAAAGCAGGTTTTGGAAAAGTGTGCTTCATTATCCGCGAAGAATTTGCCGATAATTTTAAAGCCATATTTGAACCCAAATTACAGGGATTGATTGAAACTGATTATGTTTTTCAAAGCTATGACCTTAAACCCTTTGGCATTGATAAAACCATTGAGCGTGCAAAACCATGGGGCACTGCACATGCTGTTTTAGCAGCGCGTGATGCGGTTAAAGAACCATTTTGTGTGATCAACGCTGATGATTATTACGGCTATGATGCATTTGAAAAAATGGTTGAGTTTTTAACTACCGAGGTTGCTGAAGATCAATATTCATTGATAGGTTACCAGATCAATAATACACTTTCTGAAAACGGTTCAGTATCGCGCGGGGTGTGTAAGGTAGATGAAAACGGGAATATGGTGCAGATAAATGAGCGTGCCGAAGTTTACTTTAAAGAAGACGGCGGCATAGCCTACAGGGATGAAACCGGCGAACACGATGTACCGGTTGATACCCGTGTATCAATGAATTTTTGGGGATTTACCCCGGCTGTATTTGAGCAAAGCAAGCCAATGTTTACCAGGTTTGTACAGGCCAATGAGGATAAGCCTAAAGCCGAATTTTATATTCCGCTGGTTGCCGATGAATTGATAAAAACAGGAACTGCAAGCTTTAAGGTGATACCTACAAAATCAAAATGGTTTGGTGTAACTTATGTAAATGATAAAGCTATTGTTCAGGAAAGCATCTCAAAGCTGGTTGAAAACGGTACTTACCCGTTAAGCTTGTGGAACGATGTTTTAGTAAAATGATCTTACTTAATAAAAACAGATAAACTAACAGAATAATCTATGAAGATAGCAGTAATTGGTACTGGTTATGTAGGCCTTGTCACGGGAACCTGTTTGGCCGAAACAGGGAACGAAGTAGCCTGTGTAGATATAGTAGAAGAAAAAGTAAACAAGATGCGCAACGGTGAAATGCCTATTTATGAGCCGGGGCTTGACTTGTTGTTCCACCGTAACATCAAACAGGAAAGGTTAACGTTTACGACCAATCTTGCCGAAGCGATAGCACCGGCCAAAGTTATATTTTTAGCCCTGCCAACGCCTCCGGGGGCCGATGGCGCAGCGGATCTGAGCTATGTGCTTGGCGCAGCAAAAGATATAGCCAAACTGATCACCGAATATAAGGTGATCGTAACCAAATCAACCGTGCCGGTAGGTACGGCCGATAAGGTAACCGCCGTAATGAAAGCCAATACCGATGTGCCTTTTGCAGTGGTATCCAACCCCGAGTTTTTACGGGAAGGGGTAGCGGTAGAAGATTTCATGAAACCCGACCGGGTGGTGATCGGCACCAGGGACGAAAAAGCCCGCCAGGTAATGGGCGACCTGTATGCACCCTACGTGCGCCAGGGCAACCCGATCTTATACATGGACGAACGCTCATCCGAGCTGACCAAATATGCAGCCAATTCATTTTTGGCCACCAAGATCACATTTATGAACGAGATAGCCAATATGTGCGAGCTGGTAGGCGCCGATGTGGATATGGTGCGCAAAGGGGTAGGTGCAGATGCCCGCATCGGCAAACGCTTCCTGTTCCCGGGTGTGGGTTATGGCGGCAGCTGTTTCCCTAAAGATGTGCAGGCCTTATCCAAAGCAGCCGAAGAAAACAAATATGAGTTCAAGATCCTGAATTCGGTGATGGAAGTGAACGAAACCCAGAAGAAACGCCTGGTAGTAAAAATGCGTGAGTATTATGGTGAAGAGAATTTAAAAGGCAAGCACTTTGCCTTGTGGGGCCTGGCCTTTAAACCGGAAACGGACGATATCCGCGAAGCACCGGCCCTGTACATTATTGATGAGCTGTTAGCAGCCGGGGCAACGGTAACCGCCTATGACCCGGAAGGCATGCCGAACGTTAAAAAACTGCTTGGGGATAAAATAACCTATGCTACCAACAGGTATAACGCCTTGGATAACGCCGATGCCCTGCTGATCGTGACCGAATGGCCGGTATTCCGTACGCCCGATTTTGACTTTATGAAGGAAAAGCTGAACGCAGCGGTGATCTTTGACGGCCGTAACCTGTATGATCTGGACAGGATGAAAGAGTATGGATTTTATTACAACAGCATTGGCCGTAAAACAGTAAGCATATGACAGAAAGAAAAAGGATCCTGATCACAGGGGCAGCCGGCTTTTTAGGCTCGCACCTTTGCGACAGGTTTATCAAAGAAGGTTACCATGTGATCGGGATGGATAACCTGATCACGGGCGATTTGAGAAATATCGAACATTTGTTCAAGCTGGAGAACTTTGAGTTTTATAACCATGACGTATCAACGTTTGTGTTTGTACCGGGCGAGCTGCACTATATCCTGCACTTTGCCTCACCTGCAAGCCCGATCGACTATTTAAAAATCCCGATCCAGACATTGAAGGTAGGTTCACTGGGCACACATAACCTGCTGGGCCTGGCCAGGAACAAGAAGGCCAGGATGCTGATCGCCTCCACCTCAGAAGTATATGGCGACCCGAACATCAGCCCTCAGCCGGAAGAATACTGGGGCAATGTGAACCCGGTAGGGCCGAGAGGGGTATATGACGAAGCTAAAAGGTTCCAGGAAGCCATCACGATGGCCTACCACACCTTTCACGGGCTGGAAACAAGGATCATCAGGATTTTTAATACCTACGGGCCAAGGATGCGGCTGAACGACGGGCGGGTATTGCCGGCTTTCATCGGGCAGGCGCTAAGGGGCGAACCGCTGACGATGTTCGGCGACGGCTCACAAACCCGGTCGTTTTGTTATGTAGATGATCTGGTAGAAGGTATTTACAGGTTGCTGCACAGCGACTATGCCCAGCCGATGAACATCGGTAACCCGGATGAGATTACGATCAAACAATTTGGAGAGGAGATTATCAAGCTGACGGGTACCGATCAGCAGCTGATTAGCCTGCCACTGCCAACGGATGACCCGAAACAGCGCCGCCCGGATATCAGCAAGGCCAGGGCTATACTGGGCTGGGAACCAAAAGTATCCCGGAGTGAAGGTTTGAAGATCACTTTAGAATACTTCAAATCATTACCTGAACAGGAAATACATCATAAAGACTTTACTTATTACAATAAGTAGGAGTTTTAAATTAAAAGGTACAGCGGTACAACCATTCAAGGTAACATCGCTGTACCTTAAAGAAATTGTAACTATTAAACGCGGGGCAGATTGGCCGTCCGATATATAGTTGAGATGACCTGCATCATCTTTCCCCTTTTCATGAAACGGCCTCATCTGGCCGCTAACAAATCTTGTATCTGATACCGGGGTTTTTAAACAACAATTTTGATGATGTGCTTATACTACAGGCATGGTATCAACCCGATATTGAAATATTATTATACACTTAAACTTGACCTTACAAATGAAAAAAGTAGCATTAATAACCGGAATAACCGGCCAGGATGGCGCATACCTTACCGAACTTTTATTATCAAAAGGGTATGAGGTTCACGGTATAAAAAGAAGAAGTTCGCTGTTTAATACCGATAGGATTGACCATTTGTACCAGGACCCGCACGAAAAAGATATTAACCTGGTTTTACACTATGGCGATTTAAGCGATTCAACCAATTTAATAAGGATCATACAACAGGTACAACCGGATGAGATCTACAATCTGGGTGCTATGTCGCACGTTAAAGTGAGTTTTGAAACTCCTGAATATACCGCCAATGCCGATGGCATTGGTACTTTACGATTGCTGGAAGCTATCAGGATCCTTGGGCTTGAGAAAAAAACCAGGATATACCAGGCTTCAACTTCCGAGCTTTATGGCCTGGTGCAGGCTGTACCGCAATCTGAAACCACACCGTTTTATCCCCGCTCGCCATATGCCGTAGCAAAAATGTACGCTTACTGGATAACGGTAAACTATCGCGAAGCTTATGGCATTTACGCCTGCAACGGTATTTTGTTCAACCATGAAAGTCCTTTGCGTGGTGAAACCTTTGTAACCCGTAAAATTACCCGTGCTACAGCAAAAATAGCCATGGGTTTACAGGATAAACTATACCTGGGGAACCTTGATGCAAGGCGCGATTGGGGCCATGCCAAAGATTATGTTGAGGCTATGTACCTGATATTACAACAGGATACCCCAACCGACTATGTAATAGCCACGGGTATTACAACTGCGGTACGTGAGTTTATAAGAATGGCTTTTGCCGAGCTGGGTATCGAGATTGAATTTATTGGCAGCGGCTTAAAGGAAAAAGGTTACGTAATAAGCTGCAGCGATCCTGAATACCAGCTTGAAACCGGTAAGGAAGTGGTTGCTGTTGATGAAAAATATTTCCGCCCTACCGAGGTCGACCTGCTGATAGGCGATCCAACGAAATCAAAAACACTTTTGGGCTGGGCGCCTAAATACAATTTAAAGGGCCTGGTAAGTGAGATGGTTGCCTCGGATGTGGATTTGTTTAAAAGAGAAAAGCTGTTAAAAGATTCCGGTTATGCCATTAAAAACCAGTTTGAATAATGGAAAAGGACGCCAAAATATACATTGCGGGGCATCGCGGTATGGTTGGCTCAGCCATATACCGTAAACTGGTTAAAGAGGGCTTTACAAACTTTGTTACCCGCACTTCTGAAACGCTCGACCTGAGAGATCAGCAGCAGGTTGCCGTTTTTTTTGCCGCAGAAAAGCCTGATTATGTTTTTTTGGCTGCTGCAAAAGTGGGCGGTATAGTAGCTAACAATACTTACCGCGCCGAATTTTTGTATGATAATTTGCAGATCCAGAATAATGTGATCCATCAGTCGTACCTCAATGGCGTAAAAAAGCTCATGTTTTTGGGCTCAAGCTGTATCTACCCTAAAATGGCCCCGCAGCCTTTAAAGGAAGATTATCTGCTGACAGGGCCGCTTGAGCCTACAAACGAGCCCTATGCCATTGCCAAAATTGCCGGTATAAAAATGTGCGATGCTTATCGGGCGCAGTACGGCTGCAATTATATTTCCGTTATGCCAACCAATTTATATGGTTATAACGATAATTATCACCCGCAAAATTCGCATGTTTTACCGGCATTGATCCGCAGGTTTTACGAAGCTAAAACGGAGGGACTGGCAGATGTAACGATATGGGGGACAGGCTCGCCCAAACGCGAATTTTTGTTCGCCGATGATCTTGCCGAAGCCTGCTACTATTTGATGTTAAACTATAATGAAGCCGGCCTGGTAAATATCGGAACCGGGGAAGATATAGCCATTAGTGACCTTGCCTTACTGATTAAAGAAGTGGTAGGATACACCGGTAATATTAGCTTTGATACTTCAAAACCCGACGGCACGCCAAGGAAGCTCATGGATGTTTCAAAACTGCACAGTAAAGGCTGGAAACATTCGGTTGAGCTGGAAGAAGGCATCCGGCTTGCCTACCGGGATTTTTTGGGTAAGATCAACGCCAATCATGTACAATTTAATTCTGTTAATCAACATTAAAGCAACACATGAACAAAAACTATTACGCAATAATTTTAGCAGGGGGCATCGGAAGCCGTTTTTGGCCTATAAGCCGTACATCGCACCCTAAACAATTTATCGATATTATTGGCAGCGGAAAAACCTTGATACAGGATACTTATCAGCGCCTTTCTAAAACCTGCCCCAAAGAAAACATTTTCATATTAACCAATGAAAGTTATACCAAACTGGTAAAGGAGCAGCTTCCGGATATAACAGATCAGCAAATATTAACTGAGCCTGTAATGCGCAACACTGCTCCATGTATAGCCTACGGCTGTTTTAAAATAGAAAGCCTGAACCCGGATGCTGTGATTGTTGTGGCACCATCAGACCAGCAGATCCTTGATGAGGATGCCTTTGTAAGCTCCCTCGAAAAATCGTTACAAACAGCTGGTGAACACCATTGCCTGGTAACATTAGGTATTAAACCATCAAGACCTGATACCGGTTACGGCTACATTCAATATAATGGCAGTGTTATAAACAACGACTTCCACAAAGTAAAAACCTTTACCGAAAAGCCAACGCTGGATATTGCCAAAAGCTTTATTCAAAGCGGCGATTTTTTATGGAACGCAGGCATTTTTGTTTGGTCGGCCAGGGCGATATTAAAAGCCTTTGAAACATATATGCCCGATTTGCATGATATTTTTGCTGATGCAAGGCTGGTATATAATACAGAAAAGGAGGTTGCGCATATCAACCAGGCTTATCAGCATTGCATCAATACTTCAATAGATTATGGTGTGATGGAGAAGGCAGATAATGTTTATGTACTGCCATCAGATTTTGGATGGAGCGATTTGGGCACCTGGGCATCTATATATGAACTATCCGAAAAGGATGGAACAGGTAACTCGGTAACCCCAAATGAAAAAGTGATCATGTACAATTCATCTGATTGTGTGGTAAATATGCCTGATAATAAATTGGTAATACTGCAGGGTTTACACAATTACATTGTGGTTGAAGCTAACAACACACTGCTCATCTGTCCGCGAAATGAGGAGCAAAGCGTAAAACAAATTGTTGCCGATATAAAGAGCAGATTTGGCGCGGAATATATTTAATTAAGCAATATGTTAACGCCTCTCACCGATTTAACAATCATTGGAGGCAGCATATAAATACCCCTTAAATAACAATAAAGGAGGCTGTTTTCGGAAGAGAGCGGCCTTTTTTATTTGTTAACGGGTAGCCGTATTTTAAATAGAAACTTCCTTAAGCGCGTAGGTTGCAGCCCTGCTGGCGGTTAACAATTGGCATGCCTGGGATACCTGTACGGATTCTGCAGGGTATATTGGTTTCCCGATACGGACATGCAGGCACATACCTTTTTTATTGAAGAGCTCGGCGGGCAGCATTGCAGTTTGCAGTGATTTATGAATATACCGGAGCAAACTGAACCCGATACCATTATCGCCATAAAAATAGACCGGCAATACTGGTACTTTTGCCCGCTCCATGATTTTACCTACCACCGGATGCCATTCCCTGTCGGTGATTTTCCTGGTTTTAAAGTCAAAAGCCGAAACTTCTCCTGCCGGAAATATCGCGACAGGTACGCCCGAACGCAGTTTATGAAGCGTGGTTTTTAATCCTGTAATGCTTGAAGTATCTTTAATACTATCAAAGGGGTTTACGGCAATAACATACTGTTCAAGGTTGGGCACCCTTTTTAATAGGAAATTACCCATGAACAAGGTCTCGGGCCTGGCTGTAACCAGCAGGCTAAGTAGTGCGAGGGATTCAATAGCACCAAAAGGATGGTTAGCAACAGCAAGAAAACTGCCGGTTGCGGGGATCTGTGCAAGATCTTCAGGATCAACTTTAATGGTAATGCCTAAAAAATTGAGTATAAACCTGCTGAAATCAACGCCTTCCAGGTCACCGGCCTGCTCCATCATGCGGTTGAATTTATCAATCTTCATCAGCCGCATAATAACAGAGCTTAAAAAGGAGAATTTACTGGTACCTGTTGCTGCTATTATATCACTTTTACTAATTACCGCCATTTGGTGAAGATAGTGTTATAGTGTGAACTTATAACAGCATCCGGGTTAACCTTTTATACCTGCAGTAAATAGATGATGCTATTATTGCTTCAGTAAACCGGCAAAAAATGGTTTAAGCTGCTCAGCTAAAATCTGGTGATCGGCTACGCTGGGGTGTCCCGAACATCCATGGGCCTCCATTGGCTCGAAAAAAAATGTAGAAACAGGTTTATCCGCAGGATAACCCGCATCAATAGCTGTTTTTACCCTGCTCAAACATCTTTGTAATATTTCTCTTGAATTTCCCTTTATCATCGGACTGGAAAGCAGGGCGATCTGAGCTTTGGGATATTTTGATTTCACCAGCTGCACAAACTTTACGTAATCGTTAACAAAGCGGGCGGTATCAAATGCTGCCCTTGCTGTGCCATCACCATTACTCATATCGTTGGTGCCTAAGGCAATGCTTACAATTTTAGGTTGATAGGTTTTGAAATCCCATTTCAGCGAATCCTTTTCCTGAAAGTTAGCATTTTCATATACCAATGGCATGGAAGGGGAGTCCCTGTTCCAGGTGCGGTAAACACCTATGCCGCTAACGCTTGATAAAATAAAATTGGTATTTAATGCCCTTGCTACCCTTGGGCCATAAGCCATATAGGCATTGTGATGGTCCTGGTAATCGCCGGTGCCGCAGGGGATCTCTGAATCATCAGCCGCCGCTCCACAGGTAATGCTGTTACCAATAAATTCTATCAGCGGGAGTTTGGGGATAGATAGGTTTTTAATGCCTTCGGCAGCAATTTTTGAAAATATCAAAGCTCCCGATGTTGCTTCTGTAGCCTTATAGATCCAGATGCGGTGCGTGCCTGCGCTATTGGCTTTGATGATAACCGGCGTCTTCAAGTTCCCGTCTATCCTGATCCTTTTTTGATAGGTACCATCAAGTTCGTATTGCAGGTAATTATGGCCAGCCGCATCCGCAATGCTTACATATATGGCGCATTCATTCCCTTTAAAGCTAAAGCCGAAATGAGCGGCGGAAGTAATCAGCGCTAAGTTGTGCTGATTGTTAATGAGTGTGCGGCCAATTGGCTTTAGATTGGGTGCAAAAATGGTATCAACTTTGCTTTTTGCATTGCTTTGCAGCACGCCAAAAACAGATAAGATAAAGGCAAATAATATCCGGCTTTTCATTGTATCACAAGATTACCGATATTGATGCCGGAATCCAAATACATAAAATTAATCGGTATAAAATGCTGTAAAAGTATCACCACAGGCAGACGCGAAAGCCGGTATGGTTAAAGGGCCAGATTATTGCTGGCCATGTTGATATTTATAATGTAAATTCTTAAGTGTTTCGATAGTTGCCTCATCTGTAGAGATCCCATAGCCTGTTACTAACGTGCCTTTAACCCCATCGGTTGATGCAAGCGCGTAAACAATAGCTTCATCGGCAGGGTCAGATGGTCCTTCATAGCGGTACAGGTCGACTATCTTAAATTCCTTTACCGGGAAAACTTCTTCACCTGCTTTAAGATGATCACCTTCAAGGCTAAACTCATGGGTATAGCCCTGTTCTTTTAATTTGCTTATAGCTTCGGTTACCGTTGCGTAATGAAATTTTTGTTCTTGCATGAGTAGGATGTTTTTAATGTTATAGCTAATATACAATTAAAGTATGCTGCCTGTTTCAGTAATTTCTGCCGAAAATGTTTCGGGCTGCACCAAAACAAAGCGTACCAAACTAAATTCCTGCTTAATACAATCGCGGATGCGGTCAATAGCCTCATTGATCTGTTGTGTATCAAGATCTTCCTTAAAAGCCACGATCAGCATTAAAATAATTTCATCTGGCGATTGATAGGTGGACAGCATGTGCATTACTTTTAAAACAGTACTGTCACGTTCAACAAGGGCAGTGATTTTAGCCCTCGATTCAGACGAAATCCCTTCGCCCATGAGTAAACTCCGGCTTTCCCGGGCCAGTATGGCAGAAACGCCAACCAATATCAACCCAACCAATAATGATGCTATGCCGTCAAGTACAGGGATATTATAATGGTGGTTCAGGAACATGCAAATGCCAACAATGAACAATCCTGCAACGGCAGCGCTATCCTCAAACATCACTAAAAAGGTTGATGGGTCTTTGCTTTTTACAACAGCATCCCACCAGCTTTGATCGCCCCTTATTGCGTTAAATTCTTTCAGGGCGATAATGAGCGATGAGCCTTCAAATATGATGGATAATCCCAAAACGATATAACTCAGCGTAGGATTGCCAAGCGGTTCGGGTTCGCGGATATGTAAAATGCCCTGGTAAATGGATAACCCTCCGCCCAGGCCAAATATCATGATAGATACAATAAACGACCAAAAATACAACTCCTTGCCATACCCAAAAGGGTGCGTTTTGTCAGGCTCCCTTCGTGCCCGGTGCAAGCCAAGTAATAACAGCAGTTCATTGGCCGTATCAACCAATGAATGGATCCCTTCAGAGATCATCGATCCGCTTCGCCCGATAACACCTGCAATAAATTTGGTTATCGCTATCAGCAGATTGGCAATAAGTGCGCTGTATATCGATTTTTTTGATGAAGCCATATTGTTTAGTGTGCTATTACTTCAGCATCGCCAAGTTTTTTAACATACAGCTCATCAACCAAAATCACAATGATAGCTACAATAGGCACAGCCAGTATGATACCAAGCACCCCCGAAAGCGTACCCATAACCACCTGGCTGATGATGGTAAGGGCAGGCGGCAGGTTGATCATCCGGTTTTGTACTATAGGCACCACGATGTTGCTTACAATAGTTTGCGATACGATATAAATAAGCGCCACAATGATAGCTGTATTAGTGCCCATGGTAAGCGCCAGTAAAACGCCGGGAATCATCGCTATAGCCGAACCCAAATTGGGGATAATCTTTAACATACCTGCAAATAAGGCTAATATTAGTGCAGCAGGGATCCCCATAATGCTTAAGCCGGTGGTAAGCAGCACGCCCAGTAATACCATAGATAACAGCATCCCCTTAAGCCAGCCTTTAAGCGAAATACTGATCCTGTCCATGATATCCTGGCCTAATTGTTTTTTCTTATCGGATAGTAAAATGAGGATACCGTTTTTATAAACATCAGGATTGGCGGTAAAAAAGATGGTTAAAAATAAAATGATATAAATATCACCGAGCACACCAAAGCTGGTGCTGAAGAAGTGCTGCACAGTTACAACAACTTTATCAGGATCATTGTCGCCCGAAAAATAATCAAGGATCTGCTGTCCGGTTGGATTTGATGCCAGTTTGGCCTTAAAATTATTAACCGTATGCGGCAGCGTATCTTTTAACAGTGTTATCTGATGCTGTATGGTTGTGCCCATCAAATAAAACAAACCTGCTACAATCAAAAATGAACCCAACACAGATATGATCATAGCATAACGCCTGCGCATTTTGGTGTTGCGCTCTATCAGATCGCCCAGGCCGTGAAAATACGTGGAAATGAGCGCGCCCGACAGGATCATCAGCAATACGTTAAAAGCCACGCGTGCTATCAGTATTACTACAACCAGGAGAGCAACAATGGCAACGGTGTGCCATACTTTTTCAATATAGGTAAGTTCTTTTTCTTTTTTTGGGGTCATATGGCAGGTGTTTGTTCCATTAACACATTAATGTGCCTTAAATGTTTTGATTAGGGATAATTTAAGGTTAAGGAGGTGTTAGGAGATTATTAAAAAGTATAGGTTATAAATTGATCACGCCATATCGACTCACCCCGACATCGCTACACTTGTCACCCCTCTCTATGCAAGCGTAAAGAGGGGATTTTTACATCTTATTTTTCCCTACTCTCTTTGCGAAGCAGAGAGGGTGGTCAAGCGAAGCGTAGACCGGGTGAGTCAACTATGCGACTTGTTTTTTTACTTTTTAAAATATTTTAAAAAGAAAGTGTAACAATTTAAATAAGATTTTGTAAAATTATCCGGCCAAAGGATTTTTAGCGATATTAGTTAACGCTGAACCAAACCATAATCAACCAATTAATGAAAAAAAACTATTACATCGTAACGCTAATCATGCTTACGTTTTTCGTTATCTCTTTTTTAACCAATATCATCGGCCCGCTATCGCCCGAGTTTATTAAAGATTTTAAACTGAGTGATGCAATGGCGGGGTTATTACCCTTTGCGTTTTTTATTGCATATGGGGTAATGTCAATCCCATCGAGTATGCTGGTTCAAAAATACAATGAGAAAACCATTATGGTTGCAGCGTTTGTAGTGGCGTTTTTTGGCTCGTTGTTGCTGGCTGTTTATCCTAACTATCTTACTGCAATACTATCCCTGTTTTTAATTGGCTGTGGCATGGCCATGTTGCAGGTGGTGATCAACCCGTTGCTCCGTACATCGGGTGGGGAAGAAAATTATGCGTTTACATCGGTGTTGGCACAGCTGATATTTGGCGGGGCATCGTTTGTTAGTCCGCTGGTTTACTCTTATATGGTTAAAAATATGGGTAGTAGTAAAGGCAGTATTTTTCCTTTATTGGAAGCGCATGTGCCCACAACCATGCCCTGGATTTCGCTATACTGGCTGTTCGCGGTTATTTGTTTGGCCATGTTTGTGATCATGCTGATATCTAAGTTTCCTAAGGTTGAGCTGGCACACGATGAAAAGGCCGGCCCATGGAAAACCCACGTTGATCTTTTTAAAAAGCCTGTAGTTATAGCCTATTTTATAGCACTGTTTTGCTATGTAGGCAGCGAGCAGGGCGTATCCTACTGGATGTCACAGTTTTTATTGGAGTACCACAAGTTTGACCCGCAAACAACGGGTGCCAATGCGGTAGCCTATTTTTGGGGATTGATGACAGCAGGCGGCATTTTAGGTTTGCTTTTACTGAAGATCATGGATAGCCGTAAACTTTTGGTGATCTTTACTATCCTGGCGCTCATTTTCCTTACGCTTGGATTATTCGGAGGCCAGGAAACGTCGTTATACTCATTTTCGATTGTCGGCTTTTTTATGTCGGTAATGTATCCAATCATATTTTCCTTGGCATTGAGTTCGGTAGCCGAAGATCATGGTTCATTTGCAGGCATCCTGGTTACGGGTATTATCGGTGGAGCGGTTGTTCAATTATTGATTGGTGGTTTGGGCAGTTTGTTTGGATTAAGGGAAGGCATGTGTTTCCTCTACATCACATTCGGCTATATGCTCAGTATTGGCTTTTGGGCTAAGCCACTGGTTACCAATAAAACTATTTTTGATAATAAAGCATAACATATAAATGAGCAATATAAAAGTTATAGGCATTGATCTGGGCGCTACCAATATCCGTGGTGCTGTGGTCAATAACAACGCTATTAGCAATATTATATCCCAACGGATAAAAAGTGATGGCAGTGTTGAAGATGTATTGAACGATATTTATATTGTTGTTGATGCCCTGCTGCAAAACGATACAGCCAGTGCCATCGGGATAGGCGTGCCAAGTGTGGTTGATGTAGCCGAAGGGATTGTTTACGATGTGCAGTACATCCCATCATGGAAGGAAGTACACCTGAAAAAACTGATGCAGGAACGCTACAACATCCCGGTATATGTAAACAATGATGCCAATTGCTTTGCTGTAGGCGAATTGTATTTCGGAAAAGGAAAAGGTGCAGACAGTATGGTTGGCGTTACTCTTGGTACCGGGCTTGGTACCGGCATTATCACCAATGGCAAGTTGTATGCAGGTCACAATTGCGGTGCCGGGGAGATCGGTTTTTTTCCATATATCGATAATATCCTGGAATACTATTGCAGCGGCTCGTTCTTTAGTAATGTGTACGGATTAGATGGCGTGCAGGTATTTAAAGATGCACAGGCCGGTGATGTCCGTGCATTGGAACTTTATGCCGAATTAGGTACCCATGTAGGTAACGCAATAAAAATGGTCATGTATGCTTATGATCCTAAACTGATCATTTTAGGCGGATCGGTAAGCCATGCTTTTGAATATTTTAAAGATACCATGTGGCAGCAGGTAAAAACCTTTGCCTACACAAAAACGCTTGAACGTATAAAAATTGAGATCTCAGAACTGCAAAACAGCGGCATCATCGGTGCAGCTGCCTTGTATTACGATAACCAGAAATAAACCTGATCTACCATGAAAAAAATATTATTAATGTCGGCAATGGCCCTGCTCAGCGCAGGGGCTTTTGCACAGGGGCGACAAGAAAATTTTAACCTGCTGTTGAAGGATGACTGGCAAATGCAGTCGGTAGTTACAGCACCTGCCGCGGCTACGGAAATTTCCAAAGAAAAATTTGATACACAGGGCTGGTATAAGGTAAGCGTGCCTTCAACCATTTTGGCAGGTTTACTGGCTAACCATGTTTATAATTTCGACCCTTTCATGGGCAAGAACCTCGAAAAACTTGCCGACCCAAAATTGGATAAGCCATGGTGGTTCAGGAGGGAATTTACACTGCCTGCCGCAGAAAACGGCAAAAATGTGATTCTTCGCCTGCATGGCATTAACTATAAGGCCAATGTTTGGCTCAATGGCGTAAAAATAGCCGATTCAACAAAGGTAAAAGGCCCGTACCGCATCATTGATCTTGATCTCACTAAAAACATTAACTATAGTGGTGCTAATACTTTAGCTATTGAAGTACTGCGGCCATTCACCCCAAACAAACGTGATGGCGACCTGGCTATTGACTATGCCGACTGGATCCCGTACCCCCAGGATTATAATGGTGGTATCATCAATAATGTAGAGGTGAAAACCTACAACAAGGTAGGCGTTAAGTTTCCACTGGTTACTACCGATTTTGATCTGCCTTCGCTTGCCGTAGCTCATTTAACCGTAGATGCACAGGTAACCAACTATACCAACAAACCACAGGACGCGGTTATTAAAGGTAAGATCAACGAAAATATTGCCTTTGAGAAAAGGGTACACCTGCTGGCTAATGAATCAAAGAATATTAATTTTTCGCCTGTTGAGTTTAAGCAACTTAACGTTAAAGATCCATCCATCTGGTGGCCATGGCAATATGGTAAACCAAACCTGAACCGCATTGAGGTTTCGGCTGTGGTTGATAAAAAGCTGAGTAATTCGGTAGCCGAAAGTTTTGGGATCAGGGAATTTACTTCAAAAATTATTGACGAGAACCAATCGCGCCAGTTTATCATTAACGGCAAGCCTATTATGCTGAGAGGCGCGGCCTGGTCGCCTGATATTTTTCAGCGCCGGTCGACAGAAAGACAGGAGCAGGAGATTCGTTTGGTACGGGATATGAATATGAATATTGTACGCTCTGAAGGTAAAATGGAAGATGATAATTTTTATGACCTGTGCGATAAATACGGCCTGATGGTAATGAACGGCTGGATGTGCTGCGGCACCTGGCAACACCCCGAAAAATGGGATGCCGCCGAGCGCAAGGTTGCCATGGCTTCAGACAGTAGTGTAATGTACTGGCTGCGCAACAAGGCCAGCTTGTTTGTTTGGCTCAACGGCAGCGATATGCCACCAACTGATACCTCGGTTGAGCGCGATTACCTGAAAATAGAAAAGCAACTGAAATGGCCCAACCCACTGCTGGCAACTGCCAACGAAAGTAAATCGAAAGTATCGGGCTACAGCGGCGTGAAAATGGCTGGCCCATATGAGTGGGTGCCGCCTATTTACTGGGAAACCGACGCTACCAAAAAGTTTGGTGGTACTTACAGTTTTGCGACAGAAATTTCGCCGGGGCCATCAATCCCGCCATATGAAAGCCTGATCAAGTTTATTCCTAAAGACTCACTGAACGTAACCTCGGCCGATTGGAACTACCATTGCGGCACAGGCTCATTCGGCACAACAAAAGTATTTACCAAAGCACTTTACGGTCGCTACGGCGAAACAGCATCCATCAAAAATTATGTAGCTAAAGCGCAGGCTCAAAACTATGAGGCACACCGCGCCATGATGGAAGCATACGGATTAAACAAATACCAAACTGCCACAGGTGTAGTGCAATGGATGCTCAGTAACCCCTGGCCGGGCATCATCTGGCACACTTATGATTATTACCTGTACCCGGCAGGTACGTATTTCGGTATGAAAAAAGCCATGGAACCGCTGCATGTGCTGTATTCGTACAAAACAAATGAGGTAGCGGTGATCAACTCGTATCTGAAAACTTTTAGTGGCTTAAAGGTTAAGGCAGATGTTTATAACCTGGATGGTTCAAATAAATTCAACAAAACGGTTGTTGCCAATATTGGTGCCGATGCATCCAAAAGATTGTTCGCCCTGCCTGCTATTACCGGTTTATCCGATACTTACCTGTTACGTCTCGAGCTGAGTGATAAAGGCGGAGAATCCAAAAGCATCAACTGGTACTGGCTCTCCAAAAAAGGAGATGAGCTGAACTGGAAAAAATCAAACTGGTTTACTACACCACAATCGGCCTATGCTGATTATTCGGCCTTGCAATCCTTACCCAAAACCAAACTGACCGTTAATCAAACCAGCAAAGCCGAAGGGGATAGTACTTCATACATCGTAAATATTAAAAATACAGGAAGCGCGGTAGCTTTCTTTGTGCATCTGCGTGCTTTAAAAGGCCAGGGTGGCGATGATATTTTACCGGTGATCTTCAGTGATAACTATATCTCATTAGCACCGGGAGAAAGCAGGGTGATTAAATGTACTTACAATACTAAGAATGCTGATGGTGCTATGCCGTATTTGCTAACCTCAGCCTGGAATTTGGATACCGCCGGGAGTAGCGGGGATGGTGGGTTTGAGGATGGGTTGCCGAAGGAGTAGAATATCACAATAATGAATAATTGTCATTTCGATAGAGCCGCAATGGGATAGAGCACGGGGGCGAAAGAGAAATCTTATACGTGCGAAAAGCGTAAATGTATAGTCCGCCGTACAGGGCGTATAAGATTTCTCCCTACGGTCGAAATGACAATTTTATTTTCAATTCAAATGCCCGCCACGCAACTTCGCCTTATAATAACTTGGCGTAATACCCTCTATCTTTTTAAAAGCCCGGCTAAAGTAATTGAGGTTATTAAAACCGGCTTTAAAACAAGCTTCGGAAATGCTGTTATGAGGATTGTTCATCAATTGCTTGGCTAATTGCAGGCGCTCCTTAATGATATAATCAACCGGCGAAATACCCAGTTCATGTTTAAACGCCCGGAAAAAACTGGCCTTGCTCATGAAGGCCATCTGGCTTAAGGCATCAATATTAAGCTTATCGCTTAAATGCACCCTGATATATTCCAACACATAAGCAAAGCGACTATCGCTTGATAGCTCATGCAGGTTATCGCTGATCTCGTGCAGGTTTTGCATCTGCATAATGCGGATCAGCAATTCTTTTAAAGTGAGGTTGGCCAGTACATCTTTAGTCAAAGCATCGCCGGTACTAATGCGGATGAGTTTATTAATAAGCTGGGCAAGCTCGTAATTATTAAAAAAGTGGAACTGGTTGTAGTTTAGCTGCCATACCCGTTTATCTTCCCGCGGGTAATTCTCGTTTAAAAAATCAAGCGTATCGGCAATTTCCTGGTGATTGATGGCAAGGGCTGTACATTGCGAGGGCTGGTTGATGGTAGCCTCCGGGAAGTCAATTTTCATGGTAATATTTGGCGGAACAATGACGGTTTCGCCGGGGAGGTAGTCAAAGCCCGGCTTATCAAACAGGTGCATTACTTTTTTGCCCCGCAGCATGCTGGTAATTACCAGGTCGCTAAAAGTTAAGGGCACCAGTTCGCTGCGCTGAAAGGTTTCAAAAACGTTGAGCTCACAATGGTTCATGGTGTAAGCCTTGCGGTTTTCAATCAGGGTATTCAGTTCTTTTCCGTGTGAAAGGCTTAGTGGAGATAACAGGGTTTTGTTATTCATAGCCGTTTATAATTTAAGCCAAATTAGGCATACTTATTTTGATTAACAAACGGGCGTAAAAAATGCGACCATTGTGCTACCATTTGAGAGCATAATGCAAATGCCTTACAGCGAGGTAGCTCTACATTAGTACTACCAAAAAAACATAAAAAATTATGAGCGCTGTTTCTAAACCATCCTTTAAGGATAAGTACGACAATTTTATTGGCGGCAAATTTGTTCCGCCGGTTAAAGGCGAATATTTTGATAACATTTCGCCCATTGATGGCAAGGTGTTCACCAAAGCTGCACGATCAGGAAAGGAAGATGTTGAACTGGCTTTAGATGCCGCCCATGCCGCATTCCCAACATGGGGCAAAACTTCAGCTGCCCACCGTGCATCTTTATTAAATAAAATAGCCGATGTTATTGAAACAAACCTGGAGTTTTTGGCCGTTGTAGAGTGCATTGATAACGGTAAAGCCATCCGCGAATGCCGTGCTGCCGATTTGCCATTAGTGATTGATCATTTCCGTTATTTTGCCGGTGTGATCCGTGCCGAAGAGGGGGGCATTTCCGAACATGATGAATATACCGTAAGTATTTGTTTGAACGAGCCATTGGGTGTGGTAGGCCAGATTATCCCCTGGAATTTTCCGCTGCTGATGGCCACCTGGAAAATTGCTCCGGCGCTGGCCGCAGGTAATTGCTGCGTGGTGAAACCGGCCGAGCAAACGCCAACATCAATTATGGTGCTGATGGAACTGATCGGGGATATTTTGCCTCCTGGCGTTTTGAATATCATTACAGGTTTTGGTCCGGAGGCAGGTAAGCCGCTGGCTTCATCGCCAAGGGTTGCTAAGGTTTCCTTCACCGGCGAAACCACAACCGGTCGCCTAATTATGCAGTACGCTTCTGAAAACCTCATCCCGGTTACTATGGAGCTTGGCGGTAAATCGCCCAATATTTTCTTTGAATCGGTTGGCGATGCCGATGATGAGTTTTTTGACAAGGCTATTGAAGGTGCTGTGCTGTTTGCCCTTAACCAGGGCGAGGTTTGTACCTGCCCGTCAAGGATCCTGGTACATGAAAATATCTACGATAAATTTATGTCGAAAGTGATTGAGCGCACCAACGCCATCATTATGGGTAATCCGCTTGACGGAAGTACCATGATGGGCGCACAGGCCTCCAACGATCAGTACGAAAAAATCCAGTCCTACCTGAAAATTGGTAAGGAAGAAGGCGCCGAGGTACTTTGCGGCGGCGAGATTAAAAAACTGGATGGAGAATTGGAAGGCGGCTATTATATTCAGCCAACCTTGTTTAAAGGCAATAACAAGATGCGCATTTTTCAGGAAGAGATTTTTGGCCCGGTTGCCTGTGTAACCACATTTAAAACCACCGAAGAAGCCATCGCGATAGCTAATGATACGCTTTACGGCTTAGGTGCCGGCGTGTGGACACGCGATGCGCATGAGCTTTACCAGGTGCCGCGCGCTATACTGGCCGGCAGGGTTTGGGTAAATAACTACCACGCTTACCCTGCACATGCACCGTTCGGAGGCTATAAAAAATCAGGTTTTGGTCGCGAAAATCATAAAATGATGCTTGGCCATTACCGTCAAACTAAAAACATGCTGATCTCATATAATAAGAACAAGCTGGGATTTTTTTAATCCCGGCTTTTACCAATTTGATCCCTCGTTATGTCATTGCTGTACGGGTTTAGTAATTCGGTAACAGAATCAGGTATTTTATTTGTTGTTTACGGATGCCATTTCAATAGGTTTTTTACCATTAATACCCTGATGAGGCCTTTCCCAATTATAGT